>CAMTMP010000003.1 GCA_947073545.1 uncultured bacterium
TCGTTCCCGGCATTTTTTGTGCAAAAAATGAAAGCGGAAACGAAGCCATAGGAATAGTTTTCGGACAGTCTGGGGGGGTAAGAATATGGCGAGAAATAAGTACCCGGAAGAAACGGTGAATTTGATATTAGATGTGGCGGGCCGCCTTTTCATGGCGAAGGGCTATGAGCACACGTCCATTCAGGATATCATAGACAATCTGGGCGGTCTGAGCAAGGGCGCGATCTACCATCACTTTAAATCGAAGGAGGAAATTCTGGATGCGGTTACGGACCGGATCATGGAGGAATCCAACCGGAAACTGGCGGGTACGCTGGAACGCAGGGATTTAAACGGCATAGAGAAGCTGAGAACCCTGTTTAAGTCTTCTCTGTGTCGTCCGGCGCAGGATGAGATCTTTCAGGTAGCTCCCGGCTTTTACAATAATCCGAGACTTCTTACCAGCCTTTTGTATGAAACCATAGAGTTGACGGCGCCTGACTATATTCTGCCAATCATTATGGAGGGAATTGCCGACGGCTCTATCGCGGCAGAGCATCCAAAGCAGCTTGCGGAACTGATTTCGCTTGTGGCGAATGTCTGGATCAATCCCATGATATTTGATAGTTCCGAGGAGGAAACATATCATAAGTTTCTCGTGTTTGATCAGATGCTTAAAGGTATGGGACTGGATATCGTGGATGAGGAAATGATAGCGCGGATGCGGGAGCTGACAGCGATTTATCGGAAAAATAAATAGGAGGAGATCAATGAATCAAAAATTGTTTTCAAAGGATTTTACACTGGTTGTGATCGGACAGATCATTTCGCTGTTTGGCAATGCGGCTCTGCGGTTTGCGCTGCCGCTGTATCTTTTAAACCAGACGGGATCGTCTGCGCTGTACGGCACGGTGATGGCGTGCGCGTTTATTCCGTCTATTTTGCTTTCGCCCGTGGGCGGCATCGTTGCGGACAGGGTAAACAAAAGGAACGTCATGGTCATACTGGACTTTTTTACGGCGGCGCTGATCTTGGCATTTATCCTGCTCATGGACGGCGTCAATCTGGTGGCGCTGCTGACAGTCACGCTGATGATATTGTATGGGATCGCGGGCGCATACCAGCCGGCCGTTCAGGCCAGCATTCCGGCGCTGGCGGGTCAGGAACACATCATGCAGGCCAATGCCGTGATCAATACCATCAGTTCCTTTGCCGCCCTGATCGGGCCGGTACTTGGAGGAGTTTTGTACAGCGCATATGGGCTAAAACCGGTGCTGTTTGTCTGCACGGTATGTTTTGTGCTTTCGGCTGTCATGGAAATTTTTATTCATATACCGTTTCAAAAGCAGGATTCGGCGGGAAGTATATGGAAGAACGTGAAATCCGATTTGGGGGAAAGCGTGCGATTTATCCGGAAGGATAAGCCGATGATCGGTCAGGCGGTTCTGGCGGTCAGCGGAATCAACCTGTTTTTGTCCGCCATGATTACGGTGGCACTGCCCTATCTGGTGACAGAGGTTCTCCCGCTGGAAGCGGCACAGGCGAACCGGCTTTATGGTTATGCACAAGGGGCGCTTGCGGCGGGAGGACTGGCGGGCGGCATCTGCGCGGGCATTTTTGCAAGGAAGCTGTCTGTACAGAAAGCGGGAAATCTGATTGTGCTGTCCGCGGCCGCGCTCTTTCCCGTGGCAGCGGCCCTGTACGTGTCCTCGTCCGGCATAACGGTCTATGTGATCCTGACGGTCTGCTGTTTTATCGTCATGACCTGCTGTACGATGTTTACCGTGCAGATGTTGGCTTTTTTTCAGACCGTGACGCCGCCCAATTTGCTGGGGAAGGTAATTGCGGTCATTATGACCATTGCCATGTGTGCACAGCCCTTTGGCAACGCCTTGTACGGCGCCCTGTTTGAAATTTGCGGGGGAATGGAATATGCGGTTGTCCTGTTCGCGGCTGCCGTGTCGCTTGTGATTGCCGTTGGGATGCGGGGGATATTTAAGCACTTTTCGATGTCCTGAGAAGAATTTCATTGTGTGAATACGGGCGGATGGCGTATAATAATAATATCTTTGGTAACAGTTCAGCCTTGCACTATTCCGCGAGTAAAATCGCTCTGTATGCGATTTTGCGAGTTGTGCAAGCGCCAAAATGCGACTTTGGAGCATTTTGTGTGCATCAGAAGTGGCAGTGAAGCCGGAGGCTGAACTGTTACCATCTTTGCGCCGCCGATATAAAATTCTCGTGCATGTTTGGCGCAGTATGTGTTAGAATAAAAAGCATAAATCCGGTTTTTTCATGAGCGGCAGGAAACCGGAGAAAGGATAAAACAGATATGAAGAAGATAATCGTGACAGGCTGCAACGGGCAGCTTGGACGGGCTGTGAATCTGGAATATGCAAACAGCACGGAATATGAACTGGTCAACACGGATGTGGGGGAGCTGGATATCACGAAGGTGGACGAGGTGATGAAGTTCGCCAGAGAGGTGAAACCTTATGCCATTATCAATTGTGCGGCTTATACGGCGGTGGAGGCCTGTGAGAAAGAGGAGGATCTGGCTTTCCGTATCAATGCGGTGGGGGCGCGCAATTTAAGCATAGCGGCAGAGGAGACGGGCGCGAAGCTGATGCACATCTCCACGGACTATGTGTTTGACGGAAACGGGACAAGACCTTATAAGGAAACCGACCCGGTTGGCCCACAGGGCGCTTACGGGAGGACGAAGCTGGCGGGAGAGGAATTTGTAAAGGAGTTTAGCGACAGGCATTTTATCCTGCGCACGGCATGGCTTTACGGGGACGGAAAGAACTTTGTGAAGACGATGCTGCGTCTTTCCGAGACGAACGATCAGGTGAGAGTGGTGCGGGACCAGGTGGGATCGCCTACCAGCGCGGCGGAGCTTGCCAAGGCGGTTGTCTACCTGCTTCCCACGGAAAACTACGGGCTGTTCCACGCCACCTGTGAGGGGGACTGCAGTTGGGCGCAGTTTACGGAGGAGATATTCCGGCTGGCAGGGAAAAAGACTGTGGTTGAGGCGATTACCTCGGAGGAATACGGCGCGGCGGTGAAGCGCCCGGCATACTCCATTCTGGAAAACTATATGTTTAAAATGACTACGGACTTTATGTTTGCGGACTGGCATGACGCCATTGCGGCGTATCTGAGAGAAATATAGGCGGCGGGCAGCCGTGTCACAATCAAAGCATGGAAGGAAAGGATAAACGATATGCAGAAAATAGCTCTAATCACGGGAATTACAGGACAGGACGGCTCTTATCTGGCGGAGTTTTTGCTGGAGAAAGGCTATGAGGTGCACGGCCTGATCCGCAGACACAGCATTGCCAACACGGGAAGAATCGACCACCTGATAGCGTCGGACTACCATAAAGTAAAATTTTTCCTGCACTACGCGGATACCACGGACTCAAGCAACCTGATGCGGCTGATAGCGGAGATCCGCCCCACGGAAGTGTATAATCTGGCGGCCCAGTCCCATGTGGGCGTATCCTTCGAGGTGCCCGAGTACACGGCGGAGGCCACGGGCGTGAGCACCTTAAAGCTCTTGGAGGCGATTCGTGTAAACGGCGGCACATGCAGATATTATCAGGCTTCTACGTCGGAGCTTTTCGGCGGCATTCCGGAGACGGCGCCGCAGAGCGAGAAAACGCCTTTTTACCCGAAGAGTCCTTACGGCGCGGCGAAGCTCTACTCTTACTGGATTACGGTCAATTACAGAGAGTCTTATAATATGTTTGCCTGCAACGGTATTTTGTTTAACCACGAGTCACCCAGACGGGGCGAGAACTTTGTGACCAGAAAGATCACGCTGGCGATCGCGAATATCATTGCGGGGAAACAGGAGAAGCTGTCACTCGGCAATATGAACGCCAAGAGAGACTGGGGGTTTGCAGGCGACTATATAGAGGGCATGTGGCTTATGTTACAGCAGGACAAGCCCGACGATTATGTGCTGGCGACCAACGAGACGCACACGGTCAGGGAGTTTGTGGAGGCGGCTTTTGCGGAGCTTGGCATTCAGATCAGGTGGGAAGGAACCGGCGTGAACGAGAAAGGCTTCGACGCAAAGAGCGGCCGTCTGCTGGTGGATGTGAATCCCGAGTTTTACCGCCCGGCGGAGGTGGATTTTTTGTGGGGCAACTGCGCGAAGGCGGAGAAAGAGCTTGGCTGGAAGCGGAAGGTAGATTTCAAGGGGCTGGTATCCATGATGATGGATGCGGATTTGAAAGAGATCGCGGGAATGAGCTGCGTGGAATACAGGGCGCAGAACGAAGCCTGACGGCTGTCTGCCGGGTTCTAAAATATGCCGGAAGAAATCTGCGAGGCGAAACGCAGCGGGCAGAAGAGAAAGATAGAGGAAACGTATATCAGAAATGCTGTCGGTTATTTTCATTTGGCTCTATATGGGTATCACTACATTTATCATGGGGTATGGTGTGCTGCGTGTCATCACGCGGCACCTTCCTTATTATGCACACGTCTGCACAGGGAACATTGCCGCAGACGCGTATTTTATGTGCGGGCTTGTATGCGTTACGGTCTATGCACAGTTTTTCAGTCTGTTTGCGGGTGTGGGGGCGGCGGCCAATGTGATGCTGTGCGCGGTCTGTCTGTTCACTGTGGCGGCCGATCGAAGGATGTTCGCGGACAGGGTGCGGCGGCTGTTTTTTTCAGGGGAAACTTTTGACGGGGGAAAGGGGCTGACTGTCCGTCCCGGACTTTGTGCGGCGGCCGTATTGTTTTTCTTCTTTGCCTACGGCGCTTCCCGGGGGATGATTCACTACGACACGGGGCTTTATCACGCCCAGAGTATCCGCTGGATCGAGGAGTACGGCGTGGTGAAAGGGCTTGGCAATCTGCATTGCAGGCTGGCCTACAACAGTTCGTCTTTTGCCCTGTCCGCCCTCTACAGTATGGCCTTTTTGGGCGGGCAGTCCTATCACTGCGCGGCGGGGTGGCTCGCGTTTTTACTTGCGGCGGTCTGCCTGCCGATGGGGAAATCCCTGCGGGAGGGACGGCTTCGGACGAGCGATTTTGCCAGAGTGATGTGTGTGTACTATCTGGTAAATATTTTTGACGAAATGATTTCTCCGGCCTCGGATTATTTTATGGTGCTTGTGGCATTTTATATAGTGATAAAGTGGCTGGATCTTTTGGAGAGAGGCGAGCGGACGATTCTGCCTTACGCGCTTTTGTGCGTGCTTGGCGTGTTCCTGATGACGGTGAAATTGTCGGCGGCGCTGATTCTTCTGCTCGCGGTTTATCCGGCCTGCCGCCTTCTGTGGGAGAAAAGACGGGGCGAGACGCTTTTGTATCTGGGACTGGGTATCGTTACGGCGCTTCCTTTTTTTATCCGCAATGTGGTGATATCGGGGTGGCTGGTTTACCCGTTTACACAGATTGATCTGTTTGACGTGGTCTGGAAAATTCCGAGAGGGCTGGCGGATTATGACGCCAGGGAAATACAGGTTTGGGGCAGGGGATACACGGACGTGACACAGTTCGATCTGCCGATGGGGGAGTGGCTGCCGGGGTGGTTTCGGACGCTGGCGGGGAGCGATAAGGCGCTTGTGCTGGCGTCAGCGGCGGCGGTGGTTCTGCTTTTTGCGGAGATTTTGTATCTGGCTTGGCGGTGGTATAGGAGGAGGCAGACGGATTCGGATGGGGCTGTGGCACAGGACAGTGTACTGTCTCCGGCGCATCTTGCGGTGCAGGTGACAGCAGCGGCTTCCTTTGTGTTCTGGCTATGCACTTCGCCCCTGATCCGCTACGGCTGTGTCTGGGTGTATTTGACGGCGGCGGTGGTGTTTGGCGGGATTTATGAGGCGGCGGTGCACCCTGCGGAAGGTGGCGGACGGACTTTGGCGGGCGCACGGCGGCGGGAGGAAAACGATGCCGGGAGGAAGAGAAGCGGCGCGGGAGGGCAGAGTGGTCTGCGCGGGAAGGGCGTGGGATGGCGGCTTGCAGCGGCGCGGCTGGTTTCCGCCTTCGTGGTTTTGCTGCTGGCATACAAGGGCTTTGCACTGGCGCGGGAATCGGCCGCATCCTATGGGAACGATTACTGGCTTGTCCAGAAGGATTACGAAAATTATGAAACCTATGCTTATGAGATGGAGGGCATCGTTTTTTACTGCCCGGCAGCGGGCGACAGAGTGGGATACGAGGCGTTTCCCTCCTCTCCGTCCAAGGCGCAGATTGCGTTTTTGGGGGAGAAAATGGCGGACGGGTTTCGCCCGGCGCAGTGAGCGGCGGGAAAACAGGGAAAGGACCCCGGCGGCAGGTTTGCCGGGTGATGGCGGGTCTCTTGTAAAAGGGACAGCGCTGTGATAGACTGATAGAGGTTTTGATGGTTGTATTGTGAGAAGTACTTCTAAAACTCAGCAGCAGAGGCTGCTTCGCTGAGAAGTACTAAGTCTCACACCAGAGAATGCCCAGAAAACGGGCATTCTCCGCACAGATTTGAGATTCCGCGATGCGGAATCATGGCGGTTAAAATGAGAAGAGCGGTAGAGTTAAGACATGGAGGGTGGCCGTTATGAACAAGACAGACAAAATTTATGTGGCGGGGCACAGAGGACTGGTAGGAAGCGCGATTGTGCGATCATTGCAGGCAAAGGGGTATGAAAACATTATCGGCAGGACGCACAAGGAACTTGACTTAACAAGTCAACAAGAGGTGCGCGCGTTTTTTGAAAAGGAGCGTCCGGACGCGGTGATTCTGGCGGCTGCCAAGGTGGGCGGAATCAATGCGAACAACACAATACCCGCGGAGTTTGCCTATGAGAATATGCAGATTCAGTGTAATGTCATTCACTGTTGTCATGTGTATGAGGTAAAAAAACTTCTGTTTTTGGGGAGCACCTGCATTTATCCCAGAATGGCGCCGCAGCCGATCCCGGAGGACGCGCTGCTGACAGGTCCGTTGGAGGAGACGAACGAGGCGTATGCCGTTGCGAAAATTGCAGGACTGGAAATGTGTAAATTTTATAAGAGACAGTATGGGGACGATTTCATAAGCTGTATGCCCACGAATTTATACGGGCCACATGACAATTACGATCTGGAAGGGTCCCATGTAATGCCTGCGATGATCCGCAAATTCCACGAGGCGAAGGTAAACGGCGATCCCACGGTCATGCTTTGGGGAACGGGCACACCGCTCAGAGAGTTTTTATATGTGGATGATATGGCTGATGCCTGCGTGTTCCTGCTTGAGAATTACAGCGGGGAACAGCATGTCAATATCGGCACCGGAAAGGAAGTTACGATCAAAGAGCTGGCGGAAACGGTGAAAAAGGTGGTAGGCTATACGGGACAGATCGTCTGGGATCAGACGATGCCCGACGGCACGCCGAGAAAACTTACGGATGTGACAAAGCTGCACGGACTCGGCTGGCAGCATAAGGTAGAACTTGAGGAGGGCGTAAAGCTGGCTTACGAATGGTTTCAGGCAAATGTAAGCAAGGCAAGAATGTAGTACCGGATCAAAAAATTGCCTTACCGTGCAAAAGTATTCCTCTGCGCGATAAATTACCGTTTACAGCGCGATGCATTTTTGATATGATTGTCGAAGAAGTAAAGAACTATATTTGTTTATTTATATTATTATATCAAAACTTGCAAAGGAGTAAGAGGGGAATGGCACAACAGAATATGATAAGTCCGAAGGAGCTTGAGAAAACGATCTCCGATCTGATGCTGGAACTTGGGATACCGGCACATTTGCGTGGCTACCAGTTTTTGCGAAGTGCAGTGGGGATGTGTGTGGAGGACATGGAGCTGGTAGGGAGCGTGACGAAGCTGCTTTATCCTGACTTGGCGAAGATGTACCAGACGACCGATACGAAGATTGAACGGGCGATCCGCAATGCAATCGAAGTATCGTGGGACAGGGGAAACAGTGATCTTTTTGAGGAACTGTTCGGTTACACCAATACACTGGAATATACCAGACCGACGAACAGTGAATATATCGCCGTTGTAGCTGATTACATACGGCTGAAAAACAATCTGATATGAATTTTGAGGGAAGAGACGCGTCTCTTCCTTTTTTTATGTAAATATGATACACTGATATCGGTATGCACGAAAGGAGAGCACGATGAAGTTACTCAGTGTCATTGTACCCTGTTACAACGAAGAGGAGAATGTCAGGGATTTTTACGATGAATTATGTAAAAATACGGATTTTTTTCGTGAAAAGCAGATAGAATTTGAGATATTATATGTGGACGACGGCTCCAAGGATCGAACGGTTTTTGAGGTGAAAAAGCTCTGCGAGGAGGACGGGAGGGTGCGCCTTATTTCCTTCGCGCGCAATTTTGGCAAGGAGGCGGCGATCTATGCGGGACTGCAGAAATGCAGGGGCGATCTGGCGGTGCTGATGGACGCGGACTTGCAGGACCCGCCATCCCTCCTGCCGGAGATGTATGCATACATTGAACAGGGGTATGACTCGGTGGCCACAAGACGCGTGACCAGAAAAGGGGAACCCGTGATCCGCTCTTTTTTTGCGAGAATGTTTTATAAACTGATGAACAGGATTTCGCGGACGGAGATTGTGGACGGCGCCAGAGACTACCGTCTGATGACAAGGCAGGTGGTGGACGCGATTTTGTCAATGACAGAGTATAACCGCTTTACCAAGGGTATTTTCGGCTGGGTGGGCTATGAGACGAAATGGCTGGAATACGAAAATGTGGAGCGCAGAAAGGGCGAGACAAAGTGGTCGTTCTGGAAATTGTTTTTGTATTCTCTTGAGGGGATCATCGCTTTTTCCACGGTGCCCCTGACGATAGCTTCCGTGGCGGGCGTGTTCTTCTGCTTGGTTGCCTTTGTCATAATTATCGTGACGATTGTGCGAAAGATGATGTTTGGTGATCCGACTTCCGGCTGGCCGTCTCTGGTCTGTATTATCATGATGGTCAGCGGCGTACAGTTGTTTTGTCTGGGGATTGTCGGGCAATACTTATCCAAGACTTATATGGAAGTGAAGAGGAGGCCGATCTATCTGGTCAGGGAAGAGATCGGGGGAGAGGAACTTGAGTGACAGAGTAAGCGGGCTGGTGAGCATTATCGTTCCGGTGTACCGGGCGGCAGCCTATATCGCAGATACCATCAAAATGGTGCTTTCACAGACATATGACAAATGGGAGCTTCTGCTGGTGGACGACTGTTCCGGGGATGGCAGTGTGGAGGCAGTTAAAAAGGCGCTCTCCGCGTATGCGCATCATCCGGCGGCCGGGTCTGAAAATATAGGGCATATGGAGGAATATCTGTGCGGGGAAGAGAAAACCGTTTTTCTTATATGCAAAAGCAAAAACGAGGGCGCTGCCGCAGCGCGCAACACGGGAGCGGATCTGGCGAGAGGACAGTATATCGCTTTCCTCGACGCGGATGATATCTGGGTTTCGGACAAGTTAGAAAAGCAGCTTATTTTTATGAGGGAAAAACGGGCGGGGTTTGTGTTTTCCGCCTATGAGTTCGGGGATGAACAGGCCGGGCCTACGGGCAGAGTCGTACACGTGCCGGAGATTCTCACTTATAAAAAAGCGTTGTCGCGGACGGTGATTTTTACGACTACCGTTGTGATTGACCGGGACATTATCCCGCACGGGCTGATCCGGATGCCGCAGGTGGAGAGCGAGGATACGGCAACTTGGTGGCAGATTTTGCGGGCGGGATACGAGGCATACGGACTCGATGAGGTGCTTGCGGTCTACAGAAGACCTGCGCGGTCTCTGTCTTCCAATAAACTTAAGGCGGTGAAGCGGATCTGGAATCTGTACCGCAGACAGGAGAAGCTCTCTGTAGCGGCCAGCGCGTTTTATTTCGTGTTCTGGGCTTACAGGGCGACGATGAGGCGGATATAAGACCATGAGAAAAGTGGAGACATTTAAAAGACTGATTATTTTGCAGCTTTCTTTTATCGGGCTGATCTTCCAGACGGCAGTCTATGCCTATTTCTGGCTGGAGGCGTATTACCCGTTTTTGAAACTGCACAGGAATTTTCGTTTTTATTTTAAAGGACATGTGCTGATCCTTTCGATTTATTTCGTGCTGTTGTTTTTCTTCGCGAATACATACGGCGCGCTGAAAATCGGTTATCTGAAGCCGGTGGATGTGTTCATTTCGGAGCTGTTTTCCCTGCTCATTGTCAATGTGATTTCCTATTTCCAGATTTCCCTGATGGCAAACTGGGTGGTGGATGTGCGGCCCATTGTGTGGACGATGCTGATTCAGACGGCTCTCGCAGGATTCTGGGTATTTTTCTGCAATGTTTGTTACTACAAGGCGTTTCCGCCCAGAGATATTCTGATCATACACGGCGAACGGCCTATTGACGATATCGTCACGAAATTTGAGTCGAGAAAGGACAAGTATCAGATTAAAAAATGCCTGCGTATTTCCGAGGGCATGGAGTCGGTGAAAGCGGAGATTGAAAAGGGCTACGGCGCGGTGGTGCTGTGGGATATTTCCGCGGCGGACAGGAACACCCTGTTAAAATACTGTTACAGTCTGTCGGTGCGGGTGTATACGATGCCCAAGATATCCGACGTGCTTATCAAGGGCGCGGATCAGCTTCACTTGTTTGACACGCCCATTTATCTGACGCGGGAATATTCCCTTAAGGTGGAACAGAGGGTGGCGAAGCGGCTGATCGATCTGGTGTGCTCGGTGCTTCTTCTGGTGATTGCGTCGCCCTTTATGCTGATTACGGCAGCGGCGATTAAGATGTATGACGGCGGGCCGGTTTTATACAAGCAGATCCGCTGTACCCGCGACAGAAAGGAATTTTATATTTTAAAGTTCAGGAGTATGCGGGTGGATGCGGAGAAGGACGGCGTGGCGAGGCTGGCGTCCAAAAACGACTCCCGGATCACGCCGGTCGGGAAGTTTATTCGTGCCACCAGAATCGAT
Source organism: uncultured bacterium (assembly GCA_947073545.1). Lineage (GTDB taxonomy): Bacteria > Bacillota > Clostridia > Lachnospirales > Lachnospiraceae > UBA3282. The sequence continues at coordinate 10,918 of CAMTMP010000003.1, forward strand.
GAGCTGCCGCAGCTTTTCAACATTTTAAAGGGAGAAATGTCCTTTATCGGTCCCAGACCCGAAAGGCCGGAAATCATCGACCAGTACATGGAGGACATGCCGGAGTTCGCCTTCCGCATGAAGGTGAAGGCAGGGCTTGCGGGTTATGCGCAGGTTTACGGAAAATACAATACGACGCCCTACGATAAGCTGAAACTGGATCTGACTTATATCGAGCAGTATTCCGTGTGGCTGGATTTGAAGCTGATGCTTTTGACGCTGAAAATTCTGATTAAGCCGGAGAGCACGGAGGGGGTTGAGAGTAACCAGACGACTGCGAAGAAGTGAGGAGAGGCGGGAGTACGTGTAACGGGCGGCGCGCGGGCAGCAGGCGGTTTCTACGTCGCCGCGCTCTCGCTCCGCGAAAACCGCGGTGGATACTAAGCACGTGGAACACCTCGCTAAGTACCAGCGATTTTCAAGGGGCTCCTTAAGAAACCGCCTGCCGCCCGCGCCGGGTATCGACAGCTTTCGCTTCGCAATACAGCCGCCGGGGAGGTATCTATGAAAGGATTTACGGTATGAAGGACAGGAGCTATGCCGACGAAGGCATGGATTTGAAAAAGTATATGCTGTGTCTGCTGGGAAAGCTTCCGCTTGTGCTGGGGGCGGTGGCTGGCGGCGCTTTGCTTGGTGTGATTGTGTATACGGTCGTGCGCACGGTGCCGGAATCGGAGCGGGAGTATACCGCTTACGCGAAGGTGTATCTGGATTTCGCGGCGGATGAGACGGGGGAAGTGTATCAGGCATACAACGGTTATACATGGAATGACCTGATGGCGGCCGACCCGATTATGGAGCTGACCCTTCGAAACCTTCCGGCGGATTATACCCGCGAGGAGGCAGCGGCCGCCATAAAAGCAGAGATTCTTTCGGATATCCGGCTTTTGACGATCACGGTTACAACAAACAAGGAACAGCGCACGGACGCGATTCTCGGTGCGGCGGTGCAGGCCCTTGAGACATATGGCGGGCAGGCGAAGGAGTTTCTGGACATTCACGCAATTCAGAAGTCGGAGGTGAAGCTCGCCGTGGCGGACAGCCGGATGGCGCAGGCTTTGTTTGTGGGTGCCTTTTTCGGATTGTGTATCAGCCTACTCGGATTCTCGCTCTATTTTGTGATGGACGACCGGATTCTGGTGGCGGGGGATGTCCGAAAAGTGACAGATTTGCCGTTTGTCGGTTATGTCTCGGGCGGAGAAAGGCTGAGACAGGATTACGAAAACAATATAGCCTATTTGCGCGGGAAACTGGGGAATATTCGGATTTGCGAGCTAGACAGGGGCCAATCTGTTTCGAAAGAGGAGCTTGCGCAGATGCGAAAGGCGGACGGCGTGGTATTGTCTTTGCCTTTTGGCGCGGTGCACGCATCCTTTGCGGCCTATGTGACGGAGCAGTTAAAATCCCAGGACTGCGCGCTGTGCGGCGTGGCGGTCAGGGATGCGGATGAGCGGTTTTTACGGAGATATTATGGGAAAAATAAAACTTGAGGTTTTGATCTCTGCGGTGGATAAAAATGCCGCAGAGTTGATCTCACAAATGCATATTGCTACGGATGCGGTGCTTGTAAACCAGTGCGGCGTGTATGGTTATGAGACGCTTACGTCGCCGGGGGGCAGTGTGAAATGCTTTTCCATGCCGGAACGGGGCGTGGGTTTGAGCCGCAATACCGCGCTTTTACATGCATCCGGAGACGTGGTGCTTTTTTCCGATGAGGATATCAGGCTGGTGCCGGATTATGCGGAAAAGATCCGCAGGGCATACAAGTCGCTGCCCGGCGCGGACATGATTCTCTTTAACGTGGAGGTTGCAGCCTCGCGCAGAACTTACTGGAATCAGGAAATCCGCAGGGTCACCTATCGCAATTACGGCAGATATCCGGCTTACAGCATTTCTGCTAAATTAGATGCGCTGCGCAGGGCGAATGTGCACTATTCGGTGCTTTTCGGCGGCGGCGCAAAGTACAGCAACGGGGAGGACAGCCTGTTTTTGCGGGACTGCCTGAAGGCGGGGCTTCGGATTTACGCCCACACCATGTGTATCGGCAGGGAGCAGGAAAGGGAGTCCACGTGGTTTTCCGGTTACCATGAAAAGTTTTTCCGGGACAGGGGCGTGCTTTATCACCATCTTTACGGGAGACTGGCGCTGCCGCTTTCGCTGCGGTTTTTGTGGGCGCACAGGGAAATCATGTGTCAGGAAATTCCGGTTGGCAGAGCGTTTCGTATGATGTGCGCAGGCGTGCGGGAGGCGCGCGGCCGATGATTCTGTATATTACGATTGCGGCTGTCACGGCGCTTCTTGCCAGTATGGTGGATAACCATCCGGCGGGAAAATCTCATGCGGTTACCAGACAGCAGCTTGCGAACCGCGTCTGTCTGACGGCCATCTTTCTGATTTTATTTTTGCTCTCCGCGTGCAGGCTCAATGTGGGAAATGACTATGCAAAATATGTGGAGTTCATGCATCTGGTCAACTGCGACGCCTATGTGCCTACGGAGATCGGCTTTAACCTTCTGGTGAAGCTGGTTTACGGTTTGTCCGGCTATGAAAATTTTTTGCTGGTGTTTGCGTGTTATTCCTTTGCGACGGCGCTGTTTTTTCTGCTTGCCATGTATGAGCAGAGCGATGAGTTCGGGCTGACTTTTTTCCTCTTTATGACGCTTGGCTACTATTTCCAGACGTTCAGCACGGTGCGCTACTATCTGGCGCTTGCGCTTGCGCTCTACTCCATGAAGTTTGTGCTGCGAAAGCAGTGGGGCAGATTTTTGGCGCTGGTGGTTTTGGGCGCGGCCTTCCACAAGTCGCTTCTGGTCGTGATCCCGCTCTATTTTCTGGCGTCCCTGTCATGGAAAAAATGGCAGCTTGCCATAGCAGCCGCCTTTTGTACCACCTTTTTGTTCCTGCAGGATTTTTATCTGAAACTTGTGATTTTTCTGTATCCGACTTATGAGGACACGGAGTATCTGGAAGGCGGCACGAGCTATATCAGCATTCTGCGATGTGCTGCAGTTTTGGGTTTTGCAGGGATCGTGTATCTGATGCGGGAGAGGGAGAAAAAGGCAGGCATAAACGGCGGGGAAACCGTCACAATGATAGAGGAAGACAAAGAGTGGAACCGGCGGTTTTGGTTTTATGCGTACTTAAACCTGGGGGCGTTTGTCCTCTATGTATTCTGCTCTTTCCTGCCCATTATTTCGCGGATCGGCTACTATCTGATGGTGAGTCAGATTTTGTTTCTGCCGATGCTTTTGAAGGCGGTGCCGGATAAAAAATGGCGCAGGCTGTTTCGGGCGGGAATCCTTCTGGCGGCGGTGGTGTATTTTGCCATGTATCTGAAAAAAGGCGCCAATGACGGGGTATTGATCCTGCCCTACAAAACATTTTTCTTTCATGAGATGGTGGAGATATTGTCGGATGTCAACTAAAGTAACTTTCAGCATTATAGTCGTCTGCCGCAATGCGGGGAAAAAACTGCACGACACGATTGCCAGCATTCGCAGTCAGACGGAGAAGAATTATGAGATCGTCGTGCAGGACGGTCTCTCCACGGACGGTTCTGTGGAGGGTCTGACTGTGGGGACGGATCTAAAAATTTTCAGAGAGCGGGACGAGGGTATTTACGACGCCATGAACCGGGCGGTTTCCCACACGGAAGGGAAGTACCTGTTTTTCCTAAACTGTGGCGATTACTTTGCGGACGAAAACGTGCTGGCGCAGGTGAAGCGGGAGATCGAAAAGCACGGCGGGCCGAGGGTTTCCGACATCGAAGATGGAAGGCGAAAGGGTGGGAGCGCAGCCAAAAGCCGTGCGGGTGAAAAAAAACGCCCGCGGCCGATGGTTCTTTACGGCAATATCAGAGAGCGTGCCACGGGCGCCCATGTGATGTCCAATCCGGTGATCGATGATTTTGCCTGCTACCGCAATGTGCCCTGCCATCAGGCCTGTTTTTATGACAGACGGCTTCTCGCAAAACGGGGCTTTCGGACGTGCTACAAAGTCCGGGCGGATTATGAACATTTTCTCTGGTGCTATTACCGTGCGCGGGCGCGTATGATTTACATGCCGCTTACCGTGGCTTCCTACGAGGGAAAAGGCTTTTCGGAAAGCGGGGAGAACAGGAAGCGCTCCGGCGCAGAGCATGCGCATATCGTAAAAAAATACATGAGCCGCGGACAGATTCTAAAGTACAGTATGGTTATGCTTTTGACGCTGGCGCCGCTTCGGACATTTCTGGCGGAGAACGAGGCGACGGCAAACATGTATCAGGCGGTCAAGAGAAGGTTATATCGGATAAAAATATCTGTGTAAAAAATGTTGCAAAAGAGCGCGGCATGTGGAGAAGGGTGCCGGCGCGCGAAGGGAGAGGTACAAATGAAGGTATTATGGGTGTGCAATATTATGCTGCCGGCGATTGCCAAACGATTAAATCTTCCCTGCAGCAACAGGGAAGGATGGCTTTCCGGACTGCTTGACCGGGTGGTGATGGAACAGGAGAGGAACCGCATCGAGCTTGGCATTGCGTTTCCGGTGGACGAGTCGCTTGGAAATTTTGACCGGATGATGCCGCTGGGGGAAAATATCTCCTGCCACTGCTACGGCTTTGTGGAGGATATGGCGGCGCCGGAGCGCTACGACACGGCGCTGGAGAAACATTTCGAGCTTATTATCAATGATTTTGAGCCGGATATTCTGCATGTGTTCGGCACGGAATTTCCCCATGCGCTGGCGTCGATTAAGGTGTTTGACCGGCCGGAGAAAACGCTGATCGGCATTCAGGGTCTTGTATCCGCCATCGCAAAAGTATATATGGCGGATCTGCCGGTGAAAGTACAAAGGCAGAGCACCTTCCGGGACAGAATCAGGAAGGACAGCATCAGACAGCAGCAGAAAAAGTTTGAAAAACGGGGCGTGTACGAGATCGAGGCGATCAAGCGTGTGGGCCATATAGCGGGCCGCACGGATTTTGACCGGGCGGAGACGGCGAAGATAAATCCGAATGCGGTTTACCATTTTCTGAATGAGACGCTGCGCAGCGTGTTTTACCGCGACAGGTGGAACAAAAATAACTGCCAGACCCACCGGATTTTTTTGAGTCAGGGCGATTATCCGCTCAAGGGATTCCACTATCTGTTACAGGCGATGCCAAAGATTCTGGAGCAGTTTCCGGATGCGGAAGTCTATGTGGCGGGCGCGGATATTTTGAGGGCGGAGACGTGGAAAGACGCGCTGAAGCTGCCCGCTTACGGCAAATATCTGAAAAAACTGATCCGTGAAAACAATCTGGAAGAAAAGATCAATATGCTGGGGCGGATCGACGCGGAGGAGATGAAAAAGCAGTATCTAAGCTGTCAGGTTTTCGTCTGCCCGTCGGTTCTTGAAAATTCTCCCAATTCCGTGGGGGAGGCGATGCTTTTAGGCGTACCGTGTGTGGCGGCCAATGTGGGCGGCATACATAATATTCTGACGGACGGCGGGGACGGCTTTCTCTATGCGCCCGGGGATGTGGACGCGCTGGCGGACAGCATTATCGAGGTGTTCACCAAAGAGGCCATTGTGGACAGGCTTTCCGACAATGCCAGAAAGCACGCCAGAGTGAACCATGACGCGGATCAGAACTATTATCGGCTGATGCACATTTATCGGGAGATGATGGAATAGTGTGAGAAGTACTTCTAATCACTCGCAGCAAAGGCTGCTTCGCGAAGAAGTACTAAGTCTCACACGGGAGAATGCCCAAAATACGGGCATTCTCCGTGGAGGAAGTAATATGACTTTTACCTTTGTATCAAACTACATCAACCATCATCAGCTTCCTTTCTGCGAGGCGCTGTATAAGCGGCTGGGGAAGGGGTTTGTCTTTATCCAGACCATGCCCATGGAGGCGGAGCGCGTGGAGATGGGGTGGAGCGTTGATGTGAACGAAATACCCTATGTCATGTGCCTTTATCAGGACGAGTATGCGTGTCTGAAACGGATTATGGAGAGCGATGTGGTGCTGTTTGGCTGGACGGGCAGGGAAGACATCGTGACGCCGCGGCTTCGATCGGGCAAAACAACGCTTCGGGTGAGCGAGCGGCTGTACCGGGAGGGACAGTGGAAAGCGGTCTCACCCAGAGGCCTTGCGGCGAAGTACAGGGAGCATATCAGGTATCGGGGAGAAAATATTTGTATGCTTTGTGCGGGCGCGTATACGGCGTCGGATTTTCACTTGATCGGGGCCTATCCGGGGAAACTTTTTAAGTGGGGCTATTTTACAAAACTGCGGGTTTACAGTGACGAGGCGTTTGAAACGATGAAGTCGAAGGAGGGTCTCCTTGAGATTGTCTGGGCGGGGCGGTTTATTCCGCTAAAGCATCCGGAGTACGCGGTGCGGCTTGGCAGGACGCTGCGCAGGAAGGGATATGCCTATCGCGTGCATATGCTTGGCGGCGGTGAACTGGAGACTGCCATAAAGGATGAAGTCAGGCGGGAAGGACTTTCGGACGATTTTGTGTTTTACGGATATACGAAACCGGATCGGGTGCGGGATGTGATGGAGAAGTGCCACGTCCATCTCTTCACCAGCAATCACTTGGAGGGCTGGGGCGCGGTGGTCAACGAGGGGATGAACAGCGGTTGTGTGGAAGTGGTTGACGCCCGTGTGGGGGCGGCGCCTTATCTGATCCGCCATGGAGAGAACGGTCTGCTCTATCCCGGCGGCCGCTATGAAAAGATGGAGGCGCTGGTGCTGGATCTGTTTGAAAATTGGGAGGAACGGCGGGGCATGGGGCGTGCCGCCTACGAGACCATCCGGGATGTGTGGAACGCGGAACATGCGGCTTCCGCTCTTTTGCGGTTTGTGGAAGGTATGCGTCGGGGAAGGCTCTGCCCGGAGGAAGAGGGGCCGCTTAGCGAGGCGCCTGTCATTAAGCCGGGGAAATATCTGCCTGCGGACGATGCAGGGCAGAGGGCAAAAACACGGTAGCAAAGGGATGTAAAATCGCGGCAAACGGGCAGAAAGGAGCAGATGGAGACGAAAAAAATCAGTGTGATTGTTCCTGTATACAATTCCATAAACTGTCTGGAAAGATGTGTGCGCTCCCTCTGCGCCCAGACGTACGAAGAGCTGGAAATTCTTTTGATTGACGACGGTTCCACGGACGGCACGGGGAAGCTCTGTGAGCAGCTTGCGGCGTCGGATGCGCGCATTGCCGCTTACCATAAGGAGAACGGGGGCGCTTCTTCCGCCAGAAATGTCGGGCTTTCGATGGCCTCCGGGGATTATGTGGGATTTGCGGACAGCGACGATTATGTAGACGTCTATGTGTATGAGAAGCTGGTTTCGGCGTTGGAGAAGGGGGAGTACCCTGTGGCGCAGATATCCCGTGATGAGGTGGACGAGGAGGGAAGACGGCTGCCGGATATTTGTGTGCCGCCGGAGAAGGAGTGGTATTGCGACTCGGAAACATTCATAAAAGAACTTCTTTTGCACCGGGGGGACAGCTCCTTTTGCACAAAGCTGTTTCCGCGCAAAATCTTTGAGGGCCACAGGTTTCCGGAAGGCGAGCTGAACGAGGATTTCCGGCTGCTTTTGGATATTTTGCAGGAGATTCCGGGCATCGGGATTTTACCGGAGCAGGGTTACCACGTGGTCTGCAGGCCGGACAGCACCACGAGAAAGAGGACGAAGGACAGTTTTTCGCGGGTGTTTCTGGATATCGTGGAAAACGCGGACAAGGTGCAGACGCTTGTGGATCGGAAATATCCTGCCATGCACGACTATGCGGTGCGCTTTAACCTCTATCAGAGGCTGGATTACATGCTGCATGTGCCGTTGTCCCAAATGAACAGGGACAACACATTTTACAAAAATGTGATAAAGTATTTGCGGCGGCATACGGGGGATACGATAAAAAACCCCTATCTGACGGGGAAAAACAGAGCTTATCTGCTGCTGCTTTCGGCGGCCCCCCGTGCGGTCAGGACGGTGCACGCGGGAAAGATGAAGTTGAGGGAAAAGTGCGGGCATGGTTGAGCGAAAGGGCAGCGGGATAAAAACCAAATATATGGTGTGCTTTATTGTACTCTGGCTTCTGCAGATGGCGGCGGCATTCTGGTTCTGCGCGCAGAAACAGGGATTTCATGAGGATGAGTTTTACACCTACTACTCCACGGCGCGGACGAACGGCTTCTATGTGGAGGACGGAAAATGGATGGAGCGGGACGAATACCGCAATGAATTTGTGGTGCTTCCGGGGGAGCGGTTTCAGTATGGTCTGATAAAGCAAGTGCAGTCGTGGGACGTGCATCCGCCCATGTATTACTGGGTATTTCACACGGTGGCGTCCCTTGTGCCGGGCGTGTTTTCCAAGTGGATCGGGCTTTCGGTCAATCTCTTTTTTCACGGGATCAATCTCATACTTCTGACATATTTGACATATTTAACTGCGGGGAAAAGACAGCCGATTCCTCTTTTCGTGATGTTTGTTTACGGATGCAGTCCGGCGGCCATGAGCGGCGTGGTGTTTATCCGGATGTATGAAATGTTGACGGCTTTTGTGCTGCTTAGCGCGATTTTGCATGTGCGGATCGTGATTCGGGGAGAGGAAAGCGGCAGAGGGGAAGGGGGCCTGACGGACGCAGGGGGAGGAACAAGACTTTCGGTGGGGACGCTCCTTTTCATGGCAGCGGTGACTTATGTGGGCTTTCTGACACAGTATTATTATTTTATTTTTCTGTTCTTTCTGGCCATTGCGTTTTGCGTCTGGCTTTTGCGGCGGGACAGGAATATTTGGAACTGTCTGCGGTACGGTCTGTTTCAGGGATTGGCTTTCGTTCTGGCGTATCTGACTTACCCGGCGTTTCCGGGTCAGATGTTCAAAGGACAGCGGGGGGCGCAGGCCACGGAGAATTTTTTTGATTTGTCGAATACCCTCGAGCGGATTTTCTTTTTCTGGGATCTGATGAACCGCTATGTGTTCGGCGGCCTGCTTGGCCTGCTGCTGCTTCTTGCGGCGGCAGCGGTGGTGCGCCTGTTGAGCGGGAAAAGGCGGCATGGGGGAGCGGCGCAGAAGAAAAATGTGCAGGGTGGACAGCTTGCGGGAAAGGGCGTTTTGGCAGGCGCACCGTTTGATATGCTGCTTTTTACGGCGGCCGGATATTTTTTGGCGGTGTCGAAGACCGCGCTTTTGCTGGGGGATACTTCCAACCGCTACCAGCTTCCGATTTACGGGATTGTGGTGCTGCTTCTCTTTCTTGGTATGGATTTGCTGATGCGGCGCCTGCTTTCGGATGGCAGGTATGTAAAAAGGGCGGTCGGCGCGGCGGCAGTTTTTTGTGTGGCGCTTGTGGCATTAGGATATGTGAGGGCGGATGTGGTATTTCTCTATCCGGAGGCAAAGGAGGAAACGGCGCTTGCCGGGGCGCAGGCCGCAGCGCACGTCCCGGCGGTATATATATATAAGCCCAGTGAGGAGTGGTGCATCTGGGCTGTGGCGGACGAACTTATGAAGCATGATAAGGTGTACTTTGTCAGCGCCGCGAGCGAGGAGCCGATCACGGAGCCTGAGATTGCGGCGGCGGACGCGGTGGTGGCATATATTCCTTTATACGACGACGCGAAGAGCGGGGCCGCACAGAATGGGCGGATTCCTTCCGGGAACGGGAAACTGTCGGAAGGCCGTCTTCAGCATTCGCACAAGTTTTGCGAAACGTGGTATTACAGCGGCGGCGGGGACACCCGGAGCGGTACGGGGGATTTGACGGAATGAAGAAAACTTGGGCGGATGCCGTAAAAACGGGAAATATGAGAACGCCTCTGACATGGGCGGCGGTGATTGTTTTTGTCTTAAGCCTGCTGCCGATTTTTTTACTTGCCGGTGTTGACAGGGCATCGGGGGACGACTGGTCATTCGGTCTGCTGACCCATCTGGCGTGGGTGGATACACATTCCCTGTTTCGGGTTTTGCAGGCGGCTTTTGCGAGCGTGAAAAAGTATTATTTTTCGTGGCAGGGAACCTGGTTTTCGGTTTTTCTGTTTTCCCTGCAGCCGGAGGTCTTTTCCCATGATGCGTACGGGATTGTTCCCGTTTTGATGACGGGGCTTCTCATCGGGGGTGTGTCAGACTTCCTCTACTGTCTGCTGGTGCGGCTTCTGCAGATGACGAAACGGGACTTTTTGCTGCTTGACGCGGTGCTTCTGCTTGTGCTCATTCAGTTTGTGCCTTATCAGACCTCGGCGATTTTCTGGTATAACGGGGCGGCGCACTATACGGTGCCGTTTGCGCTTGCCATGTTTGGCTGTGCCCGCCTTGTCCGCTATGCGCTTGCTTTCAGGAAAAGGGATCTTGTTCTGGCTTCCCTGTGGATGACCCTTCTTGGGGGAACCAACTATTTGACGGCAATTTTCGGGCTGGGCCTGCTTGTGCTGCTTATGGCTTTGCTTCTCCACAGGGGCCGCAGCGTGCTTTTCATGCTGATTCCCGGGGCGTTTGAAACGGCGGGGCTTCTGGTCAGTGCGCTTGCGCCGGGCAATGCGGTGCGGGGCGGGTCGCAGTACCACGTTACGGCGGCGGGAATGATCGGGGCGGTCGGCAAGTCGCTTGTGCGGGGTATGCAGGGAGTCGGGAAATCTTTTTTGGATTATCCTGTGGCGATGGCGGCCATGGTCGTGGTGGCGGTGATTCTGTGGGATATCCTGCGAAAGACGGTGCCAAAGTACCGATTGCATTTTCCCTGTCCCGGGGCGGTGATTTTGTATTTGTGGGGACTGTACTGCGCGGTCTACTGGCCGGTATTGTTTGTGGGCGGCTCCGTTTCCGACGGATCGGTTTCCGTGGGCGTCCCCAATACGATTTTCTGGGTGTTTATCATGGCGCTGTTCGGCAGTCTTATATACGGGCTGGGATGGATCTGCGAAAAAAGCGGCGCGGGTGAAAACTTACGCCTGCCCCTGTATGCGGCTGGGTTTGCCGCCGCTTTTCTTGTGCTCGTTGTCTGCCGCGCGGATCTGAAAAACAGCACGGATTATGTGTGCTATTACTATATCCGGACGGGAAGGGCGGCTGTCTATAAGGAGCAGATGGATGAGCTTACCGGAATTTTGACGGATGAGAGCGTGGAGGACGCGGTGGTGCCCTTTATCGTGGGAGAGCAGGAACCCCTTGTGCATCTGCCCGTCACGCTCGACAAAGGGGAGTGGACAAATCAAAAAATGGCGCTGTTTTTCAGGAAAAAATCTCTGGTGGCCATACCCCGGGATCAGTGGGAGGCGCAGCGTGAAATACGTTGACACACCCGTGGAAACTGCCTATAATGTAGATGTTGCCAGTTCAGCCAGAGAATCGTTTGACTGGCAAATCGGGCTTGCACGAATTTGACAGGCGGATGATTCTCTGAGGGAACGCCTGTTTATGAGCAAAAGAAGCTGTGAAACAGCGGAGAGCATCGAAAATGCGATTTTGCGAATGGCGTGTGCTGAATGGCGCAGGCTGACCGACAAAGATAGAGGAGCAGATATGGATGCATTAAAATTGGACACAGTCCGTCTCTCGGAGGATAGGAGCTGTCTGGAGATATTGGACCAGACATTGCTGCCGGGTACGGTGAAAGTGCTGCGAGTGGAAAAAATAGAAGATATTTATGAGGCGATCCGCTTTCTGCGGGTCAGAGGCGCCCCGGCCATCGGTGTCTGCGCCGCCTACGGGATTGCGCTCACCGCGTCCCGCATCGATGCGCAGGATTACGAGGCTTTTCTTGCGGCGTTTCGGGAACAGAAAAAGGTTCTGGCTTCTTCGCGCCCAACGGCGGTCAATCTGTTCTGGGCGTTAGACAGGATGGAGCGCACGCTGCTTGCACATGCCGGTCAGCCGGTGGAGGAAATAAAAGATATTCTCTTTGCGGAGGCGCAGGCCATCCGGGATGAGGACGTGGCGATCAGCCGCAGCATCGGGGAGATTGGTTTTGGACTGATGAAAGCGGGGGATGGGATTCTCACCCACTGTAACGCGGGGACGCTTGCCACGGCGAAATACGGTACGGCCACGGCGCCCATGTATGTGGCGCTGGAGCATGGAATGACGAATTTCCGGGTATACTGTGACGAGACGAGACCGCTTTTGCAGGGAGCCAGACTGACGGCTTTTGAGCTGCACGGCGCGGGTATCGACACGACGCTGATCTGCGACAATATGGCGTCCACCGTGATGAAGAGCGGATTCGTGAATCTGGTTTTTGTAGGCTGTGACCGGGTGGCGGCAAACGGCGATGCCGCCAACAAAATCGGCACTTCTGGAGTGGCTGTATTGGCGAAGCATTACGGGATTCCCTTCTATGTATGCGCGCCCAGCTCCACCATAGACATGTCGCTCGCCACAGGGGAGCAGATTCCCATCGAGGAGCGGGAGGCGTCGGAGGTTACCGAGATGTGGTACAAGGAGCGGATGGCGCCGGAGGGGGTTAAGGTGTATAACCCCGCTTTCGATGTGACGGATCATTCGCTGATTACAGGAATCATTACGGAAAAGGGGCTTTGCAGGGCGCCGTACGAGAAGGCGTTTCGCGAGTTAGGCATAGTGTGAGAAGTACTTCTAATGAAGGAAGGAGATTTATGTTAAAGGATAAAACCATACTGATAACCGGGGGAACGGGTTCTTTCGGGAAATGCTTTACCAGATACGTGCTGTCCCACTATGAACCGAAGAAAATTATCATTTATTCGAGGGATGAATTTAAACAGTGGATGATGGCAAACGAGTTTAAGGAGCACGAGGAAAAGCTGCGGTTTTTCATCGGTGACGTGCGCGACGTGGAGCGCTTAAAGCGGGCCTGCGAGGGCGTGGATTATATCATTCACGCGGCGGCTTTAAAGCAGGTGCCTGCCTGTGAGTATAATCCCAACGAAGCCATCAAGACCAACATCCACGGCGCCATGAACGTGATCGACGCGGCGCTTGACACGGGCGTGCGCAAGGTGGTTGCGCTGTCCACGGACAAAGCGGTGAACCCGGTAAATCTTTACGGCGGGACGAAACTTGTGTCGGACAAACTGTTTGTGGCGGCGAACGCTTACGTGGGCACGAAGGATATCAATTTCTCCATCGTGAGATACGGAAACGTGGCGGGCAGCCGGGGTTCCGTCATTCCCTTCTTCCACAAACTGATTCAGGAAGGGGCGAAAGAGCTTCCGATCACGGATCTGCGTATGACCCGGTTCTGGATCAGCCTGACGCAGGGCGTGGAACTGGTGATCAAGGCGCTGGCGGAGGCGAACGGCGGGGAGACCTTTATCAGTAAGATTCCCTCCTTTAAGATCACGGATCTGGCGGAGGCGATGCTGCCCGGGTGCAAACTTGTCGAGACAGGCATCAGACCCGGGGAGAAGCTGCACGAGATCATGGTGACGACGGAGGACTCGGCGACCACCTATGAGTATGACAAGCATTTTATCGTCTATCCCCAGATGACATGGAACAACAGGCAGCAGCCGGATCTTTCGGGCAAAAAGGTGATGGAAGGCTTCCATTACAGTTCCGATAACAACATCGATTGGCTTGGGGTGGAGGATATCCGCGCGCTGCTAAAAGATGTAGAACTGGAAAAATAATAGGACCACAGAGAATGACATATACCCCGTTGCTTGCAGCGGGGTTGTTGACGTAAATAACGGAGGAACAAGCGGCGATGGAAAAACCGGCAATCGAGGGCGGGAAGCCCGTCAGGGAGAAACCCATTTATTATGGACATCAGTATATAGACGAGGCGGATATTCAGGCTGTGGTGGAGGTCATGAGAAGCGATTGTCTGACCTGCGGGCCGAAAATCCCGGAGCTGGAGCAAAAGCTCTGTGGACTGACCGGGGCAAAGTATGCGGTGGTCTGCGCCAACGGCACGGCAGCGCTGCATATGGCGGCGATGGCGGCGGGCGTGAAAGCGGGGGATGAGGTCATCACCACACCCATCACTTTTGCGGCTTCGGCAAACTGTGCGCTATACTGCGGGGCAAGACCTGTCTTTGCGGACATCGATCCGGAAACCTACAATATCGATCCGGAAAAGGTGGAAGCGCTCATCACACCTGCCACGAAAGCGGTGGTTGCTGTTGACTACACGGGTCAGTCCGTGGCTCTTGATCCCCTGAGAGAGATCTGTAAAAAGCACGGGCTTGTCCTGATCGAGGACGGCGCCCATGTGATCGGCACCAAATATAAGGGGCAGACAAACGGTTCCCTGTCTGATATGACCACGTTCAGTTTTCATCCTGTCAAGACGGTGACGGGCGGCGAGGGCGGCGCGGTGCTGACCAACGACGAAACGCTTTATAGAAAGCTGCTTTTGTACCGCGCCCATGGCATCACGAGGGATGAAAGCCTGATGGAGCGTGAGCCGGACGGAGCGTGGTACTACGAGCAGATTGCCCTTGGATATAATTACCGCATAACGGACATGCAGGCGGCCCTGCTTATCAGCCAGCTCGACAAGCTGCCCATGTTCAGCAGCCGCAGAAAAGAGATTGTAAAGCGCTACAACGAGGCCTTTTCCGAAATGCCGGAGCTTTTTGTACAGCGGGAAATTCCGGAGTCGGACACCACAAGGCATCTTTATATCCTGCGGCTTGTGCCGGAGAGGCTTCGCATTGGCAGAAAGCGGTTTTTTGAGGCGCTGGCGGCGGAAAATGTATGCTGTAACGTGCATTACATACCGACCTACTATTTCCCCTATTACGAAAAACTCGGATATAAACGGGGACTTTGTCCGCGTGCGGAAAAGCTCTATGAGGAAATGATTTCTCTGCCGCTCTACTATGCGATGACCGACGAGGATGTGGAGAGCGTGATCCGGGCTGTGAGCAGGATTGTGGATTTTTACCGCATGTAGATCATACGGGAATCGATAACGGAAAAACAAAGGAACACGAGGAAAATGACGGAAGAAATATCATGGAAGGCAAAAATCCTATATGCGGTATTGGCGGTGCTGTTTGTTGTGCTTTTATGTCTGGGGGACGAGGGAAAGCAGCCTATCGTCTATGACGGCATTGAGCTGCAGCATACCATGGGCCTGATCAATACGGAGAATGCGCTGGTAATCAAAAATGCCGCGGGCCTGATTGACTCGAAAGATCTGCGGACGCTGGGGGACATTCTGGCGGGATACAGTTCAGTGGCGAGCACGCCGGCCTATGTTATGAACAGGGGCGGCTATACGGTATCCATGAGCTACAGCGCTGACCATAAGGACAGTGTGCTGGAGCTTTGGGAGCAGGAGACCAAGATCGCGGCATGGCCGATTGAACCCGACAAAAAGGAGCTGACGGCGGATTTTGCACTTTCCAGGGACGCGAAGGAACTGCAGTTTCGCATCAACTACAGCGGGAGCGGTACGCTTACCCTCAAGAAGTTTTCCATCACACCCCATACGCTTTTCTACACGGACACCTATTTTATCATTGCGGTCTTTCTTCTTCTGCACCTTGCTTTCTGGCTGTACCTGAAAAGCGGCAGGAGAATTTCAGGGGAAGGTCTTGTGGACGCCTGTGTGATTCTGGGGGCAGCGCTTCTGGCGACTACCCCCATCATGCACACGTATCTGTACAATGCGGATGATCTGTGCTACCATCTGGCCAGATTGGAGGGGCTTAAGGACGGCATTCTCGACGGACAGGTGATTCCTGTCAATATTCTGCCGGAAGGACTGCAGAATAACGGTTATATGAACGCCATGTATCCCTATCTGTTTTTATACATAGGGGCGTTTCTGCGGATATGCAGGGTATCGCTGGCCTTTTCCTACAAGACGCTGCTCTTTTTGTCAAATGTGGGATCAGCGTTTTGCGCCTATGTGGCGGTGAAGTCCATGGTGAAATCCAGACGCAGTGTTTTGCTGGCAGTGGTGCTCTACACGCTGATGCCTTACCGGTTTACCAATATGCTCTCCAGAGGGGATCTGGGAGAGCTGCTTGCGCTGGTGTTCTGGCCGCTGGTGATTGCGGGGCTTTACCATATCATTATGGGGGATCTGGAAAAGTGGTATTTTCTGGTCATCGGTTTTTCCGGCGCGCTGCAGAGCCACATCCTGAGCGTGGCCTATGTGGCGGCGGTCTGTGTGGTTACCGTGCTTTTGTACTGTGTGCGCATTGTGAGGGAGAAACGGCATGTGGCGCTTTTAAAGGCGGCGCTGTACTCGGTTTTGCTGAACGCATGGTACGCGGTTCCGTTTTTATACTATTACTATAATGAGGAACTGGACAAGGAGGTTCTGCGGTGGAGCGGCTACTACGAGCAGTCCATCAATCTCTCTAATATGACGCAGTCCATAAGTCTGTATAATAAGCAGTATTTTTCGCTGGGACTCGCCCTTCTGGGCTGTCTGGGGATCGGCGTCATATATCTTTTGTGTGAAAAGCGCGGACGGGTCACCGGGGCTGACGGCTATACGCTTTACCTTTTTGTGCTTGGCGGTATTTTGGTTTTCATGACTACGGGATATTTTCCAAGCAGAGCGCTTATGGCAAACGGCTTTTTTTACAATATTGCTACGATGCTGCAGTTCCCATGGCGGTTTCTGGGTCCGGCTTCCGCCTGTTTCCTTTTTGTGGGGGCGGCCTGTCTTGACAGATCGGAGGTTTTGAAACCTTACCGGAATGTGATTGCGGCGATGCTGGTGGGAATGAACCTTTTGATTATCGTTACGGTGCCCACCGACAACAACCATGTGCCCTATAAGGATGCGCAGTCGGTGGCATCCAAGGGGCATGAGACGAAGCTGGGCACCAGTGTGGGCCTGTTTTATCCCCACGAATGGCGGCTGGTGGACGCCACGGACGACAAACTGACCACCACTGTGGTTTTGTCGGATATCGGTGATGTGTCTGTGCGCGGCTACAACAAGGAGGGGACGAAAGCGGCTGTCTCTTACACGGCGGTCTCCTCTGAGGCGTATATCGAACTGCCCCTGCAGAGCTATCTGGGATACCGGGCGCAGGATGAACTGGGACAGCCTGTGAAGATAGAGAGGGGCGACGGCGGACGGATGCGCTTTTATACAAAAGGAGACGGCGCGGAGCATCGGATTTATGTGCGCTACGGACCGATTTGGGGGTTTGTGATTGCGGACGTGGTGTCTGCGCTGACGGTGATTTATTGTCTGTATCGCGGATGGTTTTGTAAACGGTTTGGCATGAGGCGTTTCGTGACAGGGCAGACGAAGGCTGAACGGTTACCGGGAGAGGAGTTGACGGACGCGGATGAAACTTAGCATCATCGTGCCGGTCTATAATATGGCGGCGGAGAAAAAGCTGGAATATTGTCTGGACTCGCTTGTGGCGCAGACGGTGTCTGACTATGAGATCATCGCGGTGGACGACTGCTCCACCGATGAATCGTGGGAGATACTGAAAGCGTATGAAAAGCGCTTTCCTGAAAAAATCCATGCGCTGCATCTGGAAGAAAATAAGCATCAGGGCGGTGCGAAAAACGCGGGCTTAAAGATGGCGCAGGGAGAGTGGGTCGGATTTATCGACAGCGACGACTGGATTACGCCGGATATGTATGCGCGCCTGATTGGACTGGCGGAAAGCACAGGGGCCGATCTTGTGGGGTGTGATTACTGTCTGACTTCGGAGCACTCCATGAAAGTGGGACAGGTGGTGCACAATAATAAGAGCAGTCAGACGGGGGTTCTGGATGATGAGAAGAGACGGAGCCTGATTTTAGACGGCGGCAGTCTGGTGGTGAAGATTTTCCGCCGGGCCATGATTCTGGACAATGCGCTCTGGTTTCCCGAGCATATCTTTTATGAGGACAATGCGCTTGGCAACTCTTATCTGGTGCTGGCGAACCATTTCGAGTATATTGAGGAACCCCTGTATTACTACTATCAGCACGAATCATCCACGGTGCACACCATTTCGGAGAAACGCTGCGAGGACCGCTGCGAGGCGGGCAGACTGATGTTAAAAGAAGCCGAGCGGCACGATTTTCTGGATAAATTCCGGCCGGAACTGGAATACAGTTTTACCCTGCTCTTTTATGTGAATACGCTGTTTACCTATATGGCAGGGGTAAAGAGGACAAAATACCGGTTTGTAAAGAAGCTGGGGGAGGAAATGCGATGCCGCTTTCCGAAATTTCAGGAAAATCCTTATTATCTCTCGCGAACCCATGAGGAAGAGAAAAAACTGATTCGTATGCAGATGAAATCCACGCTGAGTTTTATGGTATATTATAAGATGCTGTGGGCGTATCGGCACTTCAGGAAGAGACACGGGTAAGTGCGATAAGGGAAACGCGTATCGGGCGGAGGAACGTTTATGGAAATCGGAAGTATTTTTGAGATAGATCCGGCCACGGTGAGAGAAAGCGGGAAAACAGAAGCGCCGCATCTTGCGCAGGTGGAAAAGTACGGGAAAAAGCAGTGCTGCTTTACGGCATCCGGCAGGGAGGCCATCGAGCTTGCGCTGATCACGCTGGAGCGGGAAAAACCGGATATATCAAAACGATGCATGATGCCGGCCTATATGTGTGACTGCGTATTCCTGCCCTTTGTGAGTCATGGATGGGAACTGTGCTTTTATTCCGTGAACAGGGATCTGGAGCCGTCCGGGGAGGAAATTGTCCGTTTGGCGCTGGCGCAGGAGCCCGGTCTCATTTTTATCCATCCCTATTACGGATCGGACACCTGTGCAGGGCTGCGCGGACAGCTTGCCGCCCTCCGGAGAAAAGGCGTCTTTGTGATGGAGGATGTGACCCAGTCTTATTATCTGGAAGCGGCCGGAAAAGACGCTGATTTTGTGGTGGGGAGTCTGCGGAAATGGTATGCGGTTCCCGACGGTGGATTTGTAGTTTCCGATTTGCCGTTAGCGCAAGACCGGATGGAATCGGGAGAAGCGTACGCGAGAGAGCGTCTGATTCCCCTTGTTCAAAAATGGGAGTATCTGCGCGAAAAGGAGAGAAGAACAGGAGGAGCGCTGACGGCAGGCTGGCTTCCGAAAAAGGCTGCCTATCTGAAACGGAACCGTTCGCTGGAAAACGAACTAGACAGCTATAGAGGTGTACGGCGCATTTCGGACATCTCTGCGGATATTTTGTGCAGAACGGATGAGGAGGAAGCAGGCAGAAGAAGAACGGAAAATTGCCGTATGCTGTATGACCGCATATGCGGCATGAAAAGACTTTGGCCCACACTTCTTAGAGAGGAGGCGCAAGCGCCGCTCTATCTGCCGGTTTATGCGAAGGAGCGGGACAGTTTACAGAGATTTCTGGCGCAGCACGGTGTCTATGCGCCGACGCTTTGGCCGGTGGGGGAGGAAAACAGAGATTTCCTGAAAGGGGACGAGGCATATATTTTCGGGCATATGCTCGCGCTGCCCATTGACCAGCGTTACGGAACCGGTGAGATGGAGCGGATCGCCCAGGTGCTTGCGCTATATGAAAAACAGCCCGTGATCGGTATCCGCGCAGACGCTAACGAGAGGGTGGCGACAGGTCATATGATGCGCTGTATCACGATAGCGCGGCAAATCAATAAGCTGGGCGGTCAGGTATTGTTTATCACGGCGGACGAGCAGGCGCAGGATATGCTCTCTCAGGCGGGGATGGAGCATGTCTGTCTGCATACGCGGTGGGATCATATGGAGGAGGAACTTCCGGTACTGCGGGAGGTTTTGAAACTTGCAGGAATTAGGACACTCTTGGTGGATTCTTATCAGGCATCGCCCGCTTATTTCGAAGGCCTGCGAAATTTTGTGAAACTGGTCTGTATCGACGACTGCTTTGAACATATTTTTTCCGTGGATGCATTGATCAATTATAATGCGTATCACATCCGTTTCCCCTATGAGGAGACTTATGGCGGTCGGACAAAACTGCTTTTGGGGACGGACTATGTGCCTCTGCGGGAGGAGTTTGGTGAAGCCAGGTCCGGTGATGACCGGAGGGAGAACAAAGGCTTTTCCGTGCTGCTGTCCAGCGGCGGCGGGGATGCGCAGAATGCCGTATGGGGCGTATTGCAGCGGGCGGTGCAGACAGAAGAGCTAAATTCGGTGGTTTTTCATGCTGTGGTAGGCGCATACCATCCTCAGGGCGACGCGATCGAGGCATTCGCGGCGCACCATGAAAATGTGAAGGTATACCGTCCCTGCAAGGATATGGCAGGGCTGATGGCGGGCTGCGACGCGGCGGTTTCAGCGGCCGGAACAATGTTGTTTGAACTGAGCGCCATGCAGGTTCCCACGGTGTTTTTTCAGTCGGCGGACAACCAGCGCTACGACAGGGAATTTTTTGAGGCCGAGGGGCGGATGCTCTTCGCCGGGGATATCGTACAGGATAGAAATGCCTGTATTGAGTCGATCTGTGAACATCTGAAAAGGCTGGTGACGGATGTTTCGCTGCGGGAACGGATGAAGGACAGGCTTGCCCGGGTGACGGACGGCCGAGGGGCGGAACGGATCGCAAGGGAGCTGATGAGACTGTGAGAGCATGGGGGGCACCGTGTGTCCGGCGTCTGTCCCACGAGGAAAAGGAAGTGGCAGACGCGGCATTGACGATATTTCGTTCGCAAGTTCCGTTGACATTTGCAACATAATTCTATACAATAAATCCATCGGAGAAATTCTAACAGATGTGCATTCCGCACCTTCAGGACAGTTTCTGTCGAATTTTTCTTTTACACTGACAACAGAAGATACGGCGGAAACTGAAACGTGCATTTGTGGGAGACATGCTTTCTTTTCTGCCGGACACGGGAAGGAGGAAGCATGGTACAGAAAAGACATGCGTGGAAACGGTGAAAGATATGGAGGTTTGGGCGCGGAGGTGCTTGGTATGCTGCTGGAAGAGTTTGATGCGGAGAAGTATGAGAGAACCTTGAAAAGTGAGGGCCGCGAGGGAAATAGGGAAAAGAAAGGGAGAACAGAAATGGGAAGAGAGTGTAACGCGCTTGCAGTCATCACTGCCAGAGGCGGCAGCAAGCGCATTCCCGGGAAAAATATCAGAGAGTTTATGGGAAAGCCGATGTTAGTCTACGGGATTGAAGCGGCGATTCAGTCCGGGATGTTCCGCGAGGTCATGGTTTCCACGGACGATGAGGAGATTGCGCGGATTGCGCGGGACGCTGGGGCGGCGGTTCCCTTTATGAGAAGCGGGGAGACTTCGGGAGATTTTGCAACCACGGATGATGTACTCATGGAAGTGCTCCGGACTTATGAGGAACGGGGAGAGAAGTTTGTTTATATGGCGTGCATTTATCCGACGGCTCCCTTTATAACGGCTGAAAAGTTGAAGGACGCTATGAGACTTTTGCTGGAGCAGGACGCGTCCGGGGTGATGCCGGTGGTCCGCTATTCTTTCCCGCCGCAGCGGGGCATGGCGATCCGGGATGGAAAACTTGTTTACTGCTATCCGGAAAATGCCATGAAACGGTCACAGGATCTGGAGCCTGTGTATCATGACAGCGGGCAGTTTTACTGCTATCATGTGGAGCGGTATCTGGCCTGCGGGGGGGATCTGCCGGATGGGTATCTGCCCATTATCGTGCCGGAGACGGAGGTGCAGGATATCGATAACCCGTCGGATCTGGAGCTGGCGGAGATGAAATTCCGGATGATGCGGGAGCAGAGTGAAAGGAACTTCTAAAGCTCAGCAGCAGAGACTGCATCGCAAAGTCAGCAAGCTGACTTGGAAGTTCCAGGAGTTGCTTCGCAACTCCGTTTCACTCAGGAGAATGCCTGAAATACGGCATTCTCCGCGCTGATTTGAGCCACAGTGAAGCTGTGACATGGCGGTTAGCGTGAAACCTTAATATGGGAAGAATGAAAATGAAACGCATATCGGTAAGGAGTTGATGCCGGTACATGCAGTGGTTTATCGGCAGGGAGAGAAGGAAAATGGGACAGGAAAAAATACAGATAGGGAATCGTTTCATCGGGGAGGGGGAACCGACCTACATTGTGGCGGAGATGTCGGCCAACCATCTGCAGGACTACGACAGGGCCGAGGCGATTATCCGGGCCGCGAAAGAGGCCGGGGCAGATGCGGTGAAGCTGCAGACTTACACGGCGGATACCATCACGCTGGACTGTGACAACGAATATTTTCAGATCAGGCAGGGGACGATCTGGGATGGTATGACTTGCTTTGAGCTGTTTCAGGAAGCGTACACGCCTTGGGAATGGCAGCCGAAACTGATGAAGCTTGCTAACGATTTGGGCATGGACTGCTTTTCTTCGCCGTTTGACTTCACGGCTGTGGACTTTATGGAAGAGATGAAGATGCCTGCATACAAGATCGCTTCTCCTGAAATCTGGGACATTCCTCTGCTCCGTAGGGTTGCAAGGCAGGGAAAACCTGTGATTATAGCTACGGGACTTGCGTATATGGGGGACATTGAGAGGGCGGTGAGAACGTGCAGAGAAGAGGGGAACGAGCAGATTATACTCTTGAAATGCACGGCCACTTATCCGACGCCTTATGAGGATATGAACATCAAACTGATTCCTCACATGGCCGGGACTTTTGACTGCCTGACGGGACTTTCCGATCACAGCATGGGGTCCGCCGTGGCGGCAGCCTCGGTGGCGCTGGGCGCGTGCATGGTGGAGAAACACTTCACGCTCTCCCGTGCCGACGGCGGGCCGGATGGAGCTTTTTCCATGGAACCGGCGGAGTTCAAAAAGATGGTGGATGAAATCCGCATTGTGGAGAAGGCGCTGGGGAAGGTGACTTATCGTCTGACGGAAAAGCAGGAGAGAAGCAGGGAAGAGGGACGGTCCCTCTTTGTGACGCAGGATATGAAGGCGGGGGAGATTTTTACACCGGAAAACCTGCGCTCTATACGTCCGGCATTCGGTATGGCGCCTGTGCATTATGAAGAAGTGCTGGGAAAAAGGGCGCGCCGCGATATTTCCCGGGGGACGCCGATGGACTGGAAGTATATAGAGTAAGCGCTGCGTGACGGTGTGGAAAAGGGATGATAAGAAATACGCTGCCGGAGATAAAGTATGGCAGGCTGATTACAGGTTGAAACCGGAAAGCTATGGTATGGATTTGTGGTGATGGGGAAAAGTAAAGTGGAACAAAAACAGAAAAGGATTATGATTTTGGGTGCGAGCGCGCTGCAGGTTCCCGCCATAAAGAAGGCGAAGGAATTGGGGTATCAGGTTATTCTGGTGGATTATGACGAAAACGCGGTGGGTTTTGCATTGGCGGATGTGAAGCTGGTGGTGAGTACTTTGGATCAGGAGGAAGTTTACCGGCAGGCGCTTATTTATCAGCCGGATGTGGTGATGACTTCCACCAGTGACGGCCCCGTGCGGACGGCGGCTTATGTCAATGAAAAATTGGGAAAACGGCCGGATCTGTCTTACGAGAACGCGCTCTGCGCCACCATAAAAAGTAAAATGAGAGACCGCTTAAGGGAATGCGGTGTGCCGATACCGGAATACTATGCGGCCACAGACTATGATTCCTTTTCGGAGGCGGTGGATAAGCTGGCTGGGAACTGTATCGTGAAGCCTGCGGACAATGCGGGGAGCCGGGGCGTGGTGCAGATAGATGCCCGGAGACTTGATGTATCGCTTTTTGAGCCGGAGAGACGTGGCGCAGTATCTCATGGGTTGCAGGACGAACTGCAGAGCCGTGATGGGATACCGGTGGAGTTTACGGGGGGAAATCTGCTTTCGGCAGAACATATAAAACGTTACGCGGCATATCTTAAGGCCTTTAATGAGATAAAAAACAGAACATACCGGTACAGTCTGGGAAATTCCCGAAACGGCACCGTGATGGTGGAGGAATATATGCACGGTCAGGAGGTCAGCGTGGAAATCATGGTGATGGAGGGAGAACCTCATATCCTTGCGGTCACGGACAAGTATATCACACCGCAGCCCTATTTTGTGGAGCTGGCGCATTGTGAGCCGAGCCGACTGGATCGGCAAACGCAGGAGCGGATAGGGAGCGTGGCGGCGCAGGCAGTCAGGGCGATCGGCATTGAGAATGCGCCTGCCCATGTGGAGATCAAGGTGACGGAGGACGGGCCGAAGATTGTGGAGCTGGCGGCGAGGCTTGGCGGCGACTTTATTACGTCCAGACTGGTGCCTCTTTCGACGGGCATCGATATGGTGGGCGCTTCGGTGCTTTTGGCGACAGGGGAGAAGCCTGACCTGACTCCGAAATGGAGCCGCAGCGCGGCGATTCATTTTCTGCATACCGGACAGGAGGGCGTGATTACCCGGATCACCGTGCCGGATGGGCTTTATGAACAGGAAGGCGTGGAGGAGATCAGCCTTTACAAAAAGCCCGGAGACTCTGTGCAGGGAACGAGGTCTAGCAATGACAGGCTGGGACATGTGATTACCACGGGGGAGACGCCGGAAGAGGCTATGGAGCTTGGAAAGCAGGTATTGGCACAGGTGAAAGTGGAGATTTCGTGTTGAGGGCCGGACGATGCTTTCACCTGCGAAACGTCCGGCAGACGAGCGCGTTTTCGGAGGAATACAATGGAGAGGTTTTGGAACGTGAACGATGATGAAAGATAGGATTTACGTCTGCCACACCTATTATCATGTGTATGTGGCATGTTTGAAAGAACTGAATCTGGAGCGGGAAAAACGGGGCAGCGCCACCCTTGTCATGAGCACCATGTCCAACGATTTCGGGGATTTAAAGGAGCGGGCTTTGGCCTGCGGACTCTTTGAGGCGGTGTATATGTTCGAGGAGAAGGAGGACGTCAATTTCCCGGAGATTATGAAGTATCATGTGGACAGGGGAAATCTGCTCTTGAATTTACTGGCCCGCGTCCGTTATACGAAGCTTCTTGGCAGGGCGCAGGAACCGTATGTGCCGGTTGACTTTAAAGCGTATAAGGAGATTTACGTGTTCTGCGATTCCGACCCGATCGGTTATTATTTAAGCTATAAAAAAATACATTATCACGCGCTGGAGGACGGACTGGACTGTATCAGCACTTACGATACCGCCCGCTTCGACAACAGAGGACATTTTAAGCTGAAGGCGTTTCTCGCTTCTTTGAATCTCATTTTCATTCAAAACGGATGGGGGAAATACTGTCTGGATATGGAGGTCAACGATATTTCCGTTCTGCCCTATCCCTGCCCCAAATACATCGAACAGTCCAGACAGGAACTGGCGGACGCGCTCACGAAGGAGGATAAGGCGCTTCTGGTGCGGCTGTTTATCGCCAATATCGGTGAAATAGAAGAAAAACTGGCTACGGGAAAGGACAACGTGCTTCTTTTGACGGAGCCGCTGTGTGAGCTGGATGTGCGGGAGAAGATCTTTCGGGATTGCATTGACCTGCATGGTCAAATAGCGGGAGCAGAGTCCGTGATCCTGATTAAACCGCATCCCAGAGATCTTTTGAACTATGAAGAGAAATTTTCGGAGCATATTGTGCTCGATCGGAAATTTCCGATGGAAGTGTTGAACTATATCGAAGGGCTGATTTTCCGCAGGGTCATCTCTGTCTTTACGGTGGTGCGAAACATCCGATTTGCCGAGGAGATCGTCTATCTGGGTGAAGATTTTATGGATCAGTATGAAGATCCGAAGCTGCACCGGCAGAATGAGGAGATCTGAATGGGAAAAGCGTATGTCCGGCGGAATATTTGCGATTTGGATGACAGAAAACAGTGAAATTTGCGCAAAGTGTGTACTTGTGGTATACTCGATGGAAGCTAAGCCGGGCGGAAGGAGCGTTTTGGGTGTAAGGCCCGGCGGATCAATACGGGCGCGGGAAAAATTGCAGTCCGCTTTTAGAAGGAACCTGACAATGGGAAAGATTTTAAGGAAAATGAATGTCCTGCTGGATGGCAGGCAGAAGCGCGCTATGGCAGCGCTTATCGTTATGATGCTGATTGGCGGTGTGCTGGAGAGTCTTGGCGTTTCTATGCTGGTGCCCATTGTGTCCGTGGTGATGGACCCGGAATCGGTTACGGAGAGCGGTATTCTCTCCTCGGTTTATGAGTGGCTTGGGATGGAGAGCAACGCCCAGTTTGCCATGTTTCTGCTGCTTTCTTTTGTGGGAATGACGGTAATTAAAAATATATATCTCTTCTTTCAGCAGAAGGCGCAGCTTAAATTTGTCTACACGAACCAGTTCGCCACTTCGAGACGCATGATGATCAATTTTATGCAGCGTCCCTACGAATATTACCTGAATGCAGATACGTCCGTCATCCAGCGCAATATCACATCTGACGTCAACAATATGTACGGGCTGATTTTAAGCTGCCTGCAGCTTTTCAGCGAGTGCATTGTATTTGTCTGTCTGGTGACAGCGCTTTTTCTCTATTCCGACGCGATGATGATTGTGACGGTGGCGGCGCTTATGGTGGCGCTTCTGTTTGTGATTAAAAAGGTGTTAAAGCCCATTATGATAAAAGCGGGGCAGGACAATCAGGATTATTACAGCGGGCTGTATAAATGGATCGAGCAGTCGGTGATGGGAATTAAGGAAATCAAGATCGGCTGTAAGGAAAACTACTTTATCAATGAGTATGCAAAATGCGGGGCGGGTTATGTCAGCTCCGTACAGAAATATAATCTCTTTAACGCGACCCCCAGACTTTTGATCGAGACGGTATGTATAGCCGGTATGGTGGGTTACTTTGTGCTGTCTATCGGGCAGGGGACGCAGATGAAAGAGCTTCTGCCGCAGCTTTCCGCTCTGGCGGCGGCGGCCATGCGTCTGCTTCCAAGCGTGAACCGCATCAATAATTACCAGACTTCGATCTCCTATTTCGAGCCTTTCTTTATGGGAGTCAGCGATAATTTGCAGGAAGAGATTCACGACGGCAGCGTGACTTACGATGCGGAAGCGTATAAGCAAAGGCAGAGCGTGGAAAAACTGCCGCTGGAAAAGATGATCCGGCTGGAGGATATCACCTATAAATATCCGAATACGGAGACGCATATTTTTGACCATGCGGATATGGAGATTCCGATTGGATCTTCGGTGGGCATCGTGGGCGTCACGGGTGCGGGTAAGACGACGATTGTGGATATTCTGCTGGGGCTTTTGCAGATGGAGAGCGGACGGATTCTGGCGGACGGAACGGACGTAAGCGGCCATTATGCGGCGTGGCTGAAAAATATAGGCTATATTCCCCAGACAATATTTATGATAGACGATTCCATTCGCAAAAATGTGGCTTTCGGTGTGCCGGAGGAGGAGATCGACGATGAGAAGGTCTGGCGTGCTTTGAAAGAAGCGGCGCTGGATGATTTTGTAAGGAGCCTGCCGGAGGGCGTGGAAACGGGAATCGGTGAGCGCGGCATCCGTATTTCGGGCGGGCAGAGGCAGCGAATCAGCATTGCCAGAGCGCTCTATGAGGACCCGGAGGTGCTTGTGCTGGATGAGGCGACTTCCGCGCTGGACAATGAGACGGAGGCAGCGATTATGGATTCTATCAACAGACTGCACGGGAGAAAGACGCTGGTGATTATCGCGCACAGACTGCAGACCATTGAGAAATGTGATATGGTGTATCGTGTAGCAGCGGGGAAAATTTCCCGCGAGAGATAAGAGCGAGAGAAAGAGTAAAGAGGGAAATTATCCCCAGGAAAATTTCCCGCGAACGATAACAGGAGTGGGAAGACTAAGAGGGAAATTATCCCCGGGAAAATTTTCCGTGAGAGATATGGGAGAAAACGTATGAAAAAATTATGGGATTTCGGATGGGGAATGTATAAGAAGCATGAAGAGGGAATCAACTATCTGATCTTCGGATTTCTGGCTTTTGTGCTGAACTATATTCTGTATTTCCTTTTTGCGGATACCATTGCCATGCACTATATGGCGGCGACGGTTCTGTCATGGGTGCTGACGGTGGTGTTTGCCTACTGGACGAACCGGACGTTTGTGTTTAAGAGCGGGAATAAGGAGAGAGCTTCTGTTGTGAGGGAGTTCGTCTCTTTTATCGGTGCGAGGGTGGCCACGGAAGTGCTGGAGATTGCGCTGATGTATGTGCTGGTGGATCTTTGTTCCATGAATGACAAGATTTCCAAACTGATCTGTCAGGTGCTTGTGATTCTGGCGAACTATGTGCTCAGTAAAATCTGGATATTTAAGGATGCCTCCAAGAAGGCAGAATGATAGAGAGATTTTCGGAAGCAGACGTATAGCTGCGGAAAGGAAGCGGAAAAGAGAGAAATGAAATCGGGAAGTAAGAGACAGGCTAATTTTGAGCTGCTGCGCATTTTGGCAATGCTTATGATTATCTCGCTTCATTATCTGGTGAAGGGTGGGATTGCGGTGCCGTTTCCCTTTTCTGCAAGGGAGAATCCGGTTGGTGTCTGCGCATGGCTGGTCGAGGCTTTCTGCATTGTGGCGGTGAACTGTTATGTGCTGCTCTCCGGGTATTTTTTGACGGAATCGGGATGGAAGCCGGGACGAATAGGGACACTGGTTGGTCAGGTTCTTTTTTATTCCCTGCTGATTCCCGTTTTTCTTTTTGCGGTTGGCGTGGTGTCCGCATCGCAGCTCGGCCTTTATGGCTGGATCGGTTTTGCGTTCCCGTTTGGCACGGAGCATTACTGGTTTGCGACGGCTTATCTGTTGATGTATCTGTTTGCGCCTTTTCTGGCGGCGGGTATGGAAAAAATGGACAGACGTAAGCTGCAGATTGTGCTGGTGTTTCTTCTGGCATTCTTCTCACTGGAGAAAACCCTTCTCCCCCTGCGCCTTGCCACGGACCGTTACGGCTATGATTTCGGGTGGTTTCTGTGTCTGTTCGTGCTGGCTGGCTATATCAGGAAATATGGCATTGGGTGGATGGAAAAGCAGTCTCGTGCGGTGGCGGGGTATGTGATTTCCTGTCTGTGCATATGGCTGCTGGCTGTTTTTTTCAATGCGCACAGCGTCGACGGGGGCGATGCGTTTGCCTATTATGCGGATATGCTTTACTCTTACAATCATTTTTTGTGCCTTGCGGGTGCGGTTTCCCTCTTTTATGTGTTTAAAAATATGCGTGTCAGGGACGGGCGTTTTGAGGAAGCAGTGAGAAAGCTCGCACCTTATACATTCGGCGTGTATCTGTTACATGAGCATATTTTGGTGCGGTACGAGTGGATGAGATGGCTTGGCGTGGAGAACGTAAAGAAAAGTTTTCTCTTTGTGCCGCATTTGATTTTATGTGTGGTTATCGTTTATGGAATCGGGACGGCTGTGGATTTTGCGCGGGCATGGGTGTTTGCGCGGGTGGCGGCTGCGGTTGGGAATGTGCCGCAGCGATGACGCCGGGATTTTGGGAAGGACGGGATTGTGTCTGTGTATCGGAAATATCATAAATTCATAGAGAACGGGCTGTTTCCGGCCATTCTTCTGCTGTATCCGTTTCTGATCGTCAATCAGGGGATTGACGTGGCGGATTCGACTTACAGTCTGACTAATTTTCAGTTTTTTGACTCCATGGACGGGACATGGATGGTGGCGACGTTTCTCTCCAATGCGGTGGGGTGGTTCCTTATGCATCTTCCTTTTGGGGGGACGTTTCTTGGCATGAAATGTTATACCACGCTTGTGCAGTCGGCGACGGCACTCATGGTTTATTTCGGACTGAAAAATCGGATAGCTGCGCCACTTTTATTTTTGGGGGAATTTCTTGCGCTGGGACTCTGCTGGTGCCCGTCCACGATCCTGTACAACTATCTGACGTATTTTTTGATGACGGCTGCGACTTTGCTGCTTTATCGGGGGCTTGCGGGCGGCAATGCGGCAGAAACGGTTTTTGAGGACGGGCCGCGTGTGAGAGCGGATGGGTGTTTGGCGTGCGGAGACGGGAAAGGGACGTGTGACAAAAGAAGACGGCTTTGTTTTGCGGCGGCGGGTGTCTGTCTCGGAGTCAATGTGGCGGTGCGGATGCCGAATGTGGTGCAGGCGGCCTTTATTCTGGCGGTCTGGTTTGGGGTTTGGCTGATCTGCAGGCAGGGAGCCGGGAAGACACAGGGGAGTCAGGCGGGCGGTATGACGGCGGAGGCAGACCGTGTGGGCGTTCGCAGGGCCAAGATGGAGAAGGGGAGGTATTCGCTGCCCTGGAGTGCGCTTTTTTCGGTTACCGGGTGGTGTATGCTGGGCTATGCGCTCGGTTTTGGGGGACTTTTGGCGGTGATTTGCGCCCGTTACGGGGCGGCGGCTTACCCGAATATGATTTATACCATGTTTGCCATGACGGAACAGGCGGTTGACTATAAACCCACGTCCATGTTGACGGGGATGTTTGGGGATTATGCAAAGGGACTGTACTGGCTGGCATTTGCGGGCGTATGTATCGCGGCGGCAGGCTTTGCGTTTTGGACACGGGAGAGACTTTACGGTGCAGAGAAACGAGGCGGGCAGCAGGGCAGGGAAAAAACGGATGCGCAGGGAGAGGGCAGCAAAGAAAGCCGGACGGCATATAACATAACGGGCGTGATTATAAAGACAATGTACGTGCTGCTTCTGCTTGTACTGCTCCGTTTTTACTGGGGCAGAGGGATGTTTCATTTCCGGTATTATGAGTACGGCAACGGCTGTATGTATTATCCTGCGGTGCTGTTTCTCTTGGTGACGATTGCGGCGGCGGTGTGTTGCCTGATCGGGGAAAAGGCGTGTGCGGAGCAGAAGATACTGGCTGCGTTCGTGCTTTTGCAGATTTTTCTGACGCCCCTTGGCAGCAACAACGATCTGTACCCAATCATCAATAATCTGTTTGTGGCGGCCCCTTTTCTGATGTGGACAGCGTGGAGCGGACTTGCGAAACGGTGTGTGGAGGACGGCGTTTACGCGTTTGTCTGGCGTGCGCCGATCGTGATTCTGATCGTATTTGTGACGGTGCAGAGCGTCGGCTCCCACGTGAATTTTGTGTTTCAGGACGGTATTTACGGGGAGGCCCGGGACAGGTGTGTAAAGATGCCGGAAAAAGCGGCGGGTGTTTACACGAATCAGGAAAACGGCGTGCTTTTGGAGGAGCTGTCAGCTTTTGCAAAGGAGGAAGGATTGGCAGGCAGGGAGGCGATTACCTACGGCGAGCTGCCCGGTCTCCACTATTTGCTGGATATGCCGCCGGCGCTTTCTACAGGCTGGCCGGATCTGGATTCCTACCGTATGACAGAGTATACACGCGATCTGGCGGCCTTGGAAACGGAGCATAAGGCGGGGAAAGAACTGCCGGTGATCATTGTCTCCTCGGCGGTGGCGGCTTACTGGAGCGACGACGGAGAGGCGATTAACTGGTTCGGCGTGGATGTGGAAAAGATGGCTGAGGATGAAAAACTGCGGATTCTGGGGGCGTTTGTCAGAGATCACGGCTATGTAGAGCAGTTCGGAAATGCAAGATATGTGGTTTATATGAAGTAATAGGTTGCATATAAAAATTATGAATTGTAACATTATGTTTTCAAACATAATGTTTACAAACATATAAATTGTGGTATACTCTTTTTATAGGGGATAGCAGAAGGCGCAGACAGTCCGGAGGGTATATGGAACAATTTGTAGACCGCGAGCTGGAGATCGGCACGCTTGAAAAAGAATATGAAAAAAAAGGCGCTTCGCTGGTCATTGTATACGGCCGGAGGCGGGTGGGGAAGACGACGCTGCTCTCGGAATTTATGAAAAGAAAAAAGGCGTTGTACTTTCTGGCTACGCAGGAAGCGGAGGCGCTTAACCGAAGCGCGTTTCAGGAGAAAGCGGCGGCTTTTATCGATAGCGACCTTCTGGCGGAGATGTCCGCAGACAGGTGGGATACCATTTTTAAGGCGATTGTCTCCTGCCACTGGGAGGCGAAGCCGGTTTTGATTATAGACGAGTTTCAATATCTGGGAAAGGCAAACCCGGCATTTCCTTCTGTCTTTCAGAGGATATGGGACGAGATTTTGATGAAAAGTTCTGTCATGGTGATTCTGTGCGGCTCTCTCATTTCCATGATGGTATCCCAGACGCTTTCCTACAACAGTCCGCTGTATGGGAGGCGGACGGCGCAGATTCGTCTCAAGCAGATACCGTTTCGGTACTACTGCAAATTTGTTCCGGGGCTGTCCAGAAAAGAGCGGATCGAGCGTTACGCGGTGACAGGCGGCGTTCCCAGATATATCGAGTCTTTCTCGGATTGTCCGGATATTTTTGCGGGCATTGAAGAAAACATACTAAACCGCACGGGCTATCTGTATGAGGAGCCGCATTTTTTGTTACAGCAGGAGGTGGCGGAGGTGGGCGGTTATTTTTCCGTTCTGCGCGCCATTGCGTTCGGGAGGACGAAGCTATCGGAAATCGCCTCTTTTATGGAAGCAAAAGCCACCGATCTGACCAGAACGTTGAAAACTCTCATAGAGCTTGACCTGGTACAGCGGGAGGTGCCGGTTACGGAGGAAAATCCGGAAAAGAGCAAAAAGGGTCTCTACCGGATTACGGATTACTATATCCGATTCTGGCTCACCATGATTTATTCCAATCAGGGGGATATCGAGCAGGGAAACACAACATATGTTATTGAAAAGATAAGGGAAAGTTTTGTGCGAAGCCATGCGGCCTTTGTCTACGAAGATATCTGCCGTGAAGAGCTGGCGGTGAGGAATGACCTTCCCTGTCATTTTTCAAAGATTGGGCGGTATTGGGACAAAAATACAGAGATCGACGTTGTGGCGTTAAACGAGGAAGAGGGCGCTATCCTGTTCGGGGAATGTAAATATTGGAGCGGGCAGGTAGATGTGGATGTTTTTTATCGGCTTCAGGAAAAAGCCCGGCGGGTGGCGTGGCACAAGGACAACAGGAAAGAACTGTACTGCATCTTTTCCATGAGCGGATTCAGCCCCCGCCTGCAAGAACTGGCTGACAGCCGGGGCGACCTGATTTTGTCAGAGTAGGAATTTGGAGCATAGTGTGGTATACTAGGTGCGTGATGGCAATGAGCAGTGCCGCTCCGCAAAATGGCAAAATGAATGCCTGCATTCGATTTTGACAGATTGCAGGGCTGAGCGAAAGAGAAAGCGAGAAAATCATGATTAATTTTAATGTCCCACCTTTTACGGGAAAAGAATTTGAATACATGAAGGAGGCCGTAGAAAATCAGAAGATTTGCGGTGACGGCCCCTTTACGAAAAAATGCAGCGAGTGGATCGAGGCGCAGACCGGCACGGCCAAATGCCTGCTCACCACTTCCTGCACCCACGCCACGGAGCTGGCGGCGCTTTTGGCTGATATTAAGCCGGGGGACGAGGTGATCCTGCCCTCCTACACTTTTGTATCCACAGCGGACGCGTTTGTGCTGCGGGGTGCGAAAGCGGTGTTTGTGGATATCCGGCCGGACACTATGAACATAGACGAAAAACTGATAGAGGATGCCATCACGGAGCGCACGAAAGTGATTGCGCCGGTGCATTACGCGGGCGTGGGGTGCGAGATGGACTCCATTATGGACATTGCAGAAAGACACCGCCTCATGGTGGTGGAGGACGCCGCGCAGGGCATTATGGCATCCTATAAAGGGAAACCGCTTGGCACTTTTGGCGAGTTTGGATGTTTCAGTTTCCACGAGACGAAAAACCTCAGTATGGGAGAGGGCGGCGCCTTGCTGATCCGCGATGAAAAATATATTGAGGATGCGGAAATTTACAGAGAAAAGGGCACGGACAGAAGCAAGTATTTCAGAGGACAGGTGGATAAATACCGCTGGCAGAATCAGGGTTCCTCGTATCTGCCAAGCGACATGAACGCGGCTTATCTGTATGCGCAGTTGGAATTGGCGGAGGAGATTACACAGGCCAGAATGGAAAGATGGAACCAGTATTTGGAACTGCTTACGCCGCTTGCGGAGACAGGCAGGATCGAGCTGCCGTATATTCCGGCGTATTGCGCGCATAATGGACATATGTTCTATATAAAGACGAAAGATTTGGAGGAGCGGACAAGGCTGGATGGGTTTTTGAAGGAAAAGGGGATTTATCCTACTTCCCACTATGTACCGCTGCATTCTGCACCTGCAGGCATTAAGTTTGGACGGTTCCATGGAGCGGACAGGTACACGACGAAGGAGAGCGAGAGACTCCTGCGTCTGCCGCTGTTCTACAAGCTGACGGTGGATGAGACGACATATATTGCGGAGCAGGTGAAAGCGTTTTACGCGGCAAACTGATGAACTGGTAAAAGCTGGCGGCTTGTGGTAAGCCTGCCGGAGAGCCGGCAGAGGTTTGGAACGGTTTGGAGTATGTGGTTGATGGAACGGAGAAAGACGAAAGGACGCGAAAACTGCATACTGACGCTTGCGGCCATAGGAGCAGGTGCGCTTCTGATGGGACTTTTCTTTGACTTTTACTTCGACATGAACGACGATACCATGATGCGGGATATTATGTCGGGAGTTTACAGCGGCGCCCCAGACGGCCACAACATGCAGACGCTCTATCCGCTTGGCGCTTTGCTTGCGCTTTGCTATCGGATGCATGGTTCTTTTCCGTGGTACGGGGCGTTTTTGTTCCTGTGTCAGTTTGGCTGTTTCTTTTTGGCCGGTGTCAGGCTGTGTACGCTTACCGATGCGTTATGTGTAAAGAAGCAGGAGCGGATGGGTAATAACAGAGAGGGAGATATGGCAGGTGACAGCGCGCGGGGCGCCATAGGAAACGGTGCAGGTGTGCGGTGTATTGCAGGGAAGCTGTTTCACCTCTCTATGCTGGTCATATTCCAGTGGGGGATATGGCTGACCCACATGGTGAATGTACAGTATACGATAACATGTGGTATGATTGTGGGCGCGGCTGTCTTTCTGTTCCTGACTATGCCGGGAGGCGTGCTTTTCGGGAGGGCGGATGGCATCTTGTCCGTGAAAGCGTTTCTGAAAGGAAGTCTGCCTGCTTTGTTACTCTTTCTGCTTGCCCTTCAACTGCGATCGGAGATGGCGCTTCTCACACTGCCGTTTCTGGGGCTTGCGGGGCTTTTTTGCTGGTGGGCGGACAGACCTGTTTTTGAGAAAAAGAATCTGCAAAAATATGGTGGACTATTTCTGCTTCTCCTTGCAGGGATGGGGCTGTCCATAGGGGCGGACAGTCTTGCCTACGGCGGAGAGTGGCGGGAGTTCAGGCAGTTTTTTAACGATAGGACGACGATTTATGATTTTTATCCCCAAGTGTTGACGGAGGAGCGGTTTGATGCGGACTTAGAGGCGCTTGGCGTTTCACCCGGCTCGCAAATTCTGCTGGAAAACTACAATTTCGGTCTTGACGAGAGCATTGACGCACAGATGCTTTCGGACGTAGCGGCCTATGCGAAGGAGCATGTGGGCGCAGAGAGAGACTGGGGAGCGGTTTTTAGGGAAAAGCTTTTGCTGTACCGCTACAGAAGTGTTCACGGCGGTGACGCACCCTATAATCTGCTGGTGATATTCGGGTATGGAATAAATATAATAGCGGCAGTTATTTTATTGCGGCGGGATATGGCAGGTCTGTTTGCAGCCGCGATACAGCTTGCTCTGATTTTTATGGTGAGAAGCGGCTTATGGATGTTTGTTCTGATAAGGGGGCGGGACCCTGAGCGGATAACCCATCCCCTTTATCTGGTAGAGTTTTGCCTGCTGGCGGGGATGTTTTTGCGGTATTTGCAGCGGGGGATGCTCTCTGCGGGAAAGGTACCGGAAAAGGCAGGGCGAACGCTTTTTTTCGGCGCAGGGGCAGCGTTACTTTTCCTTTGCCTGTGGGGATTGTGGAAAGGATTTCCGGCAGTACAGGCCGATCAGGCGAGGCGGCAGGAGACCAACAGGGATTGGGAGGCCATAGACGCGTACTGCAGGGCGCATCCGGACACTTTTTATTTGGAGGATGTCTATTCAACCGTGGCCTTCTCGGGAAAACTCTTGGCGTATAGGGAACATGCGCTTGCAAACTATGACATTGCCGGGGGCTGGATGTGTAAGAGTCAGCTGTACCGGAAAAAACTTGCGGCTTTTGGGATAGAGGAAGCGGCGGACGCGCTTTTGACCGGGAAGGCGGCGTTTATCATGTCGGATGAGGAAGTGCGTCTGCGGGGACTTGCGTGGCTCGAGGTGCCCTATGCGGAAAAGGGTCTGGACGTATATGTTGAGGAATATGACAGGATAGGGGATCGCTATGGTGTGTATCAGGTGATTCCGGTGGAGAGAGAAAAATGATCGCAGAAAAGGTGCATCTGAGGCCGATCACAGCGGCGGATACGGCGAAGATCGTGGCGTGGCGCAACAAAGAGTTCGTGAGAAAAAATTTTATCTATCAGAAGCTGTTTACGGAGGAAAGCCATATGGCGTGGCTTCATGAGCAGGTGGAGCCGGGGCATGTGGTGCAGTTTATCATTTGCCTGACGGACTCAAAAGAGTGTCCGAAAGAAAAGCACGGCGGCGCGGACAAGCGTGAAACGGAACATGTGAAACCCTGTATGGAAAAGACGTGTGAATCGGACGAAGCAAGCGTCTGCAGGGAAATCGGCAGCGTCTATCTGCGGGATATTGACAGGACGGCGGGGACGGCCGAGTACGGCGTTTTCATCGGTGAGGAGGATGCGCTTGGCAGAGGGTACGGCACGGCGGCGGCGAAACTGATGCTGGCATATGGATTTGAGAAACTGGAATTGAAAAAAATATTTCTGCGCTTTGTGGAGGGCAATGCGGGGGCATGGAAAAGCTATGAGAAAGCGGGCTTTTGCATGATAGAGGACAGGCGCGAAACGGTCAGTCTGGAACAGGGGGAAAGAGCGGTTTTCTTTATGGAGACAGAGCGCAGCGCGTGGGAGAGGAAAAAACGCCTCGGAACGGAGAAAAGATGAAGCAGTTGGTCAGTTTTGTGATTCCCTGCTACCGGTCGGCGCAGACCATTGGCAGGGTGGTGGAAGAGATTGATAGGGCGATGAAGGAGCTGTCCGGGTATGCGTATGAGATAGTGCTTGTCAACGACGCTTCACCGGACAATACCTTCGATGTAATCCGCGGATTGTGTGCGGGACGGGGAGATAGCTGCGGCGTGAATCTGGCCAGAAATTTCGGACAGCACGCGGCCCTTATGGCGGGATTTCGCCATGTGCGCGGCGAGGTGGTGGTCTGTCTGGATGATGACGGGCAGACGCCCGCGGAGGAAGTCGGAAAACTGCTTGTGAAACTGGAAGAAGGCTATGATGTGGTTTATGCGAAATATGCGCATAAACGGCACTCGGCTTTTCGGAACTTCGGAAGCAAAGTCAATGAGCTGATGGCCAGAGTTATGCTGGGTAAGCCCAAGGAACTCTATATTTCTAGTTATTTCGCCATGAGAGGGTTTATCGCGAAGGAGTTAGTCCGCTATGAAAACCCCTATCCCTATGTGATCGGGCTGGTGCTCCGCGCCACGAAAAAAATCGCAAATGTGGAAGTGACCCACAGAGAGCGTGAGATCGGGACTTCCGGTTATACGGTTGGAAAGCTCTTGGGGCTGTGGTTTAACGGGTTCACGGCTTTCAGTGTAAAGCCTTTGCGGATTGCCACGGTGATCGGGATAGTCTCCGCCTGCTGCGGATTTCTTTACGGCATTTATACGGTGGCAAAAAAGTTTTTAAACCCGGCAGTGCCGGTTGGTTTCAGCGCGCTGATGGCGTCGATCGTATTTTTCTGCGGGTTGATTCTTCTGATGCTGGGGATTATCGGTGAGTACATCGGGCGGATTTATATTTCCATGAACAATTCCCCCCAGTATGTGATCAGAGAGTGTGTGGATGAGAGAGATGCAAAGTGACAAAAAAAAGAGCGAAAGCAGAAGTCTTCTGATTGCGGGCGTTTTTTCCTTTTTGTTTTCGGCGGCGGTACTGTTTGGCGCGCGGCTTGACAGCGTGGAGAATGTGGATATAAAGGATGTGACGTTATGGCTTTTGCTGGTGACGCTTGGCATCCTGTTTACGGGGATGGTGTGCCTCTTGTGGCGGCTGATTGATTCGCTGGGAAAGAGGGAGCGCAGGGCAGGAAGAAAACCATCCCAAACAATAACAAGCGTTACCAAAAGGGCGGGCAGATATGCGAACGTCCTTTCCTTCCTTTTTCTTCTTTTGTGCTGGCTGCCCGTGTTTTTGGCGGTATATCCGGGATTCTTTGTATACGACGCGCAGGATGAATATATACAGGTGGCCACTAGGGTCTTTTCTACGCATCATCCGCTTGTGCATGTGCTGCTCCTTGGCGGAATGATCTGTGGCGTTCATAAATTGACGGGTTCCTATAATCTGGGTATCGCCTGCTACATGGTTTTTCAGATGGTTCTGGCGGCGGGCGTTTTCACGTTTCTGTTCTCCTATCTTCGAAAAAAAAGAGTGCCCCGCGTTTTGCGGCTGACAGGCCTTGTATGGCTGGGACTGTTTCCGACGGTGGTGATGTTCACTCTCTGCTCTGCCAAGGACGCGCTGTTTACGCTTGCCCTGCTGCTTTTGCTCGTCTGCCTGCTGGAGATGGGAACGGAGGAGACATTTTTTGAGCAAAAGGGCTGGCAGGTTCTCTTTGTGGCAAGCGGGATGGGGATGATGCTTCTTCGCAACAATGGGTTTTACGCCTTTCTGGTGATGATTCCCTTTCTGCTTATTTTGCAGAAAAAGGGGCGGGGGCGTCTGCTTCTTCTGGCGGTTTGTGCGGTGGCAGGGTGTATGCTTGTGAACGGCGGGCTGAAAGTGGCGCTCTGCGCGGACGACTCCGAATATCAGGAGCTTTTGACCGTGCCGATTCAACAGCTTGCCAGAACCTATCAGTATGCGCCGGAGGTTTTTTCCGGAGCGGATCTTGAAACGCTCCACGAGGTTTTGAGTGAGGAGGCGCTTTCCCTGTATACGCCGAGGCTTTCCGACCCGGTAAAATACCGTTTTGACAATGAGGCCTTTGCGCGGGATAAGGGGAAATATGCCGGGCTATGGCTGCGTGTCGGAATGAAAAAACCCTTGATTTATCTGAATGCATGGTGGATGACATCGTACGGATTCTGGTATCCTGACACGGTAATTAACGTGTACGGGGGAAATACGGTTTTTACTTTTACCTATAAAGATAATTCTTATTTCGGCTACGAGGTGGAACTGCCGGGCGTCAGGGAGAGCAAAATCCCATGGCTTGACGAGGTGTACCGGAAACTGTCACTGGAAGTCTGGAAGGAGAAGATACCGGTCGTTTCGTGGCTGTTTTCTCCGGGAGCCATGTTCTGGATCTATGCGTTCCTGTTTGCGTGGCTGTTAAATAACAGACGATATGAATTGTTATATCCTTTTTTGCCGATTTTCCTTATCTGGCTTACGGTGCTTCTGGGGCCCACTTATCTGCCCAGATATGTGCTGTTTTTTTGGTATGCGCTGCCATTGTTTTTGGCGGTGGCGCAGATGGGTATGCGTGCCGGAAATGAATAAGGGAGCCAATATGGTTGAACTGTTACAAATATAGAACAAAATCGCGTCAATATATTGTGTTGATTTATGGGCGGGTACGATGTAAAATTTACAAATATACTTTTAATGGAAAGGAAACGCATATTTGATGAAGACGAAAGTGTTTATTGACGGAAGCGAAGGAACGACAGGACTAAGAATTAACGAGCGTTTTCAAAAACGTGACGATATAGAGCTTTTGCACATCAGTCCGGAGCGCAGGAAAGACCCGGAGGAGAGAAAGAAAATGATTCATGCCGCGGATATCGCCTTTCTGTGTCTGCCGGATGCGGCGGCGAGGGAATCCGTCATGCTGGCGGAAAAGGCGGATACGGTAATCATCGACACATCCACGGCGCACCGGACGGAGGAAGGATGGGCTTATGGGTTCCCGGAGTTATCGGCCGCTCATAAGTCCGCCATCAAGGAGGGAAAGCGGGTCGCGGTTCCGGGGTGCTATGCCACCGGGTTTATCTCGCTGGTGTATCCGTTAGTCGCGGGGGGGATTCTTCCCAAAGATTATCCGGTAAGCAGCTTCGCGATTTCGGGATACAGCGGAGCCGGAAAGAAAGTGATAGCGGCATATGAGAGCGAGAGAAGGCCCAAAGAGCTGGCGGCGGGAAGAGAATACGCATTGACGCAGCAGCACAAGCATTTAAAAGAGATGCGGAAAATCACGGGGCTTACGCGCACGCCTTTATTTTCTCCGATCATTGATGACTATTACAGCGGTATGGTAGTTTCCGTGCAGCTCTATGCGGATATGCTGACAAAGAAGGAGACACCTGAATCGCTGTTGCATTATTACGCACAATATTATGAGAAGCAGCGGTTTATCAAAGTGAGCGCTTCGGATGACGAGACCGCGGTCAGTGGATTTCTGGCAGGAAACGGGTTGTCGGGATGGGACGGGCTGAAGATTTACGTGACAGGGAACGAGGAACGCATTGTGGTTTCCTCGCAGTTCGATAATTTGGGGAAAGGCGCGTCCGGCGCGGCCATCCAATGTATGAATATGATTCTGGGGTGTGATGAGGCGAAGGGACTTGATTTGTAAAAACACCCAAAACGTGGTACACTAACTGCGGGAGAGAGCATTTATGAACCGAATTTTAAATAAAAAGCAGGCCATTTGCGGCACGGTCTGGATATTGGCAATATGCGCGGCACTTATACTCTGGCCCCTTCGTCTGATCCACGAGGAAGTGAGGGCTGCGAGCGGAAGACAGCAGATGGTTGTCTCCGGGGCGGTCAACGCGGATGATGTGGTGCAGCAGAGATTTATCGCCCAGTATGACAGGCTGAAAGAGATCGAGATTTATCTGGCTGACTGGACAAGAGGGGAAAAGTTCAACTTTGTGCTGCGGGACGCCTCCATGCGGACGCTCATGCAGCAGATCATCGATACCGAGGATATGGAGACGATTCCCGGCTATTGCCGTGTACAGATAAACATTGACACGGAAGTGGGCCGTGATTACTATCTTTTGCTGCAGGGAGTGGAATCCGAATTTCATGTGGCTTACGCCGATAACGCGGGAGAAAATACAAATATGTATATCGGCGCCCTCTACTATGACGATGTGGAAGACACGGAGCGGTGCATGGTTGCGGACTATGTCTATGAAGTGCCCTTGAGGAAGGGAAAGACGCTTGCCCTGTTTGCGGCTTTTCTGCTTGCGGGTGTGCTTACCTCCTTTCTTACCGCGCGCTATTATGAGAAGTATCCTGAGCGGAACACCCTGCTTACGGTGGAGCGGGCCATGCGCTTTATTCTAAATCCGCTCATTGCGGTTTCGGCTGTTGCAGCGTTTGTGGCGATCGGGCCGTGCCATCTTTTTACGACAGACATTTATTCCATTCTGTTTTATGAGACAGGGGTTGTTTTTGCGGCTGTTGCAGCATTCTATGCAGTGAATCATGACAGAACCGGGCTTGCTTCGGACAGGACGCCTTTTACAGTGCTTCGGGAGAGATGGCGGGATGATCTGCAGTCTGTGATGTTTGCCGGGGCGATCTGGGGATGCTGCAATTATATGAACGCGCTCTATGAGATTCATCATACGGTGGCGTACAGGCAGGTGCTTATCTTCTTTGCGCTTGCCTTGATTGTGACTTACAGTAAAAAGGAGATTTTCAACTGGTATCATCTCATGTACGGCGTGGTGGCGGCGCTGATTGCACCGATGTATTATCGGGATGCGCTGG
This sequence comes from uncultured bacterium, assembly GCA_947073545.1. GTDB lineage: Bacteria > Bacillota > Clostridia > Lachnospirales > Lachnospiraceae > UBA3282. The sequence continues at coordinate 52,516 of CAMTMP010000003.1, forward strand.
CGACCCTTGTGGAAAAGAGCGTGGCGGCGGGACTGGCGGAGCCGGGCGAGCTGGAGATTAAGGCGCTGCAGCTTACGGTTTGGGCGGCAGTCGTTTCTGGTATCGTGATACTGAATACACTGAGGCTCCTCTTTACGTGGCAGATAAAAAGAGTTTCCGTGCCTTACGGCATTCTTGTCGGCGTGTTTTTTGCTTTGCTTATCCTGTATCGGAATACGAGAGGCTGGCCTATTTTTCTCGTCTGCTGTTTCGCGCTTTACTATCTGCGGATGGCTTCAGGCGTAAAACGGACGGTTTTGCTGCATAATATAGTAAACGGCATATTGCTGCATTTTGTTCTGACGGTGGGCTACTGCCTGCTGCACAGACCTTATATGTATTTTCAGTATTACCGCTATCCGTTCCATTTCCATACGGTGACGATTTCCGCGGTATATCTGGCTCTGGTGGTGTGCGCGGCGCTTGTGAAATTTTTGGACGCTTACGGACGCTGTCCTTCTCTGGCCGGGACTTATAAGGAACTTTCGGTGCTTGGCGTTTCCGCCATGTATCTGCTGTTTACCTTGTCGAGAACCGGATATCTGGCCATTTTTGTGACGGCGGTGGTGGTGATTCCGGTGGCTTTTTTTGCAGGCAGAGCGCTTCCTCTTCGCGAGAAGTGGGCTCGTTTTTTGCGGGGAATGGGGCTGATGATACTTTCCGTCCTTATAAGTTTTCCCGTGATGTTTACGGCGCAGAGAACGATTCCCGCGGTGGCTGCCGACATAGAGGCGCACGAGATCGAGGAGTTTCCCTCGGAACTAGTGCACGGCAGGGATATGGATTCCTATTACTATATCACCGTGGAACGTTTTATCCAGACGTTTCAAATGAAGGTGCTGGGAATCCCGCAGGAAAAATGTTTGAACGCTTTTCTCTATTTCAGTAAGGCGGACGGGGATTCCGAGTACAGAAGTCCCTATCTGGAAAACGGGGAAAAAATACTGCTTGCGTCCGCGGAGGATATGGCGGCAGCGGCGGAGTCTGAGGAAGAAGAGTCTTATACAAACGGAAGACTATATATATTTGGGCGATATTACGAGAGATTAAACAAGACGGGACACGATGATATGGGCGTTATGGAGCCTGACGGCAACTATCTGGCCCACGCGCACAATATTTATCTGCAGGTGGCTTATGACCACGGTATTTTCGTGGGCGGCGTGTTTTTGCTGCTTGGAATAGGGACGTTTGTGCAGGCGGTTATCTATTACCGGCGGCACAGGGAGGACAGGGAGTGCGCCCTGTTTCCGCTGGCGCTTCTGCTGCTCTTTGCGGTGGCCGGGCTGACGGAGTGGATTTTCCATCCCTGCTGTCCGATCGCGTACTGTCTGCTTCTTGCGATGGGGCCTTTGCTTGTGGATATACGAGCGGATGGAATGAAAGAAAGTGCGTAATACAGGTCGAAGCATTTACGGTTGAGAACGTAAGAACATGATACGAAGGTGCAGCATACCATTGCCGAAGAAAATTTGAAATGGATTTTGCACCGGAACCGTGAAGGTACGAAACAGTTTCGAAGAAGCATAAGAAAACGGATAATACTATGGAAAAAACAAGAAAACCTTTTAACGCAAAATTGTTTTACAGACGGACATGCCTGATCATATATGATATTATCAGTATTGTACTGGCAGGCTATGTGGCGATTTTGTGGCGTTACGACTTTCACCTCGATGAAATTCCGCGGCACTTCATGCAGCCCATAGAGCGCTTTATGCCGATCAATATTCTCTTAACATTGGTTATTTTTTATCTGATGCGGCTCTATAGCAGTCTGTGGGCATTCGCGGGGGAGACGGAGCTGCAGAATATCGTGGTGGCCTGTGTGTTGTCCATGTTGGCGGACGGTGTGGGACTGCAGTTTTTTAAGGTGACGACCCGGGCGGTGCCAAGGAGCTACTATCCCGCGTACATGGCCGTTCTGGTGGTTTGTATCTTTGCGAGCCGTTTTTCCTATCGCTTTTTCCGCGGATTAAAGCACAAGCAGCAGAATAAGAAGAATCTGATTTCGGTTATGGTGATCGGCGCGGGCGAGGCGGCCAATCTGATTATCAAGGAGATTGTAAACAGCAATTTTTCCACCATGGTCATCAAGTGCATCATCGATGACGACAAGGGAAAATGGGGGAAATATATTCAAGGTATCAAAGTCGCCGGCGGCCGGGACAAGATCGTGGAGTGCGCAGATATCTATGATGTGGACGAGATTATTGTGGCGATGCCCTCCGCGCCACGGACGGAGATCCGGGAAATTTTGGAAATCTGCAAGGATACGAACTGTAAGCTTCGTTCCCTTCCCGGTATGTATCAGCTCGTAAACGGTGAAGTCAATGTGAGCAAGCTGCGGGATGTGGAGCTTGAGGATCTGCTCGGCAGAGATCCGATCAGCGTTGACTTGGACTCCATTCTTGGCTATGTGCAGGGGAAAACCGTGCTCGTCACCGGCGGCGGCGGTTCCATCGGCAGCGAGCTTTGCAGGCAGATTGCAACCCATAGACCGAAACAACTGATTATTGTGGATATCTATGAGAATTCGGTATACGATGTGCAGCAGGAGCTGAGACGAAAATATCCGGAGTTAAATTTGATGGTGCTCATCGCCTCTGTGCGCAATACCAACCGGATGAACTTTATTTTTTCAACGTATAAGCCGGATATCGTTTATCATGCGGCGGCCCATAAGCATGTGCCGCTGATGGAAGACAGTCCCACCGAGGCGATTAAGAATAATGTTTTCGGAACCTTTAAGACGGCGCAGGCGGCGGCCATGAGCGGTGTGCAGCGGTTTGTCATGATTTCTACCGACAAGGCGGTGAACCCCACGAATATTATGGGAGCCAGCAAACGGATCTGTGAAATGATTATCCAGACCTTTGACAAGCATTACGAGACGGAGTTTGTAGCAGTGCGCTTCGGCAATGTGCTTGGCAGCAACGGCAGTGTGATTCCGCTCTTCCGCAAGCAGATTGCCGCGGGTGGTCCGGTCACGGTGACGCACCCGGATATCATACGCTATTTTATGACCATACCCGAGGCGGTGTCCCTTGTTCTGCAGGCGGGCGCATACGCAAAGGGCGGAGAAATTTTCGTTCTTGATATGGGGGAACCTGTCAAAATCCTGTCCTTGGCGGAAAATCTGATTAAACTCTCGGGATACCGTGTGGGTGAGGATATCAAGATTGCGTTTACCGGTCTGCGCCCGGGAGAAAAGCTCTACGAGGAGCTTCTGATGGATGAAGAGGGCATGAAGGATACGGCAAACCGCATGATCCACATCGGTAAGCCGATCGAACTGGACGAGTACGAGTTTTTTGCCCAGTTGAAGGCGTTGAAGGATGAGTGCCAGATTGAGAGCTCGGACATCAGACCGTTGATTCAGGAGATTGTGCCGACGTATCATTATAGCTAAACAGTTCAGCCAGAGCGTCATAGGTCGGACAAATCATGCTTGCATGAATTTGGCAGACATGTGATGCTCTGAGGGAGCGCCCGTCTATGAGCAAAATGAGCAGCGAAGCGGCGGGAAAGCATCGAAGATGCGGTTTTGCGAATGGGCGCGGGCAGAACGTAAAACACTAGGGAGGGTCAGAATCATGGATAAGAAAAGAATTTATCTTTCTTCCCCCACCATGCACGGGGAAGAGCAGGCGTTTGTGCAGGAGGCTTTCGATACGAACTGGGTGGCGCCTCTGGGGCCGAACGTAAACGCTTTTGAGAAGGAAGTGGCAGAATACACAGGCTGTGGCCATGCGGCGGCGCTGTCATCCGGCACGGCGGCGATTCATATGGCGCTTCGGCTTCTGGATGTGAAGCGGGGGGATGTGGTTTTTGTATCGGACCTGACCTTTTCCGCCTCCTGCAACCCGATTGTCTATGAGAACGGTGCGCCGGTGTTTATCGATGCGGAGCCGGATACGTGGAATATGTCTCCGGAAGCTTTAAAGAGAGCCTATGAGAAATATCCGAATCCCAAGGCGGTGATCTGCGTGCATCTCTATGGCACGCCCGCGAAGCTCGACGAGATCATGGAAATCTGTGCGGCGCACGGTACACCGCTTGTGGAGGATGCGGCGGAGTCCCTTGGCAGTACTTATCGAGGAAAACATACGGGCACTTTCGGTAAATACGGGATTTATTCGTTTAACGGCAACAAGATTATTACCACGTCGGGAGGCGGTATGTTTGTCTCGGCAGAGGAGGCGGACGCGAGGAAAGTGACTTTTTTGGCGACGCAGGCAAGAGACCCGGCCAGACATTACCAGCATTCTAAGATCGGCTATAATTACCGCATGAGCAACGTGACGGCGGGAATCGGCAGAGGACAGCTTCTGCATATAGAGGAGCACAAAGCAAAGAAGAGGGAGATTTACAGGAGGTACTGCGAGGCGTTTGCGGATATTCCCGCTATACAGATGAACCCCATGAACCCGGATGGGGAGGCCAATAACTGGCTTTCCGGGATGGCCATTGCTGCGGACAGCGGGGTGACGCCGGATATGGTTATGGATGTGCTGGAACGGGAGCTCAATGCGGAGAGCAGGCCGATATGGAAACCGATGCATTTACAGCCTGTCTTTGCGGAATATGACTTCTTTTCCCACTGCGGGGACGGCAGAAGTGTGGGTGAGGATATTTTTGCAAGAGGACTCTGTCTGCCAAGCGATATCAAGAATACGGACGAGGAGATGGAGGCGATCATCCGCACGGTGAAGGGGCTGTTTTAAAGGCGTGAGATGGAGACGGACTATTATGCGCTGTATAAGGATGTCAGATAGACAGTAAAGTGTATAGTAATAAGAGCCGGAGTTATCATAGCAGTTTTTGCGGCAAAAGCAAAAATGCAGCGATAACTCCGGACGTGTCTAACCGTCTTTATTTAGGCGGTTGTTTACTGGATCGCAGAATAGCCGAATGCGTTTGCAAAAGCGTCTATGGGCTGTTTTTCTTTGCACAATGCGCATTCTTCCGAACTGTAAGTCTTGTATTCGGGAATGTCCGATGTGGTAAACAGCGCATTGACCGGAATGCCTGCCACAGCGTTGGCGGCGCTGAATATGGCGCTGACACCGCTGATGGATGCACCGTAATAGGTCAGGGTCTGTACCGCTTTGGTGACGGTGCGCCCTGTGGTTGCGCTTGCGAGAAGCAGCAGTATATTTTTTTCTTTAATCATGGGCAGATAGTTATCGCGGAACAACATCTGTCCGGATGTGGAATATTCTGGAGTGACGATATAAATTGTCTGGTGCGCATTGCGGGAATAAACGCCGGCCCTCGTCAGCTCCTCCGCTAAAAATGCGCCGATGATCTCACAGCCGTCTATGCAGACGATCGTATCTACTACGGTGGACAGCATGATCTGTCTGCTCAGTTCTTTTGCGGCGGTAGACGCCTCGCTCAATCTCGTTTTCATCGTGGTCATATCCAAAAAGTAATTGATATGGGAGTTTGGGGTTACGAAATGTCCGTGGATTGCTTTCAATTCAATGTTGGGATGACTTTTGGAGTGAATCTTAACCAGTTCCTTCATGTGTGTACCTCCTTATCACGATATATTTTTGGTTTTTGCACAATTTTTCCATAAGGAATTGTTTTGTTGTTGTAAATATTATACAGCCTGTGCGCAAGTAAATCAATGTTGTCTTGGTAAAATGTACAGAACATTTGGGAGGGGGTATAATGTAACAGTTCAGCCTGACACTATTCAGCTCGCAAAATTGCTCTGCATGCGATTTTGCGAGCTGTGCAAGCGCCAAAATACGACGTTGGAGCATTTTGTGCGCATCAGACGTGGCAGTGAAGCCGAAGGCTGAACTGTTACGTTATAATTTCACCGGGCCGGGGAGACAATTGGATTTATATATGCTATAATAACCGCAAGCTCGGGAGGTTTCGGAGCAGGAAGCACGGTGCGGTTCTTGTTGGCGCTGCCATAGATTACAGCTTCTGAGAATCATAAAATATCCTCAGAGAGGAACAATATATGTATAAGAATTGTATCAAAAGATGTTTGGATTTTTTATTGTCCCTGTGCGGTATTATCGTACTCAGTCCGGTATTGGCCGTTCTGGCGGTTCTGGTGCGGGTGAAGCTGGGGAGTCCGGTGCTGTTTAAGCAGGAGAGGCCGGGAAAGGATGAAAAGATTTTTACCCTCTGTAAGTTTCGCACGATGACGGACGCGCGGGATGAGAAGGGGGTGCTTCTGCCGGATGCAGTGCGGCTTACGAAGTTTGGGAAATTCTTGCGGGCTACGAGTCTGGACGAGCTGCCGGAGCTTTTCAATATTTTGAAGGGCGATATGAGTGTGATTGGGCCAAGGCCCCTGCTCGTCTCTTATCTGCCCTACTATACGGAGCGCGAACGATTAAGACACAGCGTGCGGCCGGGGCTGACGGGGCTTGCACAGGTGAGCGGGCGCAATTTTCTCGATTGGGACAGGCGTTTTCAGAAAGACGTGGAGTACGTGGAGCACCTGACTTTCGGCATGGATATGAAAGTGCTTTGGATGACGGTGCAGACGGTGCTTGGGCACACCGACGAGGTGGCGGAAGATACCAACGCGGCGGAGGGGAATTTTGCGGAAATCCGAAAGAAGCAGCTTGAAGAGCGTGAGAAGAGTTTCTAAAGACGTCCCGTCATAGGACGGGACGTCTTTAGAAACTCTAGGAGTTGCTTCGCAACTCCGTCTCACACAGGAGAATGCCGAAAAACGGGCATTCTCTAGGACGAGCTTGTTCGTCCGCTGATTATGAGTCGCTGTGAAGCAGCGACATGGGGGTTAGTATGAATATTTTGATTTTGAGTGCGGGCACCCGCGACAAGGTGGTGCAGTATTTTAAGAAGGAGCTGGCGGGCAAGGGCAGGGTGATTGCGACGGACTGCTCCAATCTGGCGCCTGCGGTGTATGAGGCGGACGATTTTTTCTTGGTGCCAAGAATCACGGAGCCTGGGTATCTGGACAGGGTTTTGGAAATTTGCGAGAAAGAAAAAATAACCGGTGTCTTTTCGCTGATTGACCCGGAACTGTCTCTTTTGGCGAAGGAGCGGGAACGCTTTTTGGCTGTGGGGACGACGCCCATTATCTCCGATTATGAGCTGGTGGAGACATGCTTTGACAAGTACCGGATGTTTGAACTGCTGCAAAAGATGCAGATTCCTACGGCCAAGTGTTATGTGGACAAGGAGCCCTTTTACCGGGCTGAGGAGGCCGGGGAGATTTCTTATCCCGTCTTTGTGAAGCCTGTGCGGGGCAGTGCCAGCATCCACATCAATAAGGTCTGGAGCAAAAAGGAAATTGAGGTGCTTTTCGATCTCTATGATGATCTGATGATTCAGGAGTACATGGATGGTACAGAGTTCGGCGCGGACGTGTACGTGGATATGCTCTCCGGGAAATGTACGGATATCTTCGTCAAAAAGAAGATCAAGATGCGGGCGGGGGAGACCGATAAATCCGTGTCCTTCAAAGACGAAAAACTATTCGGATTGATTCGCGATTTTGCGGAAAAATGCGGCTTCCAGGGTATGATAGACATTGATATTTTTGAGATTGGAGGCGTTTACTATATTTCGGAGGTAAATCCCCGCTTCGGCGGCGGGTATCCCCACGCTTATTGTTGTGGCGTCAATCTGGCTTCGGCGGTGGTGAAAAACCTCTCCGGGCAGGAGAACGAGGTGCGGATCGGCGCATACAAAGAGGGGGTCTGCATGATGAAGTTTAATGAGGTGATGATACGGGATATGGCGGGGGAGGATATTGTGCCATAGATGTGTCCTTTGTGTTGCGGATGCAAAGAGAGAGCAGTATGATGCAAAACGATTATGTCGATTTTGTTGACGATGCTTTCATCTGGGGATATAATATGAGTAGAGAGGTGATTATATGGCGACAACGAATATTAACGTGCGTGTGGATTCTGCTTTGAAACAGGAGGCGGAGGCGCTTTTTAATGATCTTGGGTTAAACATGTCCTCGGCTATCAATATGTTTTTGCGTTCTGCAATCAACCATGACGGCATTCCGTTTGAAGTGAAGCGTTCTATACCGAATGCGGAGACCAGAGCCGCGCTGGATGAGTATGAGGAAATGAAAAACAATCCGGGCAGTTACAGACGGTATAAGTGTTTTGATGATCTGACAGACGAGGTGTTTGCGGATGCTTGAAATTGTACCGTCTAACCAGTTCAAAAGAGACTTGAGGCTGGCAAAAAAACGAGGCTGTCAATTGGAACGTCTGCGGGATGTTGTCAATGTACTTGCGTGTGAACAAAAATTGGATGAAAAATACCGCGATCATGGATTGACAGGTAATTACAGAGGATTTCGGGAATGTCATGTTGAGCCGGATTGGCTTCTTATTTACCGCATTAGTCAGGATGCGCTCGAATTATTTCTATTCCGTACCGGAACACATTCAGACTTGTTTTAAACTTAGGAAAGGTATCGTTGTTTTATGAAAAAGGTCTTGGTTCTGACAAACTCCTCCGGCGGTCTCTACGACTTCCGGGGCGAATTTATAGAGGCGCTCTGCGCGGTATATGAAGTGTGGGTGAGTATGCCGGACGACGTGAAGGGCAGGGAGCTGGAAGCGGCGGGATGCCATATCATAGAAACGCCGATCAACCGCAGGGGAATCAATCCGCTGGAGGACTTGAAGTTATACCGCGCTTACGCTAAAATGATGAAGGAACTTAAGCCTGATCTGGTAGTGACTTATACAATCAAACCCAATATATACGGCGGGTTTGCCGCAGGCACAAGAAAGATTCCCTATATAGCTACGATCACGGGGCTTGGGGGCGCTTTTGACAGGACGGGTCCGCTTCTCAAGCTGATCGTCCTAATGTACCGCGCGGGCTTAAAGCGGGCGGCCTGCGTGTTTTTCCAAAATGAGGAGAACAGAGGGATTTTTCGGAACATGGGCATTACGGCGAAAAAGTCGAGGATGGTCATGGGCTCAGGGGTGAATCTGAAAAAGCACGGTTATGAGCCTTATCCCGAGAGAGAAAAGATCCATTTCCTCTTTGTGGGCAGGGTGATGAAGGAGCGCGGCATCCTCGAATATATTGCGGCGGCGCAGAGATTACATAGCGACCGGGTATTTTTCGATATTATGGGGTACTGTGACGAAGATTACCAGGAGCTTTTGGACGACTTGGAGAAGGAGGGCGTGGTCCGGCAGATCGGTTTCCACACGCAGGTACACGAGTATCTGGCGGCGGCCGATGCCATTGTGGTAGCTTCCTTTCATGAGGGCATGTCCAACGCGCTGATCGAGGGCGCGGCCACGGGCAGACCGGTTATCGCTTCGAATATCAGCGGTTGTAAGGAGGCTTTTGAGGAGGGCGTGACAGGTTTTGGATTTACACCGGGGAGCCCGGAGGAATTGATTGCAGCGCTGGAAAAATTTCTTTCTCTTTCCGCCCAGGAGCGTGCGCAGATGGGACAGCGCGGCAGAGAGAAGATGGAGCGGGAATTTGACCGCAGACTGGTGACGGCCGCTTATATGGAGGAGGCAGGGCTGGTTCTCGGTGAGCCGCCGGACAGCCTGAGATAGAGAACTGACAGCCGGAAAAAGAGATTCGGCAGAAAGACAGCAATAGGACCGATGCGCGGAATCGGGAAACGGAGGAAAAGATGGAATTATATGAAAAGCTTTTGAATGGAGAGGAAAAACTTTCACTGATCGGACTTGGCTATGTGGGTATGCCGATTGCGGTGGCTTTTGCCAAGAAGATCAAGGTGGTTGGATTTGACTTAAACGAGGCGAAGATCGGCCTGTACAAAAACGGCGTTGACCCCACGAACGAGGTGGGAGACGAGGTGATCCGCAACACGAAAGTAGAATTTACGGCTGATCCCACAAAGCTTAAAGAGGCAAAGTTTCATATTGTGGCAGTGCCTACGCCTGTCAATGAAGATCATACGCCGGATCTTTCCCCAGTGGAAGGAGCCAGCCGCATTCTGGGGCAGAACCTGACGAAGGGCTCTGTGGTGGTGTTTGAGTCTACCGTGTACCCCGGCGTGACGGAAGATGTGTGCGTGCCGATTTTGGAAAAAGAGTCGGGCTTAAAATGTGGTGTGGATTTTAAGATCGGATACTCTCCCGAACGGATCAACCCGGGCGACAAAGTACACAGGCTGGAGACGATCACAAAAATCGTGTCGGGTATGGACGAGGAAACCCTCGATACGGTTGCGAAGGTTTATGAACTGGTAGTGGAAGTGGGCGTATACCGTGCGGAATCCATCAAGGTGGCGGAGGCGGCCAAGGTGATTGAGAACAGCCAAAGAGATATCAATATCGCGTTTATGAATGAGCTTTCCATTATTTTTCACAAAATGGGGATTGACACCAAATCCGTGCTGGAGGCGGCGGGCACGAAATGGAACTTCCTGCCTTTTATGCCGGGACTTGTGGGAGGACACTGCATCGGCGTAGACCCTTATTATCTGACTTATAAGGCGGAACAGCTTGGATACCATTCCCAGATCATCCTTTCCGGCAGGCGTATCAACGACGATATGGGAAAATATGTAGCGGAGAGTCTGGTGAAAAACCTGATTAAAGCGAATATTTCCGTGAAGCACGCGAAAGTGGCGATTTTGGGCTTTACGTTCAAGGAGAACTGCCCGGATACGAGAAACACGAAGGTGATCGATATTTACAGAGAGCTGGGAGAGTACGGCATTGTTCCCATTGTGGTCGATCCGGCGGCGGATGCCTCTGAGGCTGAGCGGCTTTACGGGATCACGTTCCAGACTATGGATGAGATCAAGGATGTGGACGCGCTGGTCATTGCCGTGGCGCACGAGCAGTTCTTAAGTCTCGACAAAGAGAAAATTTCTTCTTTCTACAATCCGGCGCATAAGAGAAAGGTGCTGATGGATTTGAAGGGATTACTCAACCGGAAAGAATATTTGACAGAGGATTATAGGTATTGGAGATTGTAGGATTGAATAGAGATAAAAAGAAAGCTCTGTGTCTTTTCGCAGGGCTTCTCGCCTTTTTTCTGGGGCTGCTTGCGGTCGGCGGAGTCGGGGTTTATAATGATTCTGAACAATATATCACGATGCATATTCACAGGGAACCGCTCTACCCGCTCTATTTGGCGGCTTTCCGGGCTGTTTTCGGGGAAGGATATCTGACGGCGGCGATGGCCGGTCAGGGGATACTCACGGCGGTGGGAATCACGGCTCTCACAGAGTATCTGACCAAACGCTTTGGCCTCCGGCTGTGGGAAGAGCTGCTGCTCGTGGCCCTGCAGCTTTTGCCGCATCTGATTACACGGTATGTGTCGGCGCTGCACATTTTTTTGGAAAATTCGGTGATGAGCGAGGGGCTGTGTATTCCGCTTTTTACCATATTCGTATATTTTCTCTTGCGGATGCTTTTTGAGGGAAAGGGATGCGACGCGGTGGCTGCGCTCTTTTTCGCTTATCTGCTTTCCATGACCAGAGGACAAATGATGACAACGATTCTTCTGTGGGCGCTTCTTCTGGGCATTCGAATTTTATTGAACAAAAAATATCGAGCGTTATTCATGTGTGTGTCGGCTGTGATTCTTGTCTTTCTTTTGCGGGATTTGACGGTACATGTGTATAATTACGGCGTGACCGGGTACTTTATGGGCAATACCTACGGGCAGGTGAATACGCTCACCAATGTGATCTATGCCTGCGACGAGGAGGACAGGGAAGTCTTTGCTGAGGGGGATCTGGAGCAAGCCTTTTTTGACAGCTTTTACCGTAAGTCGATGGAGCAGAGATTGAATTATGTGTACGCCGGGGACAGCTTTGACGAGCGGGCCGCTTATTTGGAGGAAAACCACGACATATTGAAGTTCCGGATTCTGGAGGCGGAGTTGTCGGCCTATTATTTTGGCCTGGGAGAGGTGGATTATTACGAACAGAGCAGCATGTCCGACGAGATGGCGGGAAAGATGATCAAAAAACTTCTGCCGGCCTGTTTCGGACAGTGGATGTACGACTATATTCTTTTGTGCCGGAACGGATTTGTCAGGAGCATTGCGGTGGTGCATCCGCTTATCAATTTTGCCGCGCTTTTTCTCTATCTTCTGGCGGCGGGGCTTATATTGCGGCAGATGATTGTGAAAAGACGGCTTCAGGCGGCGGTCGTCATGGGAACGGCGTTATTGTTTATTGCGGCGAATGTGTGCGCCACATCGATGACCATTATGTGTCTGTCGCGGTACATGATCTATGGGTTTTCCCTGTTCTATATCGCGCTGTATCTGCTAATCAGGGAAGCGTGTGAAAATAAAATGTTATGGAAGGATTTGGGAGGTAAAAAATGAGCTATCAGGACATCAAATTCGAAAAAGGGACGGTATTTCTTGTGACGGGGGGAGCCGGTTTTATCGGATCGAATCTCTGTGAGGCGCTGCTCGACATGGACTGCAGCGTGCGCTGTCTGGACGATCTGTCCACGGGAAAGTATGAAAATATTGAGCACTTTATGGGGAAAGCCGGATTTACATTCGTAGAGGGAGACATCCGGGACTTTAAGACCTGTGAATCGGCCTGTGAGGGCGTGGATTATGTGCTGCATCAGGCGGCTTGGGGAAGCGTGCCCAGAAGCATGGAGATGCCGCTTGTCTATGAGGAGATCAATATTCGGGGCACGTTAAATATGATGGAGGCTGCGACACGGTGCGGTGTGAAAAAGTTTGTCTATGCTTCAAGCTCTTCCGTCTACGGGGATTCTACAGAGCTTCCGAAGAGAGAGGGACAGGAAGGGCGTGTGATCTCACCTTATGCCCTGACCAAGAAGACGGATGAGGAGTACGGACGGCTCTACAAGGAGCTGTACGGGCTTGACACCTACGGTCTTCGCTATTTTAATGTGTTTGGCCGCAGACAGGACCCGGACGGGGCGTATGCGGCGGTGATTCCGAAATTTATAAAACAGCTTCTCCACGGGGAGACGCCCACCATCAACGGTGACGGGAAACAGTCCCGCGATTTTACCTATATTGACAATGTGATTGAGGCGAACCTGCGTGCCTGCAAGGCAGAAAGCAGCGCGGCGGGAGAGGCTTTCAATATCGGTGCGGGGGGACGTCTGTATCTGCTTGATATGTACGAGCAGCTCTGTCAGGCGCTCGGCGTTTCGGTAGAGCCGAATTTCGGTCCGGCGAGGGCAGGCGACGTGCGGGATTCCAATGCGGATATCAGCAAGGCGCGGAAACTGCTGGGGTATGATCCCGCCTATGATTTTGAGAAAGGGATAGGGCTGGCGATCGACTGGTATAGGGATTATTTAAAATAAATATCACGTGTTACGGAAGAGAGGGCGGCAGATATGAAATACAAGGTAGTTGTGTTCGGGGTAAAAGATACATCCGAGAATATCGTCGATTTTATTCAGAAGGAAATCTGTCCGGTCGATCTGGTCATCACGATCAGCCCGGAGGTGACGAAGAAGAATCAGGTGTCGGGCTACAAGGGGCTTTCTGTGCTGACCGAAAAGTACGGGATTCCGGTGCATGAGGCGGACAGCTACTTTTTGACGGATGAGAAGACGCAGAAGCTAATGCGGGAGAATGAGTTTGACATCGGTATTTCCATGGGTTGGCAGCGGTTGATTCCGGCTTCCGTGCTGGACTGTTTCAAGCACGGCATTTACGGTTTTCACGGCAACAGCGGGTATCTGCCGTTCGGCAGAGGACGCTCCCCGCTAAACTGGTCCGTGATTCTGGGGGATACCCGTTTCAACCTGAATCTGTTCCGCTATGACGAGAAGGCGGACAGTCCGAATGTGTTTGCTACGGAGATGTTTTCCATCACGCCCCACGACGATATCCGCACGGCGCAGTATAAGAATATGATCTGCTCGAAACGGCTGATCCGCAAGCTGCTTGCCGCTTATGAGGGCGGGCATATCGAGATCCGCAGGGATTCTAAGGACTTTGATTCCTGGTACGGGAAGCGCACCGCGGCGGACGGGAAAATCGACTTTCATAACAGAACACGTGATATTTATAATTTGATCCGCGGTGTGGCGGCGCCCTTTCCGGGGGCGTATGCCTATTGCAAAGAGCAGGAGGTGCGTGTCTGGGAGGCCCATCCATTTGACGAGATGATCGACTTTTCGGCTTATGCGCCGGGTGAGGTGATCGATGTTTTTGACGGAAAACCCGTGGTGCGCACGGTGGACGGATCCCTCTTGATCGACCGCTACGAGAGCGGCCTTGCGCTGGAAGCGGGGGATATTCTGTCATAGTGCGGGGAGGGACGGCGATGAGGCTGTGAACGGCAATGTTTGCGGGCAGCCGGGGAAGGACGGGATATGACGAAACCGATACGTGTACTGCACGTGCTTGGCGGCGTGGGACTTGGCGGCGCGGAGAGCCGGATCATGGATCTTTACCGGCAGATGGACAGGAAGGAGATTCAGTTTGACTTTCTGGTGCATCAAAATGACACAACCGTCAGAAAACCGCAGTTTTACGACGAAGAAATACAGGCTATGGGAGGGCATATTTATGTGCTCCCGAAATTTAAAGTATATAATTATTTTTCTTACAGGAAAGCAGCGAAGGCCTTTTTCTCGGCGCACAGAGAGTTTCGGGTGGTGCAGGGGCATATGACAAGCACGGCCGGGATCTATCTGCCGATCGCAAAGAAGGCCGGGGTGCCCGTCACAGTCGCCCATGCCAGAAACGCGGGTGTGGTGAAAGGACTAAAGGGCCTTGCGACACGTTTTTTCAGGCGGGGGCTTGCAAAGAAAGCGGATGCCTGCTTTGCCTGCTCGGCGCTTGCGGGGCAGGATGTGTTTGGCGGGGCGGCCATGAAAGCGGGGCGGGTCAAAGTCATCTATAACGCCATCGACGTGGGACGATTCACCTACAATGAAAACGTGCGGCAGGAGGTGCGGGCACAGCTCGGTATCGGCGGGGCGCTTGTGCTTGGCCACGTCGGCCGCTTTGAATATCAGAAAAACCACCCCTATCTGCTGGAGGTTTTTGCGGCGGTCTGCGGAGAAAGACCGGACGCCTGCCTGCTTCTTTTGGGAGAAGGGCAGGACAGGCCCGCGATGGAAGAAAAATGCAGGCAGCTTGGCATTGCAAAACGGGTGCATTTTCTGGGAAACCGCAAAGATGCATGGCGGTTTTATCAGGCGATGGACATGTTCCTTCTGCCGTCCTTTTTCGAGGGACTGCCTGGGGTGCTGGTGGAGGCGCAGGCGGCAGGGCTTCGATGTATGGTGTCGGATACGGTCACGAGAGAGGCGAAAGCCACAGAGCTGGTTACCTATCTGCGTATTGAGGAACCGCCCAAGCGATGGGCGGAGGAAATCCTAAAGCAGGCGGGCTATGCCCGCAGGGATACGGCGCAAAAGTTACGGCAGGCGGGGTTTGACGTGCGCGCGCAGGTGCAGGGATATCGGCGGTTTTATTTGACAGGAGACAGTTCACAGATATGAAAAAACTATTATTGATTGTGCCCTCCCTGCATCAGGGCGGGGCGGAAAAAGTCTGCGCGGCGACGGCGGTTGTCCTAAAACCGTACTTCGAGGTACAGATAGCCATCTTTGATTCCGCAAACATAGATTTCGATGTGGAGGATATTCCCGTGACCGATCTGGGACTGCCGAGCAGACCCGGAAAGACTGCCAAGGTTCTCAATGTGTTTCGGCGGGGATACAGGCTTAAACGGTTGAAAAAAAGGGAGCAGATTGACATCGCTTACAGCTTCGGACCTACGGCTAATCTGGCCAATGTTTTTGCTGGGCGGCTCTTCTCAAAAAAAGGTGCAAAGTGCTGGCTCGGGATCATGAGCTATATGGACATGGACAGTTCTTGGCTGGGACTCTTCTGCAAGAAAGCGGACAGACTTCTGTGCTGTTCGGAGACGCTTCGCGGCATGATTGAGAAAAAGTATGCGTGCGGCTGTGCCTACACTTTGACAGGATTTTTCGATATTCCACAGATTCAGGCGCGGGCATCGGAAGAGGAGGCTGTTCTTCCTTGGCAGGAAGGACGGATCATCGTTTCCATGGGACGGGAGGATGTGGTCAAGGGTTTCTGGCATCTGTTAAAAATCTTTTCACTGGTGCACAGGGAACTGCCGGATACCAAGCTTCTTATTATCGGCAAGGGTGAGTTTACAGCGTACCGGAAACTTGCGGTTGATCTGGGCGTTGCGGAGTCGGTGTATTTTGCCGGACTGCAGAAAAATCCGTATCCCTATTTGAAGAAAGGCACGCTCTATCTTCTGACCTCTTATTGGGAGGGATTTCCCAATGCGCTGGTGGAGGCGATGGCAATGGGACTTCCCGCGGTGGGCACGGACTGTATGACCGGACCGGCGGAGATTTTCGACGGCAAATACGGCATTCTGGTGCCGAATATGGGAAAGGAACCGGATATGGACGCTTCCCGTTTTGAGGAGGAAGAGAAAAGCACCGCGGCCCGTGTTGCAGCGCTTTTGCAAAACGAGGAGGAACTGGCGCATTACGGCAGATTGTCGGTGGAGCGCGCGGGCGTCTTCTCCAAAGAGACTTATATCCGAAAGATCAGGGAATGGTCTGTTTAGCAGGGAGAACAATATGGCGAAGAAGATTGCATTTCACTTAAATTGTCTGGAACAGGGCGGCGCGGAGCGGGTGGTTTCCAATCTGTCCAACCGTTTTGTGAAAAACGGCTATGAGGTGCTTGTCGCTACGGAGTGGCAGGGGGAGGACGAATTTTGGATTGACGAGAGGGTGCGGCGCGTGCATGTGGGGCTTAGACCGGGGGATGAGAAGAAAAACCGTCTGATCCAGTTTTTCCTGCGTATCCGCTATCTGAAAGAGTTTTTAAAGAAGGAAAAGCCGGACATTCTCATACCCTTTGCGAGAAAAGCACTGTACCGCGGACTGACGGCGGCCTTTTTTATGAAGATTCCGGTGTTAATCTCCATACGCACAGACCCGGTGGGGCATTATGACAGGCCCTTTGACAAGATACAGATTCCCTTTCTGTTTCCGAGAGCGGACGGCTGTGTTTTTCAGACGGAGGGGGCAAGGGAGTTCTTTGCGCCCAGGTTGCAGAAAAATTCCCGCATTATCTTAAATCCGCTGAATCCAAAATACATCGGCGTGCCGGAACCCGAGAAGCGCACGAAAACGGTTGTGCAGTCGGGACGGCTGGTGGATTTCAAAAATCAGGTCATGCTGATCCGGGCCTTTCATGAGGTGCATAAAAAACACCCGGACTACGATCTGAAAATTTACGGCAGGGACACGGAGGACGGCACAAAAAACCTTCTGGAGAAGACGATAGAGGAACTTAAGGCGCAGGACTATGTGCATTTGATGGGGGCCAGCGACAGTCTGGAAAAACAGCTCCCGGACGCGGCGCTCTTTGCGTTCAGTTCGGACTGGGAAGGGCTGCCCAACGCCCTGATGGAGGCGATGGCGCTGGGGCTGCCCATTGTGGCGACGGATTGCCCCTGCGGCGGCCCGCGCACAATTATGACCAATGAGGTGGACGGCCTATTGATACCCATCAAAAACCAGAAAGCGATGGAGGATGGTATCAACCGGCTGATCGAAGATCCGGCGCTTGCCAAACGGCTTGGGCGGGAGGCGAGAAAGATTGCGGAGAGGGCAAACGACGAGGCGATTTACGGACAGTGGCGGGATTATATCGACGAAGTGTGCAAGGAATATAAGGCGAAGCACGGAGGATAGCGCATGGAATGGAATCGGGATATGAAAATACAGCGGCCTACGAGACGTAAGCTCCTGCTTTTGGTTCCTTTTGCGGTCTGCTATGCCTGTTTTGTCGTGCTGGGGGACTGGCAGGGTTCGGTGGACTACAGCAATGCACAGAATTTGGGGCGGCTCGTGTTGTGGGCGGCGGGAAGTTTCGCCGTACTGCTTGCTGCGGGGTTTCTTTTGGAGAATCGGGCTGCTTTGGTCGGTTTTCTGCCATCGGGTGTACAGGCAGCCTGCCGCAGAGTCTTTTTGCCGGGAAAAAAAAGGCAGGGACATTGGTGGATCTGGCTTCTCTTTTTCCTGCTATGCCTGCTGTGTTATCTCCCTTACTTTTTCATGTATTATCCGACGTGGTTTAACAACGATGCGGTGTGGCAGATGGAGCAGGCACTCGGCATGGCTGCAAAATCCAATCACCACCCCTATTTTCATACGCTTATCATCAAAGTGTTTCTGACGGTGGGGTATGGTCTGTTTCACGACTATACGGCGGCAGTGGCGCTTTACACCTTTTGCCAGATGGCACTGACGGCGGCGGTGTTCGGGTTTTGCCTGTATCTTTTGTATCGGCGGGGCACGAAGATTCCGGGGCTCGTTCTCGCTGTATTTTTCTATGCGTTTCTCCCTGTGAATGGAATGTTCAGCATTTGTATGGGCAAGGATGCTTGGTTTACGGCGGCGTTTTTGCTCTTTGTGTGGGCGCTGCATCATTGTGCGGAAGGACGAGAGGGGTTACACAACGCGGACGGGCAGATGGGTCTTTGCGGAATGTCGGGTAGACGGCGCTGGCTCTGGTTTTTTGTGACGGGCGTGCTGGTGTGCCTGCTCAGAAGCAACGGTATCTTTGTCTTTCTGGGGACGGCGGTTGTGCTGGTTTTTTCACAGCGGAAGGAGAGGAAGCGCATGTACACTTCCGTTGCCGCGGTGCTGTTTTGCAGCTTTCTTTGGCGGGGGCCGATTTTGACGGCTCTTCAGGTGCAGCCGCCGGACACGATCGAGAGCCTGACCATGCCGGTGCAGCATTTACTCTGCGCCTATGCCAGAGGCGGCAATCTTACCGCTGAGGAAGTAGAGATGTTGGAGACGGTCGTTCCTCTGGAGCAGATCGATGCATACTACAACCCCTATCTGTTTGATATGACGAAGAATTATATTCGTGAAAACGGTAATCAACAGGTCATTGCGGAAAATAAGGGGGCGTACGCAAAGCTCTGGCTGCATGTGGGGCTTCGCAATCCCATGCTTTATCTGGAGGCGGAGATCCGGCAGACGGCGGGGTATTATGCCTTACATATTCCTCACGACCAGATTCTTTACAGCGAATACTTTATGGTAGATAATCCCTTTGGCATAGAGAATGAGAGGAAAGTTTTCAGCTACGACGCAAGTTTGGCCATGGGTGAGTTCCTGCAATGGTTTCAGGCTTTTTACAACAGGGTGTGGAGTCTCGGAATGAATACGTGGCTTCTGCTGTTTGCGCTTGCCTGCGCGCTTTACAGGGGGCGGCGGGCGATTGCCTTTGTGCCCTGCGTGATGCTTCTGGGGAGTCTGCTTCTGGCGACGCCTGTGTACAATGAGTTCCGGTACGCTTACGGGGTGTTTGTGGCGCTGCCCCTTTTGTTTGGGCTTGGGGTTGGGGAGGAGCGCGCAAATGCGGCCGGTCATTAAATAAAAAGCAGCTATCATGCAGACACAAGACTGCTCTTTGACACGTGAAAATGCGGATTGACAACAATAGATATAAGTGGCACTATTACTTTACGTACACTATATTAAAATGAAAATGTAACGGGGTTACAAATGATGGGAAAATGGGTAAAAGCGGCATTCTTTCTCCTGCCGCTGTTTCTTTTCATAGGGTGGGTTAACTGGTATGTGGATTCTTACGCTCTTTTGCGGGTTACTTACGATGAGATTGCAGAGCAGATGGATGCAGGGAAAAATGTGGAGGGGTTGGAAGATTCCGACTACAATGACAGAAACCTTCTGGCGGCGCGTTTGAAGGGGATGGAGGATATGCCGCAGGTCATGGTTCTCGGCTCCAGCCGGGTGTACACCTTCGACCATACCATGTTCGGGACGGATTCCTTTTACAATGCGGGGCTGTCGGAGGCTACGATTTATGACCTTCTGGCGGTGGCGGGCATCTTGAGTGCGGAGGAGAAACTTCCGGAAACGGTTGTGATCGGCGTGGACGCTTTTCTTTTTAATAAGAGCCACGACAACGAGAAGTGGAAAGAATTGGAAAGTTACGCAAACTATATGTCGCTTACGCTGGACGGGAAACTGTCGCCGGAGCTTGCGAACCCGCACAAAGATACGGGCAGGGAATTATTTAAGGCGCTCTCCTTAGACTATTTTCGCTACAATGTTACGCTTCTGCCCGACAGAAAACGGTTTGTGGTTTCCTACACGGATGAATGGGAAACAGAAGGCTATCTCAAGCACGCTGACGGGAGTATCAGCTATCAGCGGGCGCTTCGGGAGGTGGATTCGGCGGATGTGGAGGAAATGACGAGACAGTCCATGGAGGAGCATGTGGTTTATCGCATGACAGACTACGCGGAGATAGACGAGCGGCATTTTTCACGGCTTTCAGAACTGGCGGATTATCTGTTGGATGCGGGCGTGGAGGTGATTTTATACTTGCCACCCTATTCGCCCATGATGTATAATTACATAGAATCTGAGGAGGCATTTCAGATCACGTCGGAAGTGGAGGAAAAGGTGAAAAATCTGGCGGTGGAGAAGGGGATTGCGCTCTACGGTTCCTACGATCCGGCGGGATGCGGCCTTGCAATGACGGATTTGTACGACGTGTATCATGTGAAAACGGAGAAGACGGCTGACACTTACTATCCTGTGATTTGGGCCAAATGATGTCCAGGCAGGGAACAGCGTCCGGAGGAAAGATAAAATGAAAGCGAACGTTACCTACTGGCTGGACGAGACGGCGGCACGATTCCCCGATAAGACAGCTTATGCGGATGAGAAGAAAGAAATAACTTTCACAGAATTGCGGGCGCAGGCCAGAGCCATCGCCTGTGAGCTGACAGAGAGAGGGCTGTTTAAAAAACCTGTCGCCGTTTTTCTGGAAAAAGGAGTGGAAGTGCTTGTCTCTTTTATGGGGGCGGCTTACAGCAGCAACTTTTACTCCCCGATCGATGTGGACATGCCGGGGAGCCGTGTCAATAAGATTCTGGAAGTGCTGGAACCCGCCGTGGTGATAACGACAGGGGCTTTGCGGGAAGTCTTTTCTGCGTATGATTATAAGGGGGCGTTCCTTCTGCTGGAGGATGTGTTGGCGCAGGAGGTTTCTTTGACTGCGGAAGGAGAGGGTGGCTTTGCGGAGCCGGAATTATCTGCGCGGGAGGCGGCTTTGGAGGCGGCGAGAAAGCGCGGCATAGACACCGATCTTTTGTATGTGCTCTTTACGTCCGGATCCACGGGCGTGCCAAAGGGCGTGACCATCAACCACCGGGCGGTGATCGACTACATAGACTGGGTAACAGAAACCTTTGAAATCACGGAGAAAGACAGTTTCGGCAATCAGGCGCCGTTTTACTTTGACAATTCCATTCTGGATATTTACAGCACCCTGAAAACGGGAGCGACAACTTACATTATTCCGAAAACACTTTTTGCGCAGCCGGTGCCTCTTCTGGAATATTTGAAGGAAAAGAAGATCAATACCATTTTCTGGGTGCCGTCGGCGTTGATTGTGGTGGCGAAGCTGAAAGCGTTTAAAAATGTGGATTTGTCGAACACGCTTCGGCGGGTGTTATTCTGCGGTGAGGTCATGCCAAACAAGCAGCTTAACGTATGGCGGAAATTTTTGCCGGAGGTACAGTACGCGAACCTGTACGGCCCCACGGAGATCACGGATGCCTGCACGTATTATATTGTAAACCGGGAATTTTCTGACGAGGAGCCGCTCCCCATCGGTTATCCTATGGCGAACACGGACATTCTTGTTTTAAATGAGAAAAACGAACCGGTGACGGGTGAGGAACCGGGTGAACTCTGCGTCAGAGGCACGTCCCTGTCCATGGGATACTACAGGAATCCGGAGAAGACGAAGGAGGCCTTCGTCCAGAATCCGCTGAATCAGGCGGCACCGGAGCTGATTTACCGGACGGGAGATATCGTGAAATATAATGAGCGCGGGGAGATTATATATCTTTCCAGAAAGGACTTCCAGATAAAGCATATGGGACACAGAATCGAGCTGGGAGAGATTGAGACGGCGGTGTCCTCGCTTTCTGAAATTTCCCTGAACTGTTGTCTCTATGACGAGAAGCGTCAAAAGATCGTGCTTTTTATTGAGGAGGAGCTGGAAAAGGCGTATATCAATGAAAAGATTTCTCATCTTGTGCCGGAGTACATGCTGCCGAATAAGGTGATTCGGGTGGAGAAAATGCCGATCAACGCCAACGGCAAGATTGACCGGGTAAAGTTGAAGGAGCTTTTATGAATACGGATTTTGGGCGTGTTGTGGTGATCGGTTACGGTAAGGCCACGGGTGAGATATTGAAATATACGGATGACAGGCAGGCTGATTATGGTTATGAACTGGAATTTATCGAACATGAGCCACATGTCCTTGGCGTTACGAGGCAGATTTGTGAGGAGAGAGGGATTCCTTTCGCATCCATGCCGGATAAGCGGGAACTTGCCGGTTACCTTGGTGAAATACAGGAGAAAACACTGATTGTCTCCGCCAGCAACAATTTTTTGTTTCCGGCGGCAGTGGTAGAGCGGGAGAATATCACAATTATCAACTTTCACAATGCGCTTCTGCCGGAGTATCCAGGAAGAAACGCACCGAGCTGGGTTATTTATCAGGGTGAGGCGCGGACAGGCATCACATGGCATTATGTGACGGCGGGGGTGGACGAAGGAAACATCATTATACAAAAAAGCTGTGAGATCGGTTCCGACACGAAGGCGTATGAGCTGACGGAAACGTTGATGGATCTGGCATATGAGGGATTTTGCGAGTGCTTTGACAGCGTTTTGCAGGAAAATGCCGAGGCGAAGCCACAGGGCTTTTCGCCAGAGAGACGGATGTACCGTTCGTCCGAGATACCGGGGGGCGGGGTTCTGCATCCGGAGGAGCCGACGGAAAATGCATACCGCCTGCTTCGCAGTGTGGATTACGGGAAAAGCGGGATATTTCCCCCGGTGCAGATGGAAATTGACGGAAAACGGGCGGAAATCCTGCGGTACCGGAAGATTGCCCCGGAAAAGAAAAAGGAGGGCACAGACATGCGCTATCTGCCGTTTGCGGACGGGGAGCTGCTGAAGATAAAATATCGTATGTTATGAAAAGAAAGAAACAGGAATCAAAAATCTGCGGATGCAGGTATAAAAGATAAGTGTGGATGAAAGAAGAGAAAGGGAAGCGGTTTTATGGAAGAAAAAATTTTAGAAGTATTGGAAGAGTACTGTGAGGAGGCCCTAAGTTATACGGGTGACAACATGATGGAGGAGGGTGTGATCGACTCCTTTACGGTCATCAATATTGTGAGTGAGCTGGAGGATGTTTTTGATATTGAAATCGACGCCAAGTATGTGGTGGCGGAGAATTTCAGGAACAAAGAGGCGATCATAGAACTGGTACGACAATTGGTGGAAGAATAAGATATGCAATTTTTATCTGCTGTATTTATTATACTGTGGGTGATTTCCTTTGCCCTCTATTATCTGGTACCGGCGAAGCGGCAGTGGATCATTTTGGCCGTGGCAAGCGGCCTGTTTTACGTGGCCGGGACGGGCGGGATTCCGGTGGGGATTGTCCTGACGGGGGCGGGCGCTTATGTAAGCGGCCTGTATGTAAAACGCAGTCTGGAAGCGCAGAAAGCGGCGCTTTCGGCTGTCGTGGAAAAAGAGCAGAAAAAGGCAGTAAAGCTGGGATTTGAGAGACGCAGAAGACGTGTTCAAATCCTTTATTTTGTGTTGAGCCTGGGAATTTTGTTTTGCACGAAGTACATGGTTGTGATTCTGCCGTTTTTACAGAAGGCAGGACTGACCACACCCTACAGCGACGTTTTTTTTGCCCGTGTGGTGATGCCTTTGGGGGTGTCCTTTTACACGCTGACTGCGATCAGCTATGTGGTGGATGTGGGGCGGGAACAGTGTCAGGCACAGGAAAATCCGGTGAAACTTTTCCTGTTTTTGGCATATTTTCCGTCGATCACGCAGGGGCCTTTCAACCGCTATGGGAAATTGCAGAGGGAATTTGAGAGGGACCATGTCTTTGATTATGAGAGAATGCTTTTCGGTGTGCAGCGGTTTGTCTGGGGCGCGTTCAAAAAGCTGGTGATCGCGGACCGGATCAATCTTTTTGTGGGAAATGTGTTTGGGAGCGTGGACGGCGGATTTCCGGGCAGCATATACGCACTGGCCGTGGTTCTCTATATGATTCAGCTCTATGCGGATTTTTCCGGGTATATGGATATGGCGCTGGGAGTCAGCGAGACTTTCGATATTATTCTTCCGGAGAACTTTAAGAGACCTTATTTTTCTAAGTCTGTGGCGGAATTTTGGCGCAGATGGCATATTACGCTTGGAACATGGTTTAAGGACTATGTGATGTTTTCCTTTGTCATGTCGGGGGCGGGACGGAAAATCGGCAAAGCGGCGAAGAAAAAGATGCCCCGCATGGGAAAGCATGTGACGGGCATTCTCGGGACGATGTTTGTCTGGCTGCTGACGGGTATGTGGCACGGCAGAACGATGAGCTATATTTTGTGGGGCGTCTACTACGGCGTGATTATGTGTGTTTCCCTCGTTTTGGAATCCCGGTACGGCGTGTGGAAGGAGAAACTTCATATAAAAGAAGGAAAAGCCTATGCCTTCTTCGCGATGGCCAGAACGTGGGTGATCGTGTTTGCGGCGGATGTGCTGATCCGTTCGGATAGCCTTTCTCAGGCGGGGCAGATTTATAGGGCGCTTCTTATGGACTTCCGGCTGAAAGAAGGAATCCTGGGCGTGACTGATTTTGGGCTTAGCAGATACGGATTTTTGCTGCTGGCGGCGACATGTCTTTTGTGGCTTGCGGTTTCCGTCTGGGAGGAACAGGGGAAAGACGTGCGGCGGATGCTTGCGGCCAGTCCGATGGCGGTGAGATGGTGCTGCTATTACGGTGTGGTACTCCTTTTGGTGATTACGGGTATTTACGGTGGGAGCTACGATACGGCGGCATTTTTGTATCAAAGTTTCTGACAACAGTCTGGCGGGAGCGGATGGGCGTGTGCGAAGCGGGAGGAGTAAGGGAGTGAGAGGTAAAAAGGCAGCGGGAATTTTGTTTTCAATAGCGTGTGTTATCGTAATTGCGGCAGTGACGATGGTTTTCGCGATGGGGGCAGGCTATACTGTTCTCAGCGGGGATGATTTCACCCATGGCGTGCGGGTGGGCGTGTACCATGTTTCGCTGCCGCGGTATTTTGCAGCGTCTCTTCTGTATGTACAGGACTTGTATATGGATTGGCAGGGGACTTGGTTTTCCATGTTCCTGCAGGCATTTCTCTCCCCGATCAACAATTTCGGTCTGCCCCAGCTTAGGGTGGTGATGGTAGGAAACGCGCTGCTGTTTCTCGTTTCGCTGGCTGTTTTTTTGTGGACGGGGCTGTCTTTTTTCCGGATGGAGACGGGAATGGGCATCGGTGAGGCGGAAAGATCCGGCGGGCAGACGGCAGGCAGGGGGAAGAGTCTTATGCCGCTTCAGGCGGTGATCCTCACGCTTTTCTTTTTGAGCGTGGTGAATGCGGATGTCTATGCGGAAATTTACTTTTGGTTTTCCGGGGCGGTGGCGTACAGTATGCCGTTTTCCCTTATGCTCATTGCCCTGACGCTGTTTCTTCTTATAAATAAGGAGGAGGGCAGCCCGCGCAGGAAAAAAGTCCGGGCGGGAAAAGCGGCGGCTCTTTTGTTTCTGTCCTCCGGCGGATCGCTGGCGGTGGCGGGTGTGGGATGTTACACGGCCCTGATGCTGACGGCGGTGTTTTTTCTCTCCACGGGGAAATGGTCCCGGTATAACCTGACCGTGTTTGCGGCGGGCTTTGCCGGCGCGCTGATCAATGTGGCCGCGCCCGGCAATTTTTCCAGACATGACGGCACGGCGGGAGCCGGTCTGCATTTTGGGCAGGCGATCGGTTATACGGTGCGCATGTTTGCGGAGGAGTCGGCCAGACTGTTTCGGGAGACGATACTTGGACTGGTGTTTTTATTCGTGATTGCGGCGGGCGTGTATCTGTCGGGAAGATGCAGGATTGCGCTTCGGGCGTATGGCATTGCAACGACGTTTGCGCTTTTTGCGGGGCTTGTGGCGTACTTTCCCGTGGCGCTCGGGTATGGCGGGTATTATGTGCCAAACAGATGTTATTTTATAATCGACACAGCTATGGTGATTTCCCTCTTAAATCTGGCGCTGTTTTTGGGTATCTGTGCGCACAGGCTTGGCGGACTGCCATCAGACGGACGCGCGGTTATGGTGTCGCTCTATATTTGTCTGGCGGCGGTTGTTGTCACTCCGCTGTCCATGGAGGAGCTGCCTCTTTACCGTGTGGCGCGTTATGTACACAACGGAAGTTACCGGGCGTATTATGAAAAATGCGCCGCGATTTATGAGTATCTGGAAGCCTGTCCGGAGGAGGACGTGGTACTGGAAATGCCGGAATATATCGAGGATTTTGAGTGCTTTTATATCGACGGGGATGAAACGGGCTGGGTGAATCAGGGCATTGCCGCATATTACGGAAAGCGATCCGTGAGGCGGGCGCAGTAGCGGTTTTTTTTAAAGTATGGTAAACTTATTCAAAAGTAGAGAGGCATGCAGCCATCAGAGCGGAGGAAAATATGTTTTCATTTGATGATTACAGGGAAATGATCAAAATTATAAAGTCCACGGGCCGTCAGTGCGGCTATAGGGAGGCGCTAAACAGGGATTCCTTTATTATTATGCGTCATGATGTGGAGTACAGTGTGGAGAGGGCGTGGCAGCTTGCCAAGGTGGAGCAGAGCATGGACTTTACATCTACCTTCTTTTTTCAGTGGACAAACAACTCCTATAATATTCTTTCGCGGAAGAATATGGACATCATCAAGGATATGCACGAGAGGGGGCAGAACATCGGCCTTCATTTCGCGTTAAACGGCATGACGGATATGGAGCAGGTGAAGAAGCGCATCCGTATGGAAATTGACATCTTGAGCGAGATGTTCGGCTTCGCCATCACGGAGTTTTCCGTGCACAGGCCTTCCAACGACGTGCTCAGGGAGAATATCAAGCTGGACGGTCTGCTCAACGCCTATCAGGACGATTTTTTCACCTATGCAGATAAAGTGACGGATGAAATAAAACTAAATGTGAAATATATGTCAGACGCCAATCATATCTGGCGTTACGGCTACCCGGACGAGGCAAATATCACGGGCTATGACAAGGTGCAGATCTTGACCCATCCCTTTGCATGGAGCAAAAAGGGTTGCAATAATTTTGAGAATTACCGGGCGCTGATACAGGAGAAGTATGAGGAACTGGTGGTGTCCGTGGACAATGAATGTAAGGATTTCGGGGAATACAGGGAATACTTCATGGGTAAGGATGTGAGATAACAGCGCGAAAAAAACTTCTGGAGACATTCTTTGGTTCGCGTGCGGGAATGCCAGGAGCGGGCGTTTTCGGATGTGGAGGAGTATTGTATGTGTGGAATTTGCGGGTACATCAGAAGGCGGGAAGTCACGCCCGGGCAGTTTAAAAGAATGAATGATACGATGTATCATAGAGGCCCAAACGACAGTGGGGAAGAGGTTTATCCTCTGGCCGGAGGCTATCAGATAGGGTTTGCGCAGAGACGGCTTTCCATTATGGACCTTTCGATGCTGGGACATCAGCCCATGCACGCGGCGGATGGAAGGGTTGTCGTGGTCTATAACGGGGAAATCTATAATTTCAGAGAGTTGAGAGAGGAATTGGCGGACTATCCCTTCCGGTCGGACTGTGATACGGAAGTTATCATAGCCGCCTATTTAAAATGGGGCGTTTCCTGTGTGAACCGGTTTGACGGGATGTTTGCCATCGCCCTTTTCGACAGGAAAGAGGAGGCGGTTTATCTGATTCGCGACCGCATCGGGAAAAAGCCCCTCTATTATTGGTACGAGCATGAGGAGCTTGTGTTTGCGTCGGAGTTAAAGCCGATTATGGCATGTCCGGACTTTCGGGCCGAGATAGACAGGGGTGTGCTCTCGCGTTATCTCTATCAACAGTATATCAATGCGCCGGAGAGCGTTTATGAGAATGTGTATAAGCTGGCGCCGGGCGCGGTTTTGAAATTTCAGAACGGGCAGATCCATACGTGGAATTACTGGAGTGTGCGTGAAGCCTATGAGAGAGCGGCGAAAGATCCGGTAAAGAGTTATGAGGAGGCAAAGGAGCAGCTCAAAGCGCTTTTGGAGCGCGCCGTTTCGCTTCGCATGATTGCGGATGTGCCGCTTGGGACCTTTTTAAGCGGCGGTTACGATTCTTCGCTGGTGACGGCGATGGCGCAGGCGCATGCAAGCGGGCCTGTGAAGACTTTTTCGATCGGGTTTCATGAGGAGAGCTACAACGAAGCGCCTTACGCCAGAGCGGTGGCTGACTATCTGGGAACGGCCCACACGGAGCTGATGATCGGCGAGACGGACATGCTGCAGATGGTGGAGAGCATACCGAAATATTATGACGAGCCTTTTGCCGATTCTTCCCAGATTCCGACAATGCTGGTATGCAAACTGGCAAGAGAGCAGGTGACGGTGGCGCTTTCCGGCGACGGCGGGGACGAGTTTTACTGCGGTTACAATATTTATGAGAAGGTGGCGCAGGCGCAGAAGTTGGACAGGCTTGGCGGACTGGTTCACAGTCTGTGCGGTCTGCCGGGCGTAAGACGGCTCTGCCCGGAGAGTAAGCTGCCCTTTAAGGCGCGGGTGATCGCCGGAAACAGAGACAGGGAGACGAAGACGCAGTTTGGTGCGGGCAATTATCCGGGGATAGCACGGGAAATGGTGGGCAGACTGCCCTCAGAAAAACGCATGTTACCGGTGCACTACCCCGTGGAGAGCGCATACCCTGTCAGCGATTGGCAGATATGCAGAATGCTTCTGGATATGGACACCTATCTGCCGGGGGATATTCTCTGCAAAATGGATCGTGCGTCCATGAAATATTCGCTGGAGGCACGTTGTCCGATTCTTGACCCGGATGTGATGGATTTTTCCTTTCGGATTCCTCATTATTTTAAATATGCGGCGGGGGAAAAAAAGCATATTTTAAAAGAGATTGCTTACGACTTTATGCCGAGAGAGCTGCTGGAGCGTCCGAAGAAAGGTTTTGGCGTGCCGCTCGATAAATGGCTGAGAGGGCCACTTAAAGAACAATTGTTATATTATGCGGGGCATGAGCTATTGAAACGTCAAAATTTATTTGATGAACCGTATGTTTCAAAGATGGTGGAACGCTACCTTGAGACGGGGGACAGGGGACGCGGGACGGGGGAAAACTATTCCGGACTCATCTGGTCCTTTTTCGTTTTTCAACAGTGGTACACATCTTTTCATGAGAACAGTAACATGCGAGATATGAAAAACTGAAATGATTTCGAATGTTATTTGATCAAATATAGAATAAAATTTTCAGAAAACAATATGAATTGTCAACAGCTTTAAACGGATGAAAATAAATGAGAATTTAATTAAGGATGCAATTTCTGCCGGATTTGGTCGAAAAATGCAGGAAAAATCTTCGAAAACAGGTGTGATCAGTCGAAAAATGAAGGAATTTATGCAGGGACATGAATAAGAAAAATGTGCGAAAAACTATAGCCTTCTATATTGGCTCGCTTCGCAAGGGCGGAGCGGAACGTGTGTTTGTAAATCTGGCAAAATACTTTCAGGCGGAAGGATATCGTGTCGTTATGGTGACACAATATCAGAAGGAGGAGGAGTATGAGCTGCCGGATGGAATTGAAAGAATTCTTTCCGATATCGGGGAAGAAAAAGTAACCGCAAGCAGGGCGGTAAATTTCTTTAGGAGACTAAATAAATTACATGCGATATGGAAAGAACGGCAGCCGGATCTTGTGTTGTCTTGTATCGGAAAAAATAATTTTATGACGGTTGTTACCACAAGGGGGACAAAAACGAGGGCGGTGGTTTCCGTAGTGGGGGAAGCGAAGGAGGAATATCCCTCCAGAGGAATGCGTATGCTGGCGGATTTCCTCTTTTCCTGTGCGGCGGGCGTTATTTTGCAGACGGAGCGTTCCAGAGGCTTTTTTTGCAGAAAGGTAGGGGAGAAGGCCGTGATCCTGCCAAACTCATTGAACCCTGCTTTTATCAGACCGAGATATGAGGGGGTGCGGGAGAAGAAAATCGTGTCAGTGGGGCGCATGGACGCCAACAAAAATCACGAGATGCAGCTTCGCGCATTCGCCAGACTGAAAGACAAATATCCGGAATATACGCTTGTGATTTACGGCGATGGGGAGCTTCGCTCTTATATAGAAGAAACGGCTGAGGAACTTGGCATTGCAAAACGCGTTTTTCTTCCCGGCGTCGTGCAGGATGTGGCGGAGCGGATCGGTCAGGCGTCTTTGTTCCTGCTGACTTCCTATTCGGAGGGTGTGTCCAATGCGCTGATTGAGGCGCTGGCGCTGGGACTGCCCGTGATTGCCACGGACGTGCCAAGCGGCGGAACGGAAGAACTGATGAAGGACGGCGTAAACGGCCTGATCATTCCCGCGGGAGAACAGGCGGCGCTTACGCGCGCGATGGACAGGCTCTTGGGAGATCCCGCTTACGCGCAGCAGCTTGGCCGGGAGGCGGCGCGGATTCAGGAAAGGCTTGCGCCGGAACGTGTAAATCCGTTGTGGAAAGCGTATTTTGAAGAACTGATGGATAAATAGCGAGCGGTGTTTATGGAGACAGCGGGAAAAGTTGATTAAATAGCATGTGGTATTAAAGGAGAATTCTGTGAATAAGGATAAGCAGACGGAAGAGAGAGAGTCCCGGTGTGCAGGGCAGGATAAGAGGGACAGCGGAGATAGCAAATATAACAGGTGGAATGGAAAAGTGCGGCGCGAAGCGCTGCAGGCGGCCGTCTTTGTGCTGCTGTTTTTTGCCATACTCTGGCCGGTGTCCTACATGGTGAGGACAAACGGTGACGTGAAGGATCGGTTTGCGGGCTTTTACGCGGAAAAAAAGGATTCTCTGGACGTTGTGATGATCGGTTCCAGCCCGGTATTTCCTTACTATGCGGCGCCAAAGCTGTGGGGGGAGACGGGAATTGCGATGTATCCGCTTTCTACCAATGTACAGCGGCCGGCGGCCATGCGGTATCTGGCGGAGGAGGCGGAGAAAAGCCAGTCGCCTGCACTCTATATATTCGAGATGCGTATGTTTACGATGGAAGAGGCGGGGCTGATGGAAAATATGGCTTATACCCGCGGTGTGACAGACAATCTGCGCCATTCCCCCCAGCGGATCAGGACAATACGTGGACTGGTGCCCAAGGATGACGAGGAAGGCCGTCTGAGCTATTACTTTGATATTATGAAGTATCATACCAACTGGAAAATGCTGGCGCTCCCTTCTGAGTGGG
Organism: uncultured bacterium; assembly: GCA_947073545.1. Classification (GTDB taxonomy): domain Bacteria; phylum Bacillota; class Clostridia; order Lachnospirales; family Lachnospiraceae; genus UBA3282. Next base: position 83,917 of record CAMTMP010000003.1, read on the forward strand.
CGAATATGTTTTACTGCCACAGACATCCGTTAAAGGGCTATACGTTCCGGGACGAGGTGGGACCTCAGCCAAGGCCTCTTTGCGGCGGCGCCAAGGGCGTTTTGGCGATGCCGCGGGAGCAGGAGACATATCTGCGCGATCTTATCGCCTATTTGAAGGAGAACGGATTGGAGGCGCTGTTTATCGTCTCTCCTTACGGAGAATCGCCGGAGGAACAGCAGATGTTTAACTATATGGCAGACATTGTGGAAGAAAGCGGCTATGCGTTCTTAAATATGAATGATTACTATGATGAGATCGGCATCGTCTTTGAGGAGGATTTTGCGGATTATGGCAGCCATACCAATGCGGTTGGCGCGGAAAAGTGTACGGCATTTCTGAAAGAATACCTGACGGCGCACTATGTGCTTCCCGACCATCGGGGAGACGCTTCCTACGCTTCGTGGGATAAAGCCTATGAGCTGTGGAAAACGAGGCAGGACGAGGCGGCCGGGACGATCAGGGAGCGGATTGCGAATGGGGATTACGCGCAGCGCGAAGAGTAGTTCCTCTGTTTACGGCAAGAGCTGTTTTGCAAAGAGGCGCTAGGCCTTGCATGGGAGAACGGAAAAATCACAGTCTCCTAAGTGATACTGAAAAAGGCAGGAAAGGATAAATAACACATGTGTGGAATTGCTGGGTTTTGCAACTTCAAGGGAGACTGGCGGAAGAATATCGAGCGTATGTGCGATAAAATGTACCATCGGGGGCCGGACGCTTCTGGGATATGGGCGTCGGACGATCACAGGGTAGTGCTGGGGCACAGACGTCTTTCAATTGTTGATTTGTCACCTGCGGGGGCACAGCCCATGATATCCCGCGACGGCCGGTATGTGATTGCCTACAACGGGGAGATCTATAATCATCTTTCCATCCGAAAAAAAATGATGGCGGAGGGAAAGGCGGCAGCGTTCCGGGGGACTTCCGACACGGAGACGCTTCTGGAGGCGATCGCCGCCTACGGCCTGAAAGACACACTGAAAATGGCCAAGGGAATGTTTGCGATTGCGTTGTTTGACAGGGAAGAACACACGCTGTTTTTTGCTCGGGACAGAATTGGAGAAAAGCCGTTATTTTATGGAATATTAAAAGACAATATAAATAACGGGGGGGATGATGAGAGCTTCGTCTTTGCTTCCGACCTCGGTTCCATTGCTTCGCTGGATGGATTTGCAAACCCTGTCAATGCAGATATCATAGGGAATTACATGCGTTATGGATACATTCCGTCCCCTTATACCGTGTACCGCGGGATCTGGAAGTTGGAGCCGGGAAAGATATTAAAGATTAAAACACCGTTTAACAAACCGGAACTTGAGAATTATTGGTCAATGACAGAAACGGCTGTTATTGGACAAAAAAATCTCTTTCGGGGAAGTGAGGCGGAAGCAGCAGAGGAGCTGGAACGTCTCCTGCGGGAATCCATTGCGGGACAGATGGTGGCGGATGTGCCTGTGGGGGCTTTTCTCTCGGCCGGGATCGACAGCAGTACGGTGGTATCGCTGATGCAGGCCCAGAGCGCACAGAAGGTCAGAACGTTTACCGTAGGTATGTGGGAAGAACAGTATAACGAGGCGCCTGTGGCGAAGGAGATTGCTGCCAGACTTGGGACAGAACATACGGAAGTCTATATTACGGAGGAGGATGCCAAGAGCGTGATTCCGAAGCTCGCCGGGATGTTTGGGGAGCCGTTTGCGGATTCTTCTCAGATTCCCACCTATCTGGTAAGCCGCATTACGAGGGAGCATGTGACGGTATCCTTGAGCGGGGACGGCGGGGATGAGCTTTTTTGCGGATATAACACATATTATTCTATTGACCGTATCTGGAATAAGGTGAGGAAAATACCGGGCGTTCTTAGACAGCCTGCAAGCGCGCTTTCGAGACTTGCCGCTGTACTGGGAAAAGATGCGCTGTCAACCCGCGCGAGGCTTCTGGGGGCGAAGTCCATAGAGGACATGTATCTGCGCTCGGAGATCGGAGAAGGGCTTAGAGGGGTCTGGCAGGAACGGAAGGACAGCTCCCAGAATTTTGGCGTTTGGGACGCCATACAGCCTTGTAGGGCGGGACAGACATGGATGGATACTTATCCTTCCGGACTGCTGGAAGAAGGGCAGCACAACCTGATGCTGATGGATCTGCTGATGTATCATCCCGACGATATCTTAACCAAGGTGGACAGGACGGCGATGGCGGTGTCATTGGAGACACGTGTGCCCATGCTGGACAAGGACGTGGTAGAATTTGCATGGACGCTGCCCTTGTCCTATCGTCAGAGCGGCGGGGCCAGTAAAAAGATTCTGCGGGATATTCTATACCGCTATGTGCCCCGCGAATTGATGGAGCGGCCCAAAAAAGGGTTTTCCATTCCGCTTCACCGCTGGCTGAAGCAAAAGGAGCTGAGAGATTGGGCGGAGAGTCTGCTGACGCCTTCCGGACTGGAAGAGCAGGGGCTATTTGACGCGGCGGCCGTGAAGAAATTATGGAATGATTATATTATAAAAAATGTCTGGAGGCCGCAAATTTGGTATATTCTGATGTTTCAGGAGTGGTGGATGAAAACAAAAATTAAATCCTGATTAATTTATTGAGCTATACCAATAGACAGAAAACGCTTGTTATTGAGAAAAAACCAATTTGAGGAAATGTATTTCATAACAAGTGATAAGCGTTATTTATTGTAGAATATTGAGAATTGAATTGAGCGGAATAAAGAATAACGATCGGAATTAATATTTCCGGACAACGGTGTCCGGCAGACTGTGCAGAGACAGCGGGTTAAGACGGTAAGGGAAGAAGGAAGCACAGAGAAGGTCCGGAAAGGAAAACGAGAGAAAGGCAGGACAGACAGCCGTGGAAATTTTAAATCAGTATCGGCCACCCCAATTACATAAGGAAGCGCAGACGGAATTGATTTCCGTGATTGTCGCTGCCTATAATATAGAAGCCTATATTGAGAGAGGGGTTCGCTCTATCTGCGGGCAGACTTACCGGCATCTGGAGATTATTGTGGTGGACGACGGCTCGACGGATGCCACCGGACGGATTCTGGATGAGCTGGCGGAGGAAGACTCCCGCATACAGGTGATCCATGAGGAGAACGGTGGTCTCGCCCATGCGAGGAATGCGGGAATCGCGAAAGCGAAAGGCCGCTATATCGGTTTTGTGGACGGGGATGACTGGATCGACCCGGATATGTATGAGAAGCTGTTCTCCGCGATGCAGGACAGGCAGGCGGATTTGGCGGTCTGCCGTTACCGCCAGATCTCCCGTACGCGGACGCTGGATCAGTCGGTGGACCGGGCGATGGTCTTTGAGGGGCAGGAAGCTCTCGCTGTTTATGTGGAGGAGCGCGAGGAGTTTGCGATTCAGAACGCGGCGTGGAATAAACTTTACCGGAAGGAGCTGTTAGCAGGGAATCCGTTTCCGGAGGGACGTTGGTATGAAGATATCGTGTTTGCCACGAAGGCGCTGGCGCGGGCCGGACGTTGCATTTACCTTGACATCGCCCTGTATAACTATATAATAGACAGAGAGGAGAGCATAATGAACTGCCGGATCAATTCGCGCACGTTTACGGATCAGATACCGGCCTACTATGAAAAGACAAAGTTCCTTAAGGAATTGGGCAGAGAGGATCTTGCGCTGACCCACGATTTCTTTTTTTATAAAAGACTTCTGTTATTTTATTGGGAACTTTCCAAGGCGGAGGGCGGAGAGACATACATGCTGCGGCTGCGGGAGATTCTTTCGAAGGACAGGGCGCGGGCGGAGGAATCCTTCCGATGCGCCGCAGCGGATCAGACAGACCGAAAGAAACTGCGACTCTTCTACCGCTCTCCCGACGCGTACTGCAGAAAACTGCGGTGGGACGAGCAGGTGGTAATTCCCTGTAAAGTGAAAGTGAAGCGACTGCTCGGGAAATATAAATAGCATATGTTTTTAAAAGATAAAGGATAAAGATGGTAATTATACAACTTGCGGGCGGCTTGGGCAACCAGATGTTCCAGTACGCCCTCTATTTGCAACTGAAAGACCTTGGCAGGGAGGTAAAGATCGACGATGTGTCGGGATTTGCGGAAGATCCACAGAGGATACCGGCCCTCGCTCCGTTCGGAGTCTCATATGAGCGCCCGTCCAGGGTGGAACTTCGAAAGATGCTCGACTCCTCCATGCTGCCGTGGCATCGGGTGAGACGGAAACTGTTCGGCAGACACAAGAAGTCCTATTTTGAGGAGGGTAAACTCTTTATCCCGGAGGTGCTTACCTGGGACGACATTTATCTGGAGGGATATTGGCAGACGGAGAAATATTTTCAGCCTGTGGAGAGGCTGGTGCGGGAGACATACGATACGGACAGGCTGATTGCTTATCTGAAAAGCGCCGGTTTATGGAGCAGCGGCGAAGATATCGGTGGGAAGAAGGCGGGGAGAGGAGAGCGCGGGCGCGGCGAAAACGGCCGGAAGAAAACAGGCGGACAGTACATGCTGGAAATTGATAACGAGTGTTCTGTAAGCGTGCACATCCGCAGAGGAGATTATCTCATCCCAGAGAACCAGTCGCTTTACGGCGGAATCTGTACGGACGCCTATTATATAGAAGGAATCCGTCAGATGCGGGAGAGATATCCGGGATGCCGGTTCTTTCTTTTTACCAATGACAGGGCATGGGCGAAGCGGCAGCTAGGGCAGGATGTGGACGGTGCGCAGAGGATGTGGCGGGCGGATCAGGAGCGGAAAGGCAGCGAATCGCCGTCAGTGGATGCGGAGCGTGTGTTTGCGGAAGCGGATTTCACATGGGTTGACCTGTCCTGTGCAGCGGGTAACGATTACGCGGAATTTGTTCTGATGAGCCGCTGCAAACATCACATCCTTGCAAACAGCAGCTTTAGCTGGTGGGCATCCTACTTAAACAAGAATCCTGAGAAAACGGTTCTTGCGCCGCCGCGCTGGCTGAACGGAGTGGAAAACAGAGACTTCTACCGGGCGGATATGCACAAAATTATGCTTCCGCCGGAGTAAATATATCATTTGGAAGGAATCACTATATATTATGAAGAAACAGAGCCAGGCGCAGGCGGGACTGCTGCAAAAAATTGCATATCTTTTTGATAGAAGGCAGTTCTGGCAGCTCGGCGGACTTGCTTTTCTGATCCTGATTGGCGGTATTTTGGAGACGCTGGGTGTCTCCATGATGCTTCCCGTGGCGGAGGCTGTTATGGCGCCGGATAAAATTATGGAGAATGAGCTGGTGGGAAAAATCGTCGCCCTCCTGGGAATTGATTCGTCAAGAACGCTGATTATAAGTATGCTGGGGGCGCTGATTGCCATATTTGTATTTAAGAATGTGTATCTTCTGTTCCTGACCTATGTACAGAATACGTTTGTGACGAGAAACCGTAACCGGATGATCAGCCGGGTCATGCGGGAGTTTTTAAACCGTCCTTATGAAGACTATCTGGGGGCGGATATTCCTACGGTCTTCCGGTTGACGGACAGCGATATTCCCAATGCGTTCCAGTTGATACTGGTGCTGATCCAGATGACTACGGAGATCGTGGTGGCAGTGTCCATCTGCGTTGTGCTGATGTGGATTAGTCCGCTGATTGCCATAGGCTGCGGCGTTCTCTTTCTCGGTATGACGCTGATGATCACCAGAGTGTTAAAACCCCGTTTGAACGCCATTGGGCGAAAGAATCAGACGATTCAGTCGCGGATTGCCAAGTGGAGAATCCAGTCCATTTACGGATTGAAGGATGTGAAGGTGCTTCACAGAGAAGAGTTCTTTGTGCGAAACTACTATGAGAGCGGTGCCATCGGCGCTAATGTGGCCAGAAACTACGCGGTGATGAACAATACGCCGAGACTACTGATCGAGACGGTTTTCATTGCGGCGATGCTGTCCTTTATTCTTGTGTATATCTTACAGGACGGCGATATTACGGTGCTGATGCCCCAGCTTATGGCTTTCGCTGCCGCGGCGGTGCGGGTGATGCCGGCCACGAACCGCATCAATACGTATCTTTCCGAGATTGCCTACGCGCAGCCTTGTCTGGACTATCTCTATGAGAATTTGACGGAGAATATGAAGCAGGATGTGAACGGCAGCGTAACAGGGCTTACGGGGGAGCGGGCGGAGGAAAGGCCGGAACTTGCGCTGACGGATAAGATCGTGCTGGATCATATCAGCTACACTTACCCCAACACGGACAAGCCCATTTTCACGGATGCGCACATGGAGGTCGGGAAAGGACAGTCGGTTGGCATCATGGGACCGTCGGGTGCGGGGAAATCCACCATTGTAGATATTCTGCTGGGGCTTTTGCATGTGCAGTCGGGAACCATTACCTGCGACGGCAGGGATATTTTTGAAAACTATCCCTCTTGGCTTTCGAAGATCGGCTATATTCCCCAGTCCATCTATCTGATCGACGAGTCCATCCGCGACAATATCGCTTTCGGCATCGATGCGGACAAGATCGACGATAAACGGATCTGGGAGGTGCTGGAGGAGGCACAGCTTAAGAGCTTTGTGGAGGAACTTCCCGAGGGGCTGGAAACGACAATAGGGGACAGGGGTGTCAGGATTTCCGGTGGACAGAGGCAGCGTTTGGGTATCGCCAGAGCACTCTATCACAATCCTGAGATTCTTGTCTTTGACGAGGCCACTTCCGCGCTGGACGGGGATACGGAGACGGCAGTGATGGAGGCCGTCAACAGTTTCCACGGCAAAAAGACGATGGTGATTATCGCGCACCGTCTGAACACCATAGCCAAATGTGATGTGATATATAAGGTGGAGAACGAGAAAATTACGCAGACAAGTCTGGCCGGGTGAGGCCCGGTGCGTCGCCAGCTTATATCATGGCAGGCGTAAAGGCCATTGGCAACGGTTCAGCCTGACACTATTCAGCAAATAAAATCGCTGAACTGTTACGGTCATCGCTGCCACGGGAACATTTCAAAACGGAGGAACCAATGTTAGGAATTGAGACACAGGAAGGCTTCGGACTGGGAAATCAGCTCTTTTTCTATGTGACGGCCAGATGTATCGCGCAGGATCTGGGGTATCGGTTCAGCGTGCTTGACCCGGAGCATTTTGCCAACAATATGCACAGCGACTGCGGGCTGTACTTTATGGACCTGGACATGGGCGTCCCCTCGAAAAAGGAGGACTACCAAAAGATCTATTATGAGAAAGAAACCCGTCTTTTTGCGGGCAACTCCAAACACGATCTGACCCACGGCGTCTATGTGACGGATGCGGACAGGCAGCTTTTTGAGGTGGAGGACGGCACGCTTCTTTACGGCAATCTGCAGGCGGAAGCATATTTTATTTCCCACAGGGAGGAGATCAGACAGTGGCTTAAGGTAAAGCCCGCGTATGACTGTAAAGAGTATAGTCAGGACAACCTCTGTATCCTGCACCTTCGCTGCAGTGACTATATGGGTTCACCGGAGCTTTATCTGCGCAAACGGTATTGGCTGCAGGGAATGCGGCAGATGCGGCGGGTCAATCCGGATATGCAGTTTATGATCATCACGAACGACGTGGGGGAGGCGAACAAGTTTCTTCCCGGTATTCCGGCTTACAATTTTGATCTGGCCAAGGACTATTCCATTTTAAAGAACGCGCGTTATTTGTTGCTCGCGAACTCTTCCTTCGCGTATTTTCCTGCGTTTACCAGCGACACGGTGCAGTATATTCTGGCGCCGAAGTACTGGGCGAGACACAATGTGTCCGACGGTTACTGGGCGTCGGAGCAGAATATTTATGAGGGATGGCACTATATGGACCGGAAGGGCCGGGTGTTTACGGATGAGGAGTGCCGACAGGAGCTGGCGGCTTACAAGAAGCGGTCCGCGAAGTATGCGGACGTGAACAAAAAGCCTGTGGGCGTGCGGCTGCAGATGATGAAGCTGCGTGCGTGGTGTATTGATAAGAAGGCGTATGTGGAAAAGATCGGCCGGGGCGTGACGCGGCGGGTGAAAAAGCTGGTGCGCCCAGTCTGAAACGGTTGAGGCGTTCTATGAGAAATCAGGGAAAAAGGCGGATTTGAATGAAGGTTTGGGAAAAGGCTGAGAGATTTTTGAGCGGCAGGCGGGCGGTATTTTGGGCGGTGGGGCTTTTACTCCTGTCTCTGCTGCCGCTGCTCCTTCTGGGAAAATATAATGTGATGTGCATTGACGATTACGATTACGGCAGGCGGGTGCACGACGTCTGGCAGGAGACGGGTTCCTTTGCGGCCTCCGCGCAGGAGGCGTGGCGGCAGAATATGGACTTTTATCAGGAGTGGCAGGGAACCTATATATCCTGTTTTCTGATGGGCATGTGCCCCATGAATTTTAATTATCATATAGCATGGGTGGTGCCGATTGTGATGATCGGATTGTTTGCATCCTCCTCGTTCGTGCTGGGGCGGCATATTCTGGTGAGATGGCTTGGCTGTGAAAAGGCGGGCGCGTCCTTTGTCATGGCTCTTGTGCTGTTTGTGTTTTATCAGGTAATAGAAGCGCCCTTTGAGGGAATTTATTGGTACAACGGTTCCACCCACTATGTGCTGATGCAGTCTCTCTGGTTTTTCCTGCTGACGCTGTGCGCGGGGAGCCTTCTGGCGGAGACGAAAGGACGGGCGGGCACGTGCTGTACGGCGGCCACAGTCCTTTCTGTGATCGTGGCGGGCGGCAATTTGGTGACAAACCTGCAGGCGGAGATACTGTTGGCTTTTCTCGTCGCATATGCATTTTTTCAGAAAAGAGACAGAATGGTATATGCCGTTATTCCCTTTTTGACGGCGACTGCTGGGTTTTTGGTGAATGTCCTTGCCCCGGGAAACATCAAACGGGGAAACATCGATATGGATGAGGGGTATTCTGCGGTGAAAGCCATTGCCCTGTCCTTTTATAACACGGCAGTGTTTGCGATCCGCTGGACGCCGGTGCTTGTGGTGCTTTTATGGCTGGCGATCCTGCCTCTTCTGTGGAAGTATATGAAGGCATCAAAAGAGAAGTTTTCCCATCCTGTCCTGGTGACGGCGGGGGCATACTGCGTGATTTCGGCTATGTTTACGCCTACTCTCTACGCGGTAGGTATGACGGGACTTTCCCGGGTGGATAATATCATACAGATGACTTATTATCTGGCGATTGTGCTGGTGACGGCGTACTGGCTGGGCTATTTTTCTCACAGGGAATCGGGGACGGGTGGCGCGGCGGAGGCGCTCGGCCTGTTTTTGCAACGGGCGGGGAGTCGTATGAGTATGGTGTGCCTGCTGCTTCTGTTCGCCGTCTGGGTGCTCACGGCGGATAAGAACACCTACACGAGCATTTCAGCCCTGCGTTCCGTGGCATACGGCGAGGCGCAGACCTTCTATCAGGAGGCGATGGCGCGCTATGAGATCTATACCGACGAGGATGTGAAGGAAGCGGTGGTCGCCCCCTACAGCACAAAGCCGGCTCTTTTTGACTTTACTGATTTGAGCGAGGATGATGGTAACTGGATGAATCTGGCGGTTGCGCGGTATTATCACAAAGACAGCGTAAGAAAGGGCGTATATGAAACAGAACACGCAGACAAATGAGCGGAAACTTTCTCTTCCCAACGTGACGCTGGCGGCTATGACCAGTGTGAACGTGTATGAGACGATCCGGGCGATGGAATACAGTATGCGGGGAATTGAATTTGGCGATGTGGTGCTGATCACCCACAGAAAGCCGTTGACGCTGCCCGGAAATATCCGGTATTCCCACACGTCTAAGCTGGATGATATAGATAAATTTAACTATAAAATGGTGTACGAACTGGGAGAACACATAAAGACAGAGTACGCTTTGATTGTCCATGCGGATGGTTTTGTGGTGCATCCGGAGAGCTGGCAGGACGCCTTTCTGGATTATGATTATATCGGTTCTCCGTGGCCATTGCCGCAGAATGACTACTCTTACCGGGATGCGGGAGGAGAACTTGTCCGGGTGGGAAACAGCGTGTCGATCCGCAGCAAAAGACTGATGGATTTCCCGGCGAAAGCAGGACTGAAATGGGAAAAGATCGAAGAGGAAGACGAGTATAACGAGGATATTTTTCTCTGCTGTAAATATCGGAATGTGATCGAGGAGGCAGGTATGCGGTTTGCCCCCATCGAGGTGGCGAAGTATTTTGGACACGAGCATATGATTCCCGAGATTATGGATGTGGAGAAGCCTTTTCTTTTTCATAAATGGCGCGGCAGAAACGCGCAGTATCCGCAGTTTAAAAATCCTTGGAAGAGCAGATGGCAGAAGTGTAAGGACCTGGTCAGACCGTTGTTGTTCTGGCGCACAAAGTGAGAAGAACTTCTAAAATGCCGCAGCAGGATGAGAGGATAAATGACATATGATATATGATTGTATTCCTTTTTTTAACGAACTGGATATTTTGAAGCTCAGGATGCAGATTATGGCGCCTTATGTGGATTATTTCGTGATCGAGGAGGCTTCGGTCACATTTTCCGGGGAGCCGAAGCGAATGATTTTTGCGGAAAACAGGCGGCTTTTTGCGGAATTTGAGGAAAAGATCCGTTATGTGGCGGTGGAAAATTCGCCCATGGGAGGGGTGACTACCCATGAGCGGGACAAATTTCAAAAAAACCAGTTGATCCGTGGACTTTTCGACTGTAAGCCGGAGGATGTTATTATTTTCAGCGATGTGGATGAGATTCCGAACCCGGAGATACTGGTGCGGCTGATGGATGCGTTTGAGCCGGGAAAAATATATCATTTGGCACAGCGGATGTTCTACTGCTTTTTAAATATGGAGGAAGTGTCCGGGAATCTTTTGTCTATCACGGGGGAATTTCCGGGTGTGGAGAGAAGACAGTGGCTTGGCACGAAGATTTGCAGTTTTGCGCAGCTTCCGAAGGAAGGCATTGTGTATCTGCGGGAGGTGGCGCCGGAAGATCCCCGCAGCGTGCGAGTTGCGGAGGGCGGCTGGCATTTCGGTTATATGGGCGGTGACGGAGAACGAGATGTGGCGAAGCGTATTGGCGTCAAAGTACAGGCGGCTGCGCATTCAGAATATAATACCAAACGATATTTAAACGAGGCGGTGGACAGACTGCTCTGCGGCGAGGATATTTTCGACCGGGATGCGAAGTTTGTGCGGGTGGAGATCGACGAAAGCTTTCCCGCGTATCTGCGGGAGCACCGGGGAGAGTACGATTTTCTGCTCGCTCCCGAAATCGGTTCGGCGGGAATTTTTCTAAAAAAGATAAAGCTTGCGGGAAAACAGAGCCTGCGCAGGGCACGCGGCGTGGCGGCCCGGATTTTGCGGCGGTGAGGACGGTAGAGTCCGGGGCAAGATTTGCCGTCTGCGGGAGGCGTCTTTGTGCGGATTGGACAGGAAAGGCACTTAAATTGAGGTAGGTTATGATAAAAAATCTCTACAGGCGGCTTCGGGAAGAAAGCCCGGTTCCCCGCCTTGCGTTCTATATCGGACTGACCATAGAGCTTTTGATGGTGATCGTTGATAAGAGCAGTTATATCAATCCCATTGAGGGGTATCTGTTCCGGTTGACGTTTCTGCTGTTTGCGTGTAAGCTCCTGCTTACGCGCTATGAGCTGCGGGAGTGGGCGCTTATTTTCGCGCTGGAGGCGGTGGGTTTCATCTCTTACCGGACGACCGGGGCCAACGATGTCATCCGCGTGGTGACTTTTGTGGCGGCATGTAAGGGCATTCCCATGAGGGAAGCTCTGAAATATACCTTTTATGTGACTCTGGCGGGGTGTCTTGCCATTGTTGCCCTCGCCGTGACCGGAATTTACGGGGATATCAGTCTGACACAGGCTTTCGGACATGAGGCGGCGGAGACCACCCGCTATATCGGCGAGGCGGCGGAGGAGGAAACCCGCTATACGCTCGGAATGGGGCATCCCAACGCGCTCTCCTGCATGTTCTTTATGCTGGCGGCGCTTGGCGTTTACGTCTGGTTTGACCGGATGAAATGGTACAGCTATCTGTTTTTGATGGCGATGAATGCGGGCGTTTATCTGCTGACCCGCTCTAAGACCAGTATGCTTATTACGGCGGCTTTTCTTATCGGCGCCTGTCTCTTTACGTTTGTGAAAAGTCTGGGGAAAATGACGTTTTTTTACGTCTGCGGCCTGCTTGTGTTTCTTCTGTGCATCGCTTTTTCCGTGGACGCGGCGGTCTGCGCCCAGCGGGTGCGTGACGCGCAGTGGAACGAGTTTTTCTTCTGTAACCCGCGGGACAATGCGCATATCGTGCTGTTAGGTAAGATCGACCGCCATATCAGCGGCAGAATCATCTCCCTGACGGATTCCGACAACAATGACGGTATGATCCACACTTGGTCGGCTTTTTCCTGCGAAAACAATACGAACTATTATTTTGATATGGGCTGGGTTAAGGTGTTTTACCGCTATGGCGTGATACCGGGTATCTTGTATGTGGCGGCAAATCTCCTTCTTCTGTGGCGGCTCTGGCGCAGGCGGGATGCGGGCGGCCTTGCGCTTTTTGTCATGTTCGCAGTGTACACGGTGGTGGAGGCCCATCTGATCTCCGTCTATATCGGCAGGAATTATCTGCTGCTGATGATGGGGTGCGAAGCGGCGGGAGCGGAGAGCCGTGTGAAAAGCGCTTAGCATGTCCGGAGCGGAAATAAGGAGAAAGAGAGTTGAAAAGGCGGAGTTTCCGGCCGTCGGTGGCGGGAACAGGAAGTTTGTGGTAAAATAGATACCGAAATAGAAACTGAGGTATTCTTATGAATCGAAGAATGAAACTGATCGAGAGCTATCTGCTGCTTCTCACGGATCTGGGCAGTATAGCTTTTGCCTATATCATTGCCATCCTGATACGGTACCGGAAGTTTTCCAGAGTCATGGAGCCGGAGCTGCATTTTGTGGTATGTATCGGATTTTTGCTGTTCTGCACGATTTACAGCTTCATGTTTGACTGGAACAGAGAGTTTATAAAAAGGGGTGTGCTGGTCGAATTTATAGCCGTTACCAAATTCAATGTCTTTATGGAGCTGTCCGTAATGGCCTTTCTCTTCATGCTGCAAAGGGGCGCGGACGTCTCCCGTCTTGTGATGGGGTATTTTGCCATTCTGAATATTTTTATCGTATGGCTTGTGAGGCTCGCCATGAAAAAGGCGCTGCGGGCCTGGTTCACGGCCAAGTCCAACATTGTCAAAATCATGATTATCACGAAGGACGCGGCGATGGAGAAAACCCTGTCCAAGCTGAAAGAGGCTATGGATATCAACTATGAGATCGTGGCGTTAGCCTGCGTGGACAAGGACAGGAAGGGCGAAACGGTGGACGGCATCGAAGTGAACGCGAACCGGGAAAACGTGCTCTCCATGGCGAGGCAGATGCCGCTCGACGAGGTGTTTATCAGTCTGCCGGATGAAGATATGGCCTATGTAAAGCATATCATTTACGATTTAGAATCCATGGGTGTGGCCTGCCATTACAATATAGACATCATCGAAAGACCCAGTAAGGAAGTGCGTGTGGGGAGCTTTGCGGGTTTCACGGTAGTGACTTACTCTATCAACCATTTTGATTACAGGCGAATGGTGGTGAAGCGGGGCATAGACATTCTGGGCGGGCTGGTGGGCTGCCTGATCACGGTTGTGGCTACGCCCTTTGTGGCGGCTGCGATTAAGATGGACTCGCCGGGACCGGTGCTGTTTGCGCAGACCAGAATCGGTAAAAACGGCCGGCGTTTTAAGATTTATAAGTTTCGATCCATGTATATCGACGCGGAGGCGAGGAAGAAAGAGCTGGAAGCGCAAAACGAAATGCAGGGACTTATGTTTAAGATGGAAAATGACCCGCGCATCACGAAGGTGGGTAAGTTTATCAGAAAGACAAGCATTGACGAGCTGCCGCAGTTTTTTAATATCGTAAAGGGAGATATGAGTCTGGTGGGCACAAGACCGCCCACGGAGGGCGAGTTCGAGCAGTATAATTCCCACTACAGGCGAAGAATCAGTATGACGCCAGGACTCACGGGGCTTTGGCAGATCAGCGGCAGAAGTGAGATTGTGGACTTCGACGAGGTCGTGAAACTGGATCTGGAGTATATCGACAACTGGACGCTGGGGCTGGATATCAAAATTCTGTTCCAGACAGTTTGGGTAGTGCTGACGGGGCGAGGATCGAAATAAGAGCATTTCCGGCAGGTCTGCGATACGGGACGGGCGGGGGATGGTTCCCCCGGGACGGATGTGCTTTGGGCGGATGACGCAGGAGGATAACAGGTGCATATATGCATGATAGTGCCGAATCAGGCGGTGAAGGGCGGCATCGCTTCCGTGGTGAACGGTTACCGTGGGAGCGATTTGGAGAAGCGTTACCGTATCACCTATATTGAATCCTATCAGGACGGCAGTAAGTGGGACAAGCTGAGAAAAGCGCTTAAAGGGTATGCGGCATTTCGCAGGCTGCTTCGAAAGGACCGCCCAGATCTGGTGCATATCCACTCTTCCTTCGGGCCCAGCTTTTATCGGAAAATGCCCTTTATCCTGTGGAGCGCATCCGCAGGGATTCCGGTGGTCAATCATATACACGGGGCGGAGTTTGAAGCTTTTTACGAAAGTGCTTCTGATGCGAAGAAAAAACGGGTGCGCAGGGTATACGGTAAATGTACGAGGCTGGTGGCTTTGTCCGAGGAGTGGGCGGCGCGTCTTTCGCAGATTGTGCCCGGGGAGAGAATTGACATTTTGGAAAATTACTGCCGGATTCCGGCGGAACCGTTCGATACGGGCAGAAATAGAAAACAAGCGCTCTTTTTGGGAGAGCTGGGAGAACGAAAAGGGTGCTTTGACATGCCGGCAATCTGGGAACAGGTGAAAAAGAAATGTCCGGACGCCGCGCTTGTGATGGCGGGGGACGGGGAGACGGCCCGCCTCAAAGAGGCGTTTTCCCAAAAGGGCTTAACAAAGGACGTGTCCTTTCCCGGCTGGGTGCGGGGGGAGGAGAAGGAGCGGCTTCTTCGTGAGAGCGGTATTTTCCTGTTTCCGAGCTACCATGAAGGGATGCCGATGGCAGTTTTGGAGGCTATGGCTTACGGCCTGGGCATTGTCACGACAACGGTAGGCGGAATCCCGCAGTTAATCGATCATAAAGGGAGCGGATTTCTGGAAACGCCCGGGGATGTGAACGCTATGGCGAAAGACGTCAGTGCGCTTATAGAGGATGAGACGCTGTGCCGCAATATGGGGGAACTGGCGAGGAGAGCGGTAGAGCAAAAATACAGTTTAGAGATTCATTTGCAGAAATTGGAAGAGACTTACAGAAAGGCATGTATGACAAAATGAATGTAAAGTTAAAGGCTTTAAAAAGTCTGTTTAAAATCGCTTATTGGAAGTGCCGCTACGGGTCCCGGCTCAAGATGCCATGGATACAGGGCTTTGACCGTGTCTATCTCGAACTTTCCGGAAAGGGGCATATGAGTTTTGGGGAGAAAAACGAGAACCGGGGCAAGATGCATTTTATCTGTGCGGGCGATGGCCGTTTGGAGATCGGCAATCATGTCATTTACGCGATAGGCGGCTGCATTACTTGTATGGGGCACATCAAAATAGGTGATTACTGCAGACTTGGCAATAATGTGGTCATTGTTGACCATGACCATAATTTCAAAAATCAGGGCGAGGAGTTTCTGATCGGTGAAATTACAATCGGAGACCGTGTCTGGATTGGCGCAAACTGTACTATCTTAAAAGGCGTGCATATCGGAGACGACTGTGTGATCGCGGCGGGAAGCGTCGTTAAAAAAGATGTGCCGCCTCATACAATCTGTTATCAGAAAAGAGAAACGGTGCATGTCCCGATTTCATCGGAGTAAAAGGGGAGTTTGAGGAAAAGTGGATCAAATCAGCGTGATTGTCCCGGTTCACAACGGGGCGGCTTATCTGGAAGCATGTATCGACAGCATTCTGGCGCAGGACTATGAAGCGCTGGAAGTGCTTATCATAAACGACGGCTCTACGGATGACACGGCGGCGGTTTGTGAGCGGCTGCGCGGACAGCACGGCTGCCTGCGGGTGGTTACCCTGCCGGATCTGGGCGTCTCAATGGCGCGAAACCGTGGGATCGAGCAGGCGCAGGGCGACTATATTATGTTTGTGGATGCGGACGACAGGCTGCGGCCGGGGGTATTGAAGAGTCTGCACGGACTGCTTCGGCAGACGGACAGCGATATGGCGGGCTGTGGTTTTGCCGCCTGGGGGTCGCCTGTAGAGTGGGAACGGCTGCGCACAGGGGAAAAAATGCCGGAAGAACTTGCAGGCGAGTATGCGGGGCAGACATTTGACAGTGGATGCTATTTAAAAGAGAATATTCTGCGGGGCAATACCCGCTGCTGGAGTAAGCTCTACAGAAGGGATCTGATCGGGCAGGTACGGTTTCGGGAGGGACTGACGATCGGTGAGGACATGTTGTTTCTTGTGGAGCTTTTGCCGCGTTTGAAAAAGGCTGTGGAGACGGCTTATCCCGGCTACGGGTATTGCCGGAATCCGGTTGGCGCCATGTGTAGACCCTTTACGCCGGACTATATGGATCAGATCTACTGCTGGGAGATGGCCCGCGAGCTGATTGTGAAGCGGGACGCGTCCCTGTCGGCACAGGCGGACGCCCAGATTATGGTGGCGATACTGCTTACGGCGGGTAAGATCGCCATGCTATCGGGGAAAGAGCGCAGACAGGCCAAAGAGTATCTGCGGGTGTGCCACAGGAAATTGAAGGGAATTGCCGGGGGCAGGGAATGCGATTCCTATCTGCCGGCAGGCTATGGAATTAAGGTGAGGCTGTTCGCCTGTCTGCCGAATGCTTATGTGCGACTGTATGGGTGCCGTAAATTCTTTCGGAATGAATAGCAGATGTTCACTTTGCGGGCTCAGAAAAAAGGCAGTATGAGGAACTAAGAAAGCGGGAAAGAGAATGAAGAAGTTAAATCCGTTAATCAGTGTTATCGTGCCGGTGTACAATAAGGAAACGTATCTGCGGGAATGCGTGGACAGTATTCTGGAACAGACCTTCCGGCGGTTCGAGGTGATTCTGGTGGACGACGAGTCCACGGACAAAAGCGGCGCGATCTGCGATGAGTTCGGGCGGGCGGATGTGAGAGTGCGGGTAATCCATCAAAAGAACGGCGGCCCAACGGCGGCCTGTGCGGCGGGCATGAAAGCAGCCACCGCCGGGTATTATATGTTTGTGGACAGCGACGATTATCTGGAGCCGGAGACGCTGAAACAGATGGCAGAACGTTTGGCAGGTGTGCCGGGGGAGATCGTCTGCTGTGATCATGTGGTGGAAAAGCAGCATGGGACAGAGTGGGTAAAGAGCGGTGCGACTCCCGGAATCTACGAGGGGGACAAGCTGCGGGAACAGATCAAGGCAAGGCTTATCGGGGAGGAAAAGAAAGTGATTCCCCTGTCGCGGTGCATGAAGCTGTGCGAAAAATCCCTTTTTGAGGGCAATGAAACATATTATGACTACAGACTTCGATTCGGGGATGACACGAATCTGATGTATCCGGCGCTGCTTGCGAGCAGCCGGGTGGTTATTATGAAGGACGCCTTTTTTTATCATTACCGCTATGTGGAGGGGTCACTGGTACATGCTTACGACAAGGATCTTCTCGTGGGTGTGGAGCGGCTGATGGAGGCTTTGAAGCGGACGGCGGAGGAGAAAAAGGCGCCGGACGCTATGGACGCTGTGGCCCGCGAACACTGTTATATGCTTTTGTATGTGATGAAGAACGAGCTGCGTGCTCCCGGAAAAGATTACCGGAGGCGGATCCAGTCGATTTTCGGGGATGAGAAGATCAAAGCGATGCTGCAGAATACGCCGGTTGCGGTGACGGAGCGGTCCAACCAGCTTCTGTATATGGGCATGATGTATCCCGGAGGCGTGCTGCTTAGGGTGCTGCGGCTGATTCTGCGTGTCTATGACCGGAGGTAGCTTTCGTTAGCGGTATTGGGAGAGAGAATATGATTATTGTAAGGGTCATGGGCGGGCTGGGCAATCAATTGCAGCAGTATGCGCTGTTTAGAAAATTTCAGAGTTTGGGCGTGGAGACGAAGCTCGATTTAACGTGGTTTTCACAGAAAACGCAGGAGTCCGCGGCGGCGCCCAGAAAGTTCGCTCTCTCCGGCTTTGACGGGCTGCCATTGCCGACAGCTTCCGGGGAGGAGGTGCGGGCGCTTCTCGGGAGAGCCTATGAGGAAGAAGCGGGATTTGCGGAAAAGATTAAGAAACGGCTTGTGCCGGGAAAGACTTCGCTGTTCGAAGAAACGCAGATGTACCACCCACAGATTTTTTCGTGGCATAACCGCTATCTCGTCGGGTACTGGGCCTGTGAGGCGTACTATGCGGATATTCTTTACAGGCTTCGGGAGGAGATCCGCTTTCCGAAAAGCGGCGACGCCAGAAACCGGGAGACCATGGACAGTATGACGGCCCAGCCCTCGGTCAGCATCCATGTCCGAAGGGGAGATTATCTGGATGCTGCCAATGCAGCCATGTTCGGAGGCATCTGTACGGAAATATATTATGACACTTGCGTCAGATATATAAAAGAGAAATGCCCGGATGCGGTTTTCTATGTCTTTTCGGATGACGCGGATTATGTGCGGGCGCATTTTGTTGGCCCGGAGTTTCATATCGTGGACTGGAACAGGGGAGAGGACAGCTTTTATGATATGCAGTTGATGAGCTGCTGTATGCACAATATATGCGCCAACAGCACTTTCAGCTTCTGGGGGGCGCGCCTGAACGGAAATCCCGATAAGATCATGCTCCGGCCATCCATACACAAGAACAGCCAGACCTGCGTCCCGGAGCAGATGAAAAAGCTGTGGGCCGGCTGGACACTCGTCACCCCCGGGGGAAATGTTTTACTGTAATGCTATCATAGTTTGTGATATACTTGTCGCATAGAAAAACTTCGAATGGGGACAAACATGGATTACAAAAACGACAAAATTGTAATGTATTTACACGGCGGCAGCGGCAATCACGGTTGTGAAGCGATTGTCAACAGCACCTGCCATATGATAGAAAACATCCCCAAGCTCCTCGTGACCAACAGTGAGAGGGAGGACCGGCATTACTCGGTGGAACCGCTCTGCGATATCCTCGAGGAGCGCAAGATCGCGGAGCATTTCTTCGCCCATGTGTGGTATTATGTCTGGCGGAAGGTGTTTCACGATCCCGAATCCTTTATGCGCTATCGGTTCCGGGAGGTGATGGGCAAACATCTGGCCCCGCTCTATCTCTCCATCGGCGGAGATATGTATTGCTACGAGCTTTCGATGAGAGAGGCAATTACTGCTAACAGCGCGTTTCACAGGGCGGGAGCAAAGACCGTTCTCTGGGGCTGCTCTCTGGAGCCGGAGCTTTTGGAGAAGCCGGAAGTGGTGGAGGACATGAAGCGGTACGCGCTGATTACGCCGAGAGAGTCGATCACGACGCAGGCGCTTGCGGCAGCCGGGGTGACGGAGAACGTGAAACAGTTTCCCGATCCGGCCTTTGCCTTGGAACCGGAGAAGACGAAGCTTCCTTTCGGTTTCAGCGAGGGAAATACCATCGGTATCAACATCAGTCCGATGATTTTAAAGTACGAGGAAAAAGACGGCATTACGATCATGAATTACCGGAAACTGATCGACCATATTCTGGAGACGACGGACTGTCATATCGCGTTGATCCCCCATGTCATGTGGAAAAACAATGACGACAGACTGACTATACATGAACTTTACGGCGTCTATCAGGGCAATGACCGTGTGGTGAAGTTCGAGGATATGTCCTGCCAGAAACTGAAATATGTCATTTCCAAATGCCGCGCTTTTATCGGGGCGAGAACCCACGCCACCATTGCGGCCTACTCGTCCATGGTGCCCACGCTTGTGGTGGGCTATTCCGTGAAGGCCAGAGGCATTGCAAAGGATCTTTTCGGAGACGCTGAGCATTATGTGCTGCCCGTGCAGACCCTTTCCAATCCGGATGAGCTGATCGGCGCCTATGAGTGGATGATGGAAAGAGAGGGCGAAATCAGGGGAAGACTGCAGGAGATCATGCCGGAGTACTGCAAGAAGGCGGTTGAAGCGGGGGAAGAGATCCGCAGATTGTGGAAGAGCCTGCACGACTGAAAGTGGATAAATTATGGGCAGAATAGAGAAAGCCGGAAAAAATATCATATTCGGATATATCAGCAATTTAGTGATCCTGCTGGTAAATTTTATCCAGAGAACGGTTTTTATCTACGTGCTTGGAAAAACGTTCTCGGGGGTAAACGAAACATACACGAATGTTTTGAGCGTCCTTTCTTTGGCGGAGCTGGGGATTGGCACGGCTTTAAACTACAGTCTCTACAAGCCGGTGGCGGAGCGTGACATCGGGAAAATCAAGGCATACATGCGCTTCTACAAGAAGGCGTATTTGACGATTGCGGGTGTGATTGCGGTTCTGGGAATCGCGATTTCCCCGTTTTTAAAATATATTCTGAAAAATCCGGGTAATCTGACCGTAAAAGAACTGACGCTGTACTATTACCTTTTCCTGTTTAACGCGGTTATCAGTTATTTTGTCGCTTATAAATACAGTCTGTCGAATGCGGAGCAGAAAAACTACATCCAGACAAACATTACCACCCTGACCAAGATAGCGACGGCCACGGTGCAGATTACGGTTCTGCTGCTCTTCAGGAATTTCCTTTTTTATCTGCTGGCACAGTCTGTTGTGGAGTTTTTGCAGAAAATTTTCGTGACTGTCTACATGGACAGACAATACCCCTATCTGCGGGATAAAGACGTGGAGAAGCTTACGGAGGAGGAAACGCGGGTGGTGGCCGCCAAGACGAAGGCGCTGATTTGTCATAAGATCGGCGACGTGGCCAGATTACAGACGGATGTCCTTGTGATCTCCTCCTTTGTCAATGTAGATACTTCGGCCGTTGTGGGCAACTATGTCTACATCATTACTTATGTGGGAAACTTTGTGAATATTATATTTGACTCCGTGATTTCGGGTTTCGGCAATGTGGTGGCCACGGAGTCGAAGGAGAGGCAGTATTTTCTCTTTAAGGTGTACCGCTTTTTTGCCTGTTGGCTTTTCGGCTTCGGTGCGGTAGGTTTCTTCCATCTGCTCACCCCCTTTATCGGCGGGGTGTGGCTGCGGGATGAAAGCTGGACGCTGCCGTGGATTACGGTGACGCTTCTGGTGACAGACTTTTATCTGAAAGGCGGACGCACGGTACTCCTCAACTTTAAGATTGCATCGGGGCTGTTCGAGCAGGACAGATTTCTGCCGCTGATACAGGGAGCCGTGAATCTGGTGGTTTCGATTGCGCTGGTGCTAAAGATCGGCGTGACGGGCGTCTATGTGGGGACGTTAGTTTCCGGCATATTGGCCAATCTGATCCGGCCCGGAATTGTCTACCGGGTCTGCTTTGAAAAGAAAGCGGGAGACTATTTTAAGGATTCGCTGAAATATATAGCGGTGATTCTGGCTGTGGGAGCTGTGGCCACGCCGATTCGCCGCGCGGTTATGGGTGAAGTTACGATTCTCACCTTCGCCCTGATGGTAATTTTGATTACGCTTCTTTATAATCTGGTATTTTTGGCGGTATTCCACAGGACGGAGGAATTTTCCTATCTGTGGAAGGCAGTGACCGCAAGATTTCCGGCGCTGGGGAAAGAGTGAGAAGTGGCAAAGGCTCACGTGGGAGAACGCCGGAAAACACGGATCCTTTGTATGATTGAGATTTCGTGAAGCGGAAACCGGGAGGCTGGTTATGAATAAGATTTCTCTGATAGAGAATGCTTGTAGAGACTTACTTGAATACGGTGTCCGCGGCAGGCGGGAAAAGTGCAGGGATCTGGCCAAACGGCTGCTCCTTGGGCGGAAAATTCCGGGAGAAGACCCCATTTTCTGGCCGACGGGTCTTTTGGCGGCGGGGCTGTGGCATTGCAGGCAGGAGCTTACGTCGCCTGCAACAAGGCGGAAAAACGCAGGGAATTTTGACGATGCGGGCGGTTTGACCGACAGGCCGGATGGCGGCGCTATGGTAGAGAAAATAGACCGGGCGCTTGCCGCATATTATGGCAGATGGGTGAAAAAGGGAATGCCCCTCATGTATCTGGACGATCTGCTGGCAGGGGAAACTCTGTTAGACATGTATCTGGAAGTACAGGGGAAAGAGACGGATTTTGGAGCGGACATGTCCGGAGAGCCGTTGAAAAAGGCGGTGGACAGGCTGGCTTCTTATGGTGCAGCGCATCCCACGGACGCTTCCGGCAGCTTTCTCTATCGGCCAGAAAACGGGGAGACGGCGGTTTTTGTGGACGGCATCGGTCTGTCCTGCCCGTTCCTTTATCGATACGGCGAGATTTTTGAAAGACAGGAATACAAGGAACTGGCGGTTTTGCAGATTGTGAATTTTTTATCTTATGGTATGGACGGTGGGAGCGGACTTCCCTATCACGGTTACGACATGACGGACGGACTCAAGTACGGGATTATCGGCTGGGGAAGAGCCGTCGGCTGGCTGTTTCGGGGTATGATGGGCTGCATGAGCTCGGCGTATGGCAGGGAGAGGCTGGCTGCGCCTTGTACCGCACTTGCGGATGCGGTGACTGCCTGTCAGAGACAGGACGGTTGTTTTGCATGGCAGCTTGAGGCGGTGGAAGGGCCTGCGGACACTTCTGCCGTGGGGATGATTTGTGCCGGATTAAAACAGGGGATAGCGGGCGGCGTTCTTTCCGGTGACAGATACGAGAATGCCCTGACGGCAGGGCGGTTTGCGTTGGAGCGGTCGGTCAGGGACGGCAGGGTGTATCACTGCTCAGGGGAGTGCGAGGGCTTTTCTCAGTATCCGCAGCGCTACGGCGCCTATCCATGGTCCCTTGGCCCGGCGCTGGAGGCGCTTTGATCCGGTGCGGGCAAAGGACAGAGGATGAAGGGGATGCCGCGAAGGGAAAGGACTGGACAGGAATATGGAGCGATATGAGCAGTATGAAAAAACGATTACCATACAGGAGGCATGTTACTATGGCTTTTTTATCCTCCTGTCTCTGGCGAAAGGGTTTGGGCTTTATGAAGGGCAGAAGCTCTTTTATCTGCTTGTCCTGCCTGCGCTTGCCTTGGGTTTTTTGAAGATCGTGCTGACACCATATACGAAAAGACAGGCGGCTTTACAGGTTTTGCTTTTGGCTCTCGTGGCGGTGATTTACTTTGAATCGCGGCAGATCGCCATTTTTTTTGTGGCTTTCACGGTGCTTGGCATGAAGAACATTTCTGTGAAAAAGACGCTTCATATGGCTCTTTGGGTATGGGCGGTCTGCGCTGTCCTGCTGTCTGCGGTTTCTTTCTTCTTTTTGGAACATACCGTTTACCGCGTGCACGCGAAGATGGGGCTTGGTCATATTTTCCGCTGGAGTCTGGGCTTTACCCATCCTAATATCCTGCATATTACGTATCTGACGCTGTGTGCGCTGATTATTTGGGAGCTGAAAGAGAAATACGGGTTTAAGCAGTATGCGCTTCTTATGGCGGGAAATCTGCTTGTATTTTTTTATTCTATCAGTTACACGGGTTTCGGCATTGTGGCGGTGATGCTGACGGGATGCTTTTATGTGAAATTTCGTCCGAGATTCTGTCTGGCAGAGAAACTATTGGCCAATCTGATTCTGCCTGTCTGCCTGATTCTGACCTTTGTACTGCCGTTCTATATTAACTATCATCGGATCAGCGGCATGGTGCAGAAGCTCAATTTTTTATTGAACACGAGAATATGGCTGGCGGAACAGTTCTTAAAGTCGGAGTACCGCAGTTTGTTCGGAGCGGACGTCTCTAAGATCGTCAAATCCTCCATGACGCTGGACAATTCCTATGTCTGGTGCTATATCAATTATGGTCTGGTTTTTACGGTAATTATCATGGCCGGATATTTTGCGCTGCTGTTTTATGACACGCACAAACAGCAGACTTTAGAGCTGGTGATTCTGGTATGCTTTCTGGGCGCGGGGTGGACGGAGCAGCTTTTGTTTAACACGTCCTTCAAAAATATCACGCTGGTTTTCCTCGGAGCGCTGTTGTTTTTACAGAAAGAGGGGGAGACAGAGTATGGTCTGTATGCCAAAATACCGGAGCGCCGGAGACAGATAGCGGTTCCTCTGGCGGGGCTGCCCGACCGGATGTTTCTCTGCGTGCAGACAGTCTGGCGCGCGCACCGGGGCAGGAGTTTGTGTGCGACGGCGGCAGGCGCGGTTTTAGGCTGCCTTCTATGCGCTGTGCTGTATCAGG
Organism: uncultured bacterium; assembly: GCA_947073545.1. Classification (GTDB taxonomy): domain Bacteria; phylum Bacillota; class Clostridia; order Lachnospirales; family Lachnospiraceae; genus UBA3282. The sequence goes on from CAMTMP010000003.1 coordinate 108,270, forward strand.
AGCCTGAAGGGTATGTGGTACAGCGGTTTTACACGGATGGTCTGGAGGAGACGAGCGTCTGTCTGGCAAGCGAAGACGATCCGGACTATGAGGGGTATCGTGTCATGAACTATGTGGACGCGCAGACGCCCATGCAGATCGTGTCCGGAAAGGCTGTGAAGCTGGAGACGGCGCGCTATTACGTGGGAAGTGTGCTGCTCGGCGGGATGCTTGGGGCGGCGGCCGGGATTTTGTGGAATATGACAGGCTGGCGGAAAAAATCGGCCGTGGCTGTTACGAAGGTTTCCGGCTATGATAAATGACCACGGTGCGGACGGTAAATGCCGACGGCGTGGGAGGACAGGAAACGGGTATCAGGAATACATCGAGATGGAGAACAGTATGAAAAATGAATTAACCTACTGTAAAATTCTGGGAACAAACATCAATGTCACAAATATGCAGGACACGATCTCCTACATTACGGACAATCTGGAAGCACTGAAGGGCGATTACATCTGTGTCTCCAATGTGCACACCACGGTGATGGCCTATCGGGACAAAGCGTACCGAAATGTGCAAAACAGTGGGGCGATGGCGCTTCCCGACGGGCAGCCGCTGTCCATTGTCAGCAGGAAAAGAGGATTTTCGCAGGCAAGGAGAGTGCCGGGACCGGATTTGATGCCGGCCATTCTTGATCTCTCACAGAAGACGGGATACCGCCACTACTTTTACGGCAGTACGGAAGCCACGCTGGAGGCGCTTCGGACAGCGCTGCTGCGGCGCTATCCGAAACTGCAGATCGCAGGTATGTATTCGCCGCCGTTTCGGGAACTGACGCAAGAGGAGGATGAGGAGATTGTCAGGCGGATGAATGACAGCGGCGCCGATTTCGTCTGGGTGGCGCTTGGCGCGCCGAAGCAGGAATGGTGGATGTATGAGCACCGCCACAGAGTAAAAGCGCTGATGCTGGGCGTGGGCGCGGCCTTTGACTTTACCGCGGGCACGGTGAAGCGTGCGCCCATGTGGATGCAGAGGTTGTGTCTGGAATGGGTGTTTCGGATTCTGCGGAATCCCGGACGTATGCTGCCCAGATATTTGAATACGAATTTTGCATTTCTATACTATGTGAACAGAGAGGGAAAGAAGCTAAAAAGGGAAAGACGGCAGGGAATGCATATCGCTATGATCGGCCATAAACGGATACCGTCCAGAGAGGGCGGCGTGGAGGTGGTCGTGGAGGAGCTTTCCGTGCGCATGGCGGTATTAGGGCACCGGGTCGATGTATATAACCGCTTTGGCCATCATGTTTCAGGGAAAAAATATGATGATGAGTACGGCTGGAAAGGGCGGCGGTTTTACAAGGGCGTCCGCGTCTACATTGTGCCCACGTTCAGGCGGAGCAGCCTGAATGCCATCGTCTATTCCTTTTTTGCGACGATTATGGCGCTCTTCCACCGCTACGACGTGGTCCACTATCATGCGGAAGGCCCTTGCGCCATGCTTTGGCTGCCTCATTTTCTGAAGAGGAAGGTTGTGGTGACCATTCACGGTCTTGACTGGCAGCGGGCAAAATGGGGAAATTTTGCCTCCTTTGTGATCAAGTTTGGGGAGAAGATGGCGGCTAAGTACGCCGATGACGTCATTGTGCTTTCCGAGCATGTAAAGGAATATTTCCTCGACACATACAACAGGAAGGTTACCTATATTCCAAACGGCATAAACAGACCAAAGCCCCAAGGCCAGGCGGTAATCGGTGAAAAGTACGGTCTGCAAAAGGACGGCTATTTCCTGTTTCTTGCACGCATTGTGCCGGAGAAGGGACTGCACTATCTGATCGAGGCGTTTTCCAAACTGGAGACGGATAAAAAGCTGGTGATCGCAGGGGGCAGCTCTCAGGCGTACGGTTATATGGAGCAGATTCACAAGATGGCGGCGAAGGATGAAAGAATCCTTATGACTGATTTTGTGCAGGGGCAGGTGTTGGAGGAGCTGTACGCAAATGCTTACGCCTTTGTACTTCCCAGCGATGTGGAGGGGATGGCGCTTACGCTGCTGGAGGCCATGAGTTACGGAGACTGCTGTCTGGTCAGCGATATCCGCGAAAATACGGAAGTGGTGGAGGACAAGGCCCTGACTTTCAAAAAGGGTGATGTAAATGATTTGAGAAGGCAGCTTGTGTGGCTGCTGGATCATCCCGAAGAGGTACGCCGAATGGGCGAGGAGAGCGTGGATTATATCTGTGGAAAATACGACTGGGACGATGTGACAAAGCGTACGCTTTCCGTATACGAGAAGGCGGCCGGACAAGAGAGACGGCCGGAGCAAACGCTGTGAAAGAAAACAGAGAAATGCCGGCCGCAGAATGCGGAAGAGAAAGAAAAGAAAGAAGGGAAACGGCGGATGCGTAAAAGAACACGTATGGGTATCATACTGGCTGTTGCTGCTGCGGCAGTATGCTGTCTGTACTTTAAAGATAAGAATAATGTGCTGCTTCTGGTGGAGAACGGCCAGCCCTGCATCAGCGTCCGCACGGCTCAAAGTGAAAACAGGGTAGTCTTGTGGCAGGATGGAGAAGAAGATGGGGAAGCGCGGGGAGAGCCGGAGGGGTGGTTTTTTCTGCCGTCCTGTGCGGCCGACGGTAAAATTCGTCTGGGAGATACGGGCGAGAGCAGTGTGAGGATAGACGGACAGCTTTATCAGGAGGGAGACACCTTTACGTGGGAAGAGGGGTGTATGTATTCTTTTCAGGTGACGGACGCTTCCTACGAGTCACATACCTATGAGGCCGGTTTTATGAAATCGGCGGACATTCCGGCCATGTTTATCGACACCGCAAGCGGTGGGCTGGACTATCTGCATGAAGATAAAGAAAATGAGGAGACGGGGCGCATCTGTGTGCTGCAGACGGACGGCGTCACGGAATATCAGGACGAGCTGCCGCGGATATCCGGCAGGGGTAACTCGACTTGGGAGTTTGAGAAAAAGCCCTATGCCCTTAAGCTGAAGGAGGATCAGCCGCTCTGCGGTCTGCGGGAGAGCGACCGCTGGCGTCTTTTGGCGATCTGGAACGAGGGAAGCAGGATGGGTGATAAGATAGCCATGGATCTGGCGCAGGAACTTGGTCTTGCCTACAGTACGCAGGGGACCTGGGTGGATCTGTATTTGAACGGCGAGTACCGGGGCATTTATTTTTTGACGGAGTCTGTGACGGTGGGATCGGGACGTGTTGATATATACGATATAGAAAAGGATAATAAACAAAAAAATGCTTCTATAGAGGCGGGAACGGCCAAACACTACGAGGAGGAAGACAACAAAGGATTTCTTTTGGAGGACGGCGGGGATGTGGACGGCGGTTATCTGATCGAGAAAGACCATCCGAAGCACTGGGAAGCGGAGGACAGTGGCTTCCGCCTTTCCAGAGGGGATCTTTTCACCATCAATTCGCCGCGCCACGCGTCGAAGGAACAGGTGGCTTATATACAAAACTATGTGGAGGAAATCGATACTCTTGTGCAGGATGTGGATCCGGCGGTCTGGGAGAAGCTGGATCTGTCGAGCTTTGCCAAGCGGTTTCTGGTGGATGAGATCGCGCTGGAAATGGACACAGGCTCCACCAGCATGTATTTTTATAAGGACAAGGGCGACGAAAAGCTCTATTCCGGTCCGGCGTGGGATTATGACAACGCGTTTGGCGAGGACAGCAGCAGCGACAGTTTTTTTGTGAATTACGGGGAAACCATTGTGAACAATAACGAGCGGCTGGCCATTTCCATCAATTGGTATCAGAAGCTTTATGAGACACCGGAAATGTATCAGTGTATTGTGGAGGCGTATGCGGGCGTTCTGCCCTTTTTTGAAAAACTGCTGGATACGGGCATCGACAGGTATGCGGATCGGATCAGGGCTTCCGTGGCGATGGACGATGCCAGATGGGAAAGCGCTCGAACCGCCGATAACGACATGCCGCGGTATAGAAGTTTTGAGGCCAATGTCAATTATACGAAGTTCTTTCTGGCAAACCGCTTAAACTGCCTGTGCGCGAGATGGGGTGTGCCCCATGAGGCTTTCGTCACTCCGGCGGACGGGGAAATACACCGGGTTACTTTTCTGGTTTACGAGGGCGTGGTTGCGACGGTGGAAGTGCCGGACGGGGAAGTGCTTACCTATGTGCCGGATTATGACGGCGGTGTGTATCAGGGATGGACATACAGACGGGGCGGCGAGCCTTACAGCAGTTATATTCCCGTTTATGAGGATATGGAGCTGTACAACGCGAAGTGGGAGTAGAAGTACGGGTTTGCACGGGAGAGTACCTGAGAGTCGGGATTCTCTGCCGGAATTGGCGGTTAGGGAGATGCTATGAAAATTCTGATTGTAAATAAATTTTTATACCGAAACGGCGGATCGGAGACTTATATTTTTCAATTGGGGGAAGAATTACAGAAGAGGGGACACGACGTACAGTATTTCGGCATGGAACACGAGGGGCGTATCGTTGGAAACCGGATCGGCTGTTATACGTCTGACATGGACTTCCACACGGGAAAACTGCAAAAACTGCTCTATCCTTTTAAAATCATCTATTCCTTTGAGGCGAAGCGCAAAATGGGCAGGGTTCTGCGGGATATGAATCCCGACGTGGTGCACCTCAACAACATCAATTTTCAGCTCACGCCCTCGGTGATATATGCGGTGCACGCCTATGAAAAACGAGCCGGCCGCAAAGTAAGACTTGTATATACGGCCCATGATTATCAGTGGGTGTGCCCCAATCATATGATGCGTATTCCCGCCACAGGAAAAATCTGTTTCGCCTGCCGGGGCGGATATTTTGGCATGTGTACAAAAAACCGCTGTATTCACAATTCCCGTGTGAAAAGCCTTCTGGGGACGATCGAGGCAAAATTTTATATGTGGCGCAGAACCTACGGACTGGTTGATGCCATTATATGCCCGAGCGAGTTTATGAAAAGGCAGCTCGACAGCAATCCTCTTTTGGAGGAGAAAACCGTAATGATGCGCAATTTTGTGGAACGTCAGGTGGATGTTAACGCAGGGCGTGCGGACGCGGGGGCGTCAGGCAGCGCGAAGGGGAAACAGCCGGGCGGTGCAGGAACAGGTGCGCAGACCAAGGATTATGTGCTGTACTTCGGGCGTTTTTCCGAGGAGAAGGGGATTGGTACGCTGCTTGCGGCCTGCGAAGCCCTGCCGGATATTCCGTTTGTGTTTGCAGGGACAGGGCCGATGGAAGAGCAGGTGTCGAAGGTGAAGAATGTGGAGAACAGAGGATTTGTCACAGGGGAGGCGCTGTATCGGCTGATCGCGGGGGCGCGGTTTTCCGTCTATCCTTCCGAGTGGTACGAGAACTGTCCGTTCTCCGTGATGGAGTCGCAGATGTACGGTACGCCGGTATTGGTTTCCGATCTTGGCGGCGCGCCGGAGCTGGTGCAGGCGGGACGGACGGGAGAGCTTTTCAGGGGCAAAGACGTGGAGGAGCTGACGGCGCATATCAGGGAATTGTGGGAGCAGCCGGAGGTGTGTCTGGCGTACCGGGAAAACTGTAAAGAGATAAAATTTGATACAATTGGGGAATATTGTGATAAAATAGTGAAGAATGTATATAATGGGAGCCCGGATGGAAATTAATATCTCCGTCGCCGCGCTCTCGCTCCGTAAAATGCATAGCGGACACTAAACTCGTGAAAAACCTCGTTAAGTGCCGATGCCTTTTAAGGGGCTCCTTGAGAAATTAATTTCCATCCGGGCTCATTTTATACTTTTAGCGACATCCATGTCACGAAATTGCTGGCTGTCAGGCGGAATATTAAGAAAAGCCAATTTGCCTTCGCAGAGGCAGCGCAGCATATTTGTGCCGACTGCCCGCCAGTCTTTACGGATAAATTTTGAGTTTCTGTCTGTAAGGTGTGAATGATATATAAGGGAGTAATAATTATGGCAAGACGAACTTTATATGGAACTGTGATAGTGACTTATAGATGCAATGCGAGATGTAATATGTGCGATTGTTTCCGGGACCCGACGAGGCCGGAGGAGGAGATCACGCTGGAAGACATTAAGAAGCTGCCGGAGATGGCTTTTACGAATATCACGGGCGGGGAGCCTTTTATCAGGCAGGATATCCCGGATATCGTGCGGGAGCTTTACAAGAAATCCGACAGGATTGTCATATCTACCAACGGTTATTTTACGGACCGTATTATCGCGCTGTGTCGGGAGTTTCCGAAGGTGGGAATCCGTATCAGCATAGAGGGACTGCAGGAGACGAACGATAAAATCCGTGGGATTCCGGACGGTTATAATAGAGGGTATAAGACACTCAAGACGCTGGTGGATATGGGGCATCCCGACGTGGGATTCGGCATGACGGTGCAGGACATGAACTGTGAGGATCTGGTGCCGCTCTACAACATCGCCAACGATATGGGGATGGAGTTTGCCACGGCGACTTTGCACAATTCCTTCTATTTCCGCAAGACGGACAATAAGATTGACGACAAATACAAGGTAGCGCAGAATTTTGAGAAGCTGATTAACGAGTTGTTAAAGAGTAAATCTCCCAAGAAGTGGTTTCGCGCTTACTTTAATCATGGACTGATCAACTATATTTACGGCAATAAGCGGCTTCTGCCCTGCGATATGTCGAGAAACGCCTTTTTTATCGACCCTTTCTGCGATGTGATTCCCTGCAACGGCATGGAGAAGAAGGCGGTCATGGGGAATCTGCGGGAACAGAGCTGGGAGGAGCTTTGGAACTCTGAACAGGCGAAAAAGGTGCGGGAGTGCACGAGAAAGTGCGATAGAAACTGCTGGATGATCGGCTCCGCGTCCCCGGCGATGCACAAGTATATATGGGTGCCCGGATGGTGGGTGATTAAGCATAAATTCCTAAAGGGCGGTAAGTACAGTCTGAAAGAAAACAGATATATCAAGTAAATATAAGGGCTTCAATAAGGAAGAGAAGATGAAATTTTTGTATGTGGCTCCGCGTTACCACACAAATCAGATGGATATTATGAAGGGTTTGACAGGGCTTGGGCACGAGGTGCGCTTTATCAGCCACTATGCGGCCGTGATCGAGGACTATTCCTGTGTGACGCCCATCGTGCTTGGGTATTCGCGGCTGTACAGGCTTATTGACTTTCTGTATGTGAAGGTGATTCACAGGAAAGATCCGACAGCCATTGTGTTCAAAATACAGCACGGTTTTCCGCCTCTTAGGAAACTCAAAAAACTGATCTGCGGATTTGAACCGGATCTGGTTATTTTGCGGGAGCGCTCCGTGTACTCCATGGCGGCCTACTATATTTGTAAGAAAAAGGGATATCCCTGCATTCTTTATAACCAAAATCCGCTCTGGTCGGAGCCTGCAAAGACGGACTTGCGGCACCGTCTGGTGGACCGCATGACGCCGCCGCTTCGCATGACGCCTGTGATGGGGGAAAAGAAGCCGGGAATGACGGTGAAGGAGAACGATTATTTCGTGCCTTTTGTAGTGGAGCCTGGCAAGCCGCCGGAAAAGCGGACATATTTTGAGGGAGGCAGGGTACATATTCTCTGCATTGGCAAGTATGAAATCAGAAAACATCATCTGGAACTTCTGCGGGCGGTGGAGCAGCTTGGGGATAAGTATGAGATTCATCTGACGCTTGTGGGAGAAGCCACGAATCATTTTCAGAAGGCATACTGCGGGCAGGTAAAAAAGTTTGTGCAAGAGCACCGCATGGAAAATATGGTTACGGTGAAAACCAACGTGCCAAGGCGCGATATGGAGCGGGAATATCTGGCTGCGGATCTGTATGTGATTCCGAGTACGCTGGAGATGGCGTCGGTATCGCAGCTTGAGGCCATGAGCTATTCCCTGCCTGTGATCTGCAGTGACAAAAATGGCACATCCTGCTATGTGGAGGACGGCGTTACGGGGTATCTGTTCCGGGACTGCGACGAGGCGGATCTGCTTCGCAGACTGGACGAAATGCTGTCGGACCGGGAGCGGATGCTCTCTATGGGAGCGGCGGGCTATGGCGCGGTGGTGGAAAAATATAATTTTAACAAGTATTTTGATACGATTATGGGAATGCGGGAACGGATTTGTGGGGGTGTAAAATGAAATGTCGAGGAAAGAGCAATGATTCACGAGAAAATCTATATCTGGATAAAGAAAATATGGTATGCCACATATATTCGATTTAGGGACTGGCTTCACGACAGAAGATACAGGAAATATTGGGGCGAGCGCACCGCCCATAACGGCAGAGAACATGCGGACAAGACCTTTTTTATTGTCAGGCGGCGGGAATCCTACACAGGACTTTTTTCCGATTTTATGATCTATGTGAACAAGACAAAGCAAGCGTTAGATGCCGGGTATGTGCCGGTCATTGATATGCAGACGTCGGAAAATATCTATTTGAGCGGCGAAGAAATCGGAAAAATAAACGCATGGGAGTATTACTTTAAACAGCCCTGCGGATATTCGTTAAAGGATATCAAAAAGGCAAAGAATGTGATATGGGGATCGGGATTTACGGGGAAATGTTTTCCTTACACCGATATCCCGTATCTGCTCAATGAAGTCGGCGACTTTGCCTGTTATCAGGATATTGCCCGGAAGTATTTTAGGCTCAGTGAGGAAGCGTCGAACCGGGTCAATTCTTTTTATGAACGGGAAATGAAAGGCGAGAAGGTGCTTGGGGTGCTGTGCAGGGGGAACGGATTATACCGGAAATAAGCCTTTTGGGCATCCGATTCAGCCGGATCCGGAAAGCGTGTTTGAGAAAGCAGACGAGGTTTTAAAAACGTTTCACTGTACGAAAATATTTTTGGGAACGGAAGATGCGGACATTTTTGTGCGTTTTAAAGAAAAGTACAGAGACCGCGTGATCACGAACCGCAGACATTTCGTTCCCTATAACGGAGAGGCGTCGATAGGGAAATTAATTCAAAACAGTGTCACGGATTTAAAGGAAGAAGGCATGGAGTATCTGGTTACCATCGCGCTTCTTGCACGGTGCAACTGTTTTGTGGGAGGATGTACATCAGGAACAGTCGGTGTACTGTTGATGAATAACGAATTTGAATACAGATATGTTTTTGACTTGGGGCTGTATGCATGACAGGGAAACAGGATGGGTATAAAAAGTAAAAAAAAGATAAAGGACGCTTTGGCGGCGGTTGTCTATTTTCTCTATGAAAAGGGCATTCTGCACAATCGAATAGAGGTATGCAATATCGATCAGACGATAGATGAGCTTCTGCGCACCGAAAAAAGTATGGTGCGCTTTGGGGACGGGGAGATCGTGATGATAAAGGGCGGCGATCTGATGCTGCAGAAGGCCAGCCCGGAGATCGCGGAAGGACTTCGAAAGATTTTGGCTTATCCCGATGAGAAGCTGATGGTGACGATACCGGATATTTTTAGGACGCTGTCGGATCATCATAGCGCCAGCAGACAGTTTTGGAAGGATCACTTGCTCTTTTGCAGAAAAACGTATGAAAAATACTGCGATCCCGCGCGGCGCTACTACAGTACTTTCGTTTCGCGCGGATATTATTACGCGAAGGACCGGAGCGGCTGCAGTGCACAATTTGCTAAAATAAGAAAAATATGGGAAAATAGAGATGTCGTTGTGGTGGAAGGAGAGAGAACACACAATGGCGTCGGCAATGATCTGCTTGATACGGCGCGAAGCATAGAGCGCATTATCTGTCCGCCCAGCGATGCTTACGGGGCGGTTCCCGCCATTCTGGACGCCTGTACGGCCTACGGTAAGGACAGGCTGTTTTTATTGTCGGTGGGAGTGGCGGCGAAGTTCCTTGCGGTGGAGCTGTTCCGGCAGGGATACCGCGTATTGGATATCGGGAATCTCGACATGGAGTATGAGTGGTTTGTGAGGCGTGCGCCCGGGAAGATAAAACTGGAGAAGCATGAATTTGTCAGTGAAGAGGCGAACCGTGAGGCGGGGTATACGGCATATTTGGAGCAGATAAAGGTAAGGGTGTATAATATGTGAAATGCGGACGCCCGGATGGACGGTAATATCTCCGTCGCCGCGCTTTCGCTCCGCAAAATACATAGCGGACACTAAGCTCGTCGAGCTGCATAGCATCTCGATACCTCGCTAAGTGCCGATGTATTTTGAGGGGCTCCTTGAGAAATTAGCATCCACCCGGGCTGTGCATCGGCAAATTTACGCATAATAAGATGAGGTAAAAGCTGGGGATATGATAGACAGTAGGGAAACATATCGACAATATATCATACAGGATCGGCTGGCTCTGGGGCGGCGGCAGGATGCACGTCCCAAGTTGTTCGGGGATGAGATCTGGAAGTTCGAGATACTGCTCCGGAAGGTGGAGTTTGACCTGAACTGCCGTCGTGGGGCGGTAGGAAAACTGATCGGGAAATGGCACAAAATACGGTTTCACCGTCTGAGCGTGCGCCTTGGGTTTACGATTCCGCCGAACGTGTTTGGGCCGGGGCTTTCCATACCGCATTACGGGACGATTGTGGTACATGGGAATGTGCGTGCGGGAAAAAACTGCCGCTTGCAGGAGGGCGTGACCATCGGTGCGACGAACGGGAGCCACAAGGCGGCCGTAATCGGGGATAACTGTTATTTCGGGAGCGGCGCGAAGGTGATTGGTGAGGTTCGAATAGCGGATGATGTGGCTGTGGGGGCGAATGCTGTGGTGACGAAGGATATTGTGGAATCAGGCACTACTTGGGCGGGCGCTCCGGTTAGAAAGATAAGCGACAGGGATTCTCACAGCAATCTGTGCAGCACATTATTTCGAGAAGAGGTTGGAAAGTGAGACGAAGAGGGCATGATGATTGTGCCGTGACAAAGGAGTAAGCTGATTTATGGGCAAAGAGAACAGTAATGCAAGAGCCGGAATGCTCAAAAAACTGGGATACATTTTTGATAAGAGAGATAAGTGGAAGATAGCGGCGCTCCTTTTTGCGATAGTGATAGGCAGCTTCCTTGAGCTTCTCGGCGTCACGATATTTATGCCGTTTATCAATATTATTGAGCATCCCGGGACTATTCAGACGGAATGGTATTTGAAGCTGGTGTATGACCGTTTCCATTTTCGGTCGGCGCAAGGGTTTCTGATCGGTGTGTCCGTTTGCATCATCGTGATTTATATTGTGAAGAATATTTATCTGATTGTTGAAAAAAGCTATATTTATCGGTTTTCTTACAATATGCAGATGAAACTTTCCACGCGGCTTCTGGATACCTATATGAAAGAGCCGTATACCTTTCATCTGAATAAGAATATCGCCACTCTGCAGAGAAGCCTGCAGGAGGACACTTCCAAATTCATGCAGGTTGTCCTGTATTCGCTTGAACTGGTAGCGGAGCTGGCGGTCTGTTTTGTGATGATGGTGTATCTCCTCACTGTCAGCAAGTCCATCACGATTATTGTGCTGGGGCTGCTGGTGCTGTGTGTGGGATCATTCTTACTTTTTACGAAAAAATACAGCCGCAGGCTGGGGCTGGAAAACCAGGGTTATCAAGGGAAGATTTACCAGTGGATGAATCAGGCTCTCGGCGGGATCAAGGAAATTAAGATTTTGGAGAGAGAGAGCTTCTTTACGGATGAATATTATCAATATTATGAGAAATTTGCCAGAGGACTGCGGATTGCCAGAACGATTTCCATTATTCCGAAATATGTGGTGGAGGCGGTGGCGATCTCGGGACTTTTGGTGGCGATTATTGTGAAACTGCTTTTCGGGGAGGCGGATATGGTGTATTATGTCCCGCAGTTAACCGTATTTGCCGTGGCTGCATTCAGGTTGATGCCGAGTGTGGGAAGGATCAACGAACATGCCACAAACACGCTCTACGCGCTCCCCTCCGTGGATCTGGTTTATCATGACCTGACGGAGATTGCGGACTACGTGGCAAAACAGGATCATGAGGTGAGAGAGGACTGGAATTTGCAAAAGGGGATAGAAGTACGGCACGTGACTTACTCTTATCCCGATACGGACGAGCCGGTGATCGACGACGCCAGTCTTTTTATCGAGAAGGGTAAGACAGTAGCCTTTATCGGCGCTTCCGGTGCGGGCAAGACGACTATGGTGGATGTGATTCTGGGCCTGCTCACGCCGCAGAAGGGTGCGGTTATGGCTGATCAGATTAACGTGCATGAAAAGCCAAAGACCTTCCACGCGCAGGTAGGGTATATTCCGCAGGTGATTTATCTGTCGGACGATTCGATCCGCAATAACATAGCCTTTGGCGTGAAGGAGAAGGATATCGACGAACAGGCGGTGCGCCGGGCGATGGAAAAGGCGCAGCTCACGGAATTTATTGACAGCCTGCCTTACGGGCTGGATACGATTGTAGGCGACAGGGGCGTCAGATTATCCGGCGGGCAGAGACAGCGTATCGGCATTGCAAGGGCGCTCTACCACGATCCGGAAATTCTGGTGCTGGATGAGGCGACCTCCGCGTTAGACAACGAGACGGAGGCGGCGGTCATGGAGGCCATCGAGCATCTGCAGGGCATAAAAACCATGATTATCATTGCCCACAGGCTGACTACGATCCGCAGCGTGGATCTGATCTACGAGGTAGGGGAAGGCAAGGTGACACAGCGGAGCAAGGCTGAGGTATTTGCGCAGTCAAATACCTCGCAGCAAGCTGCGGAGCATCAGACTTGATACGCAATAGAGCTGCGGGGTATTTGATCCTCGCGGCAGTCGCCAAATATCCGGGCAGGCGTGGCTGTCCGGCTCGCTGTCCGCGGGAATCAAAACGGAGATGGGTATGTCGGGAAAAGAAAAAAAACCGCAACTGAATACAATACAAAAAAACCGGTTATTCTACGGATCTTTGGTGCTGCTTGCTCTGTTTGTATTTTTGTTTGTCGGTTCAAGAGAGCCGGTTTTGTTTGACGACAGCGGTTCTTACATGAGGGTGGACTGTTTCGAGGGGGTCATGCCGCTTTATCCTTTGTTTCTCTTTTTGAACCAGTGTTTGTTCGGTACGGAGAAATATCTGGAATTTGTCATTGTAGAGCAGGCTCTTTTTTCTGGTATCTGCGTCATCCTCTTTGTGAGGGAGATTAAAAGCAAGTTCTTTCTGGGGTATAGGGAAGGGTATTTTTTGTTCCTTCTGACGCTGTTTCCGTTTACGACGGAACTGCCGCAGGCCATGATGACGCAGGCGATTCTGACGGAGGGGCTGGCATACGGCGCTTTTTATCTGCTGATGCTGTTTTTGCTGCGCTATGTATGGGAAAAGCGGAACCGGTGGATTATCGTTTCCTATTTGATGGTATTTCTGCTGACGATACTTCGCTCCCAGCTCCAGATTTTGTTTGGCGTCTGCGGTGTCGTATTTGCATATGTAATGTGGAAAAAGGCCGATTCGGGAATCAAGCGTCTGGCAGGGGGCTTGATCGGTTTTGCGGGCTGTATACTGATCAGTCTGTCGGGCATCTGGATAGGCGCCCGGACGGCGGCGGGATACCATGACGTGATCAAAAATAATATACGGGTTAACATGTTCATTATGAAAGTGCAGGACCCGGAATATTATGAAGAATTTAGTGTGACGGATGACGGCGGAAACCGGGACGTAGACGAAATAGGGGCGGCCATACAGGAAAGGCAAGAGGAAAAGAAAGCGAAAGAGCGCCCTGTCAATACAAGTCAGTATACGTCGCTTATCCTGTCAAGGGCGATGTATGAGGCGGATGCAGGGGACATATGGCTTTTTGAGGACGAGATGCTGCAAGGCCTGTATGAGGCTTTCTACGAGGCGGTAGATAAGGAGCAGCAAAGATATGCCTATGAACAGAAAGGACTTTGGATCTGGAAGGATATTGTCGGCGGGATCGGACGGACAGGTAAGACATGTCTGTCTGCGGGGGTGCCGTATTTGCGGGAGCATTATCCGGAGATTTATGAGAGTGACGAATTTAACACGGTCTGGAATCACAGCCTTCAGACAATAGGGATAGAGCTGCTAAAGGCCCATTTTGGGCGGTTTCTCTACCACACGTTTATGCTGCTGCCGCAGGCATTTATCTGCACCGTCTTTTTTCAGATCGCGCCGATATACCTTCTGTGTCATTTGGTGGCACTCTTTCTCTATCTGTCGGCGCTGGCTTTGATGATATGGGGATATATGGACAGAAAGGTTTCAGAGAGCAGCGCGGAGTTTATGGCCCTTGTTCTGGGAACCAATCTGGTGCTGGTGCTTGTCACGTCTCTGGTGTTTTTCGGGCAGCAGCGGTATCTGGTATACGCGTTCGGCATGTTCTATATCGCCTATTATGTACTTTTGCGGAAACTGTGGAATCTCTATATCCGCGGCAGGCTGTCAGAACTATGGAAGAGGCGCAGCGCTTTTGGGAAGGCGCTGCAAAAGAAAAAGGACAGATAAGGAATCATATGTGAAATGGATAGAAAGCGGGAGAAAAATCGAAAAGTTTTAGTGATCATACCGGCCTTTAACGAGGCGGAAAATATCGTACATGTGGTAAAGCATATGATGGAGGCAGCGCCACAGTACGATTATCTGGTAATCAACGACGGGTCCACCGACAACACGCTCGACCTGTGCCGGGAGGAGAATTTTCACTATCTGGATCTTTCCATCAATATGGGAATCGGCGGCGCGGTGCAGGCGGGGTATGTCTATGCACGCAAATATGATTATGACATTGCCGTACAGATGGATGGGGACGGACAGCACGATATCGCGTATCTGGACAGGCTTCTGGAACCGATTATCAGCAGGGAGGCCGATGTGGTGATCGGTTCCCGTTTTCTGGAAAAGGAAGGGTTCCAGTCTTCGGCAAGCCGCAGGATGGGCATCAATATCCTGAGCGCATTGATCTGGCTGACGACCGGGAAGCGTATCATGGATGTGACCAGCGGCTACCGTGCGGTGAACAAAATGTTTATCCGGATTTACAGTGATGACTATCCGATGGATTATCCGGAGCCGGAGGCTATTGTGGCTGCGATCATGCATCTGGGAAGGGTGAAAGAGGTGCCGGTGCAGATGCGGGCAAGGGAAGGCGGAACCAGCTCCATCACCTTCAAAAAATCCATTTATTATATGATTAAGGTCACTCTGGCGATACTGATCTGCAGGATGGGGTATGGGATACGCAGAGGCAGGCGGGAGGATCTTCAGATTACGCCGGGGAAGGAGTAAGGAATATGATACCTGCTACACTGAGATTGACGTTGATTGTTGCAGTGGTCTGCTATTTTGTGGTGATTCTCTATTTTTTAAAGCAGAAGGCGCTCAATTTGAAATATACGCTGCTGTGGCTGGTGGCCGGTCTGGTTATGGGTATTCTGGTTGTTGTGCCGGAGCTTCTTGTGAAGATTATTCATATATTCGGCATTCAAGATAATATGAACGGCCTGTTCCTGTTTGCAATCGGATTTATAATCATGATTTTGCTGTCCCTGACATCGATTGCGTCAAGACAGAACCGTAAACTGAGGACTTTGACACAGGAACTTGCCATTTTGGAGAAGCGGGTGCGTGAACTGGAAGGACAGGACACAAAGCTGTCCGGGCAGGAATAAACCGTAAGGAGCTATGGAAACATATATGACATACAGGATGAGGCGGCGGGGGATACTGTGTTTTCTTCTTATTTCCCTGATTGCAGTCGTGGTGTTAATGGAAAAAAGCGAACATATCCGTATTGAGAAAAACGGCGATTATATGAAGAACTTCCGTTTTGTGCTGGGTAATTCCGCATCGGAGCAGGAAATATTCTGTTTTGCGGATGAGGAGAAGAAAGTAAATTATTTGTTTCTCCCTTCCTACGCGAGACTTAAGGATGTGCGGATTTCTTTTGCCGGGGCCAGAAATGTGGTCTTTGCGGGAGCGAAAGGGGAAGTTTCGCTTGTAAACGGCGAGGACATCGGGGCACTTGCGTACGACGAAAAATATGATGTATATTTTTGTGGAAAAAACGGCGAAAAACTGGAAAAACAGGAAGTGATCATCATGCATTCGGCCGGTCTTCCGGCTGTTTTTCTGGAGACGGAAAGCGGTTCTATGGAAATGCTTAATGCGGATAAAAGCTACGCGGAAAAGGGCCGGATTGTTTTGTTTGATGCAGACGGCGCTGTGGTGTGTGCGGACAAACTGAACCGCATTTCAGGGAGAGGAAATTCCACTTGGGCTTACCCGAAGAAATCATACGGCATCCGGCTGAAAAACAAGGCTGATCTCTTTGGAATGGGAAGCGCAGACAACTGGATTCTTCTGAGTAATGTGGAAGACCGTTCTTATATCAGAAACAAGATTACCTATGACATGAGTGTGGCGGCAGGGATGACGGGATCGCCGCAGTCGCAGTATATTGATCTCTATGTAAATCACAGATATCATGGCATGTACCAGCTCTGTGAGAAAGTAGAGATCGATCCCGAGAGGGTGCCGATCAGAGATCTGGAGGCGGAAAACAAAAATTTGAACAAAGATATTGAGAACTGCGGACGTTTCGTAACCGAGACAAAGAAAGGGGCAGCGCTTTTCGCCGAGCCGCGCGATCTGACAGGGGGATACCTTTTAGAGAGGGATGTAGTGGAAAAATTTAATGGGGAAATCAGCGGATTTTATACGGAGACGCTGAAAGACCTGTATACGGTTAAAGAACCGTCATATGCCTCGGAGGCGCAGGTGGATTATATCAGCGGTCTGGTCAACGGGATGGAGCGGGCTGTCGCTTCGGAGGACGGCGTCGATCCGGAAACGGGGATGCACTACACCGATTATATTGATATACGCTCCTTTGCGCAGAAATATATTGTGGAAGAATTGTGTAAGAATAACGGCGCGGGTGCGACCAGTTCTTTCTTCTATAAACCTGACGATTCGGTCAGTGAGAAGCTGTTTGCCGGGCCGGTGTGGGACTACGATAAGGCGTATGCCAATCTGACGGGTATTAACGAATCGGCCAAGGATTTATGCTACCTGATACAGCGGGGAACAGATCCGACGACGCTTTTTTGGCATTTGAACAGGCATACCGATTTCCGGCAGGCGGTGTCGGTGTGCTACCGGGAGTTTTTTGCAGACTATATGCTGGACATCATGGACGAAAAAATTGACGAATATATATCGGAGATTGACACGGCCAAGGACATGGATCTGGTCAGATGGAAGGAAATTTATGGGGAATCGGTGGATTATGAGGGCGAGGTACAGCGGATTCGGGATTTCCTGTCGGAGCGAAAGCCGTTTCTGGATGCAGTATGGGCAGGAGAAAAAGAAGTATGTACAGTACAGTTTCTAACGGAAGAGGGAATCACATGCAACTACGTGAGTGTGGTAAAGGGAGCGTGTATGGAGAGAATGCCGGGAGCGGAGCCGGGCACACAGGAAGGGAATCGGGTGTTTGACGGCTGGTATACGCAGGACGGGACGCTTATTGACAGGGAGACGCCGATCGAGGAGGATATCACTGTGTATGCGAAATATCATGAAGTATCCGAAACGGGTTGAAAAGGGGAAGAAAGGATTGGCAATGCTAGATATTGCGGTTGATTTGTTGTGGCTTCGCCCCCAAAAGGTAGGGGGCACCGAATTTTATATCAGAAATCTGCTGGACGGTTTCCTGCGGCTTGAGGAGCCTTTTCACCTTTCTTTGATGGTGTCGAGAGACAACAAGGAGACCTTCCGGCATTATACCCAGGATAAGCGGATTTCCCTTTTGGAGACGAAGGTGGTTTCCGCCAATATTGCCGGGAGGATTTTGTGGAACTTTTTCTGCCAGAACCGCTTCCTCAGAAAAAGAGGGATTCGGAAATGCTTTATTCCGGTATACTGCCGTCCGCTGTTTAACGGTGGCGTTACCTACGTCAATGTGATTCACGACTTGCAGGCGGCGCATTATCCGGCGTATCACCCGTTTCACGAAATTGCCTATTCCAGACTTTGCTGGTGGCTGGACGTCCGTTTTTCCAAACATCTTGTGGTCATATCCGACTGGGTGAGAGACGATGTCAGGAAAAAATATCATGTAAAGAGCGGGAAGATCACAACCATATACAATCCGATTACGGTGGATCAAGGGGAGGTCGTTCCCTTTGAGCGGCTTGCGGAAAAATATCATGTGACAAAGAAGGGGTTTTATTATACTGTGGCACAGTTGATTCCGCACAAGAACCTGGATACGCTGATTGCAGTGATGAAACGGATTAAGGAGACAGGGGCAGAACTTCCATGTAAGCTCCTGATTTCCGGGGTGAACGGGGAGAGCAGGGAGAAACTGGAAAAACAGATCCGGGAGAGAGGGCTGGAACGGGAAGTGACGCTCACGGGTTTCGTGGAAAATGCAGAGAGGAACGCGCTGTACCGTCATTGCCGGGCATTTCTTTTTCCGAGTGTGTTTGAGGGGTTTGGCATGCCGCCGATTGAAGCCATGCTCTTCGGGACGGTGGTAATCGCCACGGACAGGACGTGCATTCCGGAAGTGACGCAGAAAAAGGCGAACTATGTGAAGAACCCCTACGATGTGGAGGAGTGGATCAGGGTGATGCAAAATCCGGCGGACAGGATAGCGGAGATGGATTTTAGCCAATATGACCAGATGAAGCTAAGCCGGAAATACTATGAACTGTTTGTCGGGCAGTTTGGATAGGCAGAGGCGGACGCGATATCGGTTAAAAGAAGAACGGGAACGGTGCGGCTATGAAACTGGCGGTTATTTTAGTAAACTATAACGGCGAAAACTATAATGCGGCGTGTATCGAATCTATATTGGGAAACAGAGGTGTGGATGAGCTGAGGATTATCGTGGTGGATAACGCTTCGCAGGATGATTCCATGCGCCTGTTGGAGGAAAGATATGCGGGGGATGAGCGGCTGGAGTTGATTTGGCTCGATGAAAACTATGGCTTTTCCGGCGCGAACAATGTGGGAATCCGGCGTGCCGGGGAGTGGGGTGCGAACGCGGTTCTTCTTCTGAACAACGATACGGAGACTGCGCCGGATATGCTGTCCCGGCTCTTGGAATGCGCGAAAAGGCATCCGGACAGCGTGATTGCGCCGAAAATTTATTACAGCGACGACAGAGAGCGTCTCTGGTCTGCCGGAGGAAGTTTTTCGACGGTCATAAAAAAGGCGAGGCATGCGGGCTTAAATGAGACGGATGTGGGGCAGCACGACCGGGAAAAGGAGATCGGGTTTGCCACGGGATGCTGTCTGTGGATTCCGATGGAAGTGATCAGGAAAGCGGGGACGCTGGACGAGCGCTTTTTTCTTTATTATGAAGATACAGAGTATAGTCTGCGCCTGAACAAGCTGGGAATCTCTATTTATTATTGTCCGCGTGCGGTGCTGTATCATAAGGTGGGTGCAAGTTCGAAAGGAGCTGACAGCCCGCTGTGTGCCTATTATATTGCGCGCAACTGGCTTTTGTGCGACAGAATATATCTGGGATGGCGGTATCCGCTGTTTCTTTTGTATTTTGCGGCAAACAGGGCGGTCTGCTGCCTGCTGTGGCTGGGGCGCGGAAAAACAGAACTTGTCAGGGCAACATGCAGAGGGGTTTGGGATCATTGCAGGAGGAAGTATGGCAGGGCGGCGTATTACGGTTGAACTGCTACGATGAACTGTTGGGAACCGTGCGTTGCATTTGCATTGAAAAAGGGAGTATGCTATTATGAAAAAAGGTTATTATATCCATTTTCAGGGACGGCAGTCCATTGGAGTCAGTAAAAAGATTGATATGCAGATGGAGGAGCTTCGCAAGTTTTTCAATGTGCAGGAGATGGAAGTGGAGACACTTGCCAGATCGCTGCCCGGCCGGGTGCTTGGCTTATTTCCGACAGCCTCGATCGCGAGGGACTATAGGGCAGCGCTGGAGAAAATGGACGATCCCGATTTCCTGTACGTCAGGAGAACGGTGGCGGACAGGGCCTACCTTGAGTTCTGGAAGCGTGTGAAGGAGCGGTATCCGAACTGTAAAATTATCATTGAATTGTTCACCTATCCGTATGACAAGGATGATTTCGGGAAATGGAACGCATGGCCTTTTTATATCAAGGAACTGCTGTATCGTCCCAAATTAAAAAACTATGTAGACCGATTTGCGACTTACACGGAGGATCAGGAAATATTCGGGATTCCGACACTCCGGTCGGCAAACGGAATCCATGTGGAACGTGTTCCTCAAGTTGCAGGAGAATTTGCGGACGGACAGATCAATATCATCGGCGTGGCGTATATGCAGCGCCATCACGGATATGAGCGTATTATCAAAGGTCTGCACGAATACTATACAAATCAGAAGAACCCGGAATATAAGGTCGTGCTGCGGCTTGTAGGTGACGGGCCGGAGAAACCGCTCTATCAGGAGCTGGTAAGTAAATATCATTTGGAGGCGTATGTGCATTTTTACCCGACCATGTCCGGGGAGGAACTGGACAGGCTGTATGATACATGCGATATGGCGCTGGTATCCTTCGGTATGTATAAAGCCGGTTTTTATGGAAAAATGTGTGCGCTGAAATCAAGGGAATGTCTCGCCAAGGGAATGCCGTTGATTACAGGCTGCGAGATTGATGTGCTTCCTGAGGATTATCCCTATGCCAAGGTGTTTTCGAATGACAGCAGTGTAGTAGACATAGGAGAGATCACCGCGCTGTACAAGCGGATCAGGAGCTCTGTGGGAAGCAAGAAAGAACTGGCTGATAAGATCAGGGCGTTTGCGAGGGAGCATGTCAGCATGGAGGCGGTTATGCGGAACGTAGTTATGTATATAGAGTCCTGAACAGGACAGCAAAAGACGGGAAAGGCAGAGCGTAGAAATGATTACACATATTGTAGGAAACAGGCCGCAGTTTATCAAGCTGGCGCCGCTGTATCACGAGTTGGCGAAAGCGGGGTGCGGGCAGAGTATTATTCACAGCGGGCAGCACTATGATGAAAATATGTCGGATGTGTTTTTTGAGGAGTTAGGAATACCGGCGCCGGATGTGAATCTGTGTGCGGGGGGCGGAAGCCACGCGCAGATGACGGCGAGGATTATGGTCAGCCTTGAAGAGAGGCTGACAGCCCATAAGCCGGAACTGGTGGTTCTCTACGGGGACACAAATACGACGCTTGCGGGCGCGGTAGTTGCGGCTAAGCTCTGTATTCCCATTGCGCATGTGGAGGCGGGACCAAGAGTTCATAAGAGGGAAAATCCGGAGGAGTGTAACAGAATTGTCACCGACCATCTGTCGGATATCCTGTTTTGCCCGGATGCCATATCGCTGCAAAATCTGGAACGGGAAGGTCTGGGACAGGCAGCCTATATGACAGGTGATATCATGTATGATACGTATCTGACGATCGCCGACAGTGTGCAGGAATCCTTTTCTGCGGAAGAAGTTGTTGTAATGACGTGGCACAGGCAGGAAAATACATGCAGCAGAGCGCGGATGGAGAGCATTCTGAATCTGGTGGAGCGATTGGGTGAACGGGTGATCTGCCCCATGCACCCGCGTACCAGAAAATGTCTTGCAGAATATGGGCTGTTAGAGCGGGCAGAGGGGATTCCCAATTTTGAGATAACGGAACCGGTAGGATATACGGAGATGGTTAGGCTTATGAACAGGGCAAGACTGATTTTGACGGACTCAGGCGGGCTTTCCAAAGAATCATCATTTGCCGGGGCAAAATGTCTCTTTATGCTGGAAATGGATATGTGGGAAGATCTGGTGAAGGATAAGTGGATGCACAAGTTCGATCCGGAGCGGGAAGAGAGCGTGGCGGAGGCGCTTCAGTTTGCCAGGCAGGCCAAGCGTGTGCCGCCTGCGGACAGGCCCAGACATTACGGGGATGGCCATGCTGCGGCTAAAATGGTGGAAAAGCTGAGAGAAAGAGGGTTGATCTGATTATGGAATTTCGTGATTTAAAGAGACAATATCAGCTTCACAGGGAGGAAATAGACGGTGCGATGCAGGAAGTGATCGATTCGTCGCACTTTATTCTTGGTTCGCAGGTGAAACAACTGGAGCAGGAATTGGCCGAATATGCGGGAGTAAAGCACTGTATTGCGTGTGCCAATGGAACGGATGCGCTGCAGCTTGCTTTGATGGCATGGGAGATAGGAAAAGGCGATGCGGTATTTGTGCCGGATTTCACTTTCTTCTCCAGCGGGGAAGTGGTTCCGATGACAGGGGCAACACCCGTTTTTGCAGACGTTGATAAGGATACTTACAATATAAGTACGGACAGTCTGCGAAATGCCATTGAATATGTGATTCATAACACTGATTTAAGGCCGAAGGCAGTTGTGGCGGTGGACTTGTTCGGGCGTCCGGCAGACTATGAAGAGATCCGGAAGATTGCGGCGCAGTATGATCTTCTGGTTTTGGAGGACGCTGCGCAGGGGTTTGGCGGCATGGCAGGCGGCAGGAAGGCCTGCAGCTTTGGAGATATAAGCACCACGTCGTTCTTCCCTTCCAAACCGTTAGGATGCTATGGAGACGGAGGAGCGGTCTTTACGGATAACGACGTGTGGGCGGAACGGCTTCTCTCCCTTCGTGTACATGGAAAAGGGAGCGACAAATATGACAATGTACGTATCGGGATGAATTCCAGATTGGATACCATACAGGCAGCGGTTTTGCTTCAGAAACTACGGTTTTTGGAGGAAGAACTGGAGGCATGCAGCCGTATTGCGGCAAGGTACAGTGAACGCCTGCGCGATTTTGTGAAAATACCGGCAGGGCTTGGCAGCATGCGGTCAGCCTGGGCACAGTATACGATTTGCCTGAAGGATATAGAGGAACGGGAACGCGTGATTGAACGGATGAAGGCGGACGGTATACCGAGTGCGGTCTATTACAGAAAACCGATGCACAGGCAGGGGGCTTTCGCAGAGAATCTGATTCAGGCGGTATCCTGTGAAAATACGGAGTATATTTGTGATCGGTGCCTTTCTCTCCCATTCCATCCTTATATGCAGGAAGCGGAGATTGAGGCGGTGTGCGACAGTGTGAAACGAGCGATTTTACAGTGATTTGGCTGTGGACGGCGGCGCGCTTAAGAACAGCGGAAGGTAGAGGGCGGGGCATGGACGAGAAGATGGAGCTGCACGGCTGGCTTGCCGCCAGCCGGAATATGAAAATCACCTGTCTGGGTGAATATATGGATTTGGGCGTCTGCGTGCAGTACCGCAATCTGCTGGACAAATTTCCACAGGATCGGATTTTTTTATCAACTTCCGGTCAGATTTGTTTGTTGGACGGCTATGTGTACAATAAGGAGGAATTTCTCTGTCCGGAAGGGTTTGGGCAGTGGCCCGATTCCTTTGCGGTTTCTCTGCAGAAAGACCGTGCAGATCATTTTGACAGGCTGCGAGGGGCTTTCTGCGGCTATTTCTATGACAAGGAAACGGATCAGATAACGGTTTATACGGATCAGGTTTCCAATAAGGCGCTATACTATTATGTGAATGGGGACAGTTGGATCGTGTCCAACTGTGTGTACTATATGGTAAAAGTGCTGCGGGCTAACCATATCACATATCATTGGAACCGGAAAGCGGCGCAGTACATGTTAACTTACGGATATATGCTGGATGACAGTACGCATGTGGCGGAGATACACAGGCTGCTTCCCGGCTGCTTTGCGGTGATAGGCGATGGCTGCGCAGCAGTGGAGAGATACTACTTTATCCGCAATCAGGAAGAGGCCATGTCTGAGGAGGCGGCTGTCGAAAAGGTTGATCTGGCGTTCCGTGAGGCCGTCAGACGGGAGTATGAAAAAGACCGGGAGTACGGCTATCAACACTTGACAGACTTAAGCGGCGGGTTGGACAGCCGTATGGTGTCTTGGGTTGCCCATGATATGGGCTATACGGATCAGTTGAATGTGGCATACAGCCGTTCGGGATACTGGGATGACAAGATTTCCAGACAGATCGCAAGTGATCTCGGGCATGAATATCTGTTTAAATCGCTGGACGACGCCAGATGGATGTATGATGTGGAACGGGTCGTGAGGCAGAATAACGGAGCGGCTCTCTATTCAGGGATTACCGGCGGAGCGAGACTTTTAAGGACACTCAGTGCAGACAGATTCGGGATTGAACATACCGGTATGATAGGAGACGCGGTACTGGCGACATTTTATCATGACCGATCTTTTAATTACGGAAAACCGCAGTTGGGACTGCATAGATATTCGGAACGATTGTCCTATCGTTTCGATGAGGAAATATTGCAGGATTATCCCTGCCAGGAAATGTTTGCAATTTATACAAGAGGAATCATGGGAGCGCAGAGCTCTTACATGATCAGACAGCATTATGTGGAAACCGCGTCGCCGTTTATGGATGTGGACCTTATGAACGTGGTTTTCGCGATTCCCTTTGAGTACCGAAACAGACACCGTCTTTATCTGCGCTGGATCAAAGAGAAATACCCAAAGGCTGCCGACTACGGATGGGAGAAGTGGGGAGGCGTGAAGCCGAAGGAATCCCATCTCTTATTGCGAAAGGTCAGAACCACGGAGAGACTTGCGAAGCAGACGGTGTGCAGTCTGCGCAAGGTAAAAAATACGGATTCCATGAATCCTATGGATGCATGGTATGCGGCGGATATGGAGCTGCAGCGCTATTATGCGTCGTATTACGAAAGCCATATCGACAGCCCGGTGTTTGATGAAGCACTCAGAAAAGATATTTCCGTTATGTTCCATCAGGGAAATGTAACCGAGAAAAGTATGGCGCTTACCGTGCTGGCGGCGGCGCATCTGTATTTTGCGTCATAAAAATGTGTTTCATGAATTGGAATGATTCGGAGGATCGGGAGCACAATGGTAAAATATAAGATAGAAGAACTGGATTTTCTGTTTATATACGAACACAAGGTACGGGAGCTGGAAAATCTGTGCCTGCTAAAATATGAGCTGGACCGCAGAGGGTATAAAGTAAAGATCATTCATATCGAGGACGCGGAAGCGCTGAAAGCGATGCGCCCGATTTATCATACGAAAGTGGTGGTAACAATGGCGTGTTACCAGAACAGCTCTATTGAATGGCATACGAAAAATTTTGTGAAGTTCGATAAGCTGATCGATATGCAGTGGGAAAATATCGTGTTTCCCATGGACGAGAAGGATGAAAAAGCGTATAAGAATTATTCCGGCGTCGCCAAGGAGGTTGTGCGTATTTCCTGGGGAGAAATGAACAGGAAGCGTATGCTGGAAGTGGCGAAGATGGACCCGAAAAAGGTAAAACTGATCGGCCATGTGGGCATGGACTTTCTGCGGGAAGAACTGAGAGGTTACTACCGCTCCAGGGAAGACGTGCTGGAGAGATACGGGATTCCTGCGGACAAGAAAATCTTCCTTTTCATTTCCCCTTATTTTTCAGATCACCATACGGAAGATTATCTGGTTGAAATGTGCAGGCGCTTCGGAGAGGGGTGGCGGTACTATTATCAGGACTGTATGCTTCCCTCAAAGAAGATTATTTTGGACTGGATGAGCCGCATCTGTGCGCAGCGGCCGGACGTAGTGTTCGTCTACAGGCCGCATCCCGGGGAGGAAAGCGCGCAGGCGGAGGAAATGAAGAAAAAGTATCCTAATTTTAAAGTGATCGGGGAACTTTCCGTGAAGCAGTGGATACTGATCAGCGATAAGATTTACACGGGCAACAGCTCCACCTTCGTGGAGGCATATTTCGGGAAAAAGATGTGTTATCTGCTCTTTCCCGTGGCGGTGCCTGCGGACTACGAGCTGGCATTTTTGAAAAACGCGGACAAAATATCCGAATATGGAGACTTTGAGAAGACGACCCATGACGATGACAGGCCGTTTCCGGTCAGCGAACAGTTGATTGACGAGGTGTATACGATTGACTGGGATAAACCCAGTTATGTGAAATTCGCGGATATGGCGGAGGAAGTGATAAGGAATCCCTACTATAATCTGACGAAAGAACAGTTAAAAGCGTATTATCATAAGATGGGACCGGCGGAGAAGCTGACGAAAGCATTGACGAAGATTACGCCCCTCTATAATGTATATCTGACCATGTTGGAAAGCGACAGACCCAAATGGAGATGGCTGGAAAAGAAACGTGCCGGGAGAAGGAAACTGGAACGGATCGCGCATGAGTTTGAGAAGACCAGTGATAAGGAGATCGGGGCGATTATAGGGAAAATCGCGGGCCAGCTGGAAGCGAAGAAATCCTGAGAGGGAAACAGGTAGTGAGAAAAACGGAAACGGAGGAAAAGGACATGTGTGACAAAATTACAGCAGTAGTACCGGTGAAAGGAAACAGCACAAGGCTGCCCAACAAAAATATTTTACCGTTTGGAGATTCCAACTTATTGCAGCACAAAATCGAACAGTTGAAACTGGTGAAGGGGCTTCACGAAATCATCGTATCTTCCGATTCCGATGAAATGCTTGCCATCGGGGAAAAATGCGGGGTCAAGGCCATTAAGCGGCCGGAGCAGTATGCGAATGAATCCGTGCCCTTCGGTATGTTTTTGGAGTATCTG
The DNA here is from genome assembly GCA_947073545.1 of uncultured bacterium. Lineage (GTDB taxonomy): Bacteria > Bacillota > Clostridia > Lachnospirales > Lachnospiraceae > UBA3282. The sequence continues at coordinate 134,779 of CAMTMP010000003.1, forward strand.
TGCGACACGATCGAGGGGGATCATCTTCTCTATGCATGCGCGACATCGCCCTGTGTGGAGCCGTATCTGTATGAGAAGGCGATCAAAGTATATTTCGAGAAGCTGAAAGAGGGATATGATTCCCTGATTACGGTTTCCCCTTATCAGACCTATTTGCTGGATGACAACGGGCCGCTCAACTTTAAGATGGGATTAGAGCATAAAAATTCCGAGCAGCTTCCCATGATGTATCACTTTACGAACGGCATTGACCTTGCGCCCACCGAGAAGGTGCGGGAGTGGCATTACAACTATGGCCCTAAATATTATCAGCTCGTCATCAACAAGCGCGAGGCGGCGGATATCGACGACCTGTATGATTACGAGATGGCGAAGGCCCTGTATGCCATGAAAGATCCGAATCCGACGGTGTAGGAGACGGGGATATAGATATGGGGGATGGAATTAGCAGAGGCCAAAAGGCAGGAAACGGAGCATATGTCAGATATTAAATTACTGGACTGTACCCTCCGCGACGGCGGGTACATCAACGACTGGAAATTCGGAGAATATACGATAAAGGATGTGATGGCGAAGCTCATCGAGTCCGGGGTGGATTATATTGAGGTGGGATTTTTGCGCGACTGTGTCTATGAGCCGGACAAAGCCCTCTACAATAACTGCGCTGAAATCGCGCGTATTCTGCCGGAAAACCGGGGCAATACCAAATTCACGGCCATGTCGCTTCACAACAAATACAGCATCGATAAGCTGGAGCCTTATGACGGGAAGACGATCGACGCGCTTCGCGTGACCTTTCACGACTACGACATCGATGAGGGGCTGGCATATATCCGCAAGGTAAAAGAAAAGGGATATAAGGTGTTTGCGAACCCCATCAACATCATGGGCTATTCGGATCAAATGATATTGGGTCTGCTTCAAAAGATCAATGAAATACAGCCATACGCTTTTTCTATAGTGGATACCTTCGGCTCTATGATGAAGGATGATTTGCAGCGGATATATTCGCTGATTGAGCATAATCTGCGAAAAGATATCGTGATCGGCCTGCATCTCCATGAAAATCTTGCCTTGTCCTATTCTCTTGCGCAGGATTTTATCGGCATGAAGGCCAGCGGCAGGGACTGTGTGATCGACGCGTCCATGCTCGGCATGGGGCGCTCTCCGGGAAACCTCTGCATGGAACTGATCATGGATTACATGAACAAGCGCGAGTCCGGCCACTACGATGTCAATCCTGTGCTGGACGGTATCGACGACCATATTGCGTGTCTGAAACAGATAGAGCCATGGGGCTATAACACTGCGTATTCCATTTCTGCGAAATATAATCTGCACCGCAATTACGCGGAATTTCTGTTGGACAAGGGAAGGCTGCGGGCGAAGCAGATCAACCAGATTCTAGGCAGTATCGAGGATCATAAGAAGACGGCTTATGACGAGACGTATATAGAGGGGCTGTATCAGGATTTTCAAAACAGAGCGGTTGACGATGCGCAGACGCTTAAGGATCTGGCCGGAAAACTGGCGGGAAAGAAATGCCTGATTCTGGCGCCGGGTTCCAGCATCGTTGCGGAAAGGGAGCGGGTAGTTTCCTATATAGAGGCCCAGAAGCCGGTGGTGATCTCGGCGAACTTTGTTCCGGAGACTTATCAGGCTGACTACGTTTTCTGCTGCAATGCCATGCGCTTTGAGATGATGCTTGGTCAAAAGAAAATGCCGGAGCTTGTGATCACGTCAAACCTGCTCGAGATGTGCGCGGACGAAGGGGCGGGAGACACAAAGCCCATGATTGTCAACTATACGGATCTGCGCTTTGATGAAATGGGATCGTCTGACAACAGCGTGATTATGCTGCTGCGGCTGCTTAAGAGACTGGAAGTGTCCGATGTGGCGCTGGCAGGGTTTGACGGTTACAGGAAGGATATGAAAGCGAACTATGTGGCGGATTATATGGCCAGTCAGCACACCAAAGGGGAAGAGGAAAATAAGAAAATCAGAGAGCGGATGGCACAGATGGAGAAACAGATAAATGTGCGGTATCTGACAAAGTCGCTGTATCAGAGTGAAGCGTAAGGATGAAGGCAGCGCGTGCGGCCGGGAAGGATTCGGGAATATGGGAGATTGGCAGAAGATTAAATATCTGGTGATAGATGTGGACGGTACGATGACGGATGCCGGTATTTATTACGATGAGCATGGCAACGAGCTGAAAAAGTTCTGCACAAAGGATGCGGCAGGATTTTTTGCCGCAAGGAGGGCGGGGATACAGATTATGGTTTTGACCGGCAGAGAGTGCACAGCCACAACCCGCAGAATGACAGAGATGAAAGTGGATTTTCTTGTACAGAACTGTAAGGATAAGATTGCGTACCTGACACAATTTATGGAGGAACATGGGATCAGAAGGGAAGAGATCGGGTATCTCGGGGATGACCTGAACGATCTGCCACCCATGCAGTTGTGCGGTTTTGTGGGATGCCCTGAGGATGCGTGCAAGGAAGTCAGGGAGCGGGCCGATTATGTATCGCATATAAAGGGTGGATATGGCGCCGTGAGAGACATTGTCGAATATCTGTTACGAAAAAGGGGCGAGTGGGAAAGTATAGCGGCAGATATCTATGGTATTGGTATATAGAGCTTTTCGGCAGATACTGAAGCAGCAGGCTTAATGGCGGAAAGGGAAAGCGACTAATGGGTATCATGGATTTATTAAAAAAATCGGAAAAGCTGGTCTTCTGGAATCGATGCAGGCTGCACAGCGGCAAGGCCGATTTCAGAAATATGGTGTTAAACGGATACCACAGCCCGGATTTTCTGGAGCTGCATCATTACGGGGATGCGTATCAGGGGCGTATCGTTTACAATGCCACAGAGACAGGAAACGGCATTGGGTTTTTCGCGGAACTTGGCATGACATTGATTAAGCTGCATTACGCGGATGACAGAGGACTGGTGCCTTACATCCATTGGGGAGAGAGCTATGTCTATTATGAGCCGGAAGGCATCCGTGGAGAGAAGAATGCTTTTCTGCACTATTTTAAGTCGGCATCGGAGGTGGAGTCCATTGACTGTGCCGCTTATGTACTGGATCAGGAGAGCTGGCACTGCAGTCAGGTGAAGGCGCTTTACGGGGCGGTAAGCTATGATGTGTCCCAAGCGTACATTGACGCTATGGCGAGGATGCTTCGGAAGTACATCCGATACAATGATGAGACGGAAAAATATTTGAAGGATGCGTATGAAAAGCTGTTGGGAGATAAAAAGACAATAGCGGTACATTACAGAGGAACCGATTTTAATAAAGGCTATAACAACCATCCCGTGCCGGTTCAGGTGGAGCAGGAAATGGAAAAAGTCAGGGAACTGCTTGATACGAAAGGGTATCAACAGGTATTTCTGGCAACGGATGAAAACGCCGTAGTGGAGAAATTCAGACAGGAGTTTGGCGGATTGGTGAAGGTGTATGAAGATACTTACCGGGACGACGGCAGCGGCGAGTCTGTCGCGTTTAGCAAATCTGACCGTGAACATCATCATTATAAACTGGGTCTAGAGGTTCTGCGGGATCAGTATACGCTGACACACTGCGCGGGAATCGTCTGTGGGTATTCCAATATTACCTTTCTTGCGAGAGTGATGCGCAGGGCGTGGTTTGACGGGGGATGGGAAGATTACTGTCTGATTGACAACGGGCTGTATCACAACGGTAACAGCTTCAGCGAAAGTGAGAATGCCAGAAGACAGCGTTAAGGCGTGGCGCGCTTTGGGATAGAAAAGACAGGAAGAATGAAAGGGCATATATGAAGATCATGTTTTTGGCAATTTCATATTGGCCGTCGCAGGACGGTGTGTCGCAGGTGACACAATACTTGGCAGAGGGATTGGCCGAAAAACATGAAGTCCGTGTGGTGGCAAGTCTGTCCAGCTTCAACAGGGGAGAAACGCATAAAAATGTGCGCATAGACCGTGTGAGAGCTAGAAGAAACCGCTATTTCTGTTATCTTCAGGGAGAGAAGACTCTGGCAAAAAAATATATTCTGGAATATCAGCCGGATGTTTTGGTCGTTGTGAGTGTCCAAAGCTGGGGATACGATTGGTTTAAGAAAGAGCTGGACAGGCTGCCGGGGAAAAAGGTTTTATTGACGCATGGAGCCTCCTGTCTGAAGGAATATAATGTTTGGAATCAGGTGAAAAAAATCCGCCCAAGAAGGCAGATCTTGGCAGATCTGGTCAGAGTGGGCAACGAAAGGTACTGGAAGAAATATAAAGAGAAGCTTCCTGCGGATATGGCACGGTTTGATCTGGTGGCATATCTGTTCCGGGGAGAGAAACTGTACAATTACATGCAGCAGGCTGGTCTAAAAAACGGTATGATTTTGGAAAATGCAGTGGAAAATGCCTTTTTTGAGAGAAAAGCCTTTGAAATTGACGACAACAAAGAAGTGGTGTTTATCAACGTTTCTAATTATGAGAAACGAAAAGATCAGTCGAAACTTTTGCACGCGTATGCGGCGGCGGATCTTCCGCACAGCAGATTGGTGCTGATCGGTTCGGAAGAAAACGAATACTATCATGGTTTGCTTGGGATGAAGCAGAAGATTGAAAGCAAGGCGGATTTTCAGGGCAAAATTGATATATGGGTGAGCATACCCAGAAGCAGAGTGCTGGAAATATACGGACAGGCGGACGTATACGTATCTGCCAGCAGTTGGGAAGCGATGTCGATTTCTATTTGTGAAGCCGCCGCAGGCGGACTTTTGATTTTGTCTACAGACGTAGGACATGCCGCCCAGATTCCCGGCGTACAGTTGTTTCAAACACAGGAGGAGCTGACCCGGCTGATGAAGCAGGCGTGTGCGGATGCAGATATGCGCAGAGAGAACGGTATGCGGGCGAACGCTTATGCAGAAGAAAATTACCGCATACAGAAGAAAGTAGATTTTTTGGAGGAGAAGATGCAGGCATTGCTTTAAGGGCTGTTTAGATAGTTTGGCAGGGCTGTGTCGGTATTTCGGAAAGGGAATAACGGATACGGGTAAATAAAATGCGGGCAAGGATGAACGTATATCTGACGACGGGCAGAAAAAATTATAAGTATGCGTACGTCGCAATCAAATCGCTGTTTGAGGAGAACCAAAATTCTGAAATATATTTGTATATCGTGTCGGAGGATCTGGAGGATTCGGACTTAACATATGAAAAGGAACTGGCGTGGAAATATGGCCATCACATTATTATTTTGAGATTTGATGAGGAAGCAGCGGGCAGACATATCCGGTTCGGGCCAAACGACCACTGGGCGGTGGGAGCTATGTCCAGCTATTGGATGTTTCATGAATTGCTTCCGGAAGATGTGGACAGGATTATCGCGATTGAATCAGACACCGTCGTTGTGGGTGATTTGTCGGAAATTTATCATACTGAGTTTGAAGGAAATTATGCCATATGTCCGGGGCCGGAGCACAAGCCTGAAAATCACCGGAAATTTATGGAAAAGATCGGCGGAGACTGCCTGACGTTCGTGCTGTCAATGTATGATGTGCAGAAGATTAAAAGCGATTTCTCTCTGGAAGATATTCTGGAGACGGATGCCAAAATCAGAAAAACGGCCGGCAACTCTATGATGGAACTGACTTTTGGATTGCTGTTCAAAGGCCGGATCAAGTATATTCCTGCGCGAATTGCCTGCATAGACGAGAATGAGAGATATATGGAAGAATTGGGTTATGATTATGTGGCAGCGTGTGAGAAAACGGCGAAGATCATACATTTTTCTTCCTATGGGGATTACAGCAAACCGTGGAATCCCGTGTTCCTGGTTCCGGGGTACAGCGTGTGGTGGCGATATGCCGCAGACAGCCCATACTTTAAGGAATATATAGAACGCCAATGGCAGTTCTATAACAATACGAGAATGAAGCAGCGGGAGATTGCGAAAAATATTTCGTATAAAAATATACTGTTGTGCGCTATGGCGGTTATGACGCTGATACTTATGGCGTTTTGTGTGATTGTGCGGTCGGATTGGACAGGGTGCTTTGCAGTGGCAGCGGCGGCAGGGGTTTCACTGGGATTGTCCGTGCTATTCCGGAAAATCACCATAGAGCTTGGAAAGGCAAAAAGTAAATGACAAAGCTGATTTTGGCGACAGAGAGTTTTCCTTACGGGAGAGGGGAGAAAACTTTTATCCTGCCGGAGATCGAGAGACTGAGACAGTATTATGATATCACGATTATTTCCCATGCAAGCCGTGAACAGGTGGAAGAGGGCATGTGTGAGGAACTGCCAGAGGGTATTCGGGTGGTGTGCCCTGGGAGACCGCGTCTGACTGGTTTCGACAAAGTGAAAGCCCTTATTTCTATCTTTTTGGATCGGGACGGAAGAATGGAACTGAAGGAGATTCTGGAGGGCAGACGGAATCAGGGGGAAAGATTTTATCAGTCTCTGGCGTTCTACGCGCAGTCCCTAGCTGACCGGAAGAAGTTGCGCCAAAGCGATATTCTGACCGTGAATGAGCCGATGATTTATTATTCTTTCTGGTATTCGTATTTCTGCTACAGCATGGCGCGGGAAAAACGCAGGTATCCGGATGTTCATATCGTAACTAGGACACATGGAGTTGATTTATATCACGAGAGAATATCGGGTGGGAGGCAGCCTTTTAAGCATCAGATGGAGAAGAGCTTGGATGCCATCCTGTTTGCCTGTGGTCATGCAAAACAATATTATTGCACAAATATTCGAAAAAGCATGGATGACGGCAGACTGTATGTCTGCAGGCTGGGAACAGAAAAGATGGATGTGCCGGGAGAATATCGGAGAACGGATGCATGGCAGATGGTGAGTTGTTCCAATGTGATCCCTCTAAAGAGGGTGCCGCTGATCATTGATGCACTTGCAATGATTGAAAAGGAGAAGATCCACTGGACACATATCGGCGATGGGGAGCAGATGCAGTATGTAGAGCAGTATGCCAAAGAGAAGCTGACCGGGAAAGACAATATCAAATATAATTTTACGGGATATATGGAAAACAGCAAGGTGATTCAGCATTATAAGGAACATTGGGTGGACTGTTTCATCACGACCTCTTCCGCGGAGGGGGGCTGTCCGGTTTCTGCGCAGGAAGCCATGAAGTTCGGCATCCCCATGATAGGGACAGCGGTTGGCGGCATAACGGAAATGATCCAGGGAAACGGGATACTGCTTCCCCCCGATCCGACAGATGAGGAGATTGCGGCGGCGATCGGAAAGATGATATCATATGACAGGGAGACAATCGGCGCCATGAGAGATGCAGCGATTCGGTTGTGGGAGAGAGAGTTTGATGCAGAAAGCAATACGCGAAGCGTGTTGAAGATATTGAAAAACGCTGAGTATGCAGATTGAGGAAGAATGAGGAGATACGATGGGCGATTTAAAAAAAGTAAAGGATATGTACGGTAAATTCCGCTTTATTCTGACGACACAACAAAAGGTGTATTTTTGGATTGTTCTCGTGATGAGCCTGATCGCCGCGCTTTTAGAGATGGTTGGTGTTGCGGTGGTCGTTCCTATTCTGAATATGATGCTTGAAATGGATGAGGCCCGCACAAAATGGTTTGTGCGGCCATTTATTGAACTGTTTCATTTGGATACCGATCAAAAAATAATCTGGGTTACGTGCATTGTTGTGATTGCTATCTATATTTTCAAAAACGTTTATAATATCTTTTTTAACTGGGTATATCTTAAGTATGCCAATAAAGTGCAGAGAGAACTGTCGGTGCGCGTATTGGACGCTTATCTGAAGCAGGGTTATATTTTCTTTGTAGAGAATAATACGGCGGCGCTCCTGCAGGGAGTCAGAGAGGACGTTTCGGCTGTATATAATATGGTGAAAGCAATTTTCGCGCTGCTCACGAAAATTTTTACGGCGGTCTGTATTGCCATTTTTATTTTCGCGCAGTCAAGCGAGATGGCTGTCGTGTTGTGCGGACTGGCGTTTCTAAGCATTTCGCTGCTGCAGATTTTCTACAGAAAACCGATGAGTGTAAACGGCAAGATACACCGGCAGCTAACGCAGGAATCGTCCAAGATCTCCTTAGAGGCCATTCAGGGCAACAAAGAGATCCTAGCGATGCAGAAGCAGGATTTCTTTTCAAAATATTATGCGCAGGCGATAGCAAAACGCAACAGAGTAGCCGTCAAGGTAGAGCTGGGCACCCTTTCACCGGCCTATTTTATCGAGATGATTTGCATTACGGGGCTGATGGCGGCGGTTGCAGTGCAGATGGGTGGGAACGCCGACGTGAACGGGCTGATCACACGTCTTTCCACCATTGCCGTCGGTGCGTTTCGCATTCTGCCGGCTCTGGGCGGCATAACCAGCGGCATCAATACGGTTATGATGTATACAACGCAGTTTGAAAGGACTTATCAGACCTTGCAGACGGTTAAGAAGCTGGAAGAAAAGGAGAGAGAAAAGGAAAAGAACACACTTCGAACGGATCGGCAGTATGTTCGGTTTGAAAAGGAGTTGCGCGTGTGTGACGTAACGTTTGGCTACCCGAACGGGGAGGGCAACGTATTAAATCATATCGATCTGAGAGTAAAGAAAGGGCAGTCCGTTGCGCTGATCGGACCGTCCGGTGCGGGGAAGACGACACTGGCGGATATCCTGCTTGGGCTTCTCAAACCGTCGGAGGGTAAGGTGATGATGGATGGGACGGATATCGAGGAGCTGGGAAATAACTGGGGCAGGATTGTGGGATATGTGCCGCAGACGATGTACCTGATCGACGATACGATCAAATACAATATTGCCTTTGGAGAAGCGGAACAGGATATAGACGAGGGACGTATATGGGAATCGCTGCGGGTGGCACAACTGGATACCTATATCAGAGGTCTGAAAGACGGCATTAACACGAACGTCGGAGAGCTGGGCATCCGCTTTTCCGGAGGACAGAGGCAAAGACTGGCCATCGCGAGAGCGCTGTACCGTAATCCTGATATTTTGATTCTGGATGAGGCGACAGCCGCTTTGGATAATGAGACGGAAGCCGAAGTGATGAAAGCGATAGAGGCGCTTCAGGGATATAAAACATTGATCATTGTAGCGCACAGACTGACAACCGTCAGGAAGTGTGACATGATTTATGAAGTGAAAGATGGCGCTGTGGTTGAGAAAAACAAAGAGGATATCGCGTGGTTTGGGGACCAGGCATGAAAGGAATGAAATGAGTGAAAAAGAATTTCATTATGGATTAGCGCTGCTGAGAATATGGATGTGTTTTGAAGTGGTATGTTTTCATTTTTTCGGCGCGGATATTGTTTTGAATCCCATTACGAAAATGATCAAAATCTGGGGGAGTATAGCGGTTCCGGTATTTATGATCATGTCGTTTGCCATGACGGATATTGCAGAGATGGCCCATAGCAGGGAAAAAACGAAGAAACGTTTTTGTAGGCTTTTGGTTCCGCATTTTTTTTGGACGGCTGTTTATTATTTGATCTATCTGCTGCTTGACAAGACAAAAGGACTGAAGCTGGAGCACGGTTTCACGGATGCTCTTTGGCAGTTGTTTTTTTTCCATTCGATCAATGAGACTTTATGGTTCCAATTTGATCTGATCGTTATGACGGTGTTGTTTTTGGCGGTCTTTAGACTGAACAAAAGGGCCGCATTAGCGGTGAGCTTGTTTTTGGCGTATTTAGCCGTTGCATTACAGTATTTTGGAATAAACGGCAGTTTATTTCGGGATGTAAGCTGGCCGAAAACGATTTGCGGTACTTATTTTTCAAAGAGTTATGTCATATATCCTATTGGAAGATTTACGGAAATGGTTCCTTATGCCGTGATCGGAATTTTTATGGGGAACTACAAAATATTTAATAAATTAAAGGATAGAAAAATAGAAACCTGTATCGGTTCGGCTTTGGCTGTACTGCTTGTTCATAAAGGGAATCTGTTCAACACGCTAGACTATACCGGGTGGGGCTGTCAAGGGTTGTACAGAGTTGCCATGGGCTTTTTCACGGTTATGTTTTTTGTGGGCGTTCCGTCTGCCATCATTCCCAATGTGGCAAAAAAGATGATTGCAAGCGTCTCAAAGTATACTATGGCAATTTATTTTATGCATCGCCTTATTGCGACGATTCTCTACAAGACAAGCCTAGCTTCCGTGCTGCACATGTCGGAGGGAAGTATTTATGACTGCCTGATCATATTTGCGATTTCTTTGGCGGTGGCGCTGGGCGCTGGCAGGATTCCGATCAAATGGGTTAAAATGTCAATGTCTTAGAACATATTATAAATTTTAAAGAAAGTGCAGAGGGATCAAGATGGAAAAGAGTGCCGCACAGTCGGATTGGAGAGGTAAACTGGCAGGAACATTTGCGAAGGTTCGAAAAAACGTGAATGAGAGTATTAAATTATATGTGGTGCCATACAAATGGGAATACCTGATTGGCGGAATATTTACGCTCATCATCATTTTCTCGGCGATGTACTTTGACTTTTTCGCCACATTCAGGGACGGCATCAACTTCTGGTACGCGCTTTTTGAGGGACATCCGCTGTCATACTATTCCTATGCAGCGGCGATTCCGGGGGCAACACCCAACCGGGAGATTGTTTGTGGCGCGGCATATGATTTTACGATTTACGCCTTTTTTGCGGTATGGAATTTCCCGGCGTGGCTGTATGAACGGATATCCGGGAATTATGCGGAATCATCTCTGGTATGTATGATGTGGGCGAAACTGATGCTTCCCGTGATCGCCATTGTGATTGCCAGAGGCATGAAAAAAATACTGGAATTCATCACAGGCAATGACAGGGATACGGCGGCGATGATTTATGCCTACAGCTTTTCGGGCATTCTTATGATGGCGGCATACTCGGTCGGCCAGTATGATATTATCGAAGTTCTGTTTGCCGTGTATGGTGTATATTACTTTCTGGAAGGGGATTACAAAAGGTTCTATCTGTACTTCGGGGCGGCGATCACCTGCAAATATTTTGCGGTGTTTCTCTTTGTCTGTCTGGTACTTCTGCATGAGAAGCGGATTTTGTATATAATCAGGAATCTGGCAGCCGGGTGTTATCTGGTGATAATAGAGAAATTCCTGTTCAGTTTCGGAAAGAGCTATGCCTCGCTTCATCCGACCATAGAGAAGGTACACACCGGGGGCAGCGAGGGTGTGGTGGGGACACTGCTTTTGTCGTCGCGGGTACAGTATTTGTTCCATTTAAAGGCGCCTATGGGAGTGGACAGCATGTCTGTTTTCGTATTTCTGCTTGCCTTGATATGGGTTTACTGCTATCTGCAGAAGAGGGAGGAGACATACAGTTTTTATTACAAAGTGATATATATCGCTTTCTGCATCAATGCGGTATTTATTCTCTATACTGCTTCGACGCCTTATTGGGCGATTGTGATGGTTCCGTATATGATCCTGATGATTTACTGCAGAACCGGGAACAGGAAGTTAAATATATCGCTGGAACTCATTGGCGTCGGGAGCTTTCTGGTATGGCATTTTGCCAGAGAGCCTTATCTGTTTTACAGTGAGAACTGCGAAGGCATGCTGCTGTACTACCTGCTCGGAAAACCTTATTTCTACAGGAGAGGACTGACTGCCGTCATGGCAAGACTGATAGAGGAGGGCGGTGTTCTGGCAACGCCGATCAATATGCTGCGCTCTGTCTTTTATGCATGTATGCTGGTGCTTTTGATTATCAATTTCCCGGCATTTAACAAGCAGGAGAATGACTTTGCCCACAGTCAGGAGGAGGCAGGCATGAGGGGGCTCCTGGCGTTCAGAACGCTGTGCATGGTAGGGGTACTGCTGCTTCCGCTTGTCGGATATGTGGTTCAGGTAGTGTTTGGCGAGTACTTTGGAAGCCTGCAGACAGAGAACCAGCTTTTGATTGATATACTGCCGCATCTGGTCAACTGATATATGAATAGAATTACGTGAAGGAGGAAAGAAAAACATGGATGACAAGAAGAAGCAATTTTTGAGGGGGGTATTTCTAAACGTAATATTGCTCGTGATCGGAGCCTTCTTTATTCTTCGCAGGAATCAAAGTGACATTATATTGCATGATATTCCTCTGTATACTGCGGAAGGTGAATATACGGAGGGACTGAAAAATACTTTCAACACGGACTATCCGGAGGCGTTTTACTATTTTGTCGCTGAGACGGGTTCTTTAGAAACGGGTATTTATGATATAACGGTAGATTATGCTGCGCCTCTTTATCATGACCACTATACAATTACCTGTGAATATGAGAAGGACGGCGGATACTATCCGGCAGTCTATGCAGAGCCGCATACCCTGCGTTCGATGAGTGAAAGCCTGACTTATCGTATCTGGGTAAACAGCAGATTGGACAATTTGAAGGTAAAGATAAACTGCGGCAGTAAAACCGGCGATGTTTTTGACCTTTGGCAAGGCAGCGCATTCTACGTGGATAAAATAGAGATTGCCAGAGATTACAGACGGACCGTACTGTATAAAGGATTACGGTTTTTGCTGTTGCTGATTTTGATTGACGGGAGCCTGCTGATCTATTGGAACAGAAAACGGGTCGGCGAAAAACTGTGTGGCAATTTTTACGTGTTGCTGGGTCTTGCTTGTGTTTTTATGGTCAGTTCCTTGAGCGTTTTCGGGAAATTTTCGGTAGGGCATCATGATATTCCCTTTCACTATTCGAGGATTATCGGACTGGCAGAGGGGCTGTCAAGCGGCGCTTTCCCGGTGAAGATACAGCCGGGATGGCTGTGGGGGTACGGGTATGCGGCTTCTGTATGTTACGGAGATCTTTTTCTGTATATTCCGGCCGTACTATATATAATGGGCGTACCGATCATACATACCTATAAAGTTTATATTTTGCTGTGTAATGCGGGAACACTGCTTATCGCTTATTTCTGCTATCAGAAAATAAGCGGAAATAAATATGTGGGGGTTGCATGTACCGCATTGTATTGTTTTTCGATTACACGGCTTTTGAATATTTATCTTCGTACCGCAGTCGGCGAATACACGGCATTCATGTTTCTGCCGCTGGTTTTGCTTGGTGTTCGTCAAATTTATCTGGAAGAGGAAAAAACTTTTAAAAGCGGCGGGCTGTTTTTGTGTGTGGGTATGACGGGAGTCATTCAGTCGCATGTCATCAGTACGGAGATGACTTGCATTTTTATAGGCCTGTCGGTTTTGTTGACGATACACAGGATGTCGGGACGAATCTTTGCAATGCTGGTAAAGAGCGCGCTGGCTGCGCTTTGTCTGAATCTTGGATTTTTGCTGCCGCTTCTCGACTATTCAACAGATGCGTTGAAGGTGTTTGCAAAAAGATCGTCGTATGGGATTCAACAGGCCGGGTTGAGCCTGTATGAACTCTTTTCAGTCAACAGTACCGGAATGGGAGAATGGAAGGATGCGCTGGTAGGTCTGGAGGGAAGGATACCGGAATCACTGGGGATTGCGGTGCTGATCGTACTGTTACTTACGGTTATGGTGGCTGCCAAATGCCGGGAATGGGAACCGGCGGCAAAAAAGGAATTTTTTCTGTCGATTGTCCTGAGCGGTATCGCCCTGTGGATGACAACCTATTACTTCCCGTATAACAGGCTGGCGGCCGTGCCGGGATTAAGAAGTATTTTTGCAAGTATGCAGTTCCCATGGCGGTTTTTGAGTGTTGCGGCACCTCTGTTGACGTATATGGCCGGTCTTGCGCTGGTGAAGGCAGGGCAAATGCTTGGAAAGCAGAAGATGTACGGTATATTGATCCTGATTTGTGCGGTTGGCGCATTTCAGGCTTTGTACTGCATGGATATGCTCAATCGGACAGAAGATATGAATCAGGTGTATTATGATTATCGTGATAACAGGAGCCATTCATGGATTGCGTCAGGTGGGGAATATTTACTGACAGGTACCAACACTTATCAGACCGGGTTCGAACAGGATGTAGTCGGTGAAAATGTTCAGCTGGGAGTTTCCGAGAGGAAAGGCACCCAAATACAAGTAGCCTGTAAGGCAGAAGAAAATGCACGAGTGATTTTTCCCTTATTTGCCTATAAGTACTATCAATGTATGGATGTGCAGACGGGGGAAAGATTTCCGGTTATGCGGGGCAGTAACAACAGGATCGAGGTGGAACTGCCCGACAATTACCAGGGGACTTTAAAGGTCTGCTTTGTGGAGCCGTGGTATTGGAGAGCGGCCGAGATCGTGTCATTGATTACGCTTGTATGGCTCATCGTTTATATCTGGCGTGGAAAGGAGAATAATAAGAAGCTGGAAAAGAGTCATTTATTGAACTCGTTGCACCTAAAAAGGAAATATGATATTATATGATAAAATGCAACAGTATATTGACGCCAGAAAGCAGCAGGATTGCTTGTTCGTCTGTGAAAAAATTTTGCATCAGATGGTTATGGATTACTTCGCAGATGTTTATCGTCTGAAAGAGTTTCACAAGATTGAGAATATTAATATGACGAAGATCGTGGCGTATGAAGTGTACTGGATTGTGAGGCGAAAACCGATTCAGGTTAGGGATAATGAGTCTGCATCTTCCAAAATGTTTGCCAATGAGGGGTTTGCAACGACTTTTATTGCACATGAATATTTAGTGCCGGAAGAGAGGGAGCCGCTACGCCCTGAAAAGGAAGAGGCATTTTTTAAATATTTGCGGCATGTTAATTATCACTTAAAGTATAGATGTTTGGATAAACAGTGTTTGGAAATAATGTTGTATTCCTTTGAAACCGGGAAATATATAACGTAATGCCAGATGGATTGAAAGAAACTACCTAATCTAGCCATTGGGTAGTTTTTGCTATGACAGTGATTTTGGGAACAAGATGCGGGAGAATGACATGGGAGATATAAAGCTTCTCGACTGTACCCTGCGGGACGGCGGGTACGTCAATGACTGGAAATTCGGACATGACAATCTTGTCAGTATTTTTGAGAGACTGGTGGATGCGAATCTGGATATCATCGAGATCGGTTTTCTCGATGAACGGCGGCCTTTTGATATAGACCGGAGCATCATGCCGGACACGGACAGTGTCGAGAAAATATACGGAAAGCTTGATCGGAAACAGGCAATGGTGGTCGGCATGATCGACTATGGCACATGCGGTACGGAGCAGATTAAGCCGTGCGCGGAGAGCTTTCTGGACGGCATCCGCGTGATTTTCAAGAAGCATCTGCGGGAGCCGGCTTTTGCGTTCTGTAAAGAGCTGAAGGAAAAGGGCTATAAGGTATTCGCGCAGCTTGTGTCAGTGACCAGCTACGATGACGATGAGATGATGGATGCGATAAGACTCGCCAATGAAATCAGGCCTTATGCGCTGTCCATGGTGGACACCTACGGCCTGATGCACCAGAATAACCTCTTGCATTATTTTCACTTGATGGATAGGCACTTAGATCGAGAAATCGGGTTGGGGTATCACGCGCATAACAATTTCCAGATGGGATACGCCAACTGCATCGCTATGCTGAGCAGCAGGATCGAGCGCAGGATGATTGTGGACGGCAGTATCTATGGTATGGGGAAGAGCGCGGGGAATGCGCCGCTTGAACTGGTGGCTATGTACATGAACAATGTGCTGGGAAAACAGTATCATATCAGCCAGATCCTTGAGGCGGTGGATGCCAACATATCACAGTTTTACCGCCCGGCCACATGGGGATATAATATGTTTTATTATATCGCGGCATCCAACGACTGCCATCCCGAATATGTGGCGTATTTGATGAACAAGAGAACGCTGTCCATCAAGTCGGTCAATGAAATACTGGCAAAGATTCAGGATGAGAAGAAACTTCTGTATGACGGGGAATATATCGAAAAACTTTACGTGGCTTATCAGATGAATGAAGTCAACGACGTAGAAGACCGGAAACGGCTTCAACAGGTTTTGCCAGGCAGGGATATTTTGCTGGTCGGACCGGGAGTGACAGTGAAAACACAGAGGGAAAGGATTGACCGGCATATAGCGGATCACAAGCCGACGGTTATTTCCATAAATTATGTGCCGGACGGGATAGAACCGGATTATATTTTTCTGAGTAACGCGAAGCGGTATGTGCAGCTTGCCACACGGCTGAGTCAGGGAAAATATGTGCTCATTGCCACGTCGAACGTGACAGGGACAAATGGCAGCGCCTTTGATTATGTGTTGAATTTCAGTACGCTGATGGATGCGGAGGCGCGGATTGTGGACAATTCTCTGGTGATGCTTTTGAAGGCATTGAAAAGCGCCGGGTGTACGAAGGTAACTTTAGCAGGGTTTGACGGGTATTCCGGTGAAACTTCTAACTATTACAATGTGGAGATGGAATACGACTTTGCCCAAAATATGGCCGAGTATCTGAACGAATACACGACGGCGTTTCTGGAGAGCATTCGTGACGATATGGAGGTTATATTTTTGACGGACTCGCGGTATCGCCAGCAGCCGCGCCGGGATGCTTAGAAGACTTTAATGTAGCAGAGAAAACTGATGTTTCGGAAAAGCGGACGGAGCTGTGTAAAATACGGAAAACAGGGAGAAGATTGTGATGAAAATGAAAGTTGCCGAGTATATAGCTGATTTTCTCGTAGCGCATGGAATCAGGGACTGTTTTATGGTGACGGGCGGGGGCGCCATGCATTTGAATGATGCTTTGGGACACAGGGAAGGCCTGCATTGTACCTTTAATCACCATGAGCAGGCATGTGCCATCGCCGCGGAGGGCTATACCCGCATGACAGGTGATCTGGCGGCGGTATGTGTGACCAGCGGGCCGGGCGGGACGAATGCCATCACCGGTGTCATGGGGGGATGGCTGGATTCGATACCGATGTTTGTTCTTTCCGGACAGGTGAAGAGGGAGACTACGATCCACGCGTATCCGGACTTACATCTGCGGCAGCTTGGAGATCAGGAGTTTGATATCATCCGGTCAGTCTCCAATATGACGAAGTATGCAGCAATGGTGACGGAACCGGCGCAGATTGCCTATCATTTGGAAAAGGCCCTGTTTCTTGCGAAGGACGGAAGGGGTGGCCCGGCGTGGCTGGATATCCCTTTAGATGTACAGGGTGCTATGATAGAGACGGGCGAACTGTCCCATTTTGACCCGCAGGAGGAGGGGCTTATGCCTGCTTCGGGAACGGACTTGGCGGAGAATGCGGCCATGACAGCGCGGACGATCCTGCAGAAGATCGGTGAGGCGAAAGCGCCGCTTATTTTGGCGGGGACAGGTATCAGGCTTGGGGGCGCGCAGGAGCTGCTGCTTAAGCTGATTGACAAATTGGGGATACCCGTCGTGACAGCGTGGAATGCCAACGATACAGTGGCGTGGGACAATCCCTATTTTGCAGGGATGCCCGGAACGGTGGGAACCAGACCGGGGAATTTCGCGGTGCAGAACTGCGATCTTCTTTTAAGTCTCGGATGCCGTCTGAATATTCGGATGATCGGATATAACAAACTTGATTTTGCAAAAAATGCGTATAAGATTATTGTAGATATTGACCCTGTGGAGCTGCAAAAGCCGACAGTCCGCCCGGATATGCCGGTAAATGCTGATGTGAAAGTTTTGCTGGAGGCCATGCTGGCGCAGGAATATCAGATGCAGGGACATCACGCGCCGTGGGCGGCGTGGTGCAGAAATCTGGTACAGACCTATCCGGCGGTACTTGACAGCTATCACGGGAGTGGCAGCGATCCCATGAACCCATATGTTTTCATGGAAAAGCTGTTTGCGAAGTGCCGCCAGGACGAGCGGATTGTATGCGGAAACGGAAGCGCCTGCGTCATCACTTTTCAGGCGTGCCGGATCAAACAGGGGCAGAGGATGTTCACCAATTCCGGCTGCGCGGCAATGGGATATGGACTTCCCGCTGCGCTTGGCGTTGCGGTCTCTGATAACAGCCGACGTGTGGTCTGCATAGACGGCGACGGCAGCGTAATGATGAATATACAGGAGCTTGCGACGATTGCGCATAACAATCTGGACATCAAGCTGATTATACTGAACAATAACGGGTATCACTCGATCCGCCAGACGCAGACAAACCTGTTCAAACCGCCGTTTGTCGGGATTGATGGGGACAGCGGCGTCGGTTTTCCGGACTTTGGCAAACTGGCGGACGCATTTGGACTGCGTTATTTCCATATAGGGAACGAGACGGAATGTGACGAAGTGCTGGAAAACGCGCTTGCCTGCGAAGGCCCTTGCATCTGTGAGGCGCTGCTTGATCCGAAACAGAACTTTGCGCCGAAATCTTCCTCCAAAGTGATGCCGGACGGAACAATTACGTCGCCGTCTCTCGATGATATGGCGCCCTTTCTGGATCGGGAGGAGTTTGGGCGGATTCATTATCTGCAGGAATGAGCGGATAGAGAGGCGGTCTGTGGACGGAAAATGATGGGGGATTAGATGCGTAGAGTGATAATTACCGGCCCTACCGGTGCGATCGGTATGGCGTTGATACAAAAATGCATAGAGATGAACACGGAAGTCACAGCGGTGTGTCATCATGGTTCGGCAAGGATCGGACAACTCCCTGTTTCAGAGCTGGTGAAGGTGGTAGAGTGTGACCTGTGTGAAATGAAAACACTTCCGGAACGCCTGCAGGGCAGTTATGACGCTTTTTTTCATTTGGCATGGGCGTGTACGGCGGGAGAGGGAAGAAACGATGTGGAAGCCCAGACACAGAATATCCGGTATACGATGGATGTGGTGGATGCGGTGAAGAGGCTGGGCTGTGAGTGCTTTATCGGCGCCGGGTCCCAAGCGGAGTATGGCCGGGTGGAAGGCCGTTTACATGCGATGACGCCGGTGTTTCCCGAGAACGGGTACGGGATTGCCAAGCTGTGTGCCGGGCAGTTGAGCCGCTTGCGCTGCGGGCAGCTCGGGATCAGGCATATCTGGTTTCGCGTATTAAGCGTTTACGGGAAATATGACGGAGAACAGACCATGATTATGTCAAGCATCAGAAAGATGCTGAACGGGGAAATACCGGAGTATACACCGGCGCAACAAATGTGGGATTACCTATACAGCGAAGATGCGGCGCGGGCATTTTATCTTGCGGCACAGAAAGGCCGCGACGGGGCTGTTTATTGTTTGGGGAGCGGGCAGGCTAGGCCGTTGAGAGAGTATATAGGAATCATGCGGGATGAAGCGAAGCCCGGCCTGCCGCTTAAGTTTGGAGCGAAGCCTTATGCGGACAAACAGGTGATGCATTTATGCGCGGATATTACAGACTTACAGCGGGATACCGGGTTTGTGCCGGAAACCGGGTTTTCGGAGGGGATACGCAAGACGGTGGAGTGGGTGAGAAACCGCAGTGAAAATCGTAACGATTCAGCTTTATAGCTAGTGCAAAGGTCTAGGCTGAACTGTTGCTGAAAATCCTCCGATTTTCGAACAGAGGTAGAATTATCGTGCGTTTTAGTGTATACTAATGAAGTATAAAATAGAAATGTTAAGGGGAGCAATTATGCAGAGACAGAAAGTGTAATTTGCACCGGGAGATGGATATATTATATGGAAAAAATAGTAATTATTATCAATGGAAGTGGTGGTGTAGGGAAAGACACATTATGTGATTTCGCGGCGAAACATTTTAGAGTAAAGACCATTTCATCGATTACTCCGATTAAGGAGATTGCCCGTAAGGGATTTGGCTGGACGGGGCAAAAGGATAGCAAATCCCGGAAACTGCTGGCAGATTTGAAGGAGCTGGCCGTTAACTATAATGACCTGCCTTATTTATATTTATGCGAAGAATATGATCGCTTCTTAAATAGCGAAGCACAGATTTTGTTTGTGCATATTAGGGAGGGAGAAGAAATTGATAAGTTTAAAAAGCAGGTTAAAGGAATGTGCTATACCCTTCTGATTACCAGAAGAGTGAATGAAAATATCCGATGGGGCAATGCATCGGATGATGATGTACAAAAGTATGGCTATGATTTGATTTATGAAAATAATAAATCGGTTGAAGAATCGGAGCAGGATTTCTGTGATTTTTTGAGAAAGAATATTGAGAAAGTAATGTATGTGCAATAAAGCAGTACTAAAGGCGAGGATGGCGAGCGCATGAAAAAGATAAGTATATTGCATGAATAGGAGGTGGTCGCTGTGGGCGGTATTCCGATTATAATATGTCATGAAGGAAGACAACCTTATTTGCAAGAATGTATTAATCAGGCGAAAAAATTTGACAATACGGTTATATTAGTCGGTGATGAGTCAAATAAAGATATGGGTGCGGATCATTGGTACAGTATGGCAGAGTTGGAGACCGATGAATGGCATGATTTTACAGAACTGTTTTGCAATATGTCTACCAATCCGGAGAAGTTTGAATTACAATGTTTCAAAAGGTTTTTTTTGATTTATGCATTAATGAAAAAGGATATTATTCACGAGTGTATTCATATCGACAGCGACGTATTATGTTATTTCGATTTTTCGATGTTTAAGGAATTTGCCGGACGGTATATGGTTTCTCTGGGGATTCCGCGAAAGCAGGACAGATACAGATGGAGCGCGGGAGCTATGACATCGTATTGGACAAAGGAAGGCATTTCTTCGTTCTGTGATTTTGTCATTTCCACCTATAAGAATAACATGGCGTTATTAGCTGAAAAGTGGGACTATCAGAAAAAGAATAACCTGCCGGGCGGAATATGTGATATGACATTACTGTATTTATGGTCAAGGCAGTATGATGGGACAAAGATACTGAATACTATAGAGCAATTTGAGATTGGACAAAATAAAGTTGTGATTGATAACAACATAAATTCGATAGAAAGTGGCAGCGGAGATAAGTATGTATATGACAAATTGTTCAATGTGAAGAAAATTATATTTATTGATGGGGTTCCCTACTTGCAAAAGAGTGATGGGACAAGGATACGGACATTGGTTTTGCATTTTCAGGGGGGCGCAAAAAGATATATGAAGTTTTATGCTGGTGCCTGTAAGCATGGGAAACCGTTATATTACTTTCTGGCGGCGGCGATTAAATGCAAAAGATTGCTCTTTAATTTTAGAAAGCGTTAGCGGAAGCGGGGTATTGTTAATGAAAAAAATAAGCATATTGATTCCCTGTTATAATGAAGTGGAAAATGTCGGGCCGATGAGCGATGCGGTAGTGAAGATCATGACAGAAGAACTTCCACAATATGATTATGAACTTCTTTTTATTGATAACTGCTCTCAGGACGGGACGCAGGACAAGCTTGAGGAGATTTGCGCTGCCAATAAGAAAATAAAAGCTATTTTCAATGTTACGAATTTCGGGCAGTTCAATTCTCCTTTTTATGGAATGTGCCAGACCACAGGGGAATGTACGATTTCGATGTGCTGTGACTTTCAAGATCCGGTTGAAATGATACCGAAGTTTGTGAAAGAGTGGGAGAACGGTTACAAGATTGTGAGCGGGATCAAGACTTCCAGCAAAGAAAATGGGTTTATCTATTTCCTGCGAACAATATACTATAAAATGATTAAAAATATGTCCTCAGTAAAAATGATCGAGCATTTTACTGGGTTTGGTCTGTATGATAAAAGTTTTATTAATCTGATCAGCCAGCTTGACGATCCGATTCCATTTTTGCGGGGAATCGTTGCGGAATACGGATTCAAAAGAAAAGATATCGCATATGAACAGGCGCAGCGCCGTGCCGGAAAGACGAGCAATAATTTCTATTCGCTGTATGATGCGGCCATGCTGAGCGTAACTTCTTATACAAAAGTAGGATTGCGGCTGGCTACGCTGCTTGGTTTCATCAGTTCAGGTGTAAGTCTTGTGATTGCGTTTATTTATCTTATTCTGAAGCTGACGCACTGGAATGATTTTGGAGCCGGTTATGCACCCATGGTGATCGGGGTGTTTGTGCTGGGGTCCATTCAGCTTTTCTTTATCGGGCTGTTGGGGGAATATATCTTGAATATCAATACAAGGGTTATGCACCGGCCGTTGGTGGTGGAGGAGAAGAGGATTAATTTTGATGAGGATTGATGTACTCTATCAGTTTAATGAGAAATATGCCCCTTATGCGGGAACGTCTATTGTGTCGCTATTTGAGAATAACAGACACTTTGAAGCAATTAGGATATTTATTCTGGGGGAGGAGCTGTCACAGGACAGCATAGAGAGGCTTCAGGAAACCGGAAGGAAGTATGACAGAGAGATTGTCTTTGTGGATACCACCGCATTGATTGAGAAGATGCAGGCACTTCATATGCCGACTTACAGAGGTTCTTATGCTGCCAATATAAGGCTTTTTCTGCCGGAGCTTTTGGATGATAGCGTAGATCGTCTCTTGTATCTGGATTCCGATACGATTGTGGACGGCTGTCTTGACGAGTTGACGGAAATTTCGATGGGCGATTATCCTGCGGCGATGGTTTTGGATTCGCTGGTCCGCCGTCATAAAATTCGGCTGGGTTTTTCGAAAGAAGAGCCGTATTTTAATTCGGGTGTCATCCTGTTTCAAATGGAACGATGGAGGCAGGAGCGGTGTTCCGAGAAGATTGCGGAGCATGTAAAAACGGTGAGGGCGCATTATCCCTCTCCGGATCAAGATCTTCTGAACGTGGTCTGCCGGGGAAGGATTATGACGCTGCCGCCTAAATATAATTTTCAGCCGATCCATCTGGCTTTTTCAGCGGAGAGTTATTTCAGATGCTTTGGGAAATGGGACTATTACAAACCGGAAGAGATCGCGAATGGGCAGAAAAGTCCTGTCGTTTATCACTTCTTTCGATTTGTCGGAGAGTTTCCGTGGCATAAAGATAATCTGCATCCCGATAATGATATTTTTGACCAATACTTGGCGAAATCCGCATTCAGCGACTATGTGAAAATGCCATCTGAGGCGGGTGTGATTCTCAGGATCGAAAAGCTGCTTTATCGGCTTCTGCCAAGAGCGGTGTTTATTTATTTGTTCCGCGCGGCTTATGAGTGGTTTATCTATAGGGCGAATAAGGATTCTGAGAGGGAGAAAATTAATGGGTTGATGTAGGTGAGATTCGGTAATTATCATATACGATTGTTTTTATCCTTTTGATAATTCCCGAAAACATATTTCTTAAAATAGAATGGTCAGTCTTACGAAAAGGATATATTACGATAAAAAATGACCAAGAAACTCACATACAAGTTTTTCGTTTTTTCGTGCGTCTTCTTGTACCATACTTATGTCGACACTGTCATCCTCCAAAACCGCGTTCAGCATCCGATACGCTTGCCCCGGCTCCATCGTTCTGATCATCGCACAATATGTTTCCCTCTTTATCTGTTTATAAAACCGTAACGTCTTTGGATGGTTTGCTGTGGAAACGACTTTTTTTCCCAAATTAATGCCTACAATTCCAAGATGCAGTTTGTCTGTTATGATCAGGTCTGTATCCCGTATTAGAGTCAAGAGTCCTTTGGGTGTTTGATATGGATAATACAGTGGGGACACTTCTTCCAGTTCCCGATGCACTTCCTGTGTTCTGGCATATACATCCTGCTTTGTTTGATCGCATACGACAATCGGCTGAAATTCGCTGTGTTCTCGGCAGAACTTTTTGATATCCGCTAGTACAGCTTCCACACCTCTGTTTTTTTCTTCCGGCAGCGTCACCAGATGTATCAACATTACCTTTTTATTAATATGCTGTTCCTTAATCCATGAAATATCATCCTTGTTCCAAGTAAATTGTGTTCCCAAGATCCAATCCGCGTGCACTTCGATCGGTCTTTTGATTCCGATTTCCTGTAAAAATTGCTTGGATTCTGCATCTCTGACGGATGCAGTTATCGCTTTTTCAAAAACTTGTTTTGCGACTTTGCGGGAAAACCAGTAGTTTAGTGGGCCTGCACCCACTCCCGCAACCATAAAAGGCTTACCGCTTTTTACGATTGACAAAGCACGCAGCCCAAATAACTGCATAAATTGAATGTTCGGCACCAGTTTAGGGACACCCACCCCAAAGTACCCGCCGCCGCCAAAGATAATGACGTCGGCTTTTTTCAGAGCTTCCCTGTGATTTTTCTTACGGTTTACTTTCGCATGTGCATCATAAAAAGGAGAGATGTCTGATGTAATAATATTAATGTTGTCTCCGAATCGGGCATATAAGCAGCGGATTTCTTCCTCATAAATCAGAAAATCACCGAAATTGTCATTCATAAAAGAGCCAAATAAATAAATATTCAACATTGATGCTCACTTTCCCAGCAAAAGCAGAGCATAGTTCTTCAGTAATCCCAGTTTGCTTACTTTTTTGCGCTGCTGATATTCTCTTATAATCTGTTTGTCTGTATAAAGCGGAGTCATGGCAACAGCCTTATTTTCCGCAGTAAAGGAATCATTTTCCAACAATTCCTTACAATGTGTTCCGGTTCCGTCCTGTCCAATATTGCGAACCAGCGATATCCTCGGGAAAACGGCATATTTCTTTTGCTCAAACTGGCTGTAACAAAAGCGGATTGCCCAAGAGTCGATTTTCCTCCGCTGCTGCTGGTCGAGCATATAAGAAAGATCTTTACCGCCTTTATTGAACATTTGACGTTCACAAAGATTCAGGCGAAATTTTTGATAGTTTTTAACTTCCCAATCAACCTGTTCCCATCGAGATTTCCACGTTGCCCATCCCCAACTGCTGATACGAGGAGTAAAATAAACATCTTTTGTTACGGTTTTCATCTGAGATGAATATGCAGAAACTCCCCATATTCGTTCGTCTGATTCGTAATAGCTTAATGCGTCGTTCATATACTGCAAAAAAAGAGGAGAGGTTAGCAAGTCGTCTTCCAGCACGATTACCTTTCCGAAAGTATTTATGATTTGCGTTACACCGGAAATGATTGATTTTGAGAGGCCTTTATTGTCTGATGATTTTGTTATGCTTACACTTCGAAACCGATCTGATTTCGCTACCTGATCAATAAAGTTTTGGACGGTTTCCACATCCTCCTTATCGTGCGGTGATTTAGAACCGTCCGAAAAAATATATAAATCACTTTGTTTTGCTAATGTATTACAGGCCAGTGATTCGATTGTTCTTTTGGTATGTTCCGGGCGGTTATATACAAATAAAATCACAGGTGCTTTTTCCTTCATACAATCTCCTGATAATCCTTGCTTAGCATGTCGATACATAATTGCTTATATCGTTTTCCAATAATGCTCATAGAAAATTGCCCTGCAATTGTTTCTTCTGCCGCAACGGAAAGTGTTTCCAAATGTTCTGTGCAGAATCTAATCCCCTCCGCAAGCTCCTCGCAGTCAAACGCCTTTGCCAGATACCCGTTTTTCTTATGCTCTATCATGTCAGACATCCCGCCTATATCAAACGCTACAACCGGCACCCCGCAGGCCATCGCCTCCGTCACCGCATTGGAAAGATTCTCCTGCCTCGACGGAATCACATAGACGTCCGCTTCGTTGTAAACCCCGGCCATCCGTTCCGGTGAATCGATCCTGCCGTAAAAACGGTATTCAAATTTCATATCTTCAAATATGTTCCGGTCAGCTTCCCCGACGACAGAAAGGATATACTGTTCTTTTGGCAGATATCCAAGCGCCTTTATGAGAAGGTCAAAGCCCTTGCGCGTATCCGCTACAGACATCGCCCCGAAGAGGATTGTCTTTTTCTCTCCCCCTGTCCCCGCTGACGCTTCTTTCTCAGGCTTTCTCCTGTGGTAAACATCCGTATCGACGGGGTTTGGTATCGTAACACACCGCTTTCCTTCCAAAACCGGGCTCTTTTTTGCACACGCTGTGATCCATCGGCTGCACCCCGCCGCAGTAAACTTCCCCTGGGAAAGCATCTTACGCTTACGCCTTTGTAAGCGATGCGCAAGCCCTTTCCCGTATTTCAAAAGCGGACAGTCCAGACATCCTCCGCCGTACTTCCCGCAGCCTCCGTCATAATGACAGCCGCCCGTAAACAGCCACATGTCATGCATGACCCAGACCACCGGTTTTCCTGACCCGAGAAGCCGCTCCACACCTTTATAGGAAACGAAAGAGTTTACCCAGTGCAGGATAATGATGTCCGCCTCCTTCACCAGCGGATGCCTATGAATCCCGCAGCCGAACCTGTCATTCACTACACTGCCCCGGGAGACCAGCAGATTCAAAAAATTACGGGTCTTAGAAAGAAAAAGAGATCCGCGTGTGGTTACCGCCGGTACAACGTTTTCACCGTCCTTCTTTTCCCGAACAAGCAGAGCCGACTCCATCCCCTGCTTTCCCATGGCCGCGCTGATATTTGCCGCCGCGCGGTATGCCCCGCCGTAATCAGTTGTCGTTATGTGCAGTACCTTCAACGCGCGTTTCCCTTCCGGCTTACCATTTCCTTCCGCAGATAATGAAGCGCTTCTTTTATTTTTTATCCCTGATAAACAAAACCTGATACACGCCGTGCAATACCCCTGCCAGCGCCCGGTTATTCCTCATAAACTCAAACACGGCAAACACCGGATACCCAAGCCGATAATGCTTCCTGATACACAGTGCCGCTTCTTTTTTATAGGCATCCTTCTGCTGGACGCTCACCCCGTCATAGCTATAGACACACACCGGGAATCCCAGTGCATGAAAGGCGGCTTTCTCCCTGCTCTTTTTCATCATCCAGTCCCGGTCTGCACAGATCTTCAGGCGGGTGTCAAACAGGTCTTTTTCAAACAGCTTTCTCTTTACAAACATTGCCTGATGGTTGATGCAGTCGCCCGTCAGGTAATAGATCTGTCTGGCGCATTTTCTGTCATAATTCCTGCGCGCCCGGCTTCCGTCCGGATACAGATACACGATATCGCCGTACACGATATCCGCACCTGTCTGCACTATCTGCGCTGCCGCCTTTTCCAGCACCTGCGCATCGTGATAGACATCCCCCGCATTCAGAAAATGGATATAATTCCCTTCCGCCAGCGCAATGCCCTTGTTCATAGCATCGTAGATCCCCCGGTCCGGCTCCGAGACAACCTTCGCCGGATAGTCCCCCAGTGTCTTTTTAATGGTTTCCATGGTGCCGTCATTCGACCCGCCGTCCACAATGATGTACTCCACATCCGCATGGGTCTGGCGCTTCACGGATTCAATTGTCTCTGCAATGCGCTTTTGCGCCTGAAAGCAGACGGTAATCACTGATATCTTCATGTTCTTACATCGTTTTGTCGGTTATCCTGTTATGGAATCCCCGCTGCCGCGGGGCAGATGTTTTCACCATTCTTTACAGTGGACAAATATTTTTCGAACCCCAATTCAAGGTGACGACTGTTTGTGATCGATATTTGGGATTGCAAATTACGAATAGACATTGGAAAATTAGTTAACGATATGTAAATTTGATCGGCCCAAAAGAAGGCAAACCGATCAAAAGCACAAACCATACAAAGGAGGAAAGAACATGCAGGGAAATTTGCTTTACTACGAAAAGTGGGAAGAAGGTAAAAAGAAAAAGAAGAAATATGGATATAAAGCCCCAAAAGAGATTTTGATAAGGGAGAATCCTTTTCAACTATCCGTTAACACAGATATGGATATGACACTGGGCGTATTTGTCGAGGTCTATTTTCGCGATAAAGAAGGTGAGTTAAAAGAGCGTTCCATTAAGAATAAAAGATATATGATCGAAGCACATGTTTTACCCTATTTTCAAGACCATAAGATGAATGAGATCACACCGGCCCAAATTATACAATGGCAACAGGCTATGAGACAAAAGGGTTATGCGCAGACCTATCTCCGCATGATGCAGAATCAGATCACCGCATTGTTTACGCATGCATGCAATATTTATAATCTGTCAAACAATCCATGTAAGAAAGTAAAGAAAATGGGGAAATCTGTCGCGGACAAATTGGATTTTTGGACAAAAGAAGAATATGATCGTTTTATCGGTACAATGGAAGCCGGGAGCCGTTACTATGTCATGTTTGAGATATTGTTTTGGACAGGATGTCGGGAAGGTGAACTGCTTGCTTTGACAAAATCAGATATAGATTTCCCCAATAATCGTATAAGTATTACAAAGACCTATAATCGGAGCGAACGGCGTGATGTGATTACACCCCCTAAAACAGAGCAGTCAGTGAGAATAATTGAACTGCCGGAGTTTTTGACGCAGGAAATTAAGGAATATGTGGATCAATTGTCTGATTTGCAGGAGCATGCGCGCATTTTTCCTGTGGTTGCGGAGGCGGTGCAGCACAAACTGAAGCGGCAGGCAGAAAAGGCAGGCGTTAAAAGAATACGGGTACATGATATCAGTCACAGCAGTGTTGCCTATCTGATCAATCAGGGTGTGCAGCCTCTTATAATTAAGGAAAGATTAGGTCATAAGGACATCCGGATCACCTTAAACACTTATGGGCATTTGTATCCAAACCAGCAGAGGCAGGTGGCAGATATGTTAAACGAGCAAAAAAATATGGTTTCTTGCAGGGCAGACTGCTGAAGATAGAAATAACAGAATAAATGGCAGGAAATGGCGGAAATCAAAAAATTCATTGAATATTTCACGTGATATGCTATAATAATAAAATATTATGGTGTTTGTCCACTGTAAAGAATGGCGAAAAGTGTTCTACTCCGTTACCTTTTCCTGCCGGGAGAATTGTTTATCTGTTTATTTCGTATTGCATATGAGTGGTTTATTTACACGGCAAGCAAAGATTCCATAGAAGAAAAATAAATAAGATGATGCGAGCATGAAGATTTCAGTGATTACCGTCTGCTTTCAGGCAGAGAGAACCATTGCAAAGACAATTGAATCGGTGAAATATCAGACTTATCAGGATATTGAGTATATTATCGTAGACGGTGGCTCAAGCGACGGCACGATGGCAGTCATAGAAGAAACTCTGGGGGATTATCCGAAGAAGTTTATTTCGGAACCAGACAGGGGGATTTATGATGCCATGAATAAAGGAATCAGTCTGGCTGAGGGAGAATATATACATTTTTTAAACGCAGGTGATACTTATCATGACATCCATGTGATAGAGCGTACAGTTTCACAGATCGAGAAAACAGGAGCGGATATTGTGTATGGCGATATCGTGTATTTGTATCCTGACGGCAGTAGGGAACGCAGGAATTATGACAGTAAGTGCAGCAGGCAGGTCTATTATCTCACAGGTGACTGTATTAACCATCAGGCGATGTTTGCAAAACGAAGACTGTTCGAAGTGGATCTGTTTGACACCGGCCTGAAGATCTGCGCGGATCGGGACTGGATGATGAAAAAGAGTAAGAAGAAAGCCGTCTTTTATGCGATGAAGTTCCCGGTATGCATCTACAGCTATGACGGGGTGAGTGTTCTGCATAAGGATGATTATAACAGGGAGGCGGCGCTTTGCATCAGGAGATATTATCCGCTGGGGTATCCCGTGTTTGCGGTATTTGAGTTTATGAGGAACAACCGGGTGCTTGCAGGAGTGCTGCATGAGGTTTACCGGATTTTGTTTATCAGGGATGGGAAAAAGTGTTGAAGGTAGTGCATATAACGACAACAGATTATGGTGGGGCATACCGTGCGGCATCGAATATCAGTCTTGCCATGTGTAAGCAGGGGATAATATCCTCTGTGCTCGTCAGAGAAAAAAGCAGTAGCGAGGATGTTGTGCCAGCCATAAGCACACGGGTGGAACTCTTTTTTTCAAAAGCACGTAATCTTTTTAATCTGTTGATTTCGCATGGAGATGTGGTGAATGACAGGCTTGGATATGCAATCCATAAGCATCAACTTGTGAAAGAGGCTGATGTTATTGTACTGCATTGGATCAATTCTTTTGTGTCTTACAGGGGAGTGGAGAGGCTTCTTAAATTGGATAAGCCGGTGGTCTGGGTCATGCATGACATGTGGCCTTTTACAGGTGGCTGCCATTATGACAGGACGTGTGGAAAGTATCAGAAGACATGCGAAGATTGTCCGTTGCTGAAGAATCAAAAAAATCTTACATATCGTTTACAACAGCGTAAAAGGAAGATGCTTTCGCAGGGAAGGTTTGCGGCGGTCGGGTGTAGTCGATGGATTACAGAATGCGCAAGAGAAAGCCTGATATTAAAGGACAAGCAATGTGTTTGTATACCGAATCCTGTTGATACGGATATTTATAACAGGAAAAAATGCGAGGAGACAACGCAGAAAAAAAAGACGATTCTGTTTGGCGCGATGTCTGTAACTGATGAGAGAAAGGGACTGGATCTTCTGATTAAGGCGTTGGATTATCTGCCCGGAGAACAGTACGTCCTTTCTGTTGTTGGGGGAGCCGACCGGAAAATATGCGAAGAGCTGAATTTTGAATATCGTATTTATGGCAGAATTGGTTCGCAGGAACGTATGGCAGAAATCTATAATGAAGCTGATGTATATGTGATCCCGTCCAGGCAGGAGAACCTTTCTAATGCGGTGGCGGAAGCGATGGCGTGTGGGGTGCCTGTCGTGGCATTCAATGTGGGTGGAATGCCGGACATGATCGTACATGGAGAAACCGGATATCTGGCAAAAGCATTTGATTGTAAGGAGCTTGCAAAAGGAATCGCGTTTTGCTGTGTCAATAAATTCTTGGGCGCAAATGCGGAAGAAAAAGTTAAAAATGAGTTTACCTATAAAAAGATCGGCAGGAAATATGAGGCTTTATTGGAACAACTTCTGAAAGAAAAGCGTTTGGAAAAAGCAGATTAGACGAAAACGGAGACTGAAATGGAAATATGTAACGGTTTATGTTATGGGTGCAACGCCTGTTTTTCTGCGTGCCCGGTAGAAGCCATAAGAATGGAAGCGGACGCAAAGGGGTTTTTCATTCCTGTAGTGGATGAGAAAAAGTGTATTTCCTGTGGTAAGTGTAAGAATGTTTGCCCGGCGAATAAAGAGCACAATAATAAGGTTAATATACAGCATGTATATTCCGCATGGGCATCAGACAGGCAGATCAGACAAAAAAGCTCATCCGGTGGGGCATTTTCTCTTCTCGCAGAGGTAATTTTAAACAACTCAGATGAGAGCTGTGTTTTTGGTGCGGGATTTGACAAGAATTGGAAAGTAGTTCACAAAGGTATCAGACATACAGATGAGATACCGAAGATACGCGGGTCTAAATATGTGCAGAGCAATATTGGAAATACGCATAAAGAGGTAAAAAAAGAACTGGATGCAGAGCATGAGGTGCTTTTTGCAGGGACGCCCTGTCAAGTGGCAGGACTATTATCTTATTTGGGCCGGGAATATAGCAATTTGTATACAGTCGATATTTTGTGTCATGGTGTTCCGTCACCGGGAATATTCGAAAAGTATCTGGATTATATAAAACGGAGAAACAGTAACAATATTACGGATATTAACTTCCGCTATAAAAAACCGAGCTGGAGTATTTTCAGTATGAGCATATCTTTTTCAGATCATAAGGCATATATTGCGTCAAAATATAAAGACCCGTATCTGATTGGCTTCCTGAGTGATTTATATCTGCGTGACTGTTGCCATGCATGTAAATATGCGTCCAGTCATAGAGTGGGTGATATTACGATTGCCGATTTCTGGGGGTACCAATCGTATGAGAAAGAATCGAAAAATGATCAGAAGGGGGCATCCATGGTTGCTGTTAACACGGATAAAGGAAAGCTGCTGTTTGACAGAATAAAGACATGGGGCTACTGGAAAGAGCAGACACTGGAGTATGCGCAAAAAAGGAATCCCGGATTTAAGAAACCCTATGAAAAAAACAAACTGGCGGATTTGTTTTGGAATGATTACGTAAATAATATGGCGTATGATGTTTTACGTGAAAAATACTGTATGCCGGTAAAAGTTGATTTAAAAGAGCATATTCTCCGCTTTATAGAAAGTTACGGACATATAGCGCCGGGATGGCTGATCCTGTTTGTAAAAAAATTTGTAAAAATAGATGAATAGCAGGATGAGAATATAGCGAGGTCAATAAAATGATGAAAGCAATAATTCAAAAGCTGCGTAACAGCCGACCGGTTAATCAGTTTGTAAAACCGGTATATTTTTGCTATATACGTTTTGTCACGTGGATCAGAATAAAACTGGATATATCGAAACTCCGCAAGCTGGATGATTCGAAAAGAATATATCTGCTGGGAATCCCGACGGCGGCAAATCTGGGAGATATGACACAGTATTTGCTGATTCTTGAGTGGCTTAAAAAGAATTATCCGGAATATGATGTGGCGGACTTTCCTTCCCGCAGCATTCTATACCGGAATTGTTTCTTCATGGACGTTCTGGAGGAAAAGCTTAAACCGGAGGATTATATCTTCTTTCAAAGCGGATATGATACACATGATTTGGGCGGTGAAGAGGATTTTATGCATAAGATGGTAATTCCCCGTTTTCCCGAACAAAAAATGGTGATGATGCCGCAGACTGTGTATTTCCGCTCCAAAGAGAGAGAGAGACAGTCTTCAGACGCATACTCCCGGAATAAGGGAATGCTGTTTCTTGCCCGGGATAATGTTTCTTATCAGAAGGCGTTGCAGATGTTTCCGGATTTAAAAGTAGTATTGTATCCTGACATTGTGACAACTCTCATCGGAAAATATCATTTTTCAGGAGAGAGAAAGGGTGTCCTGCTCTGTCAGAGAGCAGACGGAGAAAAATTCTATTCCAAGGAAGATATCGACGCACTTAAGCATCATTTACAGAAACAAACAGTGGTGGGCTGTGCAGACACAACAATTTCGACCCCGAATATGTTTGTGCGCGCAAATGTCAGAAAGTATCTTAACAGGATGCTACAGCAATTTTCACGTTATCAGGTCATTATTACAGACCGCTATCACGGAACAATTTTTTCCCTTGCCGCGGGTACTCCTGTAATTGTAATAAAGACGACCGATCATAAAGTGACAACTGGGCTGGATTGGTTTAAAGGCATATATGACGACTATATTTATTTGGCAGAGAATCTTAAGGAGGCGGAAGAGAAGGCTGTGCAATGGCTTAAGAATCCGCCGAAAGAGAAAATAAAGCCATATTTTGAGAAGACATATTATGAGCATTTACAGCAATTAATTGAGGAATAGAGGCAAAGATGCAGGAGCAAAGATTACAGGCAGCGGTCGTTATGATTGTTTTTAATCGACTGGATACAACGCAGAAAGTGTTCGAACAGGTACGAATATCGAAACCGTCAAAGCTTTATATTATTTCTGACGCACCTCGTGCACAGCGAAAGGGAGAGAAGGAGAAGGTTGAAGAGGTCAGGCAGTATATAGAAACACATATTGACTGGGAGTGCGAGAAGTATTTTGAGTATGCGCAGGACAATATGGGATGTCAGCGGCGCGTGGCAAGCGGTCTTGATTTCGTCTTTCAGAAAGAAGAAATGGCCATTATTTTAGAGGATGACTGTGTGCCGCGGCAGGAGTATTTTCGTTTTTGCGAAGAAATGCTCTTTCGGTATCGCGAGGATAGCAGAGTCATGATGGTATCCGGCGGGAATCTTGTGCCGGAATACAAAACGGAGGAACCATATCTGTTTTCCGTATTCTGCAGTATATGGGGATGGGCTACATGGAGACGTGCATGGGAGAAGTTTGATTTCTCTATGAAGGAATATCCGGCGTTTAGGAAAAAGAAGATTATATATCGGCTGTTTCCCGAATCGGCGGCCCAGATTATTGAGGGGGAAATGGACCGGGTCTATGACGGGCGTATGAATTCGTGGGCCTATCGGTGGTTGCTAGCCCGTATGATTAACTCGGGTCTTGGAATCACGCCGTCTGTGAATCTGGTTGAAAATATCGGGTTTGGGAGGGCGGATGCCACGCATACAAAAGGAGAAAGTACAAGTTATCAGTTTGATATAGCAGCGATGGAGTTTCCTGTTCCGGCACGCAATACGGTTTACCGTGACTATGTTTATGAAAAAGCCATGGCATCCAAGCACTATCATGTAAATCCGGTTCAAAAGATGATTGTTCATTATCTGCCGGACGATACGGTAGCGAAAATCAAAAAACTGTATTATAAGATAAAGAGGAGCTAAAACAATTCACATGGGAGATCTGGTTTTTATTGTACCGGGCATTATGGCGGTTTTACTGCTTGTCAGCATTTTTTTAAGAAAACATGTTATTTTTTTTCGTAAAACGTTGATGCCTGCCAGCATTATAGCCGGTATGATAGGATTCATTCTGATGAATACGGGAGTTATACCCGTAGAGTAGAAGATTTTTGAAGACTTAGCGTTTCACATCATGAACCTGAGCTTTATGTCGATTACATTGGCTTCAACCAGAAAAGAGGAAGGCAGTCAAAGTAAGAAGGCATTTAAAGGCGGGCTATGGCTTGCGTTTATGTGGAGCGCTCTCTATTCCATGCAGGCCTTTTGCGGCGGAATGATCGGAGAACTTTGTAGAGTGGCTGGGGGCGGCTTTTCAGGTTTTCTGGGAAGCTTAAATGCATCCGGTTTTGCACAGGGTCCGGGACAGGCGCTAGCAATAGGACGAACATGGGAGAGCTTCGGGATCGCGAACGCTGCTCAGGTCGGCTGCTTTTATGCAGCGGTAGGATATTTGGCCGCTACCATAGTGGGAGTTCCCATATGCAACGCATTGAGAAAAAGCGGCAGAGTAGCGCCCGATGGCACCGGAGGATATGAACAGGAAATGGAATATGCCGTCTATACAGGGCGTGGTAAAACAATGGGATATCAAACCACTCACCGCTGTAATCTAGATACGCTGACAACACATGCGGCGGTTCTTATGGGTACATATCTGCTGACATATCTGGTAGTAAAAGCAATATGTTCTGTCATATCAGACAAAAGCGTGGCGGATAACTTATACAATATGATGTTTGTTTGGGGCATTTTTGCGGCTAATATTGTAAGAGCTTTTATGCGAAAAACGCGATGTGATTATCTTATAGATCGTGAATTGCAGACGAGTATTACTAATTTTATGACAGATACGCTGATAGTAGCGTGCATGATGAGCATATCCATACAGATGATTACACATTATATGATCCCGATTATTTTGGTATGTATTGTAACTGTGGCGGTAACCGCAATAGTTGGTTTTATGTTTGCGGTAAGAAGCGGCGAATATTATGTGGAGCGGTTTATGGCATTGTTTGGTTTTGCGACCGGAACGGCGGTTACGGGAATGTTGCTTCTTCGCATGGTGGATTCAGAATATAAAACATTGGTAGCGGAGGAGATTGTCTGGTGGAATATTCTTCAGATGTTGACAGCGGTTGTTATGGGAATTGCAGTGATGGCGCCGCTGATTGGATTTTGGTCATGGATGGGTATTAATGTTTTGACCATGTTTCTGTGTTTTGGCGGAGCAGAGATATGCGGCAGAAAAATGAAAGGAACAGGGAGTACGAGATGCAGTCAAAAATAGAGCAGATTAAGGCGAAAATTAGGACAGTTGGCGGATGGTTTTTTCCTAAGTTTGCCAGTAACTATATGTTTCGGGAAAGATTTCACAGAAATATAAATTTCAAAAATCCGATTTTTTTGGATGATAAATTGATGTGCCTCAAATTCGGTTTATATAAAAATAATCGGCAAGTAGCCGATTTGGCGGATAAGATCCGGGTGAGGGATTATGTGAAAAAGTGTGGACTTGCGGAAATTCTTGTGCCGGAGATTGCAGAGTACGGGAGCGCGGATGAGATTATATGGGACGAACTGCCGGAGCAGTTTGTATTAAAGTGTAATCACGGTTGCGGCTATAATATTATTGTCCGCGAAAAGAGTAAATGTTCGGAAACAGAAGTAAAAGAAAGATTGCATTTTTGGATGAAGAAAAAGTATGGCGGATATACAGCAGAAATACATTACCGCCTAATCAAACCTGGCATTATCTGTGAGGAGTTTATTCCCGGGCTCGGAAATACAGGGGGAGACTGTCTGAAAACCCAAGAGCTGTTATGCTGACTGAATGATAAATCCATCCGTTCTTATTGCGGATGAT
>CAMTMP010000004.1 GCA_947073545.1 uncultured bacterium
GTCGGGGTGACAGGATTCGAACCTGCGACCTCCTGGTCCCAAACCAGGCGCTCTAGCCAAGCTGAGCCACACCCCGCAAGGGATCTAACGCCATTTCCCACAACGCATCTCCAATTATATAATATGGTCTTTTTTCTGTCAACAGCTTTCTGCTTATTTTTAAGACATATTTTTCGTGCAGCTTATTTTCCGGCGCCGCGGCGGCTCCCATCAGGCGTAATTCAGCGTATAATGGGCCTCACCTTCCCTGTCCAGTTCCATAATGATATAGCTGGGCCTCCGGTTCTCCTGTCTGGGATAACTGATGCTGCCGGGATTGATCAGCGTGACGTCCTTTCCTATATCAATCAGAGGCTTGTGGGAATGGCCGCACATGACGATATCCACATCCCGGCTTATGGCCTCCTGCTTGATCGTCTCCGTGTTCATGGCGATATAGTAATGATGACCGTGGGTCACCCACACCTTATAACGCCCGACCATAAACTCCTCTTCTCTCGGCAGATTGGAAAAAAAGTCATTATTTCCCTGCACCATTACCACAGGGCAGCCTGCCGCCTTACTGATCGTATACTCGCTCCCCTCCACATCCCCACAGTGTATCAGCATATCGTAGGGTCCTGTCTTTTCCAGCACGGAGAGCAGATTTGTATTATGACGATGACTGTCGCTCACAATCAATACTCGCATGTAATTATAACATCCTTTTCTTCAATTCCGCTTTCATTTGTTCCAAAGCCCTGCATCTGTGGCTGATCCGGTTTTTCTCCTCATCCGAAAGCTCCGCAGCGGTGCGCTCGTATTCCGGCAGATAAAAGATAGGATCATAGCCGAACCCATTGTCCCCCCGAAGCGCATAACCGATTCTGCCCTCAATGGTTCCTCTCGCGACCGTCTCTGTTCCATCCGGAAATACTGCCGCGATCGCACAAACAAATCTGGCGCGTCTCTCCTCCTCCGGCACATCTTTAAGCCGTCTGAGCAAATCCGCACTCTTCTCGGAAAAAGGCGTTTCCTCGCCAAGGTATCTGGCCGAATACACTCCCGGCTCCCCGTTCAGACAATCGATTTCCAGTCCGGAATCGTCCGCCATCACCACATACGCCCGCGCTTCTCCCTGCGCCGCGAGGGCTTCCGCCACCGCCCGCGCCTTGATGCGGGCATTCTCCTCAAATGTGGTTCCGTCCTCCGCAATGTCAAGCGCAAGCCCTGCCTCCTTCATGGAGCTGATCCCAGCCTCCATATCTCCAAGAATCGCCCGGATCTCCCGCATTTTTCCTTCGTTTCCCGTAGCAAAAATAATTCTCACTATAACCTCCCTGCCTCTACGCCGAGTACGCTTTTATCACCGCATTGTAAATTCCTTCCGCAATGCGCTTGATATAATCCTCACGCTGCAGCAAAATCGCCTCCTGGCTGTTCGTCAGATACCCTACGCGGATGGCGGCCGCCGGAACAGTAGCGCTGTTCATGACCTGATCCTCCTGCTGCGACTCGAACAAACCGCAGGCTTTGCCGCTGATGGACGTAACTACTTCGCGCTCCAGAAGATCGGCCAGCTCCACATTGCCAAATCCGGGAATGAAGAATTTACTGTTATAAACCGCCGACGTCCCGTAAAGTTTACTGTTCTCATCGCCGCTCACCTCTATGCGGATCATCATATCCGCCTTAGTCGCCGCCGCAAGTTCCACCCTGTCCTGAGCCGTTGGATTGCTGTCGTCCATCCTCGTATAGTACACCTTGATATCGCTCTCGTCAAACATGGTTTTTAATGCCTTCGCCACATCAAGCGTTATATTCTTTGAGAGGATACCATCCGCGGTGACGCCATGCTCCTCGCCCCCATAGGCGGGATCTATCACGATAATCTTCTCATACATTTCTTTTGAGGGCACAAACTCTACATACAGGGTATGGTCTTCAAAAATACTGCGGTACTCATAGACGCCGTTCAGCGTAAAACGCAGGCACACTCTGTCTTTCTCCGCCTCCAGACATCCGTCCGCCACGCTCTCACAGTTTCCGTATACGCTCTGTGCCTTATAAAAAGCCTCGTATTCTTTCGTCTGTTCCGCACTGATGCTCACCCAGAGTTCCTTATCCATATAGTGATTTTCTAATACTACTTCCTCCGCCTTCACGCTTTCAGGCATCGGTATACAAAAATAATTGGTATTCTGCGCGGCTCTGTCAATAACAATCTCATTACCCTTTGCGGGAACAACCGGCGCGCTGTCC
Organism: uncultured bacterium; assembly: GCA_947073545.1. Lineage (GTDB taxonomy): Bacteria > Bacillota > Clostridia > Lachnospirales > Lachnospiraceae > UBA3282. The sequence goes on from CAMTMP010000004.1 coordinate 2,242, forward strand.
TCCTTCTGCTCGGCAGGGCGAACCACCTCGTCCTGCGCCAGATCCGCCACACCCACAGTCTTCGTCGCCGCGTAGTACAGCATGATGCTCATAGCCGCAGCCACAAATATAATACAATATACCAATGTACTTTTCAACAAACCATTCTGCTGCATCGCTTACCTTTTGCTCCCGGTGGGCTTAGGGCCCATATATTGATAAAAGTAGGTCTTTATCATACCGTTATATAATTTCCTGTTCTTATCCGCTTTCCTGCCAATGGCATTCTCCGCCTGCTCATAGGAAGTAATCACATACATGGACCATGCATCCAACGCCCGATACCGCTCTCCCAGTGTCCGATACAAGGCCTGAAGCGCTTCCTTCTCCGAAAGCCGCTCCCCGTAGGGCGGATTCGTCAGGATAAACCCATATTTTTTCGCATGGGAAAGCTGTGCCACGTCTCTTTGCTGAAAATGAATCAGATGCTCCACCCCGGCCAGTCTTGCGTTCGCCCTTGCAATGGACACCATCTCCTCGTCTATGTCATACCCCTGAATCTGGGTCTCCACATCCGGGGTTTCCAAGGATTCCGCCTCTTTCCCCGCTTTTTCCCAAAGCGAATCGGGGAACGCTTGAGGCCAGTCCTGCGCGGTAAAATGCCTGTTCTTGCCGGGCGCAATATGGGCCGCCATCATAGCCGCCTCTATGGGAATCGTCCCGCTGCCGCAAAAGGGGTCTACGAGAATCCGATCTCCCCGCCAAGGCGTCAGCATCAGAAGCGCCGCCGCCAGATTTTCCGCAATGGGCGCTTTCGCCGTCAGCTTTCTGTAGCCCCGTTTATGTAAGGATTCTCCCGACGTGTCTAACCCCACCGTCACCTCGTCCTTCTTAATAAAGACTCTGACCGGATAGTCCGCCCCGTTCTCCGCAAACCAGTCGATGTGATAAACGCCTTTCATTCGCTCTACCATCGCTTTTTTCATGATCGACTGGATATCGGAAGGGCTAAAGAGCTTACTCTTCACGCTGGCCGCCTTCGCCACCCAGAATTTTCCGTCTTTGGGAATATATTTCTCCCACGGCAGCGCCTTCGTCCCCTGAAAAAGCTCCTCGAACGTTTCCGCATGAAAACTTCCCATCTTAATCAGCACTCTCTGCGCGCTGCGCAGAAAAATATTAGCGCGGCACAAATCCTGCCTGTCGCCGGCAAAAGTAACTCTGCCGTCCTCCACACAGGTAATTTCCAGACCAAGATCTGTTATTTCTCTTTTTAATACTGCCTCCAAACCAAAATGGCAGGGCACGATATACTCTAATTTTTCCATAGGTACATTTTATGCTGTAAGCAAATGCCTGTCAACACAGTTTTCTCTTCGGCCCCCAAACGCTGGAAGGGGACGCCCAATGCGTCCCCTTCCTCAGAGCTGATCCTTCTTAGTAGTTGTTCTTGCTGTTGTTAGCGTTGCTGCCGGAACTGTTTTTGCTGCTGTTGTTTGTGCTGTTCTTGGAATTGTTCTGGCTGTTCTTGTCCTGCTGCTTCTCATTCTGCTGGCTGTTCTGGTTAAAATCATTCTTAGACATCTTCCATACCTCCTGATTGGTTTCATGTTACAAAAATAGTATGGGAGATTCCAAAAGAAGTTATGCAGGCCGCGCATAGGCCTTTAGTACTATTTTTTTATTCAAACTCACCAAAACTTTCGTTGGTACTTTGGTACTATTTTTTCTTGCATTTTTTTTAAAATGTAATATAATTAAGAACGTAGACGGAGATACCCCTTCATTCTCCGCCTACAGACCCTTATATTAATTATTTATACTCCCCTCAACAGGCCGTTTATCCCAAGTAAACGGCCTGTTGTCATTTCCGTCCCTTAAAATAATTAACCGCAAGTACAACAAGCAGCACCGGAATGATAATCGGCGCAAGAATAGAGATCATAGAAAAAAGCAAACCGATAATCAAAAGAAAAATCACACCGGCAATCAGCAGAATCAGCCAGCCGGGAACACGCATCGTATTCTGTCTCACTGCGTTTTTCCATTTTTCGGCATAGCTCTCTTCCCTCACTTCATCATAAGTCCGGTTCGTCCCCTCGTTGACGCCGGCCCGCTTGTTCGCCTCAATGATACTCTTCGCGAGAAGCCGCGGATCGCCAAGACTTGCAAGCACCTCCTCCTCACTTCTCCCCTTTCTGATCTCCACGTCAATATATTCCCGATAATACTGCACGTTCTCCGCCACCCGGGAACTGTTCACGCCGCTTGCCAGCGCCCTTTGCAGTCTTTCTATAAATTCCGTCCGATCCATACTTCCTTCCTTTTTCCTCTGTTCTTTCTCCGTGCCTTACATAGTCTGATCCATGCCTTTCCAGTCACCCAGCTTTTTCGCATACTCTTCCGGGTGTCTGCACATATCCGCCATCATCATGAACGACCTAAGCACCATATCTTCTTTATTACAGCTTGCGGTATTCTTCCCGGTATCCCTGCGCAGATTATCCTGCTCGATCTGCCACACATAGCAGTCTGTCAGAGAATATGCCCCACACTTGGGCACATCCGGCAGCCCGTGGTTCTCCAGATAATAGACGAAAGCGTCATACAACTCCCTGTTCGTCAAAAACTCGCTCCACAGCGTCTGCTGCCACTCCCCGGACTTCCCTGCAAACTCGCACAGTCTCATAAGACCATCATATGCCTTTAATCTGCTTTGGTCAAATAAAATCGGTGATGACATACTTTCCCTCCATGAACGGTGTACGAAGAATGCCCGTATTTTCGCATTCTCTTATGTGAAACTTAATGGTTCCAAGTCTGTTTTCGCAACTTTGCGTTCCGTTCTATGACGGAACGTCTTTCGAATTACTTTTCCCGTTTTTCACGTTTGCTACGGAATTGCCTTCAAATACGTGCCCCTCCACCACAAGCGTCTCCACCAGCGTGGTTTTTGGATGTTCAATCAGACTGAGCAGCTTCTCTCCCACCATTTTCCCAAGTTCCTCCGTGTCCTGCTGCAATGTGGTCAGCGCCGGCTCGATATGTCTTGCGATGCGGATGCCGTCATAGCCCGCGATGGAAATATCATCGGGAATCCGCATCCCCCGTTCTCGGATCGCATTAAAACCGCCGAACGCCGAGAAATCATCCGGATAGAGAATACAGGTGGGCGGCTCCCGCAGCCCAAGAAGCTTCACGGTCTCCACATACGCGCCTTTGGTATCGCGGTAGGGAGAAATGCGGATATATTCATCCGGTACCACCAGTCCCAGTCCGGCCGCCGTCCGATAAAAGGAAGACAGTCTGCTCTGTGTAACGGCGGAATCAGCCCCATGGATATAGGCTATCCTGCGGTGCCCTTTCTTATAAATATAGGTGAGCAGATCCTGCATCCCCCGCACATTGTTGGACATGACAGCACAGACATTGTTAAAAAGATGGTCGAGCGTGACGATGGGAATGCCGCCCCTCACAAGCTGCAAAATCTCCGGCGAATAAAAATCCGTACAGACAATCGCAACACCGTCAAACCCCCGGGATCTGCAATGTTCCAGATAGCTTGACGTCCCCGCACGCCGCCTGCTCGTATTGACAAAGGTGATATCATAACCTTTCTCCTCCACCGTGCGTTTGAGACTGTCCAGCACAAGCGCGTAATAATCATGGGTCAAGCCGCTGTAGTCCTCATGGTTAAACAGAACTCCTATATTATAACTGCGGTTCGTTTTCAGCATCTTGGCGGCCGTATTGGGAAAGTATCCCAGCTCCTCGGCCACCTGACGAATCCGCTTCTTCGTCTCCTGCCCGATATCGTTTTGATCGTTAAGCGCCTTGCTGACCGTAGCCACCGAGACGCCGCAGACCGCCGAAATGTCCTTCATAGATACCATATGTTAGTCCTTTCCATCCATAAAACACCCCATACCCGCGTGCCGCACACATCTTAATCGTTTTCGTTCTTCCAATATCCAATCCCGTTCCAAATCATACTACGACATTCGAAATTTATTGATTTTTCCAAGAAATATATATATTTGTTGCTTTTTTTTCATTTCTTCTGTATAATTTGCTCAACCGGTCGGAGACGGTTTTACTTAATCGTTTACCCTCCTCCGTTTCAGGACATTTACACCTAACCGGACACAACCCAAACGAAAAGGAGAATGAATCTATGAAATTTGGTTATTTCGACGACGAGAACCGCGAGTACGTCATCACCACCCCCAGGACGCCTCTGCCTTGGATCAATTACTTGGGGTGTAAGGATTTTTTTACACTGATCTCCAACACCTGCGGCGGTTACACCTTCTATAAAGACGCGAAACTGCTTCGCATGACGCGGTACCGCTACAACGACGTGCCTAACGATAGCAACGGCAAATATTTTTATATCAAAGAAGGCGGCTCTGTCTGGAACCCGGGCTGGAAACCGACCCAGGCGGAACTCGACAGCTACGAATGCCGCCACGGCATCGGCTACAGCCGTTTCAAGGGCGCGAAAAACAAACTGGATGCCTCTGTCCTCACCTTCATCCCCATGGATGACAACTGCGAAATCAGCCAGATAAAGCTGACCAACCAAAGCGACGGCGAAAAGACCGTTTCTCTCTTCTCCTATGTGGAATGGTGTCTCTGGAATGCGGACGACGACTCCCGCAATTTCCAGCGCAATTTAAGCACTGGCGAGGTGGAGGTGGTCGGTTCCACAATATATCATAAAACAGAGTACCGTGAGCGGAGAAATCACTATGCGGTGTATTCCGTAAACGCACCCGTGGACGGCTTCGACACGAGCCGCGACGCATTTCTGGGCGCATACCGCAGCGCGGCAAATCCCGAGGTCGTGGAAAAAGGGAAGGCCGCAAACTCCGTAGCCCACGGCTGGTCCCCCATTGCCTCCCATCAGATCAATCTGACCTTACAGCCCGGCGAAAGCAAAACCTTTGTATTTGTTCTCGGCTACGTAGAAAATCCCGAGGATCAGAAATGGGAATCGCACGGCGTCATCAACAAAAAGTCCGCCGAAGCAATGCTTGCCAAATATCAAACCGACGCGGATGTGGATCAGGCTTTTGCAGCCCTGAACGCGTACTGGAATAACTTACTGTCCAAATACACCGTAAAGTCCTCCAACGACAAGGTGGACCGCATGGTCAATATCTGGAACCAGTATCAATGTATGGTAACTTTTAACATGTCCCGCTCCGCTTCCTACTACGAATCCGGCATCGGCCGCGGTATGGGATTCCGCGATTCCTGTCAGGATCTATTGGGCTTCGTCCACCTGATCCCGGACCGTGCAAGACAGCGTATCATCGACATTGCCTCCACCCAGTTTGAGGACGGCAGCGCTTACCATCAATACCAGCCCCTCACCAAGAAGGGTAACTCCGATATCGGCAGCGGCTTTAACGACGACCCGCTCTGGCTGATTGCCGGCACCTCCGCCTATGTGCGTGAGACGGGAGACATCTCTATTTTAACAGAACAGGTGCCCTTCGACAACGATGAATCTCTCGCAAAGCCTCTGTCAGAGCACCTGAAACGCTCCTTTGACTATATCGTGACCCACAAGGGTCCTCATGCGCTGCCCCTGATCGGACGCGCCGACTGGAACGACTGTCTGAACTTAAACTGCTTCTCGGAGCATCCGGGCGAATCCTTCCAGACTTTCGGCCCCTCCGAAGGGCCTGTGGCGGAATCCGTGTTTATCGCCGGCATGTTCGTAAAATACGGGGAAGAGTATGCGCAATTGTGTGAGCTTATGAACAATCAGGCGGAGGCGGATTACGCCCGCGTGGAAGTGGGGAAAATGTATGACGCCGTATTGAAGGACGGCTGGGACGGCGACTGGTTTATCCGCGCTTACGACGCCCACGGCCAAAAGGTCGGCTCCAAAGAGTGTGAGGAAGGGCAGATTTATATTGAGTCCAACGGCTTCTGCCCTCTCGCCGGTATCGGCGTGAAGGAAGGGCTTGCCGAAAAAGCGCTGGATTCCGTAAAGGAAAAACTGGACACACAGTACGGCGTGATGATCTTACAGCCAGCCTACACCAAATATCATCTGGAACTGGGAGAAATCTCCTCCTATCCGCCCGGATACAAGGAGAACGCCGGTATTTTCTGCCATAACAATCCTTGGGTTTCCATCGCGGAAACCGTGATCGGCCGTGGCGACAGGGCTTTCGAAATCTATCGAAAAACCTGTCCTTCCTATGTGGAAGAGTTTAGCGAAATTCACCGCACAGAGCCTTATGTTTATTCTCAGATGGTGGCCGGCGCCGATGCGTACATTCCCGGAGAAGCGAAAAATAGCTGGCTGACCGGCACGGCAGCCTGGACCTTCGTGAACGTGTCACAGCACATTCTCGGCGTGTACCCCACCCACAAGGGACTTAGCATCAATCCCTGCGTTCCAAAAGATTTCGGCGACTTTACCTTAACCCGTAAATTCCGCGAAGGAACCTACCACATCAAAGTGACAAATCCTGATAACGTGGAAAAGGGTATAAAATCTCTCACTGTGGACGGAAATTTTGTAGAAGGGTGCATCGTGCCGTATGTGGCAGGGAAAACCGAATATGACATAGTTGTCACTATGGGATAGTATCATTTCATCTAAATACGCACGGTTTACAGAATCCGCATACAGCATCTTGTATGCGGATTTTTTATGACCACTATTTTTCCAAAAGGTCTTGTCTTTCGGAAAATTTTGTGACAAAATAAGTCTTACCAACTCTTACCCACGGGTACAGTTTAGAGAGAAATCTGATCAACGCTAAAAGAAACAACTGGTAAAAGGATATTTGGAAGCAAGTTATGAGTCAGTACATGTCAATCGGAAAAGTATCTAAATTAAAAAACGTGAGCATCAAGTCGCTGCGCTATTACGACCAGATCGGGATTCTCAAGCCGGCCTTTGTGAACACGGAGACAAACTACCGCTACTATACGAAAGAACAGCTTTACCTTCTCGATGCAATCACTGTCTGCATCAAACTGGGTATTCCTTTAAAAGATTTAAATAATTATGTGGAAGGCGCTTCCATCAATCTGCAGAAACTTCTCTATGACGGCAAGATTCTGGCAGAACAGAAGATTATGGATATCCACAATTGCCTTGCAGCCCTGCAGGAGACATTGCAGAACATGGCAAGCCCGGTGACGGGTCTCGCCAAAATTCCCGAAAGCAAGAGCGGCATCCTGCTGCCCGACGGCTTCTATCACAACGAAATCGTGACCCGCAGAATGCTGACAGTGCCTTTGGAGGAAATGGACGTGCCCAAATATTACGGCCAGCATATTCTGAAGCTCTTCGTCACCGCCCAGCAGATGGGAACGGTGGTGGCTTATCCTTCCGGCGTTCTGCACGAATACAAAAATGGCAAATATCAGCGGCACATGTTCCTCACAATCACCGGAGATGCGCCTGCCACCACGGCCTCCGGCCAGACCGTCCGCACCATCAGCGAGGGAGACTTCGCCTGCCGCCGAATCTCTACCCATGTGACAGACTTTGAAACCATCAGGGAAGAAATGAAAGAAGTAATAAAGAGCGATGATTTTTATGTGATCGAGACGGACACGCTCTCCGAAGAAAACAAAAAAGACGGATACCCATTTGAATTAGAATATCCGTTGTCTTCATAAATATCTTATCCCCGCCTGAGGCGGTTTAACACCGCCTCAAAAGGCACCCCTTCCGCAGGCGGCGTCCCAAGCTCCAGCGCTTTTTCAATGCACTGTTTTACAAAGCCGGACGCCTTTCTGACGGATTTGTCAAAGGGCACACCGTTTAAGGCATCCGCCGCTACCACCGCAGAAAACACGTCTCCCGTACTGCACCGCTCCTCCCCCGCTCTGTGAACGCGGATCAGCCGTGCCGACGGGTCTTCTAAACCTCTTTTCACATAGACATAGTTCGCGATATATTCCCCCTGTGGAATCCCCGTAATGACAACATGGGACGGTCCCATGGCCGAAAGGCAGTCCGCCATCTCAAAAAGTTCCTTCCTCTTCCAGCCCTTATCCTTATAGGGAATATTTGCCAGTTGACAGGCTTCTGTCAGATTCGGCGTTATGATATCCGCCAGCGCCACCAGCTTTCCCAGCTCCGCGCACAACTCTACCGTATAGGCAGAGTACAGTCTTCCGTGATCCCCCATGACCGGATCTACAATTACAAGTGTATCTTCCCTCGAAAACGCCTGCACAAACCGTCTCACAATCTCTATCTGTCTGACTGAACCAAGATATCCTATGGAAATGCCGTCAAATTTTCGCTGAAGCCCGATCTTTTCCCAGCTTGCAATATACGTCTCCATTCGGTCTGTATAGTCATCCTTAAAGAAATCCGGGAAGGCCGTATTGCTGGAAAAGACGGAGGTAAGCAGCGGGCACACCTGCACTCCCATATAAGAAATAATCGGAAGAAGCACCGTCATGGCGCATCTTCCGTATCCCGCAATGTCGTTGATAACCGCTATTTTTTTCTGCATCGTTTGGCCTGTATCTCCTTTTTCGTAAGCTCAATATTTCCCTGTTTTAGTGTACTGCATCGCACCCGTTTCGTCAAATGATTCCGGTTCGATGCGTCGTTACTATGTAACAGTTCAGCCTGACACGATTCCGCTTACGAAAACAGACGGATTACCCGACAAATTTTTTCTCCCGCTTCTCCTCGATATCCCGCATTTCGTTCGCACTTACCACACCGACAGCCTCGTCCACAGATTGCTCTGTATCGGCTTCTCCACCTTCCTTTTTCTGCCCGCGTCTGTTTTTCACCAGCTCATCCTGCAGTCTGTCAATCTGGCTTAAAGCCTCTTTGGTCTGCTTAACCTCCTGAATTTTCCGGAGAATGGCATTGAGATCTTCCGGGGAAAACAAGTCGAGACACTTCATCAGACTGGTCATATCGTTGAGATCCACCTTCACCGTTCCAACAGAAGTATCCACAGAAATCCAATCCGGATTCGAGCTGCCGCCAATAGTGATCGTATTGCCATATAAAGCGTCTTTGCAGATGGAAACATGCGCGCCGTTATGCCAAAAATCCTTACTCACCGGATTCCCGGCCGTGGGTTCATCCATCTGCCTCAGCATAATGCCAATCGAATCTGTCGGCCCCTCATACTCTCCGGACGCCATAAATTCATCCGCCCTTTTCAGCTTGGAGAAAAAGCTGCCGTCATTTGTGTCCCCCTTCAGCCCCATTTGTTCCCGGAGTGCATAAGTACGCGCCTGTTTTGAAAGCTGCTCCGCCGTACGATTCGCCGTGTTAATACTGCCATACCCACCATAAGGATTACCCAAAATCATATGCTTCTTCTCCTTCCTTCATCGTCTCTATCGCAAACTGCTCTATCAGATGCTCTGTCTGCCCCGACACCTTCGCCATCTCTACCTGATAGGCTTCAAGCCGCCCGTCCTCATACTTTGCCTCCACATAGACCCGGGCATCCGCGCCTTCCTCCCGCTTTCCTTTCAATGTATACCCTTCCGTCACCGCAATCCTCACATGATCGCTGTCCTCATAGCTCATACGTCTCACCTCCACAGCCTGTAGCGCTTCCTGCATCGCTGCAGCGTTCATGCGAATATCCTTTGTGGCGCCGATTCTTCCCATGCCCACTTTTTCCGCTTTTGTTTGCGCTCCAGCCTGCGTACCTGCTGCCGCCGCTTTTGTCCCTGTCTCAAAGGCTGTGTTGGATAGCTTTTCCTGATCCCGGTTTTTTAGGTTTTGCAAAAGACTCTTCTGAAACCCCTCAGCACGCCCGGTCTTTTTCTTTTTCTGATAGGCCGGCGTCCCGCTCTGGCCCTGTACCTCCTGTATTCCCATGTTCTACGGCCTCCCTTCCGTCAGAATTTTGTAACAGTTCCGCCTGCGGCTTGCCTGTTACGGAATCTGCCCATTCCAAATCGCTTTCGACGAAGGGCAGATTCTCTTCCAGTTCAATTTACGTCTTTTCACTGACTTTGCAGCAAGTGCAAAGTCCTGGGCTGAACTGTTACAAATTTCTTCTCAATTCCTCCCTGCCCCTGCGCAGCCTTGTCTTGATCGTCCCTTCCTTTTCGTTGAGAATACCCGCAATTTCATGAATGGAATAATCCTCATAGTAAAAAAGATAGATCGGGTTCCTGTAGTGTACAGGCAGCCGCAGCACCGCCTCAAGCGTTTCGTCATCCCTGACCTGATAAGGCAGATAAATATTTTTTGCCGCATTCTCAAAGGACTCGTTCCATGGAACTGTCCTTTGATACCAGCCGCTCTTTAAAATATCCAGACAAATATGAATGGTGGTTCTTATCAGCCACGCTTTCTCATGTTCTTTGTTCTGAATCGGCTTTTCATCCTTCATGTAGCGCAGAAAGGCCTCCTGCACCGCATCCTCGGCGTCCGCCCGGTTCTTCATGTTCGAGAAAGCGATCCGGTACAGCATGGCCCGGTACTCCTCCACCAGATAGCTCCACTCCTGCTCCATCCCCTCATGCGTCCTTCTGTCAGTCTGTCATCCTATAGATATCTACATCTTAACATACTTCTTTTTCCCGTCCTATATACAATACGATTCACGCATCTAAAAAGTTTCATATCAGATAAACTTTGCCTGTAATAAAATGGAAAAGCACCCACTCTAAAGTGGATGCTCTAAATTATACGGTTCTTCTATATCCATGTATTCCGGGTCATATACCGGAGCTTTGGGCCTGAAACACCTACAAAAGCATCATCCCCAGCGCAAAGAGATAGAAAAAGATCAGAGTCAGGATACTTGCGAGAACAGAGAGAATCAGTCCCGCAATCGCAATCCCTTTTCCGCCGAATCCCTTGACAAGGGAAACGATACCACAGATCAGACCTGCCAGACATAACCCAATGTCCACACCTGGAAACCAGAAAAGGAGCAGACCCAAAATACCACATACAAGCGCCGCCACCGACGTCCCGTGGGTTTTGGTCGGCACGGCGTCGTATACGACCGCTTTCACCGGCTGTCCGAAATTCTGCTGGTTATACTGCTGCTGTGTACCGTAAGGCATCTGATTATACTGAGGCGCCTGGCCGAATGCACCCTGACCATTCTGCACGTACTGCTGTCCGTTTGCGTACGACTGGTCATTCTGGCCGTACTGCGGTGCACTCACGAATGGCTGCTCATTCTGGCCATACTGCTGCCCGCCGTCAACTCCCTGATTATTATAATTTCCGTCGTTGTATCCGTAGTTTGTATTCTCGTCCATCTCTTTCCTCCGCCCCTTTCTATCCCTACGCTATGGCAAAAATAAACGCAGTAAGCGCCACCAACACTACCAGCAATACGATCTGAATGATCATCGCCGGAGTGGTTTTCTTGCTCAAGGCCAGTTTATAAGTCAGAAGCGCCAGAAGCACCGTGATGGCAAGGCCGATCATGCCGTACATAAACACGCCGATAACTGCATTTATACCCACCAGCACATTGAGCCATACGGGAATATTTCTGACCGGCTCATAGGGTGTGCCATCTTCTAAATATGTGCCGTTCACCGCAAGACGAACTTTGTTGCCAATTACTACCAGATTGCACTCCGCACCGGGAATGCTGATCTGATGATCCGCCATCCATATCACCCAGTTTTTAGATTTCATCTTATATGTATCTCCGTCAACGATACATTTCGCGCCGCCGAATCCCCGCTTAAACTTAATCTGATGGGGATTGCCCATGCTGTCAGTTACAGTCCAAATTCTTTCCATGATTTCTCTCCTCCACACTTGGAAACTTTAACTCCGACCACACTACTACCGATCGATAACATTACTATTCTACAGTATTCTACAGTGTTTTGCAAGCACATGGAAAAGATTACACATCTGCATTATGCGTAGTCCCGGTTTCCAATCACCTTCACGCAGACTGCCGCTGCCACCACCGTCAGAAGCAGCGCCGCCACTATGGAAATCACACCCGCCTGCATAAACTTTCCCGCAAGCGCCTCCAGATCAATCCCCATGCCGCCGGCCGTCGTACTTTGCATTTCCTCAATTTTTCCCACATAATAGCTCATACCGAAAAACATAGCCATACCCGGCGCAGTTCGTACAATATTGCTCAAATGCTGCCAGTTTTCCTTTCCTTCTCCAAACAGATAGAAAAAAAGAAACTCTAATGCCATAAGCAGAATCCCGGCTGCCAGCTCACACAGACCAAGCGCCACTGCCCAGAGCGGCAGCTCGTATCCCATCATAGCATACACACCCCACAGGATAGCGCAGAAACCACCCAGCAAACCCACAAAGGACAGCCCGTACAGGAAACGCCCTGCCACCCTCTCTTTCACCGTCGCGGGAAGCAGCAGCAGAAATCCTCTGTTCTTCCCAACACAATAACTAAAAGGCGCCGTCGAAAATATGGAAGCCACAAAAAGTGAATAGGAACATGTCACCAGCAAAGACATTGCGCCGTCGCTTACGCCCGTACCCACAGCCCATGCCAGAACAAAGAACACCGGCATAAGGTATATCTGTTTCCTTGTCAACATATAATCTATTTTCATAAAATGCAATGCTCTCATTTTACTGTTCCTCCCTGTTTTTAATGTAGTGAATGACGATCTGATCTATCGTCGGCTTCTCGAAAAGAAACGCATTCCCCAGAAGCTCCGCCTTATCGCTCGGCAGAATCGCCTCGAATCCGTAGGTCTTCTCCTCTAGCCCAATCAGCTCCTTCTTAAGGGCCGGCGGAATCTTTGCGCTCTCTCCCTTTACCAGAAGGAAATTTTCAATCAGTTCATCTTTCGCGTCATAGAGAATTGTCCTGCCCCTGTGAATAAAGTAAATATAGTCCGCGATCTGCTCCAAATCGCTTAGGATATGGGTGGAAAAGATCACGCTCCGCTCCCCGTCCATCACATACTCCTGCAAAAGTTTCAGGATCTCCGTCCGCATCACCGGGTCAAGCCCGTTGGTAGCTTCATCCAGCACAAGCAGTTTCGTATCTCTGGCGAGCACCGACGCAAACATCAGCATCACCTTCATTCCTCTGGAAAAGTCCTTAATCGGCTTGTTCTCCGGCAGATTCCAATTCCGGATAAAACCGTTAAACTTATCCTCGGAAAACGTCGGGTAAAAATTCTTTATTACGGTGCGGATATGCTTGATTTTAAGGTGGCCAGGGAAATAGGACTCGTCTCCCACATAACCGATTTTCTCCTTGTAGACTTGCTCTCCTTTCTCGCGGGACAGACCATCGATACGCACGTCGCCCTCCGTACACTTTAAAACACCCGTAATCAAATTCAAAGTCGTTGTTTTTCCGGAGCCGTTCGCTCCCACATACCCCATAATATATCCCTTCGGCAAAATAAAACTGATATCTTTTAAGTCAAAGTTTTTATAATGTTTAGACAGATTTTTTACTTCCAGCAATTCCATCATTTCTCCTTTCCGAAACCTTATGTTTCCAATAAGTTATGAAAAATATCCGTCAGTTCGTCTATGGACATTCCCATCGTTTTCGCCGTCTCTATGGCCGTGGACAGCCCCTCCTCAATCCGCAGAAGGTACTGCTCCCGCAGCAGGTTGTTATCCGTTGGAAGCACCACGCTGCCTTTGCCCTGCATGGTGGCGATAAACCCCTCCGCTTCTAACTCGCTGTAGGCGCGTGTCGTTGTGATCACACTGACGCCCACCTCCTTCGCGAGCTGACGGATCGACGGAAGCGTTTCTCCTTCCGGGATCTGTCCGTTTAAGATCTGCTCCTTGAGCTGCTCCCTGATCTGCGCATAGATCGGCAGCTCAGATTGATTCGATATAATAATCTTCAATTCATGCCTCCCTCATTCCACGCGCTCCCTGTCGTCACAGTTTGCGCTATCAGTATATACTGTATATATATTATTATATACAGTATGAACAGTTTGTCAACATATATTTGAAAAAAACACGCCGTAGTATGTCTTAGCTTAAATGCATATAAAAGGAGCGGGAAACCATTCCCGCCCCGGAGGAAAATCTATTTAAATTTTATAATATCATTCGGTGTGCAATCGCAAATTCTACATAATTTCTCTATTGCCGCAGTGGAAACATAACCATTTCATTTCATATTATAAATTGTCTTACTTGCTATAACATTCTGTACTCCGGTAGATGTTTTATCTACTTTTGCAACAGCCCCAACCGTTTCTTTTAAATCCGCTTCGAATCACTAACGATAAAAGAATGATAACGCTGATCCACTGTGATGTCGACAGCGCTCCCAAATGTCCTCTGGCCAAGTCGCCTCTGAAAAATTCCAGCAAAAATCTGGCGCAGGCATACATCGCCAGATACCTTTCAAAAATTCCAGCTCTCTCATAGTCGTCCGCCTTTTTTAGAAGCATATATATAAGCGCTCCGAAAATCACCAGATCGGCAATCGCCTCCATCGCCTGAACCGGAAACAGGCGTACACCGTTCGGTGCGTACATAGAGTCCGCGTAGCTTATCCCTATACACAATCCGGTTTCCTTCCCGTAGCAACAGCCGACGAGCGCGCACCCCACTCTCCCAAGCGCATGCGCCAGCGGCATGGCCGGAGTCAAAAGCGAAAGTGTATTGACATAGGCAAACGAAAAGTAGCGGGATGCGGTCTTTACGGCGCATACCGCACCGAGCAGTCCGCCGTAAAAAACAAATCCACCGCTTACCGTGCTACCGAGATACGGCCACCAATCCGCCTCTCCGCTTCCGACGATCCGCACAATGTCCGGAAGCGCAAGCAAAACATAGAGAACCTTTGCCCCTACAACCGCTCCCAGCGCAGCCCAGACATAAGTGTAAAAAAGGTCGTCAAAATCCCCGTCTTTCACCCTTGTAATGAAGAACAAATATCCGGTTCCCAGCAGAAAACCCGCTGCCCCGCACAGACCGTAGGCGCTTATGTTGTTTAATCCGATTCGTAATTCTTTCAACTCAAGCGATCCTTATCAGCACATCAGCACAGCCTTAGCTCAACGCAGCCGCGGTTCCTAAAACACCCACGCAGGCCACACACGCTACAAAGACAAGTGCGCTGCCGATCACACCGATCAGAGAGCAGACAAAGCCTGCCGTCCTCATTCCGCCCACAAAACCTGCCTTCTTCGCATTGGATGCACAGATCAGACCGATCACGCCTGTAATAAGACCGATCAGCGCTCCCATTCCAAAAAACCACGCAACGATAGAAACGATACCTAACACCAGACTGGCAACCGCGGCGCCCTTACCCGGTTCATCCCCGTTTGCATAATTGTTTTCGTTCATTTTTTCTCTCCCTCATGCTTTATCTTTTTGTTTGCAAGAATAAGTCTATTATACTTGATTTCCAAGAGAAACTCAAATGCAGCCCGGCAGATTTGCCATAGCTTGCACTCCCCTCTTTCCGACGTCTGCCCAGCCGCAGTGTGGGCTACCCCTACCAGCGGCTCTCCCCTCATATACCCTCATGCGCCGGTAAAATGACTGATAAAAATTCATAAAAAAAGTTAGCAACCCCCATTTCAAATGGGGGTTTATTTATAACCCCTCCGGAGTCTGTTACTGGTTCCGCCAGAGGCGGGTTCGCAAGCACCATTAGTACTGGCTGCCTCCGGCGGAGGCTCTTTTACTTATTGCTTTCCTCCAGCTTATCGTTTTCCTCTTGTTCCCGATTATAATTTCGGGTTGTTTCCTCATTCACATTTCCCACTGTTGCCACATAATATCCTCTTGCCCACAAATGCCGTTCTCCCCACTTTGTCCGCATCTCCGGGTGTCTGTCATAAAACATCAGTGCACTCTTCCCTTTCAGATATGACATGATTCTGACACACTCATCTTAGGCGGTATTGCTACGTACATATGAATATGATCCACACATACCTTCCCTTCGATAAGCTGTATTCCCTTCATCTCACATAGCTTTTTGATGATCTCTACTAAGTCCTTTTTATTACTTCCGTACATTACCTTTTTCCGGCACTTCGGAATAAACACTATATGATACGTGCAATTCCACCGTGTATGTTGTATACTTTGATTATCCATTCATGGATACCTCCTTTGATTTTTGTCGTGGCTGCGAACCCACTTCATTATATCATTGGAGGTTTTTTCTGGTGTTCTAGGCAACGCTACTGCTTATTCCATTCTCCCCATCTCAGATGGGAGATTAAAATACGTTTCCATTAATTTTCTGTTACTCATAGGGTTCCTGATAATAGTGATCCAGATCAAGACTTTCGTTCTGATAAAGGAGAATTTTCCGTTTATCAAATATCTCACTTAAAGCAGGCATATCTTCGCCTCCATCTTTATCTAAGTATTTTCGATGTGGAACCGGGTAATTTCGCACTCATATTTGAATGGCATAATTTCAGCCACTACGTTATTTATTCTCGTAGTATCGCAGATTTTTGGTTTTTCCTTTTTTAATCAGTACACCATCATGAGTTAACTCTCGCAAAAGCAGGATTGCCGTAGATTGGGACACACCAAGCTCCATTTCTATATCGCTGCGAACGATAGAACCTTTACTGCGACACAGTTTTAGGACAGCATTAATTCGTTCTTCTTTTTTTGTCACACTGGTAAAACAACTCGTTTTTCGGTTATTCAGAGCTTTTTGTTCCTTTGCGTGGAAATTGGTATTAGGAAGTGTAATCTTAAAAGCATTACTTGTTGTTTCGATTATAGGTTTTACAGCATAATCATCGTAACACTCATTGATTTTAAGAATTCCTGTACCATATGCTTCAATCAGTCGCAAACGATAGAAAATATTAGCTAAATACTGATTGCGCAATACAGATACCCCCAGCTTCACGTCATCCAATGTAATTCCTTTTACCAAACCGCCGATTGTTACAAATTCAATTCGGTCTTCAAAAATACTGATAAGAGTGGCATCGCTGAAAGAATAGTCCCGATGAACTATAGCATTCAGCAGCGCCTCACGGATTGCCTCTGAAGGATAATCCCGCATATCTAAGCGGTCCAGTCCTGAAAATTCTGCCCGGGTACGATTGTAACGGTCAATATAATCGAAGGCTTCCTCCAACTGCTCCAAAAGAGAACCTGACAGTTCCCGGCGGTCCTTGAATACAGATTTTTTACTGCCCTCAAATACAGCCAGTTTAATCATATGCGTACACTGTTCAGACAGCAAAAATGCCAGATTAGTGTACATATCATCATCACCAATCAAATGGAGCGTACGCATTTGGGCTTTTCCAAACTCTACCTTCCGTTTTTTAAAGAAGTCAGCAGACTTATCAAAAGTAAGATTCTGATCAAGAGAACGGACTGTCTCATAACTGTCACCACCGGTTTCTTTGATCATATTCAGGATGGCAGTATCTGTTGCCGGAACTGTCGATGCTCCCTGACGAACATAAACACCCTCCGGACGAATTCCTTTTCCTTTCAGATAATACGGTCTTGCCGTACCGCGCTGGACAGTTACACATACAATGGACTTTTCATCCATGACATCATTACGACATTCCACAAACATAGTAATATCTGGCCGCACAGCATCCCTAACTGCATTGGTTACACGCAACATAGTATCATCAACATTATCGACACCACAAGCTGTTCCATCGTCGTTCACTCCGATATAAAGTGTACCGCCGTCACAGTTTGCAAATGCAACAATCGTATTTTTGATATCTTCAACATATTCTCGCTTGAATTCAGTTGCTTTGTTTTCTACGAACACAAAATATCCTCCAACCAATTCTAATCATATTCTAATCTAATAATAATTATTATAATCATTTTTTAATTATTTACAAGTAGAATCTGATTTTTTATGATAAAATGGATCAATTCCCTTTACAAATGTATTTAGCGAACACATGAAAATGCTCTGCTGAATTTTCAAATATGCCCCTCAAAAATGTTCTGGTGATTTTGTCCGCTTTTAGTTGATACTTAATACTTATGAATTTGATATACGGTCAAAAAGAACTAAGGAGGCAAACCAGAATATCAAAAAACGTATAATAAAAGCACTTTATTCGACACCATACATCACAAAATAAAGCGCCTATTATCCCAAAATCCCCCTCATTTCTACCTCGGCAAACTATTTTCGACACAAATCGCCCCATACCCCACCCTCGCATCCGGATACTCCGCCACCCCTCGGATCGGCTTCGCGCCTTTCCTCAAATATGCCTTCACCTTCTCTCCGTACAGATAGGGGTCATTGCCCATCACAATTCCCCACTGCATCAGAACGGCGGCAGCGCCGGTCACAAAAGGTGTGGCAAAGGACGTGCCCGTCACAGGCGAATAGCCGCCATCCCTGTTGGGCGCCATGACGCCCACCCCCGGCGCCACCAGATCCGGCTTCACAAAAGTGTCCGAAGTACGGCTGTTTACCTGATCCTGATAAAGATATCCCCTGCCGGAAAAGTCCGCGTAAGACTCATATACCGGATCATATGCCCCCACCGTCACCACCTTCATCGCTGTAGAAGGAATCGTGAGCGTCACATCCGGCGTGGTTCTGGCAAAACGGGTGTCTGCACTGCGAACGGTTTCCGAGGGGAGATAGAAGGTATAGTTGCCGGTAACAATCCGCAGCGGCCATAGTGTAAATGTCCATACGCCCCGGTCCAGATACAGGCTGCCCTCCGCCGGGAGAAAATCGAAATAAAGCTCCTGCGCCGTCATATAAGGCGCAGGCTCTCCGTTATAGAATAGAATCTCCGTCTTTTGCAGCCGAAAAGTCTGTTTACCGGATCGGTCAGTATCCACCTGAAAAGTCTCCCCGGAGGGCGACAGAACTGTCACCATGTAGCGGTCAGCATACTCCTTCCACAGCTGCACATTCAGTCCTCTTTCGTAGGCTCCCACAGTCATTTCCACGCTTCTGCCCCGGTTCGTGACATCTGTGTCTATTCTATTGACCAAATTAGTTACATCACTGCTGCTACGTACCTGCTGCCGCAGGCTCCCGCCCACATGCCCCCCGGAAGCGCCTTCATTTCCACTGCCCACGCAGATCACACTTCGCCCGATTTCCGAAACATTGTCTATAAACCGCTCCAGCAGCGACGTTCCGTTATGGGCACCGTAGGTATTTCCGAAACTCAGATTGACGGCAATCGGCATGGCAAGCTCCACCGCCTTTTTGACCACATAGGTCAGTGCCCGCATCAGTTCCGTCGTTCTCGGAAAGGAATCCGCCCTTGGCGCCCCAAGCCGCACGATGATCAGTTCGCTCTCTCTGGCAACGCCCGCATAGATAGGTCCGCCATCCCCTCCGTTTCCCGTGGCGATCCCCGCCACTGCCGTTCCGTGCCCGCTGGTATCTATACTTGGCACAAGCTGCTCGGCCGCCTGCCTGCTGCCCGTCTGAAGCGCCTCATTGATCTGCGCCGCGTCAAATTCCCTGCCCAGCACCTGATCCCAGAGATACCGGATTCGGGTCGTGCCATCGGCATTTCGAAAATCCCGGTTATAGTAGCTGATCCCAGAGTCTATGACCGCCACCAGAACACCTTTTCCCGTAAGCGTCTCAAACACCTGGCTGCCTGGCGCAAAGCAGGAGGCTGTGTTTCCTGTCAGGTCGGAGAAAAAAAGCCGCTTCGGTTTCTCCACATACTCGATCTGTTCCGCCTCCGACAGCCGCTCCATCTCCGACTCCGGTACCGTGAGAATGGCATATCCCGCAATCATCTCTTCCACCAATATCCCCCTCTCCGAAAGTTCCCGCAGGGAACCGTGATACTTTACAATCACCTCCCATGTTTTTTCCTGCACATCATAACCCACATTTAATTCCAGCGATCTTTCTCTCTCTCCGGGCGCTGTGTCAAGCGCCAGATTTAACAGGTTTTCATTCTTCTGAGAATCCATTTTTACCACGCTAAAATAGTTTTATAATATAGTATTAATTATGAGATATATTTGACCACACCCTATATGCATGCTAATATATTTTTATAGAAAATTTTCTACCCTTCCGAGGCAATGCGGTGGGCAGATGTTTTTCTACCGGAACTCATACTTGAAATGCAAAAGAGGAGAGAGAAACTATGAATCCCATATATACGACTGCCCCTGAAAATACTGCCGTTACAAAGACCCCGAGACAGGATTCTCTGGAAACCTATGACAATCTCTATGAAAAAAAGGATTACGGCACACTGGACTATCCGGTCAACGCCCGCTATCTGGATCTTCATAAATCTTACCTGAATTGGATCCGCTGGCACTGGCACGAAGAGATGGAAATTCTCATCGTCGATCAGGGCGTCGCGGAAGTTTCCACCGACGACGACACGTACCAGATCAGACCCGGACAGGGACTTATCATAAACCAGAATGTCATGCACTGTATTCACGCACAAGACAAGAAGCAGTGCACCTTTCATTCCCTTGTCTTTCACCCTGACTACATTTTCGGGCATAAAAGCAACTATCTGCAAGCGCAGTATCTACTGCCGATGCAGAACTACCAGCTATTTAAGGTCTTTCTTCTGGATGAGAGTGCGCCCTGGCATGAGCGCATCCTGCAAAATCTGACCGATGTAATCGAGGTCAACATGACCAGACAATTCGGCTATGAAATCGCCACCAAGGGTTATCTGTGTCATTTTTGGGCCGAGCTGCTGCGCCAGCTCCCACAGACGGAAAGCACCGCTCCCCCACGCATACCACAGGATGAACAGCGTGTCAAGGAAGCCATGCTTTATATCCGGACTCATCACGCACAACCTCTGACTTTACAGGAAATTGCCGACAGCATCCACGTGAGCAAAAGCGAGTGCTGCCGCTGTTTTTCGCGAACCCTGCAGATGAGTCCCTTTGAATATTTGATGAAATACCGGATTTATGAATCCACCAAAAAACTGATGGACCCCGAACAAACTTTCAGTTCCATCGCGGATCTTGCACTCTCCGTTGGTTTCAACAATACCAGCTACTATAATAAGCTCTTTAAAAAGTTTCTCGGCTGTACACCCACGTATTACCGAACGCATAAGGTGCTGCATCAAGAGCCGGAACGAGGTACGTTGTCCTACTTCCTCTAAGTTATATTTATTTTTCATAAGCACAATATATCTATTATATGCAAAATATAATTGACACTGCATGCCCATCATGTTATTCTGTGGATAACAGACAACAGGCATTCCTGTCTGCCGAAACGCCAAGAAAGGAGGCAGGTATCTATTTATGAAAAATCTGAGATTGAAACTTGCTCGCATGGAAAAAGACATGTCCCAGACCGAACTGGCGAAACGGGTCGGTGTCACCAGGCAGACCATCGGTATGGTAGAATCCGGTGATTATAACCCGACCTTAAATCTGTGTATTCAGATCTGCAGAGAACTGGGCAAAACATTAAATGATTTATTCTGGGAGGAAAACGATGATGAAGTGGTTTAGCAAGAAAAATAATCTGGATGAAATGCAGGAATTACAGCTTTTGAAAATAGAAAGCAGAGGCTTCTGGATCGGATTTATCGGTCTGGCTGCCGCCATAGCAGTACAGGCATTTCTATATGGTGTAAACTCCGCAGGAGATATGTTCTTGGGTGAATTTATTGTGTTCTTGTGTATGGGTCTGTATCTGATCGGAAACTGCCTGCGCAACGGCATCTGGGACAGACATCTGAAAGCGACTCCGGCAGTCAACATCGGATTAAGCCTGCTTGCCGCAGCGGTAACAGCCCTATTTAATGCCATCCTCTCCTACCGCAATTTCCAGAACGTATCCGCCGCATTTTCCGTCTTTATCACACGCTTCCTCATGATCAGCATAGTGCTTTCGGTCACTCTGACCCTTTGTTCCGCTCTTTACCGCCGGAGAAGAAAACATCTGGAAGAAGAAAGCGATGACATCGAAAGCTGAACGAAACAGCGCGTACTCTTAGGATTAGACAAAAGATGCCCTCGCCAATCGCCAAACCGACTCATAAAATGAAATAGAAAAGATAAAGGAGAAAAAACAAATGAACACAAACACATACAAAAAGGACTTTTCAAAAATCGGCATCCGGATGCTCATCAGCACTGCTATCATCATCCTCCTGCAGCTCGGCGTACAAACCTTTGCCCTCGCACTTTTTCCCAAATGGCAGGAAAATATCGACATCCTGTTTACCGTGTCTATGGCGCCTCTCTTCGTGCTGGGTTACCCGATTTCCTTTGTTCTGATGCGGAATAAGGAGGTGCCCTCCATCGAAAAACATCACATGAGCGCGGGACAGCTTGTGGTTTCCTTTCTGATCTGCTACGGTCTTTTGATCATCGGAAACCTGATCGGTCTCGGACTCACCGCAGGTATCAGTCTGCTCAAAGGTTCCCCGGTACAAAATGCGCTCCTGAACGTAGTCTCTGGCGGCTCCATCTGGGTTACCGCCATCTTCACGGTACTGTGCGCCCCTGTTTTTGAGGAAATTCTGTTCCGTAAACTGCTTTGTGATAAGATTATCAAATATGGAGAAGGCTGCACGGTCGTGCTCTCCGGCCTGATCTTCGGCCTGTTCCACATGAACTTTAACCAGTTTTTTTACGCATCCTTTTTAGGTTGCTTTCTCGCCTTTATCTACGTGAAGACAGGCAATATCAAATATACGATCCTGCTTCATATGATCGTAAACTTCTTCGGAACCGTTCTGGGCGGCATGCTCTTTAAGCTTGATCCGATGAAGCCCTCTACCGTCATCATCTCTACAGTCTACTCCCTGTGCGTCTTCGCCATGGTAATCGCAGGCATCATACTTCTCATCGTGAAGCGCCGTGCCATGGCACTAAAGCCGGGTGAAATTGTCATAGAAAAGGGACAGCGTTTCAAGACCGTGATCCTGAATGTAGGAATGGTGCTGTACTGCCTTGTCTTTCTGGGAATTATGCTCTGGCAGGCTTTCCTTGTCTGACAGATTCGGTTTGACCTGCAGTTCTTTCCGATACCGGCAGGGCGCTCACCTTGCCGGTATCGTTAATTTCTCTCTTCCGGCGACAAAAAAGCAGGCTCCGCCATAAGCTCCCGCCTCATACAGTTTGCTGATGATTTCAAGCATCCGCCGGTTCAACCGATGATACATGACAGGCTGCTCCCAGCGGATGCCCTGTAAATATTCCCGCTGTCTGCCATTAAGGCAGCTCATTTTTTCCTCAGAGACAGCACACATTCTATATGCCTCATCTTGCCTGCTTTGCTCCATATCTTCACACTGACTATTTGGGTCATTCACAGCTCTCCCAAAAGAGCAGGACACATAACTGAATGTTTCTCCATACTTTTCACATTTTCGATATAACAGTTCTGTCAGTTTTCCATCTCGCCTAGGATGAAATAGCAGTTCCTTCCATAAAAATTCCTGTGTCTGCGGCTCTTTTTCCAACCGCGACAGCTTCGTCAGCTCCGGCGCATATGTCAGAATATTTTGACTTTTATAGTCAACTCCTACCTTCCGCATAGTGCGCCTCCCGTAAGCGTCCTGTTCCTGCACAAACTGCTCCTGCGGCGCAAACAACGCCTCCGAAGGTTCGTCCCGCAAAAGTACACGGCTTTCATACAGATACGCCATCATGATTCTCTGCACCTTCGCCCGGGATGTCGGATAATCCAAACGGCCGACAATCTGATCCAGCGTATAACCGCTATCCGTCAAATGCCTGACGGCACCGCCGCAAGCGGCGTCCGTGACGAAATTTGACAAAGCATTTTGAAAGTAACTCGTCCCGCTCATGCAACGTACCTCCTATGTCCCCAAATGTTCAGATCATCCATATATTGTTCGGCCTTCCAACTCACTGCCTCATCAAATGCGCACCATACGAAAGACCATATTCTTCCGGTCAAAGCCGCAGCATTCCTCAAATCCTCTGCTTACAAATGTCTGCCAGACAGCATTTATCACAATAAGGCTTCGTTCTTGCCGTACACACCTCTCTGCCATGTAGGACAAACCGATGGCACAGATCGTTACCCTCCTCAGGCGGCACGATCTTCCACAGCGCCATCTCCACTTTTTTCGGCTCCTTGATCCCTTCCACTAGGCCGATGCGGTTGCAAAGCCGGATACAATGCGTATCCGTGACAATGGCAGGTTTGCCGAATACATCCCCCATAATCAGATTGGCGCTCTTCCTGCCCACACCGGGCAGCGCAAGCAGCGCGTCAAAATCATCGGGCACCTGCCCGCCGTACTCCTCTTTTATTTTTTTCATGCAGGCGCTAATATCCCGCGCCTTGCTGTTCCCAAGACCGCAGGGATGCACGATTGCCTCAATCTCTTCCACCGGGGCTTGTGCCAGCGCGTTCACATCCGGGAATTTCTCATACAATTTCTCCACCACCACATTGACCCTTGCGTCTGTACACTGAGCCGCCAGCCGCACGCTGACCAGCAGTTTCCATGCCTCGTTGTATTCCAGCGAACAGCCCGCATCAGGGTATTCCTGCTTCAGTCTCTCAATGACCGCAAGGGTCAGTTCTTTCTTTCTCATCCTTACAACCCCCTCTTTTGTCGTTCCCCTCCGCCGTCAATCCGCCTCGATTTCCTGCACGGTTACAAAGCCGAAACCTGCTTGAGATAAGGTTTTAATAAAAATGTGCAAAAATATCCATATTCTCAAAGAAATATCATCATTCTGCAAAAACATGAACGAATTATTTGCCGTCGATCACTTCCACCTGACACATTTTCATTGCCTCAAGCGCATTTTGATGGCTCTTTGGTGTAACCCCGGCACAGCAGTCTGCATTGACCCTAACAGTCACTTCCGGCAGAAATGCCTTTATGACAAGTGCGTTAGAGATCACACAAATATCGGTGCACAGACCGATCAGCGTAACGCATTCCAGATCCGGCATACTCTTCAGGTAGTTTGCCAGATCCACAGATCCAAAAGCCGGCTTATCGAAAATCTTTGTCTCCCCGGCGCATGCCTGACTCACCTGTGTCCGAATCTGCCATCCTTCCGTATCTTTGATGCAGTGGGGCACCGGAAGCCGCTTTCCCTCCTGCGTACCAAGATATCCATCGAAATGGGTGTCCCTCGTGTAGACCACCTCGCCTTCAAAATCCCGGATCTGCGCTGCCACCTTGTCAACGACCGCCTCCGCTTCTTTCGTGCCGAGCGCACCGTCAATAAAGTCATTCTGCATATCAATTACCGCCAACACATGCTTCGCCATAATACTGCCCTTCCTCTCCTGATATATAACCCGCCTGTCCGGACTTGGCTTTTCTCTTCCACATGCCGCCAGACCGACCGTTCTTACCTGCTCCGCTTCCGTTTCATCATCCATACTGCCGCCAGACTCACCAATATGTAACCGCTGATCGCCACCACTGAGGATTCTATGCCAAACTCGCCGCCTGTCAGCCAAAAGGCCCGCGTCTCAAGCACATAACTGCTGACAGAATACTCGTTGATCTCCGTGCCGATGGTCAGCCCGCCGCCTATGATAATCATATTCCAGACTCCGTGCACGATGGCGCTGTTCCAGACAGAACGCCCCTCCAGCGCAATCAGTGAAAACATCACACCCACCATGGTTCCCGCCACCATCACTTGTATACAGCTCGCCAAGCTAAAATTCATACCGATGATATGGAGCGACGCGAATAGCACAGAAGGTGCAAGGATACCCGCTGCCCTGCCCCACTTTTTCATCACCGCATTCATCAAAAGTCCGCGAAACAAAAGCTCTTCCGCGGCGCCCGCTCCCACTCCCGCAAGAAAAATGCCCCTTGTCACAAGCGCAAGTTTCACCCTTGTATTCAGCGGATTGCTCTCATAGCTTCCCGGCAGAACCAGATAAATCGCGCTGACCAAAACAGGCAGAAGCACCGCCGCCACCACCCACTTGATCTGAATCCGGCACTTGGGGACACAGAAATCCGCCGGTTCCTCCTTCAAAAACTTCGTACAGTAAAGCCGTACCGATAAATACGCCAAAACCGCATATAAAAACCCGCCCGCGATATGATTCAGCCACACGGGGATGCCCGCCGCGGTAAGCAGGCTCATCACCAGCTCCTGCACCACCGAGGCAAGAAGCAGAAATACCACACTGACTACAATAGTTAAAACCGTTTTTCCTGTTTTCATTTTTCTCTCCATTCCCATGTATTTTCACGACACAGAGATTTCTCCAAGCGCACGAAGATCCTCACCCGTTTCTCCGTGTAACGCTCCAGCATAAATGCAGCCGATGCCATCTCTAATATAACGAAGTACCGCCCTAAATGTCTTCACCTGCATGGGCCCCTACGACATCAATCTGCCTCACACACCGAAAATACCACCAAACGCAAGCAGCCACTTCGCCACCCCGTCCTCGTCATTGGACACAACCTCGCCCGTGGCATACGCTTTTAACTCCGGCGCCGCATTTGCCACGGCATAACATTCGTCGGATATTTCAAACATGGGAATATCGTTAATGGCGTCCTCGAAGGACACCACCCTGTCACAGTGCCATATTTCCTTTAGCCTTTTGATCGCCTCCGCCTTGGAAGCCTTCTTCGGCATGATCTCCAGAAAATATTCCGGTCGGTAAAGTTCTTGCTGCAATGTACAGCGAAACCGGGTGGATGATCAGCGCGCCATTGTAGGCAATGACCGGAATGGTCGTTGATAAGCCCTTTGCCACTACAGAGGCGGACACGAGAGAACGGGCTGTTGCATAAGTAAACTGCATGCCCTTTGCAACCAGCCCGTTAATTGTTTCCATACTAAATTGACTTGTCCGGTCATCACTGTTTAACAGCGTACCGTCCAGATCTGTAACATAAAGTGTACTCATATGAACCATCCATATCTGCCCGGCTCACCGGTATCGCAGGCTTCACAATACGCCTGCACAAAATCCCGCCTGACAAGCCGCGCATCCAGCAGCACTACAGCTTCAGTTTCGCAAGCAGATCCCCCAGACTGGTGGAAACCGACCCACCGGAGGTGTACTCCTGTGGCTCTCTTTCTTCCTCCGCATCCTCCATGACCTCTTCCAGTGCCTTCATGCTGAGACTGACCTTATTGTCATTGGTGTTTAAGATCTTTACCTTGACCTTCTGTCCTTCCTTCAAAACCTCGCTCGGTTTCTTAATTCTCCTCTGGCTAATCTGAGAGATGTGCACCAGACCGCTGATCCCGTTCCCCAGATTAACAAACGCGCCGTAAGGCATCAGGCTTTCCACCACGCCCTCCATAACAGCGCCGGGCGCCATCATGGAAATGCGGTGCCTGCGCTCTTCCGCCTCTTTTTCGCGTGCCACTGCCTTGCCGGAAAGCACAACCTTCTGCTTTTCCTGCTCCACGGTGATCACTTTGACCTCGATCTCCTTACCGACCCATGACTCCATATCCTCCACATAATCTGTGGAAAGCTGGGATGCGGGAATAAAAGCACGCATGCCTTCCAGATAAGCCACCACGCCGCTCTTTACACTCTCCTTGATGCGCACTTTCACAATCGTTTCCTGCTCCATCATGTTCTTCAGTTTGCCCCATGCGAGTACGTCGTTCGCCTCTTTCTTGGAAAGCTCGATATTGCCCTCCCCGTCATCCATCTTAATTACGGTGGCCTCGATCTCATCCCCCACAGAAATCTTGCCCGCCGCAAGGAAATCCGGATCGTTACTCAGATTTTCCGCCTTGATAACGCCCTGCGCATAATATTTCAGATCGAGGATGACCTCCTCCTCGTTCACGTCGATCACCGTGCCTTTGATGATATCACCCTCGCTGATCTTTCGGAAAGAAGCCTCCAGCTCCCGCTCATAGTCCTTCATGGTCTCCGTGGTTCCGATTTGTGCCTCGTCCGCATTTGCTGCCGGAACGCTTCCCTTCTCTTCCATATCCATTTTCCCATCCTCCCTGCTCTTTTTATCCCAATGCTTTAAATGCTTCGGAAAGCAAAAAACCTCCCCCGCATATCAAAGGCTACTGCAAAAGCTCCGCCTTCTCTGTTTTCTTTACCTTACAAAATCCCAGAGCCGCCCCCAAAAACAGGGCGACGCCGCCGAGACGGTAATACACGATCAGCCGCATAAACAGATTCTGAAGCTTCCCCGGCATCAGATGCGGAACCGCCGCGGAGTCAAAAGTGCCCTGCTCCTCCAGCATTCGTTCCGACAGCCGCCAGATATACGTCAGGTCTGCCGCCATCCACAACGCCCATGTGGCAAACACCGTTAAAATAGCAGCTGATACCCAAAAGACAATCTGCGCTGCCTTTACGGTTCGTTTCGTTCTGCCTTCCCACAGACGAATCCCGGCAAACGCTTCCGCCGCCTCCGCAATCCCCCATCCAAACAGCGCCAGCACGAGAGGGCGGAGCACATACCGCAGAAGGTAAAGGGGCGCTATCTCAAAATTTTTCCATCCATACTGCTTCGCGAACGGCGTAAGAATCTCTATCGCCACAAGCAGTGTACATGCCGCCGCAAGCGCAGCCGCCGACCTAATTTTCTGCCTTCTTCTGTTCTCCTTCTTTTTCGGGCCATAAATCAAGTCGTTTACTTCCACTTCCAGCACCTTTGCAATTTCCACCAGAAGCGCAATATTCGGCTCGCTCTTTCCATTTTCGTAATTGCTGATGGTCTGTCTGGTACAATACAAGCGTTCCGCCAGATCATCCTGCGTCAGATTTTTTTCTTTTCTGATCTTTTTTATATTCTTTCCCACTTCTGCCATGTCAGTCCCCTCCGGTCAGACTCTTTTTACTCTGTCTTTTCCTGACCATAGCAGTTTTAACCCGAAAAGTCACGCAAAGAATCTTTGCACACAGCTTTTTGCTCTGCCTGCTATTTCTTCGCAAGAATCCCGTCGATATATTTCTTGATGTCTTCCTCCGGCATGGACTTCAATAGATATCCCCTGGGTTTTAAGGACATTACCCTTTTCACACTCTCTGCGTCTCCCCTGCCTGTCAGGAAAACGACGGGAATATCCGCTATCTCCTCGTCGGAGCGGATCATCTCAAGCGTCTGTCTGCCGTCGCACACAGGCATCTCATAATCCAACAGAATCAGATCCGGTCTGTTGACCGTAATTTTTTTAATTGCCGCTATACTGGAATTGCTCTCCAGCATCTCATAGTCATTTCCGAGGAGACGGATCATATTGCTTCGCATAAAATCAGAGTCGTCCACAATCAAAATCTGTTTCTTGCGCATCTCGCCGTCCAGATATTTTCTGATCTGTCCCAT
This sequence comes from uncultured bacterium, assembly GCA_947073545.1. GTDB lineage: Bacteria > Bacillota > Clostridia > Lachnospirales > Lachnospiraceae > UBA3282. Next base: position 31,402 of record CAMTMP010000004.1, read on the forward strand.
AGCGTTCTGCGCATTGATCGGCGATACAATTTTCCCCTGCATAGAATCGTTTGTAGTCACGCTGAACGCAAAATACCCGGCGCCCGTATCAAACAGCAGGCTGCAGGCAGGATGCACCCGATCAAAGGAATTTACAAGCTGCTCCTGCGTGAGCAGAGATTCACTTTCCAGCTCAAACATCTGCATATCGGGAAAGCACTCCCTGATCTTCTCCAAAAGCTGTCTGGAAAGATAACGGGTGATATTGATAACCATGTCGTCCACTTTCAGGTATTGTGTGCTCATTAGCTCACTGATCACCTTGAGAAGCAGCGCTTCCTCATAAGATATCACGAACTCCCATTTGTCCTTCTCTTTCCCCTTGTATACAAAGCGGCAGCAAATCACCTTTCCGATATCTTCCCCGCCATATTGTCTGCTGATGGCTTTCGCCTTCAACTGGAATACGTCAGAAATGAGCTGGACAACCGTCTGTTCCAGCGCATCAATCTCCACATCATGCGGCAGATTCTTCCACCGGCTCATCTTCTTGCCGCCAATTGCCAAGTCTTCCGTCTGTGTGTGCGCTACCAGCCATCCGATACTGACACCGAGAAAATGACGCATGGATTCTTCCGAATAATTCGTCTCCGTCAGCTCCTCCTCCAGAGAAACAAGCGTGTTATTCTGAAAATCGTCATGCAGACGTTTATGTATCTCCAGATCCTCGTAATCGATGGACCGCATGTAGGCTTCCTCATGCTGAAAATGCTCGATCGTATGGTTTTTCAAGAATTTAATACCTTCTTTACACACCCACTCCCTTTTGTCTTCAACCTCGCTGAGTGTAAGGAGTTTATTGATCATCGAAAAAAGCTGCTTATGCTCCTTATCGATAAAATCTACACCCAGTTCAAATCTCTTGTTCCACACGATAGTCTTCACGTCATCCTCCTTCGCCCAAGCGTTTACGACGCCTTTGCCAAATCGATTTATTTTCTTGCCAGCCTGCAAGAATAGTGTTTCAACCATTTCGTATATTGTACACCAACTCAGGCTTCTGTGCAAACATTTATCATACCCATTTTCCACACCAGACTCTTATTTTCCCTCACTTTTTTTCTGCCGTAAGCCCTATGATATATTTTCTTCTTTGTACGCCCTGCCCCTTTCCCTGAACCGGCTCTCCCTCCTCATTCCGGTGATATTGTCCCAGTGTAGGCGCACATACTCGGCCTCGGGAATCAGCGCAAAATCCGGCTGCGCAAGGCCGTAGAATGTAAACTGTTTAACCTTCGCACAATCCTTCTGAAAAGAAAAGTCCGTCAGTTTCGGCGTGTCCAGCCAGAGATACCGCATCTCCTTACAATTTTTCAAGACGCTTCCATCTGTCACCCCTCCAGATCCTCCGCCATCCAGCGCAAGCGGCTTCAAATTCATTTTTTCTGTATCTGCCGTTTCCGGAGTAGACAAAGGTTCCTTCTTAGCCGCATTCGCGGAGAAGGAGCTTGTTCATATAATAGCGTGTGCTATCATAAACACACCCAGACCTTTGCCTGTCATTTTAAGTAACCGCCATATCGCAAACACAATAAGTCTTTTCCCATCGCCTTCTGAGTTCCCGTACACATCCCTGCCTTTCAGTTCTCGCCCATCTTCACCAGTTTTGCCGCCTGAATCCCCGCGGATCAGGCATTTCAATTCTCGCCCATCTTCACCAGTTTTGCCGCCTGATCCGCTGAGATGCACGAGTCCAATATCTCCTGAATATCCCCGTTCATCACCTTGTCAAGCTTGTAGATGGTCAGGTTGATACGGTGGTCGGTGACGCGCCCCTGCGGGAAATTGTAGGTTCTAATCTTTTCGGAACGGTCGCCCGTGCCGATCTGGCTTCTGCGAAGCTCCGCCTCCGCGTCGTGCCTCTGCTGCTGCTCGATATCGTATAGCTTCGCCTTAAGCAGGGCGAACGCCTTCGCCTTGTTCTGAATCTGGGACTTCTCGGTCTGGCTGTAAACCACGATGCCCGTGGGATAATGGGTCAGACGCACCGCGGAATCCGTGGTGTTGACGCACTGTCCGCCGTTGCCTGACGCTCTCATCACATCGATCCTTATATCTTTATCTTCGATCACTATGTCGATATCGTCGTCCACCTCGGGCATCACCGCCACGCTGATGGTAGAAGTATGGATACGCCCACCCGACTCTGTCTCCGGCACACGCTGTACCCGGTGCACGCCGCTCTCATACTTTAAAACCGAGTAAGCGCCCTGTCCCGTCACCATAAAGGTCACGCTCTTCATGCCACCAATACCGATTTCCTCCACCTCCATGGTTTCCACCTTCCAACGGCGACCCTCCGCATAATGCACGTACATGCGGTAAATTTCCGCCGCAAAGAGAGCCGCTTCGTCGCCGCCCGCCCCGGCGCGGATTTCAACAATCACATTTTTATCGTCGTTAGGGTCCTTGGGCAGAAGAAGGATTTTCAGCTCGTGCTCCAGCTCCTCCACCCGTTTCTTTGCCTCAGCAAGCTCCTCCTTCAGCATATCCCGCATATCCTCATCGGACTCCTCGTCAAGCATGGCAAGACTGTCCTCAATATCCTGATTGCACTTTTTATACTCTTTGTAGGCATTGACTACCGGAGTCAGACCGCTCTGCTCCTTCATCAATGCACGAAACCGCTCTTGGTTATCCGCCACGGTCGGCTCACTAAGCTCATTCATAATCTCCTCAAATTTTCTGAGCAGATCCTCCAATTTATCAAACATAACTACCTCCAACTGTAACCGATTCTTCCCTATTTTCTATTTTCCCTATTCTATCTTACCAGACAACGCACTTTCTTTATTACAAAAACACGTGCTATTTATTTTCATCTCTGTCCGGCTAACCGAACCAGCTGCCGTACACCACCCGGTCAAGACCGGCGAAGTCTTTCACTACCGCAATCTCCCGAAAACCTACCTCTTCCATGATCTTACGCACGTCCTCCGCCTGCTCACACCCGATCTCAAAAAACAACATACCGCCGCCGCTCAAATACTTCCCGGCATCCTTCGCTATCCTGTGATAAAAGACAAGGCCGTCCGCCCCGCCGTCTAACGCCATTGCAGGCTCATACTCCCGCACTTCGGGCATCAACGTATCAATAACGTCCGTTTTTATATAGGGTGGATTAGATACGATGATATCAAACTGCTCTCCCGAACCATTCGCGCCTTCATCCTGCCTCTCATCCGCCTCAGATCCAAGCGCCGCAAAGAGATCCCCTTGCAGAAACCGCGCTTTCATCTGCGGCCGTGCCTCCCGCAGTCTCTCGTAATTTTCTCCCGCCACCGCAAGCGCCTTCTCTGACAAATCCACGCCGACGCCCTCACAGTCGTTGGAGTAATGCAGGAGACTTAACAGAATACAGCCCGAACCGGTGCATAGATCCAGAATCCGCATCCCGTCGTGGAGCTGCTTCATCACTTCCTCCACCAGCACTTCCGTGTCCTGCCTCGGCACAAGCACATCCTCATTGACCAAAAGAGTCAATCCCATAAAGTCCTGCCCACCCGTCAAATGCTGCAAAGGCACACGCAACGCCCGCCGCTCGATTAAGCCACTATATCTGCCATATTCATCCCCGGAAACATCCCGGTCCCCATGCACAAGCAGCGTATTTCTGTCCGTCCCACACACAAACTCCAGAAGAAGTCTCGCATCAAGCGCAGCCTCCTCTATTCCGGCCTTTCCAAGCCGTGCCGCACCTTCCCTATACACCTCGCCATACGTCCGGTTCCCGTTCATTTCCATATCCCCACAAAATCAAATCACACCATCCGCCTCTTTCTCACCACACAACCAGCACACGCGGAGCACACACATCCAAATCGCCGCTACCTATCGCTTTTCCTTCCACCACATCCAGCGCAGCGAAGCGCACGCGTCCGCTCCCCAATTCACCAGCGTGCGCGGAACGTCATTTCTTAAGGAGCCCCTCAAAACACGTCAGCGCTTGGCGAGGTTCCTCACGAGCCTAGCACTGCTACGCGTTTTGCGGAGCGCAAGCGTGGCGACGTAGATATGACGCTCCGCTCACGCGTCCGAATCGCCACCCCTGCTTCGCTGCTACCCCTCCATCCAGCTCTCGTCCACCTCGTACCCGAACGTCTCTTTGATATATCCCTTCCAGTCAAAAACCGCTTCCACCGCGGCGATCGCCACTTCCACCATACTCTCATCCGGCTCTCTCGTGGTCAACCTCTGCAGCCACATACCAGGCGCGGAAATAATGCGCACAAGAATATTGCTGCTCTTTCCGGCAAGCCTTATGATCTCATAAGAAATCCCCGCAATCACGGGTATTAGCGCCACCCGAACCAGAATGCGGTAAGCCGGGTTTTCCACCCGGATAAAGAAAAAGAGAATCACGCTGACAAACATGACAAACAGCAGAAAGCTGGTGCCGCAACGTCTGTGCTGCTTGGAACAGCGCATCACTTCCTTCACGGTAAGGGGCGCCCCCTTCTCGATACAGTTGATGCATTTATGCTCCGCGCCGTGATACATATAAACCCGCCTGATGTCTTTCATCAAGGAAATTGCCAGCACATACCCCACGAATATCGCAATCCGAAGCGCGCCCTCCAAAATTGCCATAAAGGAAGCGCTTCTGATATATTCCTCAAACAGCGAAGTAATAAAATAGGGCAGTATCATAAAAATGCCGATCGCCAGCGCCAGCGAAAACAGCATCACGATCCCGTTAAATACGTTTTCCGCCTTGTCCTTGAAGATCTTGTTAAAAGCCTTATCCGCCGCCGTCTCCTTCGCCTCTTCATCCTCGTAAAAGGACGCGGAGAAGTTCAGACAGCGCATCCCTAAGACGAGCGAATCAATGAACTGGAACACGCCTCTGATAAAGGGAATATCCAGAAGTTTGCTGCCGTGAACCACGCTGTTATAGTGCTCGACCTCCACCTCGATCTCGCCGTCCGGCTTTCTCACCGCCACCGCGTACTGCTCCTTATTTTTCATCATAATGCCTTCCAAAACCGCCTGTCCGCCGATTCCGGAGTATTTTAATTTTCTTTTTGCCATATTATTCGCCTTTCAATCGGGCGAAGTGTGCTTTCTGCTCCGCCCGCCGCATGGCCGCACTGCCTTAACGGCCCACTTCCGGTTGCAGCCATACGCATAATATCAGAAAAGGTTGAGATAGACTCAACCTTTTTCGTATCCTGCATTTATTTGTTTTCCACACCGTACTTCCGATTGAATTTATCAATACGGCCGCGAGCCTGTGCCGTCTTCTGCTGTCCTGTATAGAACGAATGGCACTTGGAGCAAACCTCCACATGGATCTCGGGCTTGGTGGAACCTGTTACAAAGGTGTTGCCGCAGTTACATGTTACCGTTGCCTGATAATACTGGGGATGGATTCCTTCTCTCATCGCTATATCATACTCCTTTCTCAGCCTGCGTATTTACGCCCTGCGCGTAAACCTGCCGTTGAAAGCATACGTTTCTTTCAACCTTACTTCAAGTTCTGCCGTGAACCGGACAGCCTTTCCATATTCCTGCTCTCTGTCCACAGCCACACAGCTTTTATATTCTAGCATAGGATTTTCGGGTATGCAAGCCCTTTTTCATTTTATTTTCCTATTATTTATATGAACTTCATTTTTTTGACCATGTTAACAAATTCCTGATTATTTCTGGTCTTGGCAAACATATCCACAACACGCTCCACCGCCTCGTCCGCCTTCATGCCGTTGAACGCCTTTCGAATGACGTTGATCGCCTCCAGCTCGTCGGGATTTAAGAGCAGATCCTCTCTTCTGGTGCTGGATTTCGGAATATCGATGGCCGGGAACACCCTCTTTTCGGAAAGTTTTCTGTCAAGCACCATCTCCATGTTACCTGTGCCCTTAAACTCCTCATAGATCACATCGTCCATCTTGCTTCCTGTTTCCACAAGCGCCGTCGCCAGAATCGTCAGGCTGCCGCCCTCGCGCATATTACGCGCCGCGCCAAAGAACCGTTTGGGCATATGTAATGCCGCCGGGTCAAGACCGCCGGACAGCGTGCGTCCACTGGGCGGCACGACCAAATTGTACGCTCTCGTCAGACGGGTAATGCTGTCCAAAAGAATCACCACGTCCTTTTTGTGCTCCACCAGACGCTTCGCGCGCTCAATCACCATCTCGGACACTCTCTTGTGATGCTCCGGCAGCTCGTCAAAGGTAGAGTAAATCACTTCCACATTCGGGCCTTCGATCGCTTCCTTGATATCCGTCACTTCCTCCGGGCGCTCGTCGATCAGCAAGATGATCAGATGCGAATCAGGCGCGGTTCTGGTTATGGACTTCGCCACTTCCTTAAGCAAGGTTGTCTTCCCTGCCTTCGGCGGGGACACAATCATACCTCTCTGTCCTTTCCCCACCGGACTCATCAGATCCATGATCCGCATGGCCACCGTGCATCCCGGCGTCTCCAGTTTCAGACGCTCATTCGGGAAAATCGGCGTCATGTTCTCGAAATTCACCCGCCGCATAGCCACCTCCGGCGGATACCCATTGATAGACTTCACATATAAAAGCGCGCTGAACTTCTCGTTCTGCGTCTTAATCCTCGTATTGCCTTCCAGAATATCTCCCGTCTTCAAGCCGAAACGACGGATCTGGCTGGGCGCCACATAAACGTCATGCTCACCGGGCAGATAGTTCTCACAGCGGATAAAGCCGAAACCGTCGCTCATAACTTCCAGAATGCCGCTGGCCGTAATACCGCTGTCAAGCTCCGCCGGAAATTTCTCCTCCTCCGTAGAATCCGTCTTTTTCGCAGGCGCGCTTGGAGTAACCACCGATTTGACAGCCACTTCTTTCCCTGCCGCTTTGTCCTTCTCGTCCTCTTTGAGCATCGCTTCCACGATCTGCGCCTTCTTCATAGTAGAAGTGCCCTTGATTCCTCTCGATTTCGCAATGTCCTTTAAATCCGTAAGCGCCAGTGATTCATACTTTTCTCTCATAAATGCCTCCCATATTTTGTGATATGCTCATTGCGCAAGCTAATTACTTTCGGCCACTACAGCATGTCTTTCACATCTATATCTATACAGCTCTTTCGTCCGGGGATTTCGTGCCTGATACGACTCAGAAAATGATTTATGCCTGTATTGGTTCATTATACACCATCTTTTTCAAAATAGAAAGTCTTTTTTCCTGAAATAAAATACAAATAAAAAAAGGCAGATGGATATTGCAGAGAAATTTTATATATTATAAGATATAATAGTCGCTAAGAAAGCGCAAAATTTACCATACAAGGAAAAAGTGAGGTACCTCTATGACAACCAACGAAAAAGCGCTTGCACTACACGAAAAATGGCAGGGCAAGCTGGAAACCATCTCCAAAACCCCGGTCAAAACCCGCGAAGATCTTTCCCTCGCCTATACGCCCGGCGTAGCGGAGCCGTGCAAAGTGATTGCGCAGGATAAAGAAGCCGCTTACACCTACACATGGAAATCCAACACCGTCGCCGTCGTATCGGACGGCAGCGCGGTTCTCGGACTGGGCAATATCGGCCCTCACGCGGCAATGCCCGTGATGGAAGGCAAGGCAGTGCTGTTCAAAGAATTTGGCGGCGTTAACGCCGTACCGATCTGTCTCGATACACAGGACACAGAGGAGATCATCAAGGCCGTGACCTATCTGGCGCCCGGTTTCGGCGGCATTAATCTGGAAGACATCAGCGCCCCCCGCTGCTTTGAGATCGAGGAGCGTCTAAAAGAAATACTCGATATTCCCGTTTTCCACGACGACCAGCATGGCACGGCCATTGTGGTACTTGCCGGTATCATCAACGGCCTGAAAGTTGTGGACAAGAAGAAAGAAGACTGCAAGGTTGTCGTAAACGGCGCAGGCAGCGCGGGGGTAGCCATCACCAAGCTTCTTCTGACCTACGGTTTTCAAAACGTCATTATGTGCGATAAAGTCGGCATCATCGGCAAAGATACTAAGGGGCTGAACTGGATGCAGCAGAAAATGACGAAAGTGACAAATCCCGACAACTTAAGCGGCACGCTGGCGGATGCCCTGAAAGGCGCGGATATCTTTGTGGGCGTCTCCGCTCCCAACATCGTAACACCCGATATGGTATCTTCCATGAACCGGGATTCCATTCTCTTTGCCATGGCAAATCCCGTGCCGGAAATCATGCCGGATGTCGCGAAAGCAGCCGGCGCGCGCGTCGTAGGAACCGGACGCTCCGACTTTCCCAATCAGGTCAACAACGTGGTCGCTTTCCCCGGTATCTTCAAGGGCGCGCTGGAAGGCCGCGCCGTACAGATCACGGAGGAAATGAAGCTGGCAGCCGCGCAGGCGATCGCCGCCCTCGTCCCGGAGGATCGGTTACATGAGGACAATATCATGCCCGAAGCCTTCGACCCGAAGGTGGCGCAGGTAGTGGCGGAGGCCGTTAAGTCACATATATAAAGATGAATAAATCACACACGTTATTGGCAAGGAGGCACTATGGCGCAGGACCCCTTAACACTCTACAAATTAATAACGCTCTATATGCTGGACCGGGTCTCCTTTCCTCTCACCAAAGCCCAGATCGGCGATTTCATTCTGGGACGGGACTATACGAATTTCCTGACTTTGCAGCAGGTGATCGCGGAACTGATCGACGCCGAGCTGATCCGCGCAAAATCCCTACGCAACCGGACCTATCTGGAGATTTCGGAGGAAGGGCAGAAGACGCTCTCCTATTTCGGCAACCGTATCAACGATTCCATCAAGGAGGACATTGCCGCCTTTTTTGCCGATCACGAAATGGACATGCGCAGCGAATCCGCCATCCGCGCCGATTACTACAAATCCACCTCGGGGGAATTTGAGGCGCGTCTTCAGGTAAAAGAAAAGGACGTGACAGTGGTGGATATCACACTGTCCGTCCCTGATGAAGATACTGCCGCCGCGATCTGCGACAACTGGCAGAAGAAAAATCAAAGCATCTACCAGTATTTGATCTCCCAATTATTCTGATCACCATTTTACCAGTGTACCATTTACTAATGGCATACACTACTAATGTCTCTTAATCACTTCATTCCAGCTTGAAATGCCGATCACCCGCAGGGCGAAGTCTGTGTACTTGGCCGACTCAGCGGTATCCACATACTTGAATGCCTCATAGATGGATTTCCTGCCGCCGCCCAGTGTGCACAGTCCAAGGTCCAATCCCTGCGCCACCTCCGTGGGCGCGTCTGTCTCCCTGGAAAAGAGCATACTGTCCACATACTGATTCGCTTCGATTATTTTATAAGCGTAGACAAAAGATGCCGACTGTAATTCCTGTCCCTGCGAGGAAGTATAACCCATCTCACTCAAAATCAAATGCCTCACCTCGCCGTCGTCCGTCAGCATTTCCGGTTTTTGCAGATAATCCGTCAGTACATGCAGATTCTTGATCGTGATCACCGGCGTATTCTCGTTTTCCTGCACAAACTTTCCATTGCTCTGCCAGGCCTTAGCACTCGTCAGCGGATAATTGTAGGGATGCTGTGCCAGCCCCCAGTCAATGTTTCCTTCCGCCTTCAAATTTCTGTTAAACTCGTCCAGAATCTCCTTGGAGCCATACCCGTTCTTTGAATAAAGACTCTTTCCCCACTGCTGATCCAGAGAGATATATACCCGGGCATTGCCGTTAATGCTTAAAAGCGCATTGTAGAAGATGCGGAAAGCCCTCGCATACTCATCTACATAGTCCGGTGTGCTCATATGCTCGATATGATTCCACTCACTTCTGGCGTTGATCTCGTTGCCAATCACCCAGTTCATCACTTTGCCGTGCCCGCTGCCGGAATAACGGCTGGCAAGGAAGGAGGCCACCGCCGCAATCGTTTCCGTCCCGCTCTCATCCGCCGCATTGAAAGCGAAATAGGGCGCATGTCCGCCGGAGCGCGCCTTCGGATGAATCAACTCCGGGTGCGAAGAAATGTCGTTTAAAACAATCGCCGTCGTATTGATCCCCCTGTTGGTAAGGTTCGTGAAAATATAGTCATACTCCGCAATGATCTGCCCGTTAAAGGCATAGTTTTTTCCATTATAAGTATAGTAGACCGTCGGATAATAGTCGTTGCTCGTCTGCCCCAGAATCCGGCTTAGAGGAATGTTATAGGCGGCGTGCCTCACGCCAAGATCGTCAAGCTCCGAGCTTTGCAGCTTCTCCGGGTCCACCAGCAGCCCCTTTTTGGAGGACGTGGCGACAAAGGACGGATTATACTTAGCGATAGCCTCCGGATTGGTGATATAGCGGGGCCTCGTGATTGCAAGAAACCCGCCGTTCTTCTTCACCGCCACCACAAATTTGGAAAAAAGACGGGAGCTTGTCGTATTGTAATTGAGATTGACCGAAAAAGTCAACTCCACATCCTTCTGATCTTCTATAATATATTCCGTACCCTGAAGCGCCGACTGGTAAGCCTTTTCCTCGAAAAGATAATAATACCCGTCGTCGCTGATCGCCAAGTCCTTCGCCTTCATGGTGATGTCAATCTTCCCGGTCTCCGTGTTGATCAGACAGCTTTCAATGGCTGCAAAGTCGGCCGCGTTCTCCGCAGTGACCTCCACCTCTTTCGGGCGGTTTTTGATTCCCTCTATCATGTAACGGGCCGCGTCCACCAGCGCCCGCGTGGTGTCCTTACCGGCATTCTGCCTGACGCTGTCCTTCCTGTGCTGGGTCTTGCTGTACTCAGCCAGTTTCATGGCCTCCGTATGTACCATGGCTTCTACCGCCGCGCTCTTTTCCGCAAGCATATCCATATGACGCTGCGTAAAATACCCCCCGGCGGTGCCTCCGGCCGCAAGTACGACTACACAGACGGCCGCAATGATCCACCGTGTCTTTCTATTTCCGGCGCCCCTCTCCTGTGTCCGCTCCGCTTTCTGCCTTGCTTTCTTTTCTTTTATTTTCCGCTTGTTCTCCGCTATCTTCGCCTTGTCGATGCTGCGTTTTTTCTTCTTTCTCACACGTTCTTTTCCTGCATCCTGTGCGGGAGCTTTCTCTTCGTCCGTTCTGTCGGTTGTTCCCATGTATTCCCTTTTTCCTTTTGTCCTGCCGCACCCAAACCGCCACTTTTTCTCATTGCGTGACCGTTCATCGGCTTCAATAATTACCTCATTGTACTATACTACACGATTACAAAGAAAAAGTCCAATACCTTTCTGACAGACCTGCTCCTTTCAGTCGAACATGATCTCGTCTATCGTCACAAATTCGTATCCCTGTTTTTGCAGAATGTCCACAATTTCAAGAGCCGCCGTCACGGTGGATTTATACTCGTCATGCATTAAAATGACAGCATTTTCCTGCGCCTTTTTCGTGACCTTACTGACGATTCCGTCCACGTCGCTGCTGCACCAGTCCATCGGATCGATTGTCCATAACACGGGGATCATCATAAGTTCCGTCTCAAAGCTTTTGTCCCAGCTCCCGTAAGGAGGCCGCACATACTGCGGTTCTTCTCCTGTAATGCCCGTGAGCAGTTCGTTCGTCTTTACAAGCTCCTCCTTAAAATTCTCCCTGTTATTTTTTCCGAGCTGTATATGGCTGTACGTGTGATTGCCTACCAGATGTCCTTCCTCGTGCATCCGTAAAACCAGCTCCGGATAAGCTTCCGCCTGCTTACCCATCACAAAAAAGCTGGCTTTCGCTCCCCGTTCCTTCAACCCGTCCAAAAGCTGCTCCGTATAGTACGGATGCGGCCCGTCATCAAATGTAAGCGCTATTTTCAGTGTGTCCAAATCCTCTTTTTCATTTATAACACCCGTTACGCACTCGATAGCGTTCACGGGATCAACCCCTCCCGCAATCATATGCACGCTGCCCGCAATTACAATAACCGCAAGCGCAATCACAAACACAACGTTTTTTCTTACCTTTATCAAGAGACAACACCCGCCAACCTCTTTTCTCTACCATATATATGCCGGATGCTTTCATCCAATTCAATTTCCCACCGGCATGGAAAATGCCTTACTTTAAAAGTTCTTTTCACGCAAGCCGCCACATCACGACTTTGCTGCGGCATGGAGCCTGATCTGAAAGGCTTTCGTATACCCTTTCCCAAAATTCTGATTCAAAACCAGCCTGCCACCGTGCATCTCCACGATCTTTTTGGCGATACCAAGCCCCAGACCGCTGCCGCCCTTCGAAGAACGGGCTTTGTCCCCTCTCGCAAACGGCTCGAAAATATGCGCCGCAAAATCGGGATCAATCGAAGCCCCCTCATCCGCAACCGTCAGTTCATACTCTTGCAGGCGTACAAGCACCCTGCCACCCGCCTTTCCATAGCGGACCGCATTGGTGAGCAGATTGGTCACCGCCCGTCCAAGCTGCAGGCGGTCCATCTCGAAAGGCACTTTCTCCTCCGGTATCTCCAGCACAAGATCCATCCCTCTGTCCTCGAAGTCCGCATAAAGGAGGGCTGTCATTTCCCTTGTAAGCTCCGCCAGATCCCCTGGCTTCTTATGCAGGACGAAACCCTCGCTCTCAAGCTTCACATATTCAAAGAGAAGCGTTACCAGCTCGTCCATCCGCATGGCTTTGGCACAGATCGCATCCAGATACGACTGCCTGTCCTTCTCATCCACAACGCCTTCGGAGAGCGCCCTGCTGTACCCGCAGATCGTGGTGATCGGCGTTTTGATATCGTGGGCAATGTCCGAAAGCATCAAATTTCGCCTTTGATCTCTGGCACGCTTTTGCTCCTCCTCCTGTGCAAGCAATTCATTAAACTGACCGCTCACGATCCGTGCATAGCAAAACGCCCCCACCAGATAAGGCAGTATCCTGATCAGCAATAGCCCGATGATTCCGCCGATAATCATAATGCGCAGCGCCACGCCCCACCCGCCGTTGTAGAGCGGCGACGTCACCTGAATACTCATGGCGCTGCCCATTGCCTGCTCAATCCGTCCCTGCACCCACTCTCCGACTCCCGGCGGCAAAAGCCCTGACATAAAATAAAATAACAGTTGTAACAACCATGCCAGCATATTACTGCTTCCCGTAATCTCAATCTGCTGGCTCTCTAAAAACGCGGTTGCCGCCGGAATAATAGCCACTTTGTAGAGAAAGTTAACCGCTTCCCCACTCCAGTAAATGCAGAAGAGAATCAAAAGAAAACTCTGTACCAGGAACCATTTTGCACTCTTTTTCATCCCCGGCCTTCCTCATTTTTTTCCATGCGGTATCCCAGCCCTCTGATCGTCCGGATATACTCCCTGCCATCCTGCTCCAGTTTCGCGCGGAGCTTGGAAATGCACACCATCACGTTGTTGTCGGAGACCATGTACGCCTCCTCCCAGCCCGCCTCAAAAATCTGCTGCTTGGTAAACACCCTGCCGGGATTTTCCATAAAGAGCTTCATAATCCGAAACTCTACCGAAGTCAGTTCAATCCGCTCTCCGTTCCGGTAAAGCAGGCAGGAATCCGGCTCCAGCCGCAGATTTCCCACCTGAAGCGACGTGCTTTGTTCACTCCGGCTGTCCCCTGCTCCCAGCGCATAAAACCGCCTCAGATTGGACTTCACCCGCGCCGCCGCCTCCAACGGAACAAAAGGCTTCGTGATATAATCGTCCGCACCAAGATCCAGCCCCAGAATTTTATCAGAGTCGCTGCTCTTAGCCGAAAGCATGATCACAGGAAGATTGTTTCCCTCCCGTATATTCCGTAACACCCGGTACCCGTCCATTCCGGGCATCATAATATCCAAAATCGCCAGATCGATCTTCTCCTCCCTGATCAGTCTGACTGCCTCCATGCCGTCCGCCGCTTCCACAATCTCATATCCCTCTTTTTCCAGATACAGGCGGAGTACTTCCCGTATCTCCGCCTCGTCGTCTGCCACCAAAATTCTATAAGCCATTTCATTCCTCATATTTCTTTGCTGTTTTGCAAGTTACCACTGCTGACCGCTTCCATCTCCTCCATTTGTTCCGTACTGACCATTCATGCCGTTTCCGTTCATGCCATACTGGCCGTTTACGGTTCCGTTCATGCCATAGTACCCGTTTATATCGTTCTGTCCGTATACCGGTATTTCCGCGCAATTCATAACACGTGTGTTTCTAAGCTGGCAGTACAGCGCGGCAAACGTCAGATTCCTGTACGGCTGCACATAAAGTACCTCTGCAATCCCAAACGTGAGCGCTCCCAACATATGCCACAAAATAAAGGACAGACCCAGAACAAACGTCTTCCACTTATTTCCTTCCATCATATCACGGCTCATCTGCATTGCTGCCTTGTGATCCATGTCCGGGTTCTCCGTCAGGATGTAAGGAACCATATAATACTCATACATCTTTATAATTCCCGGTACAATAAGCAGCAAAGACCACAGAAAGATACTCAAATCCGTGCGAAACATTACCTTAACGATATTTTTGTAAGAATGGTCAAAGCTGAATGCAATCTCCTTCACCTGCGCCACATCCTCCACGCTCTTCACCATAAAGCGTTTGCCACCCACACTGAACGGATTGATCAGGAATATGTCCAACGCAAGAATAGCCGCAAAAATAATAGCAAAGACAATCAGGAAGACAATGACCGATACGAATCCGATCAGCATGCCTTCAAAAAAACTGACTTCTATTTCTTCGGTCTTAAATTCCCCGCCGCCGATCGTCTCTACCACCATTTTATCCGAATCGGCACGCTTCTTCACTGAGACAATGCTTTTTTTCCCGGTCGGCAGAGAGCCGCTTTCATATGATTCCTCTATATTCGTCTCCGGCCTGCTGTTGCGGACGGTTTTGTGAAAACTCAATCCCCCCGTCTCACAGCCAAGCAGCATAAGCACCATGGATACCAGCACAATCTTCCAATAATTCCGATGCAGGGCTGCTTTCGCCACATCCTTTAACCTGCTCCTTGTCCACATACTCTGTTACCTCCTTATATGCAACGTCCCCGTGTCGGGGGTGTCATTTTGTTTATGATATCAGACTAACACGTTTTCCTTAAAAGAAAAGAGGCACAGTCTTAACGCAACCTTAAACCGTCCTCTCCCTAATTCTCCCCCAGATTCATATATTTCAGATAAAGACCCTCAAACCGCTCCGTCTCCGCCAGATTCATACTTTCTGCAAACGCAATTTCCGCTTCCAGCCCCACAGCGCCCGGCCTGTTCTCGCATAGATCCCGTCCCAACGCATAGGCTCCGGCAAGCGACGTGTTTCCTACCGCCTGCACGATACCGCGCATAAAAGTTGGAAGAAGACCGATGGTGACTGCCGCCTCCACATCCAGATAGTACCCGAAACCGCCTGCCAGACATACTTTTTCTATCTCGGGACGCCCCATCTCTTCCCATAGTATCTCCACACCCGCGCGGATCGCCGCCTTTGCCATCTGCAGCGCACGGATATCCTTCTGTTTAAAATAACACTCGCTCTTATTTGAACTGCCTGCCGTTAAATTTGTCTTCCCCCCCTCTATCCACACACCTTCCGTGAAATAGGGTTCTTTCAACAGCCCTGTCTCATCCAGTATCCCGCTCCTTAAAAGCCGTGCGGTAAGAGCAATCCGGTCTGTGCCTATCATCGAACCTTCTCCCTCAAAAGCCGGGCCTGCCGCCGTGGACGTCACTATCATACGCTGTCCGTCGGTAATCGCCATCTCGCCATTGGTGCCCAGATCGACAAACAGTACGGCATGACGTCCCGGCGCTTCATCGGCAAGCAGCCCCAGCGCATACAGCCCTGCTACAATGTCTCCACCTACAAAGGCGCTCATACAGGGCGCGATATAGACCGACATATCAGAAAACACTCCGCCGTCCGCCACGCACGGGTTCTCCGGCAAATCCTCCATTCCCGCAAAAAGGCGAGCTGCCGTAATGTTCTTAAGCCCCTTCTCCACCGGAATGAAAGGAGCCCGCCCAATAGGCGATACGTCTATTCCGAGCAGCAGATGTTCCATGGCTGTATTTCCGGCAATGCACATACAGAGAATCTTCCCTGCAGTCCCCCTCTGATCCTGCTCCTTCCAGCTTTCTTTTCGAAACATACTTTCCGCCGGTAAACCCGTTCCCTTTCCGTCCTCATTCCCGGTAATCGGTCCATCCGGCAAAACTCCCTCATCCGGCTTTTTCTGCAAGTTCTCCGCAAACTGCCCAAGCCCTCTTAAAATCACCCCACAGACGAGTCTGCGAAGCTCCTCCCCCTGCCCTTCAACCGCTGCCCGTATCCGTGCCAGCACATCCGTACCATATCTCCGCTGCGGATTCATTTCACAATAAGTATCGGCAACAGCCCCCGTCTCCGCATCCCTGAGCTGCATGGCGATCGTAGTCGTACCCAGATCAACCGCAATCATATAACGGTCGCTTTTTTTTGAGCCAGTTTCTTTTCCGGTTTCCGAAGTTTTGATAACGTCCGATTTCTTCTCAGAAATAACAGGAGATTTTTTTAGCCCGTTTTCTGATCCTAAATTTGTTTTTCCACCATATTCTATAGCAAGTGATTTTTGATTATCTGATAAGTAATTTAGTTGACCATTTAAGTCATCAATTCCCGACGGAAGGTTCATTTCCGTGACAATGGGCGTCTCCACCTTCTCTGTTTCAACGATTCTGATCATGCAATCCACCTTCGGTCTGGTCACACAGGCAAGCCTGTAACCCTGCCGCAGTTCTTCCGGCTCCAAACGCCCTCTCTCAAGCCCTGTGGGCAGCGGCGCACCTTTCAAAAACTGTACGACGCACCGTCCGCAGTCCCCTCTCTGGCCACAAAAACTACCGTCCATCAACCCATTCTTCAATAAAATTGGCATCAATGTCAAAGCTGACTCTTGTGTCAGGTTGATTTCTCTCACAGATTTTCCTGCATTCACGGCATTCGGTTTATCGTCATACATGACAATCGTAATTTTTATTTGCTCAGACAAACTGATTTTTCTCCTCGTCGTAATGATAATCAATGCCAGACAGTTTTTCGACTATCTCATTGCGGTCCACGTCAAGATCTTCACAGAGCGCATCCAGACTTGTATAAAAATCTCTCAACTTTAAGTTTACATAACTTAAAAGCATTGCAGGGTCTTTCGGCATCATTTCTATCCTTCCTTTCCAAAAATTCTGCTGTCAGCCTTTCATTTATATATCCACTTCAGAATAAACATCAGGTTCATCCATTTTCTGAAGACGATGCAGTTACTTCAGTTCCATTTCCACACGATATGTCTTTCCGTCGCTTGCCACGTTTGCCATGCTGCCGCAGATCAATGGCATGGACGGCGGCATATGGCCGATATCCAAGTCCATCATTACCGGCACGCGATAGGGGTACAGCATCTCGCAGACCGCCCGGTAACTGTCAATGCCAAACTCCTCCACACCCATACCGAGCCTCGGTCTGCCGATCAAAAATCCTTTGCAGTATTTGAACCATCCCGCATGTTCCATCTGCCACATGGCGCGGCGTATGCCCATCAGGTTCAGATCACATGCCTCCAGAAACCAGACGATCCCATCCTCCTGATATTTTTCCGCAAATTCCGTCACCCTGTCATACTTGGTCCCCAGCAGATTAACCAGACAATCCATACAGCCGCCCAGTAGGCGGCCTGAGAAACGGATTTCCTCGTCTCCGCCATTCCGATTCTGTCCGGCACAAGACTCTGTCACTTCCGAAACAACAGACTGCGCGTCTTTTGCCCTGTGCTCCCCAGCTTTCCCAACCATCCCCCGCAGGCTCTCCACATTCGTCCTGCCATCCGGCAGATAATATTTAATAACAGATGTCTCTGTTAAATGATAAGGCTCATAAGGGTGTTCTTCATCCTTTAAGGATTCCTTCTCCCATTTTTCGTATCCCTTCATGGCCAGCTTCTTTCCCTGCAGGAGCAGCATCGCATCATTTAATGACGGGTGTAATGGTTCCATCCCGAAGGCCGCCGCACATGGCCCGTATACAGATGCCACATCACACAGCGTCGTCAGCAGAAACGTAAAGTTCGTATTGTCCGAATATCCCAGATACCACTTCGGATCTGCCTCTTTGATCCGCTTAACATCCACATAGTCCAGAATTTCACACATCAGTTCCCCGCCGCCACAGGAAATGAGACAGTCGTTATTTTTAGTACAGTAATAAGCTGTCAGCTCCTCTCCGCACTTCTTTGGCGTATTGCTGATTCCCACGCCCTCCTCCACATAACAGTTCGGCCCAAGCGCTAAGCCAAAGCCCTGCTCCTGCCATCTCTTCTGCGCGTTCAGAAATCCGCTTTTGTATGGCTCCGCAGCGCAGCCAAAGGACGGCGCTACAAACCCAATCGTTCCGTTTTCCCTTAAAAATGCCGGATATCTCATCTCGTTCTCCTCCATTTCAAAGCCTGAATCACAGCTGCCTGTCTTGTATGTTTGGTAACGCTACTATTGACTGATCCAATGGTTTCTTTTCATCTTATATTATAACTCTACCATACCACACTTACCTCGTTCTTGCCAGTCAAAACACAGCAGACGTGGCAGTGAAGCCGAAGGCTGAACTGTTGCTTACAAGTAGAACAGCCCGGCGGATGTTTCCTTTTCCTCCGCCGGACTGTTTTCCCTCTTTCTTTATTCCAAATTGCCTTGGTTTACTCCATTTTGCACATTTCCTTGACATTTCCTCATTTAATTACATGCGCTATTTTTCTCCTCATTTCCGCCGCGCCGCCAGTATACCGTCCTCCACCGTAATCAAAATCACATCCTTCGCGTTCACCTGATCTGAAAGAATCAGCTTCGCGGACAACGTCTCCACATACTTCTGGATATACCGTTTCAGAGGTCTCGCACCGTAAACCGGATCGTAGGCGTTATCAACAACGAACGTTTCCGCCTCTGGTGTGAGTTCAATGGAAAGTTCCCGATCCGCCAGTCTTCTGTTAAGATCCTCCACAATCAGACGGATAATACCGCCGATGTTCTCCTTCGTCAGGGGTTTAAACAAAATCGTTTCATCCAGCCTGTTCAAAAACTCCGGCCGGAAATGGTTTCGCAGATCGCCCAGCACCAGTTTCTCCGCCTGTTCTGTGATCGCTCCCTGCGCGTCAATACCATCCAGCAGATACTCGGCACCGATATTTGAAGTCATAATCAGTATCGTGTTTTTGAAATCCACCGTCCGCCCTTGGGAGTCCGTGATCCGTCCGTCGTCCAACACTTGCAAAAGCACGTTAAACACGTCGGGGTGCGCTTTCTCGATCTCATCAAAAAGCACCACCGAATAAGGTTTTCTCCGCACTGCCTCCGTCAACTGGCCGCCCTCCTCATATCCCACATATCCGGGAGGCGCCCCGATCAGTCTGGAAACGGCGTATTTCTCCATATATTCACTCATGTCGATGCGGACCATGTTCGTCTCGTCGTCAAAAAGTGACGCCGCCAGCGTCTTGGCCAGTTCCGTCTTGCCTACGCCCGTAGGACCTAGGAACAGAAAGGAGCCGATAGGCTTAGTCGGGTCTTTGATTCCCGCCTTGGAGCGAATAATAGCATCTGTTACTTTTGTCACGCCCTCGTCTTGTCCGATCACCCGCTTGTGCAGTTCTTCGTCCAGATGCAGTGTCTTATTCCGCTCGCTCTCCGTTAGTTTAGACACCGGAATGCCCGTCCAGCGGGAGATAATTTTCGCAATCTCCTCATCGGACACACTCTGATGCACCAGCGAAAGCTCTTCTGCGCTGACCCTTTCCTCCTCTATCTCCAACTGCTGCTTTAAGGCAGGCAGTTTGCCGTAGCTCAACTCAGCCGCTTTTTCGTAATCGCCGTCTCTCTGGGCAATCTGAATCTGGCTGCTGACCTCGTCGATCTCCTCCCTAATTTTGGAAAGTTTTTCCACGGAAGCCTTCTCATTCTCCCACTGTGCCATACGGTTCTGCAGTTCTTCCTTCAGTTCCGCCAACTCTCTTTGCAGATGGGAGAGCCGCTCACGGCTTAAATTGTCGTCCTCCTTTCTCAGCGCCGTCTCCTCGATCTCAAGCTGCATTACCCTGCGGCGCAGCTCATCAAGCTCTGTCGGCATGGAATCCAGTTCCGTCTTGATCAGCGCGCACGCCTCGTCCACCAGATCAATGGCCTTGTCCGGCAGAAATCGGTCGGAAATATAGCGGTTTGACAACACCGCCGCACTCACAAGAGCATTGTCCATGATCTTCACGCCGTGGTAAACCTCATAGCGTTCTTTCAGTCCGCGGAGAATGGAAATGGTATCCTCCACCGTCGGCTCCTCCACCATAACCGGCTGGAAACGCCGCTCTAACGCCGCATCCTTCTCGATATACTGACGATACTCATCCAGCGTCGTCGCACCGATGCAATGCAGCTCGCCCCTCGCCAGCATAGGCTTTAACATGTTGCCGGCATCCATAGCGCCATCGGTCTTTCCGGCGCCCACGATGGTGTGAAGCTCGTCAATGAACAGAATGATCTGCCCGTCACTGTTCTTCACATCATCCAGAACCGCTTTCAGGCGCTCCTCAAACTCACCGCGGTACTTCGCGCCTGCCACTAACGCACCCATGTCCAGTGAAAAAATCTTCTTATCTTTAAGACCTTCCGGCACGTCCCCTCTGACAATCCGCTGCGCCAGCCCTTCCGCCACCGCTGTTTTTCCCACGCCCGGCTCACCGATCAGTACGGGATTGTTCTTCGTCTTTCTTGACAAAATCCGAATCACATTGCGGATCTCCGTGTCCCTGCCAATCACCGGATCAAGCTTCTGGTCTCTCGCCTTCTCCACCAAGTCCTGCCCGTATTTTTCCAATGTATCGTAAGTGGCTTCCGGGTTATCCGAAGTCACCCGCTGGTTTCCCCGCACCGTGGAAAGCGCCTGTAAAAACCGCTCTCTCGTGATGCCAAATTCCCGGAAAATCTCCTTGATTTCCTTATTTGGATGTTTCAGCATGGCGAGGAACAGATGCTCCACCGACACATACTCATCTCCCAGAGCCCTGGCTTCGTCCTCCGCGCCGATCAAAACCTTATTCAGATCCTGCCCAATGTAAATCTGCCCGCCCTGCACCTTTGTGCGCCTGGCAAGTCCCTGCTCCACGCGGTTCGTAAAGTATTCCTTTTGTATCTCCATCTTCTCAACCAACTTGAGAATCAGGCTGTCATCAATGGTAAGCAGGCCATATAGCAGGTGTTCTTCTTCAATTTCCTGGTTGCCGTACTCGTAAGCAAGCTTTTCACACCGCTCTACCGCCTGAATGGATTTCTGCGTGAATTTTGTTAAGTTCATAATATGCACCTCCTTGGCAGAACAATTTTTGCGGTTTCAAAATCTGTTCTATTTATACTATCACAATACAACTCATTGTTAGCACTGTCAAGAGGTGAGTGCTAATAAATTTATTAAAATTTTGCAAACCCAGTATTTATGCGGGTTTGCAGGTTTCAAAATTTCTGTTTTTCAAAAATAACAGGTGTTTTACACCAAATTTACACCATTTTTTTATTTCCGCGAGCAATGAGCAACGCACCGTGCTTGCACGAGTATTCTGCGAATGCCGCGAGAGTCAAATACATCGCAGCTTGCTACGAAGTATTTGACTGTTTGGTGTAAACACTCAGCCGCCTACTGCCAGTGAGTACCGCTCCACTTCCTCCCTGACATCCTGTCTGCCCGCGATATGATTATATACATCCATCGTCACATCACTGTGGGCGTGTCCCATGAGATACTGCAGCACTTTGATGTTCATACCTTGTCTTGCCATGTTGGTGCAGGCAGTGTGCCGTAGGTTATGGGCTGAGATTCTTGGAAGAAGTTCCGCCTTGCGATGCTCTTTCTTTGCCCTAATGACTTCTTCCTTATTATACTTATCTACCACATTGTAAATCACGTTGTTGACTGCGCTTGGCATCAGCGGTCTTCCCGTCTTCGCTAGGAATATAAAATCCGAATACCCGTCTATCTCCTCTGTGCTGCGCCGTCCGAGCATAAAATTGATCTTTTTCTGCTCCAAGAAGGCTTTATACACACTCTCTGTAAACGGTATGATCCGCACGCCTGCCTTTGTCTTAGGTGTAGATACCCGGAATCCGTAGCCATCCCCCCAATCCTTATAGATAAGCTGATGATCTATGGAAAGTTCCCTGTTCTCCATGTCCACATCCGCCCATGTCAGACCGATCAGTTCCCCACATCTTAAGCCTGTATCCAATAAGACAGTAAACATAGGCTCGTAAACATTGTAGACATTGCTTCCCTGCATAAACGAAACTAATTTCTTCTGCTGGTCTAATGTCAATATATCCTTTTCTTCCGGTGGTTTCCCATAGTCGCTGGACAATGCGTTTTTAGCCGGGTTTTTCCGAATAATATCATCATCTACTGCCATCTCCAAAGCCGGATTTAAAAGCGTATGTATCAGCTTGATCGTGCAGTAAGAATACCCTGCGCGTGACATTTTTGCATAAAACGCCTTGATATGTGATGGAAGAAGCTGTACTACCTTCAAATTCCCAATCTCATCTTTTACATGACTATTCCACATTTTTACATAGTTACCTCGCGTGGAATCCGCTAATTCTTTTGTTGCCATGTAATAGTCGAATAGAGAATTAACCGTCATTTTCTTTACGCTGCTATCTATTAGTATATTATCATCCAGATCCTTTGCAAGCTGCTTCTCTTTCGCTCTGAGTTCTGCCAGATCACCCGCATAGATCGTCTGGCGTTTGCCGCTCCTTACATCTATATAGCGATACATATAGCATTAACAATTTCCCTGCATCTCCCAACATTCTTAAAAATATTTGCTGGATACGCATCTGGATAAATAGTATTCATTTTATCTATCACTTTTTCTATAATTGATGGACACCATTCTTCAACCTTTTTTTCTAAAACTGATCTATCAATCATAGTAACACCATAATCAGGTAATTGCTTCAATTGGTGCAACATCAGATGCAAAATCAATCTATTTCCATGAACTAGTGCTAATTTATTTCTTCCTTCATAGTTTGTTTCTCTATTTTGTAAAAACCGTTCTACAATTCTCATTACTTGAATACTATTATTCATCCTAAAAGCATTTGTAGAAGCATTAAAAAGTATTTTATATGGTGCCTTTGTGATATCTTCTGTCAAAGCACCCACATTCCCTTTTGCAATTACAGAATAAGAAACATCATCTTGCATACATGCTTGTGCCACTATTGCTTCATCAAGGGATATCTGTTTTGCAGGATCATCCACCGTGGCGCCTGTTTTATACAAATATAATACCTTTTATCCATAATACCCTTTATAACTTAAAATAAGGAGTATTCCATACAGAACACTCCTTGCCAAAACATCATTTTTATAACAATCCAATCAAACAAATTTCTATTATTTGTTTCACTACTCAAAGTTTCTTCAAAAGTATAGCCTTATCTGCATCAGATACCTTCATAGCCGTCATAGCCTGATCTGCAGACCACTTCATGGAATCCATTAAATTCTTTATGGACTCCAAAAGACTATTCAGTCTTGTATTTTCCGCATACTTCTCAACCGCTTCACACATCTTTTCCCGACCTCCTTCTTCCTTAAAATGCTTTACCCCTTTAGCCAACTCTGGATAGTACATATCCTTTGATTCCTTACAGCCAAAGTCATGCATCAATCTTCCAATCGTATCGTCTCCCTTATAGTTTCCATTTACATACACAATATGAGAACCATCATCAAATAACTCATTCGTCTCCTCAAAATGACGATTAATCGTATAGATCGGAATCCCTCGCTTAAAGATATCCGTCCGGGTAATAAACACCATATACGAATCCTGCAACTCCGAAAACTCCTGCCCCGCTTTCAGCATCCGGGAATCCATCATGCTACTATTAAATCTGGCACGGCGTATATGCGCCCCTTCCGGTTTTTGCTGTACCTCTACATTATACTGCTTTCCCGTGCTATCCTTTGCCAGAATATCCAAACGGATATCTCGACCGCCAACCACAGGACTTTGCAATTCTCTCTGCCCTACAACACTTACAACTTGAATATCGTCCTTTTTCAATATAATCTTTAACAGAAGCTCCGTTGCTTCTATGTTACCATCAAACACCATCGACATCAGATCATCATCGAATAAACTCATTCCGTCAACAATCTGCTCTACAGTCCTGTTATCCTGCCGTATTTTTTCTCCAGCCATCTAATCACCGCCTTCTTGACTGTCTCTTCTTTTGCCATCTCATCATTAAGTTACTATTATTATATCCTATCGTGCAAGGACTCACAATCTGATTTTTCTGAAACCTCAAAATCGAAAAGCACTTACACCCAAGACACCCTCCTGCCATTCATCCGATACACCATTTACTACACCATTTTCCCATAAAATGACGATTTTTGATGAGCCAAGACAAATAGTAGAATATGCCGCAAGCCCCGTAAAACAGGCACTTACGGCACACTATGAAACAAGTCGGAACGCACCCTACACTGTCAAGAGGTGAGTGCTAATTATTTTATTAAAATTTTGCAAACCCAGTGTTTATGCGGGTTTGCGTGTCCCAGAATTTAGAATATCACCCGTTACAGCCCTCTACTACACCATTACTACACCATTTTTTAATTTTAAGAGGGCAGACTCAGATTTAGATGGTATCATTATTTTATCAGAAGAAGAATATGCAAAAAAGGAAAGGAATAACACTACAGCAGAAACAATAGATGGATTGTGTACATATGAGGGCGGATATTTTGACATTAAATATATGACAAAGCAATATTTGAAAGACTTGGCATCGAAAGGCAGCGAACCCGCCAGAAATAGTTTTATGAAAGCAAGAATATTATTTTGTAATGATGCAGAGATTGAAGATATACTGCCGCTGATTCCCGTATTCCAGAAAGCAGAAAAAGAGGAAAAATTATTATCATTTTACTCGAATTTTTGGCTTAATTATCATTATTTTCTTAAATCATGCTCAATTGACGGATATATGAAAACACACACAATAGCAGAAATTATTTACAGCATATACCGATTGATACTTCAAGAAAACGAAATTTTGTTTGATTGTAACAGACGACTGGAGCAGTAGGTTGAGTCTGTGTCTGAAAAAGCTGCTGAATTAGTAAAAATGGGGAAAAGACTTGAAATCTCTCAAAATATACAAGACGCAGACCGATTTGTGGATCGGTTTATTGAGATTACAACTTATGTGCCGCCTAAAGACTTGGCGGTGGCGAAGCCCCCGCAGAAGGAGGAGGCTGCGGAGAGCAGCACAGAAATTGGATTACACTAGCATGGAATATCAATCTTGCATTTTCCGCATATTTCTCAACCGCTTCGTGCATTCTTTCTCGGTCTCCGTTCCACTTTAATCTACACTAATTTACATTCTTTCAAAAGCATAGCCTTATCTGCCTCTGATACCTTCATAGCCACCATAGCCTGCTCTGCAGACCACTTCATGGAATCCATCATACTGCTATTAAATCTGGCACGGCGTATGTGCGCCCCCTCCGGTTTTTGCTGTACCTCTACATTATACTGCTTTCCCATGCTGTCCTTTGCCAGAATATCCAAGCGGATATCCCGCCCGCCAACTACAGGACTTTGCAATTCTCTCTGTTCCACAACGCTTACAACCTGAATATCGTCTTTTTTCAGTATAATCTTTAACAGAAGCTCCGTTGCTTCTATAATTGCCATCAAACACCATAGACATCAGATCGTCAACAAATAGACTCATGCCGTCAACAGTCTGCTCTACCGTTCTGGTGTCCTGCCGTATTTCTTCTCCAGCCACCTGATCACCGCCTTCTTGGCTGTCTTATCTTTTGCTATCTCATCATTCAGTTACTATTATTATATCCTACCGTACAAGGACTCACAATCTGATTTTTCTGAAATCTGTAACAGTTCAGCCCTCGGCTCCCTGCGCTCTTTTACCGCCTGTGCCCCATCCCATTTGTTATATGCCTTTATGATATTATCCAAAGCAGAATTGACGGCATTTACTGCATAGGGGCGCCCAAGCGTATTCGTAAAGACAAAATCGGAGATTCCCTCAACCTCCTGCATCTTCTTAATAGCCTTGCGTTTTGATAAAGCAATCTCAAAAAAGCAAGTTCAATCCCAAGACCTTATTAACCCCGAAGCTCCCCCGCAAAATATTCGCCAATATTCGCGAGAAGCTTTAACACATCCCGCTTCATCACTTCCGGAAAAGTACGCAGTACCGGAGCCGTTTCAAAACTCAGAACTCCGTCAAAGTGAATTCTCTCAAGTCCTCTCAGGAATCCCTTCCAATCCGTAGACGGCAGGCTTTCTCTGCCCTTTGTAAACGTAAAGGGCATCTGATGCAAATCCCCAATGCCGTCATTATCATGAATATGCAGCACCTTCAGCCTGTCTCCCAGCGTTACAATAAAATCCTCAAAGTCTATCCCAATCAAATTTGCATGTCCTGTATCAAAACAGAATCCCAGCACCTCAGCCTTGTATTTCGCGTTCATCGCATCGATTCTCCGCGCCGCTTTCTCTGCATCACAGCAGGGCCCCTCTACCAAATGATTCCCTGCACTGCAATACAGATTCTCAATGCAAATAGTGATGCCGCGCTCCTTTGCGATTGGTGCCAGAAAATCAAGAAACTCTTCTGTCCTCTTCCACTCCGCATCCTCAGAGCCCAAATAATGCGCCAGCTTAAAGCCATGCACAACTATGTATGGACAACGCAGAAAAGCACAGATCTCCATGCTCTTCGGCGCCACTGTCTTCCACAGATACTCGTTTAGCTCTTTTGACGCGCCAGGCACATAGTTCGGATAAGGCATATGCATCTGATTTATAGTGATTCCGGTCACTCCTGCCGCCTCCTTATGCGGCGTAAAAAACCGTTCCAGCTCCTTGCATGACCTGCCGAAGAAATCATTGACCTCAAATTGATACAGAGCAGCATTTGACAAATAAGCGTTCAAGCTGAAATCGCAGCAGGAAAAACCCGCATGCTTCAACATCTCGAAGCCTTCCTCCGGATGCTCGTCATTGACTGCATTTTGGGTTTGCACCCCAATTAGCAGTCTTTTCTTACCATCACATATTTTCTCTGTCATATTATTTTGCTCCTATTTTTATCATAACGAAGGCATATCTGCAGACATAATCTGCAATTACCTTTTCGTACGACAATTGTCAGGCTTCTTTTCCAGCCTGTCATAATGAAAAGATGGCATGTATTCATCACTGAAATACTCAATATTCTCTATCCCCATCGCTCTTAGCTGTGCTTCAATCTCGCGGTAGTAAATATTACATATAAATACACCGCAGTCCGCCGGGAGATGTTGCAATATTTTCGGATTTTTTACCGCCAATCCCTCAAATGTGGTATCCCACAGCTTTGGGTTATTATCGCACGCGTAAATGGGGGGATATTTTTCCCCATAACATTTTATGTATGCGCGGCACATATTTCCGGCGCCAAAGAGAACTATTTTTCCGTACTTTTTCAGATTTTGTTCTATCTCTATCTGCCATTTGACATAGTCTGCCGTTTCCTTGACAAGCTTATATAACACAGGTCTGAGAAGAGGAGAAAATGCACTGTATGTACTTGAAAAATCAACGGCAAGCTCACCGTCAAAGCTGATATCCCTCAACCCCCTGATAAGCCCGAGCCAGTCTGCACCGGAACCGGCACATGTAAACGGGAGCATTGCCACATTGCTCTTGCTATCGCAATCCCTTAGTATTACTGCTTTAATCCGCTTTCCGAGCCCAGCTATAAAGGTATGCGTATCGATTCCACAAATATTACACACACCGAAATCCACGCAAAACCCAAACGCGTCATATCCAAGCTCACTATTTAGCCTGTCTAACCACATGATCGCTTTACCCGCCTCTGCACAGAATCCCCGCACCATATGTCCGCCTGTCATCCTCACCTGATTCTTTAACAGCAAAGTCACCCCGTATCCATATGCCTGCCGTGCAATTCTTACAAAACATTCATACATCAGCTTCTTCTGTTCTTCGTCTTTTTCGATCTCAAATGGCGGCTCTATAAGCAGCATCCGACATCCGGCCCTCTTACAAAGTACAAGGCATTCTAAAGCCAAAGCCTCCGTTGCCGAATAAGCATCATATCCCGCCGCATCTGGCCAAGCGCATGAAATCCGTAAAAATGCTATCTGAATATTATTTTCTCCACACTTTTCAATCAGGCTCCCATAGCGCTCTCTGGTTATTTCAATCAGTTCCTTATTCTTTTGCTCTGTTTCCGCAGGCTCGGATGGTTTTACATGCACCGGCATGAAAATCCTGTTTATGCCTGCGTCCCTCAGATCGATTATGCCCTGATTTGGTCTTTCTATATTAATAATACTCTGACAGCTTACATTCATAATTACAGCCTTGCTCTCCTCTCATGCTCAGAACGGCATCCTTCTTTCATCCTTATCCGTCGTTTCTTTACTCCGTATAGTTTATAAATTCTGCCCCGCAGTCGAGAATATTTTCAGAGCCATAGTCTCTGCACCAGGTAATGTCTTTCCTTACAACCTTTGCCGGAATCCCCACAGCCATACAATTATTGGGAATCTTGGACTTTACCAGGCTGCGTGCGCCTATAATACTACTGTCTCCTATCCTTGTCCCGTACAAAACCATCACTCCCTCCCCAAGCCATACGTGTTTTCCAAGCACAATACTCCTTGTCTCATTAATTTCCTGTGATGTGTTAATGTTTTTTCCCGTGCGAACGTCAAATATGCTGTGTCCGTCATTGGTAAGCAGACACACATTACTTGAAAACATGGCATCCTCTCCGATTGTCAGAGATGTACCGGGACAAACCGCCACTACTCCGCCAATTCCCTTACTGCACCCATTTTCAATGATGCATTTTGCATCTGAACCTACGTTTATTCGATTGCTATAGGAAAACGCGCACCCATTTCCAATGCGGCATTCCGCATTTTCATATACCAGCACCTCGCTTTTTGTAATAAATATACATTTATTTCCAATTTCACATTTCGCTCCCTCGCACAGTACACAGCTAAATTCATTTGTTTGAAGCCTGTCTCCCACGCACAGTCTGGCCCCGTCTCCCACTTCAAAGTTTCCGTCAATCACGCACTTCTCTCCGAACGATATCTCCGCATTGTCCCCCACTTTCATATGCGCCGTATAAGTGCTCTTTTCCATTGTGATGATGGAGTCGCTGCCGATATACATATAGGAGGTATCATTTTGTACTTTTACCCCTCCCACTATCCTTACGCATGAATTTTTGCCATCAAAAACAATTTTTATATTTCTATGGTTTCCGATAATCCGGTTTCCCCTGTTATCCTCATAATAATCTTCTCTCTCGGATACAACGCAGTCATTATAGTAATAATAGTCTGTTTCAGAATAGCCGCATTTCTGCATATGTTCCTTTATGCTGTGATAATATGCCACGGGAATGACGACGAAATATTCTTTCGCCTTTCCGTCTATGCAGCTGGTTGGATATATTGTCTGATTGTCAATTTTCATAAGGTCGCTGTCGATAAATCCATGCACCCTCATACGATACTTATCTTCCAAAATATCACGTATTTTCCAGGACACACCATAATCGCCCCATATAATGACCGCTCTTCCCTCGGCAAGCTCTGCCGCTTTTTGACATATTGTATATATCCATTCATTTCTCTTGCTTTGTGTTTCTGTATCCATTTTCTTTCCCCTCTCTATCGCTCTTCCCCAAGCTTTTCCTTCAGCTCTGTGGAACTAATGCCGTCCGTATATGGAAAAAACACTAAATCAGAACCATGCTGCCGTAAAAATGTTTTCCTTGCAATCCATGCAGGCTCCTTCTCATAGTCGCTGCCCGAAAACTGCACATCAAAATGATACATATAAAAAGCATCCTCCGTATCGGGTCTGTCGACCGGTATCTCGACCACTTCGTCCACATACCTGCATGCCTGCACGATTTCCAGACGTTCCTTGAATGATGTATAAGGCTTTGTCTTTTTGCTTTTTACTACCTGCTCGTCCGTTACTATTCCCACAATAAGATAATTACACTGTTCCTTGGCACGCCTTAATAAATTAAGATGTCCAATATGAAACAAATCAAATACACCCGCAACATAACCGGTTTGATATTTTTTGGATGCTGCGTTTTCTTTTTCATTGACTATTGTCTGTTTTACCGGTCTGTCGTAATCAACTCTCCAATCATATACGGAAAACTCCTTAACCCCCATCGCCTTCAGCTGCTTAAGGACTCCCTCAAAATACTTTATACACACAAACACCTTAAACGGAGTATCCACATCTAAAAGTGTTGACGGCGGACCAATCTCCACTCCATGAATGTACGTCCCCCACTTTTTCCTGTCATTATCCAAAATTCCGGCTATATTACAGGATTTGCCAAACTGCTCCATAAAACGTTCTGCATAAATACCCGACCCAAAAAGATAAATTCTCTTATTTGCAATATCTTTAAAAATATTTACAAAAAGCTTATTATACTCATCCTGTGTATAGTTCATCCTGTGCCTGTTAGACGCAAGTATTCTGTCATCCCGCCTGTGAATCCGGTGGTATGTCCTCAGCTCCGCCTCGTTCCGCAGCTTTCCCAAAAATTGATTTCCCTTTGCCCTCCATGTGTCTCTATGCTCATACAAATGAAAGTGCTTCAAAAGCTCATCTCTTGGATATCGCATTTCCAAATCAGGCCTGTCCCTGTATATAAAATCTATCGTTCTGATAAAAATTGCATTTGCAGGAAAATTCTCTATAAAAAACTCCTGATCAAAAAACTGAAAGCCTTTATCTGTGTGAAAGCAGTTAATTGACACCAAATCCACATAACCCTTTTTTAATATCACCCCGATATCCCGTCGTTCCTCTTCTGTCCCCTCCGACAGCTTTTCCCATTTGTCAATGTTTGGATCATCCTTTTTCCGTTTCTCCCACCCCGGTTCAAACTGTCTCCAATTTATCTGGTCATAATCAACTTCTTCTGACGATGACAGGATTATGCGTCTGAACGACTCTAATTCTTCTATAAATAAATCCTTATTCTCTTGCAGCATTTCTCGAAAATATTCCGTTGCGATCTGTCCGTTGACGTAGGGCATTACATAAGAATCATCTTTCAAGCACGCCTCTACCATCGGTACATCATGCTGCTGCAAATATCTATGCTCTTCCATCAGCGAACGTACTTTATTCGATCCCATCGGATATAAGGCTTTCTTTCTTACATCCGCTCCACTGCGTATTATCGTCGCCATAGACTCCTCTATATCCCTGTCTCCCTGTACCGTTACCTGATCAATATCACAGGCCTTACCGTCCATTGGACATTCAATCAGAAAGGCATTTGCCATTTGATGAAGCATATGATTCTCTATAATTGCCTTGTATAACCTTTCCTCCTCTAAAAATACGGTATGGGGACTGTTGTATTGCGGAAATACTCTCACATCTATCATCTCATTTGGATCATAATTTTCGGAAATGATCAACTGCGGGCGTGTAAGACATGGCATGACAGAGTAAAATTTATAGCCGGCAAATCCTGCCTTTGTCAACATTCTCCCAAGCTCCGATTTGGAATACGCGCGCCCTTCCATATCTTTCATACGCTCTTCCATCACCTGCACGTATCCGTCTATGCTGTCAAACACATGATCGGAAAATCTATCCTTGTCACCACAAAAATAGCGGATTGCAAGACGGTTTTCTGCTCCGACCAGAAATGTCCCGGATGGCTTAAGCAGTCTTCTGATTCCGGACAAAAGTTCTTCCGGCTCATGACTTCTTTCCACAATACCCGCCGCTATAATATAATCAAACCTCCCGCTCGTGCGGCACACCGTATCTGCCGAGGCTCTGGACAAGATTACTCCTTTATTTTCCAGCACTTCATAAAGCGCCTCGCACTCCTCGTCTCCACCGGAAATAAAAAGAACCTCGCTTTCGGGTTTCAGATCATACCAACTGATCAGGGCCTTGGGGAATCCTTCTATTAACGTCTCTTTGTCCATCTCTATTCATCCTTTACCAAATTTAATGTACCGGTATCAAACATATTGCTAATCCCGTCTCTGAGCGTATATCCTGCCCTCCATCCCAAGCTCTCCAGCTTGGCGGCATCAAGCACCGCATACTCTATCGGAGTAAGTTCCTGTACGCCGTTTCTGTCCGGTTCCTCCACGATACATCCAACATCCGCTCTCTGCGCCAGCGTGTCGGCAAATTCCGCTATCGTCGCACGGGAGTTGGCATTTGCAATATTATACGCTTCCCCTTCAGCCCCATTTATTAATACCGTTAGCAGACCGGATACACAATCCGCTACATAGGTATAACTGCGCATCTGTTGTCCTAAGCTGCGCAGCCTAATGTCCTCCCCTGCCAACGCATTTTTTAAAAACTGCACAGTCGCCCGGTTATCCTTTTGGGAAGTACATGCGCCATAGATATGGCTTAGCCGCGCCACGACGATCGGAACACCATACTCTTTTCCGAAAGAAGCACACAGTGTCTCTGCACATCTTTTCGCCATCGGGTAGCATGATCTCACCTGCATACTGTCAACAAAGCCGCACTCACTTTCCAAAAATGCATGTGTTTTGCCAATCGTTTTTCCATAAATTTCTCCACTGGAAACAAACAAAAATTTTTCCGCCTTTTGTGCCTTCGCATATTGCAGTAATTGGTATGTGCCAACCAGTGCCGGCATCATAGTTTCCACCGGATGCTCCCTGAATGCGGCGGGAAAACCATCTCCCGCCGCATGAATAACATAATCTACCGGTTCTATGTACTGCAAAGGCTCGGTTACATCTTGTATCAGCATATGAAAATGTTTGTGATTCAGACTGGATGAAAAACGTTGTTTAAGCCTCGCCTTATCACGCGCCAATGCAAAAACTTCAATATCTGCCTTTTTCTCTTTGTCCGCATACAGCAGCAGATCTGTCAAAAATGATCCGATTAACCCTGTAGCCCCGGTAATCAATATTTTTTTATGATACAGCCTTTCCATATGTACGGTTGCCCGCATAGCCGCATGTAAGTCTTCTCTATATCTCCCGCTTTTCAGATACATATCATTTCAACCAGTCATCTTTCTTCGCTAACAGCAGCGCTTTGAAAATCTCTATATCTTCTGTTGTCGTGATCTTGATATTCTTTTCGGAGCCCGGGCAAAAATACACCTGTTTCCCCAGCTCTACCATCAACGTGCAGGTCGCCGTGGAATTGTCGATTCCCTGCCTTTTTGCCTCGTCATGCGCCCATATTAATTCTCCAAGCGGAAACGCCTGTGGTGTCTGTGTCCTTGCCAGCATGTCTCTTGCAACCAATGCCGATGCACTGTTCCTGTCATCGTTTCGCAGCAGCATAGCCTCCGCACAGGGAATAACCGTAACCGCCGAACCATGCAGTCTGCACTGCGCAATACAGCCTGATATGATTTCCTGAGATACGTTAGGCCTGATTCCGTCATGGATTAACACCAGATCCTCATCCCTACAGTGCTTTTTCAGCTCCGCCAACCCATTATATATGGATGCCTGTCCGTTATTTCCGCCTTCTACTATCCATTTTAGCTTTGAGATATTAAACTGATTGGCATAAGCCCTTAAAATTTCCTGCCAGCCGTTAATACAGACAATCAATATCGCATCAATCTCCGGATGTCTTTGAAATGCCTGCATTGTGTAGACAATAACCGGTTTATCATGAATATTTAAAAACTGTTTGGGAAGATCCTGGTTCATACGGCTCCCTTTCCCGCCTGCAATTATCATTGCTATATTCATGTCGCATTTCTCCTTTAAAGTATATAGAAAACTTCCTGTATATCAGAGCCTGCCATAAACTCCTTTATCCCGAGTCCCTCCAAATTTGCCACCATCTGATTATACATATCACTGCCTCTGGTAACGGCGACAATCACCAGCGCGTCCGGGTATTTTTCGCACGCTTTATCGATTGTCATAAGTGGTTTTCCACCAAACATTTCATCAGAGGGCCTCTCTGAAACAGCGAAGCAGCATATCTTATCGTAATATCCTTCGTTGTACATTCCCCTAAGTACCAAATCTCCACTATTCCCGGCCCCATAGATAATACATTGCGCCGCACAGTCAAGCTGTTCCCGAATCCGTTTCTTCTTCTGAATCACTTTGCCACACACTTCATCCGGGACAGTCGATATTTCATGGAGCCATTTATCCATATACATATTTCCCTTCACAAAATGCTTATACTTTGAATAGTCTTTTTTTATCTGCTCACAAAATTCCCTCTTATACTCATCCGCAATACGATAAAATGTCCCTTGATGCCTGAAAAGCCTGTAATAATAACAGTATGCTAAAAAATCATAATCCTGTCTTTCCAGCAATAGTTGCTCCAGACACTCATATTCCCTTGTCATCGCCAATATTTTGTCTTTGCTTTTCACAGATGCCGACAAATTGTCCTGTCTGTACAAATAAAATGCCCGATTGAGCCACTTGGCTTTTCCACAGTAAAAGAGTGTCTGCATCCAAAAACCGTTGTCCTGATAAGATGCTCCCCTGCTCTCATTAAACCGGATACCATATTTCTCCAAAAATTGCCTCTTATAGATTCCGGTCCATATATTCATAAAAAAGTCAAAAAAAACGTTCCGGTCGATATCATATAGCACGCGGTCATAATACGGTTCCAGTTGCTTACGGAATATTCTTTTTCTATATCCTATGGTATCCAGCCAATAGTAAGCATCCGATTTTACCATATCCAAATCATCCGCCTCTGCCGCCTGATACAGCTCGTCGTACATACCGGCCTCAATGCAGTCATCACTTTCCACAATGCCAATATAATCTCCCTCTGCCATGTCAAGACCGATATTCATAGCCGCTCCATAGCCTTTATTGCATCCGTGAATCACCTTGATCCGCGCATCCGCCACGGCGTATCTATCTAAAATTCGACTGCTGTCATCTGTCGAACCGTCATCGATACAGATAATTTCGATTTCCTCAAGTGTCTGCATAATAATACTGTCCAGGCACTTCGCCAGATACTTCTCAGTATTATAAACCGGTACAATGATTGAAACCTTCGGCACTTCCTCATCCCCCTATATGATTTCCTATATCCAGTATGCCTCCAAGCTATGCGGAAGGCCCCTCTTATCCTCCTCCGGAACAATCATCCAGTCCTTCCCGTATAGATTGTCCAGGTATTCTTTATATCCTGCCGGCACATTGACCTCGATATCTTCAAAGGGCATCCTTATTGTTGACTGATAGACCGCTTTTGTAGTGCAATCCTTCTCCGCATAGGCTGTTGCCAATACCCCTACATACGCCGATTCATCAAAATCATATCTCTCCAGAAATTCTTTTTGGGAAGGATACCACTTATTAAATACGTCCAGATCTCCGTCATTCGCATAGAAATCCTCCCATATCATCCTTTCCATCTCCTGATAGCGTTTGAAATAGGATATGCGGTCGCTTTCCTCACCCGGCAGACCGATTAAGGGGAAAATATCAATGGAGACAGGACGTATCTTCCTGATAATGGCGGAATCCTCCCTTACCACTGTCCGATGATCTATTATTTTAGAGAATAGTAAATGATAATCCCGCCTGTCTACATAATCAGGTGAAACGACGCTGTAATACCCATCAGGACGAAACTCGCCCACAAACCGCTTATAATCCTCCCAAGGCATAAAAATATCAACGTCATCATCCCATGGTATAAAGCCTTTGTGCCGCACGGTACCCAGAAGTG
Source organism: uncultured bacterium (assembly GCA_947073545.1). Taxonomy (GTDB): domain Bacteria; phylum Bacillota; class Clostridia; order Lachnospirales; family Lachnospiraceae; genus UBA3282. The sequence goes on from CAMTMP010000004.1 coordinate 67,205, forward strand.
TTCCCCCGCATACCCAATACCGGATTCCTCTCTGCCGGCAAAACCGGTCCGCCATATAAAGCATATCTTTTGCCAGACCTTGTATTTCTTTTAGGGTTATTCTCTGTCTGCCGCACATGGCATCTGCAAACTCGTCTTTTTCCCAGTCAAATACCTGAAAAAAATGCGTTCCATCCCGATAGCCAAGCGATTCTATCATATTTACCGGACATTCCTTCGAAGCGCAGATGATCAATATGCGTTCATCAAGAGGATGCAGCTTCTCCTCTATAGAAAACATTCCGATCATGTCTCTCGACGAGTTAAAATATCTTGCTTTCGCCGCCTTCGCCCGTCTGGTGTGCTCCACCAGCAAATCCCTGTCGTCAGATATGTAACCGTCTATCTGAAACCCTGCATTTTCTAAAACAGTCCTTATCGCAAAGGAATAGACGTCCAGCCCATATATCAATATTCTCCTGCTGTCCGCAATGACTCCCTCTGCGATCATTTCTTTCATACGCTCCGATATTCGATAAATAATACTTTCCACATAACAGTTTTTTTCCATACCTGTGTCATTCATACTTTTTCTGCCCCACACTCTTATCCGTATACTTCGTTCAATAAAATACTCTTATCCGTTTCATCCAGAATCACTGTCCCGGCAAGTTTCACCTTGTTTAACGTTTTAACGATTTCATCCCTATATTTTTTAGACACTGCCACTACCACCAGCGCTTCTTCCTTTACCAGCTTTCCATATACTTTCTGAAACAATCGTATGTCACTGTCCTCGCCGCATTCCGTTTCCTGTGAAACGAGAAAACCGTTTATCCGGATGCCCTCTTTTTCCATCTGCTCTTTTATACTGCGGCCCCATCCGCCTGCGCCGTATATATATATTGCCTTTGCCTGCCGCAGCTCATCAAACAGCCTTCTTCTATAACGCTCCCTCATCCCCTGCAGCTTCTCTGTTTTTTCTCCCGCCGTTTTGACAATCGGCTGAAGCATTGGTTCTATAAACCCGGAGATGACCTTGCTTACATCGCTCATATGCAAAAACGCTTTCCACCATTCATCTGCATACTTCATGCCTACATCTTCCCATGGTTTATCATCCCCGATATAATGAATGATTGCCGGCTTTTCCCGTCCTTCCCTTACCTCGTCGGCCGAGTGAAATTCACCAAACTCATTTTCATTCCAATTAAAGTATTTCGGCGACACATTATATCTGTAACCCAGCAATTTGATATGTCCAAAACAGACTTTATTCAGTATATCCTGATCCTGAAGATCAAAAGGTGTTCCTATTAAGGCATACAGCTTTTCCTGTATATGATCCGCCCGCATCTTTTGCAGATGAAACAGAAGCACCCCCGCATTGACATAGCTTTTCATTGACGGAATCCCGAGCCGCAAAGCGTTATAGCGTTGCGATTTTTCATCGCCGATAACCCCTGCTACAGCCGGAACTCCCGCCATATAATATCCTTCCAAATCAACGGCAAACAATTCTCTGATATCTGTCTTTACGATTACATCCGTATCCAGATATAAGCACTTATCATATTCCGGCAAATAGTTTGGCAGTCCGATTCTATAGTACGTCGCAGGAACGCTGATTCTCCCTATTTGAAATGCGGCGCCGTCAAATTCATCTCCCAAATCCATAAAATCCACACGGCAATTTGAATAGCTTTTCTGTATGTCAGCCATCACACTCGTATCGGATAACATGACCTCTCTGTCACACAGCACAATAAATCTGACCGTTTCATCCGATCCTGTATTCATCATAATGCTTTCCATGACAACCCGCGCCTGCATACGGTGCTGCTTGTTAATTGCCAGTACAACAGGATATTCCATCTGACAGTCTCCTCTTTTTCTCTAAATCAAACCACCCTCGGCAATTCAAAATCCAGCACGACCTCCTCCAGTGAAATAATGGGACATTTCACCTGCCGCTCCAACATTTTTTTGATATTGTCAAAATCGTATGTGACTGTAACTACAACCGCGTCAACCAAAGGCAGTTCATCCTCTAAAGAATATACATTCACGGCAGCTCTAGCATTCCCGGCGTTTCTATCTATAGCGTAAATGATTTCCACACCTGAACCCTCCAATTCCTTTTGCAGATGCCGCCCCATATCCGCTATCCCATAAACGGCAATTGTCCTGATGCCCCTGTCCGAAAAAAATTCTGCCAGCGATCGTCCTCTTTCCCTTATTTTCATCCACTCATTTAATATCGTATAGTAAGAATAAAACTTGTCCGCCTTCTCTCTTGCGCTGCCCTTCAGAGTGGCGGATATTTTTCCTATTCCCACTCCGGCCATATATGCCGCCAATAGCTGCAGGACGCCCGTCGCCGTTTTCCTCATCTGCATGAGAATCCCCCCTGTTTTCCTTTTGTCAGAAACCTCGCCGCATAATCGGCAAGTCCTACCCCCTCATAGTCAGCGCTCATATAAGCGAAGAGCTCTTCCAGCTCATCATACAATCTCTCTATCTGCCATTCATATGCAAATGTCGGACTCCCTCCCGGCATCAGCTCTGACGAATGAAGCATAAACTCTATGTAATCTGTTTTTTTCTTCTTATTCCACTCAACAATCTCTATCAATTCATTCAAATTATTTCCCGTAGGTCTGAACCATTTCCCAAATGTGATTTTCTCTCCCCACAGCATTGCTCTTGCATATTTCCTTACGGATAAATCTGCTTTCACAGTGACGGGAACTTCCACCATCCCACTCTTTCCATGTCTTGCAGGCTCTCTCGCCGACATTTCATACGCACTTTTCGGAAATCCTCGGTAATCTATTCCTTTACTGTCCTGTGTCTGCCCTTTGTTATCCCTCCAATCCATGCCGGGTGTCACCGTACAATCCACAGTGTATCCATGTTTTGCCAGTAACCCGATGTATTCCGCATCGATGTACCATCTTCCTCCTCTATGGCTTTTTATTGGTGTCTGAAAATTATCTTCTAAAAACTTGGTCAAATACTCTATTTTCTTATCCAATACAGCAAGCGGATACTCGCCTGCATAAGCCTTGTTTCCCCCTCTTCTGTCAGTCAGGTTGTATAATGGAGGGCTGTTAAAGGCGTGCAGATGCATACCAATCTCCAATTTATGATCCTTAACACCGGCTCTGGCAAGATCGCGAAACGGCTCAGACAGCGCCATCTCATAATTTGTCAAATATGTAGGGATATAGCCGTACTTCTCACACAGCAGCTGGAATCTTTCTATATACGCACCATTCCTGTTGCTTATCCTGCTCATGGATTTTTCGGAATTTCTGACTTCCCATAAGTTGTCTCCTTCCGTATCAATCGTGATAATAAATTTTTTCTTCATATCCCCTCATTCCGTCGTGTAAATATTTGCCATCGGATACCAATGCCCTACCTCAACCTGTTTTTCCAGCCTGAAAATACCGCTATCGACAATCATATCGTGACAGACTGTATTTACATAAATGATTCTCATTTTTCTGACATTACGCCTATAGCTCTCCACTATATTGTCAATTACCTGTTGGAAAATAGTACCCACAAAAGGATTGTAAAAGTAGAAATAATTATAGCTGTCGATATCTTGCACATCACGCGCATCGTTACACATCAGCTCTGCATTCGTTATCCCCAGCTTATTAAAATTACCGCATGCGGCGTCATACAGCTCCGTGTCTCTGTCCACGCCTCCTATCCTCTCGATCCCATATTCCCGAAACAACAAAAGGGCAAGTCCTTTTCCCATACCATAATCGAACAGCGCCGCTCCCTTTTCTATTTCAAGCTCTGCCGCAATCTTTTGCACGGTGTTAAACGGCGTAGGCGTATATTCTATGCGTTCCCCTTCTCTGTTGTCCTTCCCTAAAAGAAAATCACACCCGTATCTGCATTCCAGCCAATTGACAAAGTCCAGCGGACGCTCTTTTTCACCGCCATATACAAGCTCCCGCATTTTAAAGTAATGTATGTTTTCCACCGCACCCATAGGGCTTAAAAAAGCTTCCGCCTCCACAGTATCCCTCATACATAAAAGGATGGCGGCTTCTTCCATATTGACATCCTTTAAACACTGCGGTTTTTTTATGTCCGCCCTTCCGCCTTCGTTCTTCCTGTCGATAATACAGCATCCGTTAAAATCCCGATGCAGCCTGTCAATCAGAACAGCGCCAAATCCAAGGTAACCCCACACATAAATATTTTTCTTTCCTGCGCCCACTTTATGTAAGATTGTGTTTAAATCCTCGTCGAATTTTTCGAAAAACATCTTTAACCTGCACCTTTCTCCGGACACATCTTTAAAATAAAACCGTATGCATATTCCTGTTTCCCTCGTAACCCATCTGTTCGAGTTTCCCTACGGCTTTAGAAAAAGACAATTTCCCCAGCGTCATAAACAAGACTGTCATATTGCTGTCCATCCTCTCCAGATCCACATCTTTACAGAGCGTTACGCCTTCTATAGAGTCCAGATAATTATCGAGAATAATAAAATCGGCAATCCCTCTTTTCTTCAATCCCTCCGCGATGTATCTGCCTATCTGCCCATACCCGTATATCACTATCTTTTTTCCTGCATATTGCTCTGCGTTTTCCAACAATTTATCAGCCTGCCGCACATACTTGAGAGGAATCGTAAATCCCGCATCGTACTTTATAACCTCCCCTCCAAATCCCAGCTTGAAATCTGCTATCGCTTTCAGTTCCTCGTTATAATCACCCGCTCCGCCCATGTCATATGTTATGAATCCGAGCTTTTTAAATCCAACCATATCCATAAAATGCAGCATCCGATTTGCCCGTCCTATCATATTACGGTACTCCGAATTTTCCGCTTCCCGAAACAGAGAGCTGGACGTAGCGAGCATCACCCTTCCTCCCTCTTTGTCTACATAGTAAGCATGCTCTACCAATGTTTTCCCGGCTTTATCGCAGCATCTGGAAATCGAGTACTTTCCCTGTTCAACCAGTGCCCTTACACGGTTTTCATCAATATGCCTCATATCTTTCAAATCTGCAAAATCATTATAAAACGCAATATACTCCTCCATGTCCTCTCTGCCTATTTCGACAGTAAGCTCTGTGTACAATCCGTCCCTTTCCAATGCCCGCTTTACTTTATATCTTGTATTTTTACTCATGTGTTCTAAGATTTCATCTTCTGTCTGCTTTAAGGAAATATCTATGGATTTGGCCTCTCTGCCCCATCTCCCGTCGTATTCACAATATGCTAAGACCTCTTTATACTTATTATAAATATCTATATTGACATACTTGGGATAACACACCTGAAGAAAATCATACTTGCTGTATTTCTTATCGATTGTCTCACTGTCTAAATGCTCGCTCCAATAAGTACAGCAAATAGAATTTCCGCAACCGTCGTCATAATGAAATTCCATTTTTATCTCCATTTCTGTGCTGCCTTCTGCCCACAAAACTCACAATTTATAACTTAAATATGCAGTCCTTGCCTCTCTCGACCAAAAGGCTCAATCCGCGGTCTCGGGAAGATTTATATAATTCCCCAATATCAAATCCCAGTGCGGAGGTGTAAAATCGGCACATCCGGACCAGGTGTAAAATGTCATTTCACCAAAATATATAATGTCGTCAATAATATACCAATCAACCCTCACGTGAGGTATTCCTGCTGACAATATCTCACTCAGCTCGATTAGCTCATCCCACTGCTCAGGCTTTTGTATATCCTTTCCGGAATTTTTATAGGATGCATACCAAGGCATATGGTTAAAATTCAGATCATACGAATCGTTTGTCCTTTTATCAAAAGAGTCATGGGCAATCCCTATGCAGACCGTAACGTATCCCACCTTACCGTCAAAACAGGACAATTTATACTCCACAGAGTCCGGTTTTCCCAAGGTATCTATGTATTTTTCCGCAATAATGCGGGGTTTTACGCCTTTATATACCCACTCAAGGCAATAGTCATAATAGTTCACATGTAAGCTTCTCTCCAATGTCTCTTTTGCCGCTTGTCTGTCAAAATTATTTTTGTCAGTGACTATAACAAATGTTCCCGAATCATGCGTACATTTCAGAATAAACTGATCGGGCAAAGTGTCAAAATCTATGTCCTCGAAACGCTCCCACACACCGTATGCCGGAATTACATGTTCACTTCCTATTTTCTTTGCCACATAGTCCTTTACCTCATATTTATCAGCAAGCGTTGCATACAGTGGATTGTGATCGTGCAATTTCAGCCACTGCAGCTTCTCATTAAAGGTTTTGGGATGCTTTAAATCCGGCACATATTTCATACGATCAATGAAAAAAGCCTTTAAAAACAATTCTTCATTCTTCTGGCATTCCTTTATTTCATCCTGCAGGTTGTCTGCGTAATCTATCTCTAATTTCTGAAGCTCGGCCACGATTTCTTTCTCGGCCCTTTTTGATGAAACTGCCACAAACACAAAGCTGTCCGCCGGAATCTCCGATATATCCACACAAAAATAGTCATTGTAAATAATAGAACCCTGTTTCGCCTGATCCCTGTCGATAAAACCGTCGAATCCTATACCCTCCGAATCCAAAAACAGCCCTAAACTGATTCCCAATACCGACGTACCCCTGATATAAATGTGTCTTTTTGCATTCTCCTGTGCCAACTCACAAATTCTGTTCATCAATGTAATCTCCTCTTTTCTTTCTAAAATTTACTTTATTATCCTAGACAAGATCAAAGACAATATCCTCTATCGAAACGATCGGATAGTCGATAATCTGCTTGAGCATATTTTCTATTACGCCATATGAAGAGACAGGTGTCACTACAATGACATCCACCTCCGGCAAGTCGTCAGTAGGTGCATATACGTTTTTCTCGCCTTTCACATAGCTTTCGTTCTTATCAATAAAATATACAGTCTCCACATAAGATGAGCCCGACAGCTCTTCCGCCAAGCGTTGTCCGAGAAACGCAAAGCCATAGATCCCTACCCTCGCATAATGATTATCAATAAAAAATTGTTCGATGTTAATTCCTCTGTTCTTTATCATTAACCATTGATTCAAAGTATGGAAATATGCTTCCGCACGCTCTGCCCTTCTCTTTTGTACAGCTAAAGCCGCTCTTCCGGATTTGCATACAGTATACCCTCCTGCCAAAATGCCAATAAGAGCGCCCGCCGCTCCCGCTAACGCATTGTTCATTGTTTTCTCCCTATTACCGCCCTGTAGTAATCCATCATATATTTATAAAAATTTTCCGAACTCATTTGTGAAACACGCTTTAATGTATTTGCCCGGAACCGCTGCCGTTCTGATTCCTCCATTGCCAACACCCGACCGACCGCGCTGACCAGCTCTTCCGGATTATCTTGGTCAGTCAAAAAGCCGTTATAGCCATCCTTGATCAGCTGGCTGACTCCCGACCTATAAGTACTGACAACAATTTTTCCGTGCTCCATCGCTTCTATGCATGTATTGGGAAGATTCTCAAATCTGTAGGGTAGAAGACAAAATTCAGCATTCTCTATCAGCGTACCAAGAATTGTCCTGTCTCCCAAATCACCCAAATAGATCACTCGCTTTGCATACTCTCCGGCAGCCGCCATTATCTGCGGGATTGCCGGAGACAGCCTGCCTTTTCCGTCACTGATTCCCAAATCCTTTCCCGCTATCACAAAGTAAAACTCCGGATTGTTTTTTACCATCTTCCATACTGCGTCAATTAAAAGCCTTGCATTTTTATGGTTGCTCAACGCGCCAAAATACAGATAATACTTTTTCCCTGACAGCTCCTTGGGCAAAGTGGTATTTTGCATATTCTGTACCGGCATCGCCGGACTCTCTTTTACGGAAACTGTCTTTTTCAATACTCTTTCTGCAAGCATAGCGGTTAATCTGCACGGCGCAAAAACGGCATCTGCCCTTCTCATAGCCGCGAAATCAATCTTCTGCGCTGGTAAAATCGGAACCGAACCTATATTGGCCGAATTGAAATCGGCCTTTCTCGCCTCCAGTCCAACAGGGGAAAAACTTGACATCCTTACAATGGCCGGTATCTTTCTGTTTCTAAACAACGCTAACGCCCCCAGATGCGTATATTGGACAACATCCACCTTCTCCTCTTTGTCGATTTGAGCAATCCGCTTATTCACTAAATAGCTGTTCCAGACAGAAGCCGCCACTCCTTTTAGCTCCTTATTTCCAAGTTTCGACAATATAAGATCCCGTTCCACTGTATTTTGCGGTATTCTGACAACCCGCACATTTTTCTCATACTCAAACGTATTGCCTCGTTTTGACAAAACAATAACCGTCACCCGGTTTCCCTTCCGGGCATATATGTGTGCCGCCTTTGCGATATACTGCGCCAGACCTCCGCAGCTTTCTATGCCTTCCGACAAAAATTCAACTGTTGCAAATACAATATGCATTGTGCCGCTACCCCTCAGCTTTTGCTTCTTCGTACCGATGCTTTGTTACCTCAAATTTTCCGGTCTTCCTCAAGTTGCTTCCCAGCTTTCCTAAATCCTTCGCTGTATAACCACGCTTCCAGACTGCATAAAACAGCGACAACTGGTCTCTGCATGAATAATGCAAAATCTCATCCCACCATATATTCATAATGTCAATACATGACTGTTTATTGTGCTCCCTCACCAATACCCCGTTTTCGGAAGTCCCAAACTGAAACGGAAACCCCTGCTCGCTGTATCTTCTCATCTGCTCGCGTACCGTATCCGGATCATCGCCCCCCAGTCCCGAAAGAATGATGCCCACCGCATTGGCATACAAATCGCAGTAATGCTCCAATTCATGTACACCTATACCCACATTTCCTATCCTATATATCAAATCAGAAATTTTTTGTTTAATTCGCAGGCTGCCGTCAACGTAAATAGAGTATTTATATTGAGGGAAAAAATAATGGGGATGCAATTTGCAGTATCTATTTATCCTGATTGGATTATCAATTTTTGCCGCTTCTGTACACGACAAATCTATCCATCGATACACCCCTAAGTTATCCGGCTTTTCCATACCACAAAAATAATAATCACAATTCTCTTCTATTACTTCAGGCTGTTTTAATTCATCAAAATCATTGACGACGCAGGTGTACACCGCAACTCTCTCATTCTCTGATTTATCCCTTTTATAGTCCCCCATTTCACCGGATTCTGATGTGCGGAGCTTTTCCGGCAGCTTGAATCCAAAATAATATTCCATCACCTGTCTGTCGTGAAATACTCTTTCATCAACATAAACATAATCGTTTCCAATCTCGTCCAGCTGGTTTCCCACTGCTTTCCGATATTTAGACGGCATTAATATCAGACATAGTAAATTGCTGTATTTTTTCAGATCATTTGGCGAAATACATGTGATACCGTCTATAATCTCCCTGCCCCACAAATTTGAATTGTTATCCACAAAAAAATATATTTTCCCCGCTATGTCCCTGACAAGCTGATAGTATGTTCCTCTCCCATATCTCCCTGCTCCGAAGATCGCCACCCCGTCATATCTATGTATAAAATCGATCAACCCCACATCATGGTTCCACTTATCAGACATATATTTTATACCCTGCCAAAATTCATTACGGCGCCTCTCTGTTCAAAATTTCACTGATTGACACAATAGGAATCCTAGTCCGCTTTGACAATACGTCATATATCTCAGCATGAGAGAATACCGGAGTAACTACAATACAATCTACATCAGGTATATCCGCATCCACCCCTATGACTGCTCCGTCCACATCTGCGTGCGCCGCTTTATCCATCACCGCAGCAATCTCAATATCTGTTTTCTCCAATGCCTGCTGCAGTCTGGTACCGGCAAATCCGTTGCCGTAAATCAGAATCCTCTTATAATGATTCTCCTGAAAATATCGCTCGACACGACCGCCTGAATAAAGAAACGCAACCCACTCATTAAACAGCATCATATTGGCAGAATTTCTGTCCGCTCTCGTCTGATAATCATTAATCATATCTACAAGCATTTTCCCACCCATATAAAAACCGCCAAAAAAGGAGAACAGCCCGACTATATATGCACTTTTTTTCATCCGTCAATTCTCCTTTCTGCATAAAAAAACAACCTTCGGTGTGCTGCACCTGTCTTTATTTCCTGTAATTTTCCTTTCGCTCCAGCATTGATAATCCAATCCGTTCTTCTTCAAAAATTTTTTCATTTTAGAAATATTGATAAAGTGTCTGCCATATACTTCGTTTACATGAATCCCCAAAAATCTGTAATATTTTTCCTTTAGCGCGCTCCACCTGATTTTCAGACAACACGGGCTGTTTTCATCCATGACGTCAAACACAAGATACCCCCTGCTTTTTGTCATGGAAATCATTTTAAGAAGCGTATCGTAAAAGTCCGGAATATACCAGCTTGCACGTACACAATAGATCGTATCCCATTGCTCCGATCCCCTATAACTCATTACATCTCCGACCCAGATTCCCTCTTCATTTCCCAGTTCTTTTCTGGCCGACATAACCGAAGATTCCGCCAAGTCACACCCATCGACCACAATCCCTTTCTCTTTCAGAGCGGTGCCGATCGGCCAGCCTGTCCCGATTCCCACTTCAAACACTTTCCCCGGATTTGACTTTGCTATAAGCCTGACAAGATTCTGTTCATACGGCGCATACCCATACCTTCTGCTTTGTACCGACCAGAATTTGTCATATACTTTATTAAAATATTCAGACTCATTTCCCATTCACAGATTCCTCCTGACTATGACGCCCTATATTTCAAGGATTTTTAACCAGATACTTTCGCAGCTCTTCCACAGTCAGTTCCGCCTTATCCCAGCCATGGTAAATCGGGGCACATTTATGATGCCCGGCCACCCAATAGCTGTTAGGCAAATTCAACTTTGTCCCCTCTATTTCGTTTCCAAAATCTGTGGCGTTAAAAACCTTTCCCGTCTCTTCCGTCAGATTCTGATCAAATACAATGTATTTGTAATATCCCGATTCCATCCCTTTGGGAAAAATCACACGATTATCAAATATCTGATCGTATTTTTCTGCCAGTCTTCTCTTCCATTCCAAAATGCGCGGAAGGCGCTCTATCTGGACAATTCCCAGCGCCGCTGTAAACTCACTGATTCTATAATTAAATCCCTCCTTCATGGGATAGGTTACGACGTTTCCGTTGATAACTTCCTTTCCATAGTTGCGAAACTTTTTCATCCACGCGATCAAGTCCTTATCACGGCTTACAATCATACCTCCCTCGCCAAGCGGCATGGTCTTCGTCGCGTAAAAGCTATAGCTTCCCGCCAGTCCATACCCGCCTGCCGTTTTTCCGTTCCACGTGGCTCCGTGTGCATGTGCACAGTCCTCTATAAGCGCTATACCGTGTTCTTTGCAGAACGCCGCAATCTTTTCCACCTCAAAGGCAATGTGTCCGCCAATATGCACAACAATCACCGCTTTGGTATTCGGTGTGACCTTGCTGACCATATCGGCATAGTTCATACACAGGTCTTCCTTATTGCAATCCGCATACACGACCGATGCACCCGCCTTTTTTGCTGCCTGCGCCGTGGCCCAAAATGTGTTCGCAGGTACAATAACTTCCTTTCCCCTTACGTTCACATATTCCAGGATGGAAAGCAGACCTGCTCCGCCGCTTGTCACGGCGCAGGCATTCAACCCTGTAAACTCTTGAAACTTTTCCTCAAATCTTCTGGTCATATTCCCGTCTGACCAAAAATTAGATGCAAATACCTCGTCTAACAGCTTGTAATATTTTTTTCGATCTTCTTCCTCAAAAGGCAGTACCATCTCTTTTCCTCCTCTACTTAAATGAAGCGCTTGGAATGTACATTCTCTAACTGTTCCAGCACCATATTAAATCCGGTTACTCTGCATGCGCTGCAGCCGTTCTGACACTTTTCGTCCAGAAGTTTCTGACTGACTTCTTCGTGATAAGGCGAAAGCCATATTTCCTCAAATGTACTCTGATGAAGGTTACCCAACACAATGCTGTCCAACCGTCTTTTTTCACAAAGAGCCACATCTCCGTTTGCGTGAATGATAGAAGTAAGCGTATGCGCGATACAGGGAAGTCCGGCATTTTTATCAATTACCCTGTCTGAAATTGTCAGCATATATTTAATCCTTGTTTTTTCCGTATATTCCGCAAGCTGTCTGCGCAGCTCTAACAGATCCTTCAGCGAGGGCGTAATGCTGCCTGCCTCTTCTACCGGTCTCAGATAAATATAGTCAACCCCGATTTCATCCAGCCTTCCAATCAATTCCAGCAAATTCCCCTGATTTCTTGTGGTCAAAACATATCCGACACCTAAATATGTATTCTGTGGCGCTCTCGCCTCAGACATTCTGACAAGGTTGTCCATTACCCGGTCGAAGCAATCCACTCCTTTTTCCTTTTGATATTCCTCACGGGTGCTGGAATCCAGAGATACCCTTATCCATTTCAGCCCGTCTATGCAGTCAGATATATCGACGGTGCCATTAGAAATCAATCCCATATCCACATGCTGCCGCTTGCCGCTCTGTATGATTTCTCGAAAATGCGGATGTAGTGTCGGCTCGCCGCCGCCCTCCAATGTAACCCCTGTTTGGCATCTGCCAAGCTGGGAAAAAAGCTCGCCTACAATCTGCATGTCCAAGGTCGCCCCATTTTGCCGCAGCTCCTTATCTGTGCACCATTCGCATTTCAGGTTACAGATATCTGTCAAATGGAGTTCCACGCTGACCGGAAACATCTCATCCAGCCTCTTATTCCCGCGTCGAACCTCCAAAATGGAATCTATTTTCTCTTTATTCAACAAAAGCTTCAGTTTGTCATATTCAAATTCACTCCAATAATTTTTGTATCTCATTTCCGATTCTCCCATAACGCATGCCACTTAGGTGCCAATACATCCCATGATGAATGCTGCCACACAATCTCCTTATTACCCGTACATTTCTCTCTATATTTTTCCATATTGCCTGCTGCCTCTTCCAACAAACCTGTAATATCCGATACTTTATTCACATCCCAGAAATAAATTCCCATCTCATGTAACGATTGGTACGGCAGCCAGCTCCCTGCAATCACCAGACTCCCCGCATACATTTCCTCCAGCATAGTGGAGCTCAGCTGATCCGTAGTCTGGACATGAATCATTATGTCGGATATAAGCGCATACTCCGCCATCCTTTCAAAATCCATAAATTCCGTAAGAATCACAAATTCTAATCCGCCCGCCGCCAAGTTATCTCTGACTTCCTCAATATAAGCTTCTGCACCCTTCGGATATGTCATCGGGAACACGCATACAATTTTCTTCTTTACTTCCTCCGACAGCTGTTCTAAAGAAGCTGTCATTTCCAAATGCCGATGGGCAGTATTGGTATTATGGCCGCATGTGACGACAATTCTATCGTCGGGAATATGGAACCGTCTCTTCATTTCGGCCCTCGAAGCTGTCTCCTTTTTTTTGATCAAATCCAATACTTCTATACCAAAAGGCAGTAATCCGAGCGGCTGTTTGATTTTCTCACCGTAATACGCCTCAAAATCTTTAACTGTTCCCTCAGTCTCCGCCGTAATACTGTCCGCACCTGCAATGATATTTTTAATGAAAAGCCTCTGGCATTCTGAGGCCCTGTAGAAATCACTTCCCCCAACATTCAGATTTAAGCGTTTTGTTTTTTTCCTTATGAGTTCATAGAAATAGCTCCATTCCTGTTCTATCCACAAAAACTGCATGGCATCATATATCGGTAACTGCTCCAGAACCGTTTTCAAATCTGACATAGTCCTGAAATAATAAATATGCTTTAACTGTCCTGCCGCAATTTTTTCTTTACTCTCTTTTGCATTGGTCAACAGGGAAAATTCTATATCCTTATATCTCCTTGATATGTTTTCTATCACCTGTTTCGTGTATACCGAAAAAGCGGAGCATGCCACTAAAACCCTTTGACACTCTCCCTCTTCTTCCCCGGCATGAAGCAGATCATACTGAAGCAGCGGCAGCCCCGTATCAGACAGCATCTCCACCGTCTGAGGATATATTTCGTATTTATAGGCATCCTCTGCCTGAAACCCGCGGCAAAAATAAATCCTTTTTTTGTCAATTCCCATCTCCTGAAGCCGGTCTGCTATCTCCGTGCCATATCTTGTCGATGTGATCACAACGGCACAGTCATGCTTTTTTATCTCTTCGGGAGCCTTTATTCTATAGTTTCCCACTGTGGTTTCCCACTTCTTTTCACTGCTGTCTGACAAAAATAAAATATGGTGTTCCTCTTCCAAAAACGGTAAGCTTCTTCTCCCGATCTCACCGATCCCAAATACTATGATATCCATGTCCGGCTCCACCCCAATCCATCCGTTTCCGATCTGACATTATCCCTTCGCCGCCTCTTTGCTCAAAATCTCCCTATAAAATCCGTGGCAGCGCATTCCATCAAAGGGAATTTCACACTATGTCCTTCCGCAGCCGACTTATAAATCCCAAGCACAAGCTCCATCGCCTTTTTCCCTTCCATCGCATTTACATACGGCTGTCGATCCTGCTTAATCGCATTTATCATATCCGCATATAATGGCGTATGTCCGTATCCGTATACATTAGGCGGATTTTCCCGGAATCGTTCTTTTACCTCTCTTGGATCATCCAACAAATCGGAAAATCTCCATTCCTCAATTACATTAACGGACTGGCCTCCCGCTTTAATTGTGCCTTTCTCACCAAATATGTATAATGTCTCCTCCAAATTACCGGGGTATACATTCGTAGTTCCCTCCACGATGCCATAGCTCTTATTTTTAAATTTGATTAGGGCTATTCCTAAATCCTCCGCTTCGATATAATCATGACTGAGCCGGTCTGTCATACCGACTACCTCGTCGATATCGCTGCCCATCATCCATCGCAGGAGATCTATGTTGTGAATACATTGATTCATCAATGCTCCCCCATCCTGCTCCCATGTCCCTCTCCATGCGGCTCTGTCGTAATATTCACGGTCTCTGCACCATCTGATGTGCGCCGTTCCATAGAATAGTTTCCCAAACCTATTCAAATCGACCGCCTCACGAATGATTTGAACGGATCTGTTAAACCTGTTCTGATGACATGCACATACCTTCACATGATATTTTATAGAAGCGGCAATAATGGCATCTGCATCCTTTATGGACAGCGCAATGGGCTTTTCGATAATACAGTTACAGCCGTGTGAAATACAGAACATTGCAATCTCTGCATGCTTACCGCTCTCTGTACACACTGCCACAATCTCCGGCTTTTCTTTCTCTATCATTTCGCGATAGTCCGTATATTGCCTCACACTGTCACCTAATTTAAACTTAAGCATCTTATCTGACATGCACGAGGAATCGATATCGCATATAGCCGCTATATCCAACTTGTTATTCAGTGCGGCCGCTATGTGATTGGGAGATATTCTACCGCATCCAATCAGTGCATATTTCATTGCTTTCTCCATATCTTGACTCCTCATATCCCATAACAGTCACGCTGTCAGCATAAATAATAGTCGATAACCGGCTGTAATATCTTGTTCCATGTCAGGTTTAATAAGGCATATTGCCTCATATCCTCTGCAAACTCTCTTCCGTCATACATTTCGTTGTAAAAGTCGATAACCATCTGCATGTCGATCGGCGTTTCGTCGTTGGATACCTGTCTGGCATAATAATTGTCTTTGCCGAATGACATGTCGTCATGTCCGTATATAAAAGGAATGCCTCTTGCACAGTATTCCCGTTCCTTGATTGGCGCGCCGGACTTAAGACCTACTCTGTAAATTCCCAGATCACCGATTGCAATATCTGATGCATCATATATCTCATCCAGTTTTTCCCCGCTCAACACGCCGCAAAAGTTTACGTGTCCCTGCAATCCGTATTCCTCTACCAAGCTCTCATAATAGTTTAGCTGTCCGCCGCTCCCCACGATATTAAATATAATCTCTCTTGTTCCCCCATCGGCATAATAGCGGTGCATTCCTTCTATTACCCGCTCATGGCCATGCCACTTCGTGTATGTCGCAACCACCAGCAATACGATTCGCCCGTCCGCCTTTCTGCTCTTTTTCTGAGGCTGTTCGTCGATATCAACACCGTTTACCAGGGGGATACAGGGAATACCATATACCTTCTCCATGGGCTGATACGCCGTACAACACCTGACATACTCATGCATACGGTTTTTATAATAGGTGTCCTCAGCCGTAACTACCTTGCTGTCAATAATACCCTGATACGCCGGAAAAACCGTCGGGAACTCCACTGCCACCCGGATATCTTTCTCGTTCAAATACTGATAAAACAACAACTCCTGCCTGTCTGCGGAATAATGCCTCACATACACTTTGGATATGTTATATCTTTCAATCCAGTCTTTGATGACTGTATTGCATTCCCCCTTTGTGAATGCCAGCTCCTTTTCAAGCAATATGTTTTCCCTATACAAATGCATCATCTGTCCCCTGTATAAGGTGTAATAAGCCTCACCAAAAGCCTTTTTAAAAACCCGGTACTGCGCCTGCATTTTTTTCCTGATCCCTATAGCATGCACGACTGAGTCCTCATATGTCACATACAGCATCACGTCCTCCCCTTAAAACAGACCTTCCAAAAATTCTCCTAAAAACAAAATATTCTCAGCCGCTATAATCTGCGATAAATCTCTTTTGGCGGCTCTATAAAATCTCGGCGGGGTTATTATCACTTTTTCATCCTGATAAAGCTCCCTTAGTTCCTCCAATTTGATCACCGGAATATCCACTTTTACAGCGGAGCGCCCCTCTTTATCGACAATGCCCTTCACATTTACTTTATCCTTTACAGCCCGGTACAACTGTGCTGCCAAATAGGCTCCCCCATATATGTACAGATCGGATATCGCATACACGTCCAGCCTTTCCCGAATCAAGGTTTCATCCAGCATTTTTCCCATCATCTTATAAGATTCCGCTTCGATCTTACAATGCCATGTATATTCATCTATGATTTGCTCTTCTATTGTCCCCTTATCCATACAATCCTCACGTCCACTCTTCTATTTTCTTTTCCGACGCTCCCCATTCCATTGCGTGCTTGACACCATTAAAATTGCAGTATTTGCAAAACGGAATGGGCTGTGCCAGGAACTCTAAAATCTCACATGCCGAATCAGCCTTATATATATCTATATAATCTTCCTCCAGCACCTTTAAATCTTTTCCAAAATAATCATTAAACCTGTGTATTGCCGCCGGTCGTGTACAGGTAAAGAGCTTTCCGTCTTTCAATTTGATACATTGATTCGCCTCGTCGCAATGTTCAAAGCTGTACCGGATATCCTGTGAGCCGGTTTCATCCAGTCCCAAATTCGTCATATATTTAAAATCCGCACTGTCTCCGAAATATTCCAGACGGATATTTTCCTGTCCCAGCTTCTCTTCTATACGATCATAGTCGAGGTGAATTGGATATTTTGTGATTGTGATTCCAATTTCTTTCTCTTTGCACAACTGCCAAAACGAATCCGGCTGACTTAACAGCAGCAGCCCGTTTGAGAATAATGAAATTTCTCCTCTTGGGAAGTAATTCCTTGCGATCGTCATGCAGTCCTCCACCTGCGGATGGAGCAGCGGCTCTCCCCCGATCAAAAATATCCTTTCGGCTGTCCCATGAAACAATTCCCCCATCCGGGCAAAATCTCTCTCCATTTGCCTGACATCCAAAAACTCCTTTTTTGAAATCGGAGAAAATTGGGAGCAGCATTTGCAGTTCAAATTGCAATGGGAAGCGAGATCTATCTCAAAAATAATTTCTGTCCTGGGGATATATTTCTTCTGCACCCTCACATCGTCCCTGTACGCCAGACTCTCTTTCGTTACTCCGAATAATATATTTCCCGCCGGGATTCCCATAGACAAAAGCTGCTCCTTCATGGCCTCTTTATGGGTAATACCCGCCAAAACATATTTGGCATCCGGGAAACATTTAACCGCCTCTTTGGTAGAAAGCACTTCTGTATCCGTCCACGCTCCCTGCTTCGCACCGGATGTATCACAGATAGAAACCCTGCTGTCCGGACAGCTTGTCTTTAGCATTTCATAGAGATAATCACCCACTGCGGTATGCCCCATAATAACGATATTTTCGCTTTTCGCTGCCGCCTGTAACAGTTCACTGTCCCTCATACCAATCCTCCATGATTCCGCTCCGTGGAATCTCAAATCCGGATGAACTCTTCACCCTAATTTCCCTGCCTTGTCATCCTTCATCTCCACTGCAAAAATACATTTTCTGCAGATCAGCGGAATATCCTCATCTCCCGCCAAGCCAAGCCTGACCTGCTCTAAAGCCCTGCCCTTCATAATTTCCTCATAAGACTGCGTATATAAATTTCCAAGTGCATGACTTATCCCAAAGTCATTACAGCAAAGCACCACTGTACCGTCCGGCAGAAGTACATTATGATCCAGTCTGTCTGCCCTGTCACACCAAAGTTTTCCTTTTTTATCAACATGGACGATCCGTTTTCCGTCCGTATCCTCTATTGTTCCCGCACGGTCGGAAAGCTCGCAGTATATTTTCAGCCTGCCGGACGTAATAGGAAGAATATCCGGATTCGGTGTATTCTGGCAGTTTGCATTGGTGACAAACAGGGTCCCGTCACTGCGCCGCGCCTCAACAACCTTCCGTAAAAGCGCCTTATACTCTTCCGTAATCGGAATATTGGCGCACCCCTCCGCGTCCGGTACATGCAGGCATACGATGGTAAAAGGAATACTTCTGATTTTGTCAAAATCCTCCTTGGTCATTCCCACCAAAGTAGTAAACAGCGTCTGTTCATATCCCTGTTCGTATGTATACGACATCATGTCTGCCGCTTCTTTATTCAGAAACGGTTCCACAAAGCCCGCCCATTCAATCAGCGTATTCTTTGGCAGCTTCGCCAATACTTCTCTGTACTGTCGAAATGTCATACTTTTTGCGCGATCCTTGTTCTCTCCAAAATAGTTATGCAGAAACAGGCCCTGCGGACAATATTTGCAGTTTACGCGGCATCCGACATATGGCGTTATCTCCAGCGCCGGATTTGCTTTCCTTCTTACCGCCTGCGCATCCTTATCAAAAATATCCCAAGGCATCTCAAGTATGTATCTCGCGCCTCTATTCATCAGACAGTCTTTGATCAAATGGGCGCCCCGCTCTCTGACCGCAACGATAAACAATGTCTTGTCCGCATCAAAATCAAGCTGATCCAACTGAATGACCGCATGTCCAAGAAGCTCCGTCACATTCTCCATTGCGTTCTCCACACAGTAAGCGTCAAACGCAAGTTTCTCCTTTTTGAGCGCCTCGGCCAGCAGCCTTCCGCCATTGCCGGCGCCATAAATATATATTTTTTCAGCCAGGCGATGATCTATAAGCCGCCTTACTTCTGCCAGAAAACTTTCCATATGTCACTAACCTCGCCTTTCTCCCGGCTTTCGGAATCAAGAACTGATTGCCCGGGTTATCATCCGGGCTATCTCTATATTCGCCCACTCATTCAAATGCCACGGATAACAGCCATACTCATATTTGATGTCAGTACAGTATCTCTCTGCCTTATACGCTTCTATCACAATTATCTGCGAATATTTATCCTTTATATAACGATAGTATTTGTTTAATATTTCGTTCGTCTTTTGGATTGCCGCCCTATCCTCAAATGGAAACACCGCGTTTCCGTCACTGTATGCTTCCGTCAAATAATTCTCAACCACAATCACCCTGTTTAGCGGAATATACCGGCTCACCTTCTCCGCAAACAGCGCGAAGCTTCTCTCCCACAATTCACTGCATTCATCGCTGTCCCTGCTTACTGTTTCAAGACCGCATCCGGCCGTCACGACCGCATCATCAAAGGCATCGCTCTTAGTTATATATCTATCCGAAATTTTAACCAGATCATGACGTTCTTCCAGCAAATCCATAAACAAATACTGAGGACGGATGTTTTCCATAAGATTCCAAAAGCCGTTGTCCTTTTCCCGCTGCAGCATAATTTCCCTGTACCGGTTTTTGTGGGTAATCTCAAAACAGTATTTTCCTTCATCTGCGATAGCGATAATACTGGAAAAATTTATCCGGTTATACGGGTTCTCTATATAGTCGAGTTTATTGACAATACGTGACAGATTATAACTGCCAAGAAGCATCTCATTTTTTACTTCTTGCTGAAATGTCCTCTTAAAATACTGATTAAATTCCGCAAGGCAAGCGGCATAAGCACGGTCGTCCAGACTTGTCAGCGCAAGACTCAGATCTCTCGACATCCACCTGCGTACCCATGCCTGCAGCTCATCCACGTATTTTTCGTAAATTCCCGCATTCTTATAGCGGTCGATTAACGCCTCAAAGGCGCGTGGCAGCTTAATATGGCGATTCCCCTGACTGGTGATACTGTCCTTTGCACCTTTGCGGTAAAAGTACAATGCCTCCTCTACGCCAACTATTTTGTTGGCGCTTTGTAGAAGAAACGGATAGGTAGCGATATCCTCCCCATACACATTAGGCTGTCTGATTCCGTTTTCCAACAGCAGATTTTTTCTAATAATTAATTTCCAAAAGGCTGCGCCTCCTAATCGTATTCTCTCTTTCTTATCCAGCTTTTTTCCCATAATACAGGTACAGGAGACATATTCTCTACTCTGCGTGGCCATTCTGACTTTCATGTAATCGCACTCTCCGATATCGGCCCCGCTGTCCTTTACCGCCTGCAGCATTTTCTCCACAAAGTCCGCTGAAACCGTATCATCCGCATCCACAAAGCAGACATACTCCCCACAGGCATTTTCCACCCCCGTGTCCCGGGCGGGCCCACACCCCCTGTCTTTTTCCTCTTTAACGATCACACGAATCCTCTTATCTCTTTTTTCCCACTCGTGACTCATCTCCAGGGAACGGTCCTGCCCTCTTTGCACCACCAGAAGGATCTCAATATTCTGAAAAGTCTGCGCCGCTATCGACCGGATACACTCATCCAGATATTCCTCCGCATTATAAATGGGAACAATCACACTCACTTCACACGCTGACATACAAATCCCCTACTCCAAAGTAATTTCCTGCGGCCTGTTTTCTTTCCATGCAGAATCATCTATGCATACCGCAGGCTCTCATTCGACAGTATTTGCACAGGAGCATTTTCTGCACAAAACGGTAATCTTTTCGTCCCCCTCGATTCCCGCCCTGATCCGCCTCATTTCTTCCTGCTCCATAATCTCTTCATAGCTCTGTTCCAGCAAATTCCCCAGAACATGCTGCATCCCATAGTCCATACAGCATAGCAGCAGCGTGCCGTCCGGCAGCAAAATGTTATGATTTAGCTTCTGTCCGCACAGACTGCATGATATTTTCCCGTGCAGCGTCTGTCTGCTGTAAAGATTTTCGTCCTTCAGGTTTCCTGCCCGGTCGAGCATGGTTGTAAGAATCTCATACTTTCCCTCACAGATCGCCGCCGTCCTGTCATCCGCCTCCGTCTGCGCGTTGCACACATTTATAAACGGTGTTCCGTCTTCCTTTTTCGCATTTACCAGATAGTTGATTTTTTCGTAGTACGCCTCGTCCGTTACAATATTGGCAAACCTTCTCTTATCCGCCACATGCAGCCCGACGAAGCCTAACGGCAGTTTACTGATTTCCTCTGTTTCCTGAAAACTGATTTCCGAAAAGGTAGAATACAGATCTACCTTATGGCCTCTCTCAAGCGCCATTTTCATCATATCGATACACAGCGGATTGTGCAGCGGTTCCACCATGCCGCTGAAAAGTATGGTCGCCTCCCTGGGGATATGGTCTATACACCCTTCAAAGGTTTCAAGTGTCATGAGAGAATTCCTGTTTTTATCCTTTTCGTAGTATCTGTCCAAAAGAGTTTTCTGCGGACAATACTTACAATTAATCCTACAGCCTATTTTGGTTGTGATCTCTATCGTAGGGATTTCGTCATACCCTCCCCTTATCCCGCCTTTATCAATATACGCATCACCGTATATAATCTTTTCCGGGTCAAAATGATATTGCCGCAGCAGCTCCGAAACTGTCGCCGTATTATGTCTATTTAATCCCAGGATAAGGCCAATATCTTCGCATATCACTTCCCCTATCCCCAAAACAGGAAGGCCAAACAGGCCGTTGGCATCCTGACATTCCGTCACGACAAATCCATCTACGGCTATATCCGCTCTTTTTAAAATTTTACAGATATTCTGCCCATACAAACCCGCGCCATATATGTATACTGCCTTGCAGCTTCTTTTTAACTCTTTCACTTTCTCAATAAAATCCATATCCGCTCCTGTCTGCCGCTTTTAATACTTACGAAGATGAATTACCATAACGCTATCGGGGAATCGCGTACAACACCGTCTCATTTCCGCATATGGAATAGTGCCGCAAATATAATGTGTACTCTTCGTTGATCCGCAATACCAAATCAGGTATCTCGATGATATCCTGTGGTTTATGGTATACGCTCACTGCCAATACCGGTAAATCCTTCCCAATTATCCGCCTTGAGCCATTCAGTGCATTTAGCTCCGATCCTTCTATATCCATTTTAATAAAAGTGATTTTTTCATTTTCCGATATCATATGATCCAGCGAATCCACCTCTATCGTCTCCGATCCGCTCTCTGCAATAGAAGAGGTGCCGTTATTATTTGTCGTAAAGCAAAGACTGTCCGCCTGATTCCATAACCCTTTTCCTATGATCTCATAGTTTTCTATGCCATAATCCTGAAAAGTCTTTTTACAGCGCGCATGGTTTCTTATGTCCGGCTCAAAAGCATATATCTTTGTATATTGATTCTCACACCATTTTGTAAACAGCACGGACGTCTTTCCATCCAGACATCCCGCGTCCACAAAAGCTTCATCCTGTCCGGACTGATGCGTCGGAAAATCAAAATACTGCACAATGCTCAACTCATCCAGCATTTTCCCTGCATTCAGTATATTGTCTTTTGATATCCCGTTCTCTATTAGCTGCCGCTCCATCTCTTCGTTGTAAATCCTGGATGCTATGACCACAAGCGCATCCTTATAGCTTTGCAGATACTCATGAAAGCTGATTACAGGCAGTCCTGCGCGAGAAGATCCCGTCCGCTTTTCGTCATTGTCAACAAAGCAGCGAAAATCAAAATCGACATAAGTCTCTTTTATACTGTGTCCCCACTCTCCCGCTCCAAATATAACAAGACGCTCCGCTTTTTTCATTTGGCTGTACATCTGCCTTCCGTATTCTGTTGTCAAGGCTGTCTTTTGCAGAAATGCTGCATCACCTGTAGACAAATACAGAAATCTGTTGGTAAATATTTCCTTAGACAGCTCATCTCCTAAGTTTTCCCATATTTTCCTTATATTCATTTCCATCGCAAAGTCCATCCTCCCAGACCACACACAAGCTATATCTCACGCGCCAGGCTGCAATTCCTGCATAAAATACCGGTGTCATCCGGACAGCTCATGCGCGAGATTATATTTTGAGCGATATCCCCATTGACAATTTCATCGTAGCTCTCTACTAATAAATTTCCCAATACATGCTGCATTCCATAATCCTGTGCGCAGATAACAACTCTGCCGTCCGGCAGCAGCACGTTGTGATTGATCGTCTCGGACACATCGCAGCAAATTCTGCCTTTTATGCCACGTTTCCGATACAGGCACTCGTCCTCCAAATTTCCGGCTCTGTCCAATAAGGAAACAAAAATTCTGATATCGTCCCCCAGATGCTCCTTTATCAGCCCCGGCACCTCTCCCTGACTGCAGGCATAATCGACCAGCGGCTCTCCGCTTGGTTTCTTTGCCTTTACCACAAGGTCAAGCAGCCCCAAATACTCTTCTGTCACAGGTATTTTGGCATATTCCTCCACATCCGGAACATGTAAAACGAATTCGCCGTACTCTATATCCGTAACCGCCGAAAGCATTTCCTTTTTCATCCCGACCAGTGTGGTAAACAGATTTATCTTTCTCCCGCTTTTGTTGGCATACTCCAGCATTTCCAGACACGCCTCATTCAAAAACGGCTCCGTAAATCCGGCAAATTCGATGAGAATATTTTCAGGCGTCTTATCTATGCACGTCTGAAAAGTTTCAAAGCTCATGATGCTTTCTTCATTTCCCGTCTGAAAATAATTTTTCAAAAAGGAATCCTGCGGGCAAAATTTACAGTTAATGGCACATCCCACCTTAGTCGTGATCTCCAGCATCGGATTTCTGTAAAAGTCATAATGATATTTACCGTAATATCTGATGTACTCTGTTGACGGTATCAAATTGCCGTACCCGTACCCTCCAAGAATATTGATTATTTCCGCATTAAGCCGGGGATTTACTCCCAGCACAAACACTGTCCTTTCTTTGTTGACACATAATTTGTCTATCTGGACAATGGGTATGCCATACTCTTCTTTTCTGTTTAGTGTACTGTCGCTGACACAGAAAGCATTGATAGAAATGTGGTTTTCTTTCAAAAACAGTGCCAATGGCTTCGCCATCCTGCCCGCTCCATATACAAAGACATTGTCAATCCGAGCTTTATTTTCTCTGAAAAAATCAAGGTACCTTTTTTTGTCCTGCAGCAGCTTCTCTTCAAAATTTTCCATGCCTGTCATCCCATTTTCTATTTATTCAGTGTCAGTAAGTATTCCACTGTCCTCTCACATGCTTTTCCGTCTTCCACCATCTCTGTTTCCCTGAAAAGACGATCAAGGCTCCTTTTATATTCCTTTTCATCAAACCCGCATACTATTTTCTGAAGCTCCTCATTGTCTCTGGCAGCCCCAAACGGAAGCTCATTTAAATCCCACAAAAGCGTTCCTCTTTCTTTTTTGTATTCATCATAATCACTGCAATAAAGAAAAACCGGTATCCTCATCACTGCCGCGTCAAACGCCGCGCTGGAATAATCTGTTACAAAAGCGTCGCACCCCGCCAAAATCTCATACATATCATCCTTCTTACTCACATCTATAAGCCTTTCGTCTCTCATGCCGCTCTCAATCTGCCTCGCCACAAGCTGCGGATGCAGGCGCAGCAGCATATACCACGTCTCCCCAAATCTGTCTTGCAAAGCCTGCAGCAACATACCGCAATCCGGCGTCTCATTCTCTGTTGTGATCGAACGTGTTGTCCCCTGGCTGCCGCCCCTGAATGTCGGCGCATACATGATGAGCTTTGCATCCATGGGCAAATGATAGGCCTTACGCACTTTTTCGTGCATCTCATGTACATGGTTCACTAAAATATCGCATCTTGGCGACCCGAATCTAAGCGTGGGCCCGTTGTAGATCATTCCTGTCGGGAGTGTATCCTCATACCACTTTGAATTGGATAGAACGTAGTCTATCATATCCGAATCATGTTTGCTGACGAGATATGCTATTCTGGAGAAGGACTTTCCCCTGTCAAGACATGTCGGTTTAAATCCCAGCTTTGCATGCCATGTCTGGATGTATGTCTGCCCCTTTCTTTTTCTAACCTCAAGCTGTTTCCTGCTGTTATCTATCCATACCCCTGCAGTACTCAAATGATATGCCCTGTTTAAAAGTGTATTCTTTACCACATTTATTTCTTTAGGGAACTGCTTAGAGACGTCGTTTACAAGCCACACCAGCTCCACATCCTCTTTTCTTCTGATCAGTTCCTCCGCGATATATTTAGGATTGCAGGTATAACCTGTCGTTCCCTCAATACAACAGAAAACAATTTTCTTCTTATTAACCGGAAAGCTCCTGCATATATAAAATGGGATACTCTGCACTTTCCCCTTCAGCAGTCTTATTTTGATATATGCTTTTTCTTCCATAATTCAGCGCCTTTGCAAAAATGAATCAAACGTATAACGAAATGCGGCCTCTGTTCCCACCTGCGGTTTCCATCCGAGCTCTACAATTCTTGATACATCCATAATTCCCAGCTTGAACGGTAAATACTTCAGCTGCTGCTCTTTCTCATGCATATACACGACCTTTGACTTTTTCTTAATATCAAAGCCTGCGATCAGATGCGCAAGGTCACGTATACTAATCAAATTGTCTATATTAGCTATGTTATAATAATGCTCATTTCCCTTTGTAAATGCAAGAAGCGCCGCTCCTATGGCGTCCGCCACATAAGTATATGTCCTCATGGCACTGCCGTCCGTCTGCAATACAATATCCTCACTGTTTAATGCATTTTTTATAAACTCGGAAAAAGCTCTTCCGTCATATAGAGATATTCCCGGCCCGAAAGTGTGGCACAAACGTATACCTACATAATTGATCCCATACTGTTCCTCATAGGCGGCAAACATTGTTTCACATAAACGCTTCGCCTCCGGGTAGCACGCCCTTGCACTGTCGCAGCGAAGCGGTCCCATATCCGTTTCTTTTATGCCTGCCTCTCCTTGCCATTCGCCATATATTTCAACTGTCGAGACATATAACAGCTTCTCCGTATGTCTCTCCCGTGCAAGCTCCAGAATATTATGCGTTCCAAGCACATGTCCCCACAGTGTGTCTACAGGCGCATTTGTAAAATCCTGCGGACTTGCAAGCCCAGCCGTGTGGAAAATAAAGTGAATATCCCCTTCCCAATGAATCGGCTCTGTAATATCCTGCACAATAGTATGTATGTAGGGGAGCTCCAGAGAGTTTCCGAACACCTCCTGCATCTTTTTCCCACTCCTCGCCTCAGCCAGAATGGTGATGTTTAGGTTCCAGTCAATATTTGCTTTACTGACTGCCTCCACAAAGTACATACCAAGCCGCCCGGTCGCCCCGGTAACAAGAACCGTCTTGTCCCGGAATATCTCCCAGTCTATCGGATTATTTAATATAATCTCCGTATCTCTTAATTCAACCATCATATACTCCATTCATTTTCAGATAACCTCAACCGACATGAGGAAATTCCGTTTTATAGTCCAAAAATATATTTGCTTTCCTCTAAATCAAGAATGGCTCTCAGGAAATAAAAATCTTCCGGTGTCGTAATTTTTAAATTCGTGTTATGCTCCTTGACAAGCCGAATCTTCCCTCCCGCGTTGGTATATACCATTGCCGCATCGAGCAGAGGAATATTATTGTTCTCGCTTTTCTTATATGCCTCTGCAATTTCTCCCAACCGGAAGGTCTGTGGCGCAGTAAGAGAATAAGTGTCCCTACGTTTTTTAAAATCCTCAAGCCCCGCGTCACTCTGAGACGTAATTACGACTGACTCCGTCACCGGATGTACGGTCACGGCACAGCCATACTCCTTTGTTGCCCGGATATTCTCGCTAATTGTCGCGTTATCCACAAGCGGCCTTACGCCATCGTGAATGATGACGATATCATCCTTTTCTCCACCATTATCAATAATCACTTCCAATCCGTTTTTTATACTGCTCTGCCTGTCCTTTCCACCCACAACTACTTTTACCGCCTTTGAAATCCGATACTGTATGAGCAGGTCATTCATATACTCTATGTAGCCGCCATGACAGACTATGATTATCTGATCCACCTCCGCACAGTCCTGAAATTTCTCCAGAGTATATACGACAATAGGCTTTCCCATAATTTTCAAAAATTGCTTGGGCAATCCCCCGCTGCGCATCCGCTGTCCGACTCCTGCAGCTAATATTAGCGCTATATTCATGCTGCGTCCTTTCTTCATGCACTCAATAAGTCTATGGTAAATATCCTTCGGGTTCATTCAATATCACATCCGTGATCCCCTGCTTCTCCAACACGCTCAAATCAAGTCTTGTTCCTGTTGGTTTCTCCGGATACAGATGTCCCGACATCCATGCCCTGACTGTATAGCCTTTTAATTCTTCTCCCGGCAAATCCATTCCTTTCCAAAACGGATGAATTGCTGCAGCGCCGCAGCCGCCTTTTATCTTATAAATACAGTCAGAAGCCCTGCTGTCCAATATGCCAAGCTCCGCATCCGGAACCAGCTTTTTCAATCTCTCCAATGATTTTGCGTAGAACGATGAATACACTACGGATTTTTCTATCCCTCTCCTATGTACAAGCTCCACAAGCTTCTCTTCCATTCCGTCATAAGGATAAATGCTATTTTTCAGTTCAATGTTCAGCTTCATTCCAGCCTTCAGTCTCGTACCTATCACATCGAGAGTTTCTTCCATCGTCGGAATTCTCTGTGTCTCATTCTCTCCCGCATAGATATGAAATCTTTTCAACTCCTTCAGAGTAAAATCCTTTACACACCCGATTCCCTCCGTTGTCCTGTCTACACGTTCATCATGTATGACTACGATTTCCCCATCCTTCGTAAGCTGTATATCAAGTTCTATCCCTGTAATTCCCGGCACAGCCATCGCCTTTTCGAATGCAAGCAGCGTATTCTCCGGGTACCTCTGGCTGCATCCCCTATGCGCCCAAATCTTCATTTCCTATTCCTGTTCTTTTCTGTTTTGTTGATGCAAAAAATTCTCCATGATTCCCGCCATCGTCACGGAATCACCCCTTGTCAGCTTAAAATCCTTCTTCTTGTCGCCGTTTATCGTGGACAGCAAATCGCTTATTTCATATCTGAGTCCTTCTCCCAAAAACCTTTCCGAAAAACGTTCCACGTCATCCGGATTTTCACGATGTACTTCAAAATAGTTGGTCTTCCACCACGGCGCTTCTACCACTATGTATCCCTTTGTCCCGGAAATCAAAAGCCTTCCCTCCGACTTTACGCCCAACCCGCATATCGCAGTTGCAAGACCGTTCGGATATCGCAAATATGCTTTCGTGTAGATATCAATTCCTCTGGAATCCTTGATTGTCTCAAATCTGATATCCTCATAATCATGTCCGAAAATTTTCAGGATTGGAAGCAGACAATAACTTCCAAGCTCCGTAAAGCTTCCCCCATATTTTATATTTTTCAGTTCCCGTTTATCGGCGCCCTCCAATTTCGTAAAGCAGGCCTCCACATCCCGTATAGCCCCTATCATTCCGCCGCAGGCAATCCCAAGCAACTTTATAAATCCGGGACAGTATGCCGTCTTGATTCCCTCAAAAAGAACAAGTCCTTTCTGTCTGGCAAGCTCAAACAGCTTTTCCGACTCTGATTTATTGAGACACATCGGTTTCTCACACAAGACATGCTTCCCATGCTCCAACGCCTGTTTTATATATTCATAGTGTGTTTCATGAGGTGACGCCACATAAATAATATCCGACGCGTTATAAAGCTCTTCTATATTTTCATATGCATTAATCCCCCATTTATCTGCAAACAACTGCGCACTTTCCAGATGAGGGTTGTATACGCCCTGCGTATTAACGCCGCTTACAAGCGCCGCCTCCGGAACAAAACGATTCGCTATGCGTCCGGTTCCTATAATTCCGATTCGCTGAATGGACATTCCTTTCATCCGCAGCATTGTGCTGGATATATTTTTGGTCCTATCAAGATATACGACTTTACAATAGTCTTTTAAATAATCAAATTGTCCTGCCCAGTCGGAGCCTACCGTAAAAATATCGATATTATATTTTTTTATATCCTGAAATTTCTGTCCCGGCGATTCTTCGACTATGATTTCATCTGCAAATCCGGTCCTTTTTACGTTTTCAATCCTTGTCATCAAGGAATCCACTACGTTGAGCTTTCCCCGTGTCTGATCATATTCCTCCGATGTCACACCTACTATCAGATAGTCGCCAAGACGCTTTGCACGTTCCAGCAGTCTGTAGTGCCCTTCATGCAGCAAATCAAACGTACCATATGTTATTACCCTTATCATTCTGTCACCTATGCCATATTCTGTTTACTACAAAGTCATGCACCTTCATTCCACAGCTGCCATCGATATTTGCTGCGATTTCCTCATATGCTTTAATCTGTTTCTCCCTGTCGTGGCTGTTTCCCGTAATATTGTCATCCAGAAAATCCTTCAACGAATTAAACGAATCCTCATAGCAGCAGTATTTCAGCCCCTGCGAGCTGACTCCAAATCCATTTGCATGAAGCCGCAGTTCTTCTACATCAAATTTAATTTCAATTTCCTTACATTTATTTTTTTCTATATCGAAGTCATACAATTTTCTTTCAGGCCAATAAAACAGCTTATATCTGTTCTCATCCTCAACCGACCATATGAATGAATACTTCGCGGCAGTGTAATAATACTCTTCGCCTTGCTTATATGGTATGGGCAGCTCCCACTCGGTAAATACCCCTGTTTCCGTATCCAGCTTAACGCCCATATTACCCCATCTCGGCGTAAAATATATCTTTTCCCCGACTATCGCCCAGCTTTCAAACGGATATTCATCGGTTGGCGCATGATGCGCAGGGTGTATGCATTGAAACCCCTCCGGAAAGCCTGTATATTCCCTTATATCCCCCGTTTTAGGATTCCAACGGAGTATTGTCTGCCCCCTGTATGGCATCATCCACATACTGCCGCCTTTTTCCAGCATAGAAATATATCCGCCCCGGTTTACGTTGGGCAGTTTTATAATCTCCGATTCTCCGCTCTCTATATCCAGCCTGTAGACAAAGTTGTCCGTCGGCGAAGCGGCATAGAGTATACCTTCATATACCCAGACACCGCCGGCAATTTTTTCGCCGCGCTCATTTTCCTTTACAAAAACATCGATATTCTTTTCCAGGTAGTCTATTCTCTCGGTTTCCGTATCGTATTTCACCAATGCCGGATATGCAAAGGGTACTAAAAGCAAGTATTTTCCATATGCCCATGAAGTATAGAAATTCTCCCCTCTGCTCCCGTCTCTTTTTTTCAATTCTATTTTCCTGTCAATGCCCTTTTCCCCCAAAACCAATATATCCCGGGCATTTGTCGGACACACGTACCGTTTATCCCCGATCTCGCGCACTACATGATAATTTCCCCCGCCTGCATACTCCGCCAAATCACAAAAATATTTATAATCATATTCGTAGGGTTCCGATATGTATAATTTGTTATTCTGTGTAATGGCATACTTGTCTCTTTCAAAATAACCGAATCCGCTCCCGATAAATTCGCCCCTCCAGCTGTCCTCGCGAGGCATACTGTGAAGCTGGTTATTCAAGATAAACAAAGGCTTGCCCACTACCCCAAACAGCGAGACAACGCTTGTTCCGGCGTCACCGATATAAGCATCGCTCCATGCAATCGCAGCTTCGATATCCGGGGTCGTATCATAGATTCCAAGAGAGTTTTCAATAAAGTACATCTTAAGTGCATTGAACACCGGAAGATATTCCGCTCTCATCGAATCAAATGTTGATTCCAACAGCGGGTGCGGACGCCACAAAATGCAGACATCGTTCCTTCCTACGAAGGAGCGAAATACATATTCCATTTTTTTGAGAAATGCCTCTGTATCCGCCAGCATACCATTGATACTCGTATTGTAAAAATATACCTTCCTTCCCTCCATCCTCTCGTTCCACTCGCGTGGAGGCTCCGGCGGATTTTGACACTTTTTGATAATCCGGTCAAATTTGGGACTTCCGAACGGCAGAAACTTTTTAGCCGCTATATTTTCATCGAAGTATTCCCTGATTTTCGGCGTTTGAATTACAATATAATCCGCATGAAGGTACGCCGGCAGCAGACTCTGTGCCTTATTCATTTCTCCCGATGTCGCATAGTAAGGAATATAGACTAGACATTCCGTGTACTTTCTCAGGTTCTCTGAATAATATCGCGGATGAACGCTTGTAACCAGATTATATTGATCATACGGATTATGAAAATAAATCACATCCGGTTTTCTCTCTTCAAAGTGATAGATCTGCCAATCAATGACTTCGATATCCTTCGGGTATTCCCCTCCCTCGTAATGCATCTGTCTGAAGCTGTGGTCTGGATTCAAATCATAGTACGGTATCGGGACACAATACACATCGCAGCAGGGATCTTCCCGGGCAGCAAGATACACGCTTTCCAGACTGTCCCACATAGATGCCTTATAGGAAAAAAAGGCAATTTCTATTCGAACCTGAATGTCATTTTTGACGCTGTTCTCGATCTTGATGAGCTGTTTATTCAAAATCTTCAATATTTTATTTTGATTGATACCGCCTTCCGCACTATTTTCATTTCCCAGGGAACCTCTCAGCTCTTCAAACACGTGGAAAAGGCTCTCGCAGTACTCCTCCACATGCGACACCGTTATGTGTCCTTCCCCTTCCAGCCTTTCAATACTCTTTCCAAGAATCACCGCGAACTCCTGGCACTCACTGAGCATGTTCTGCACCGCGCCGTAGTTCTTTCCGGCAAGCGCTTCTTTGATTTCTTCATGAGCCCGGTATAGACTGCTGATAAATTCCAACACTTCCTGTTTCTGTGCCTTTCGCATGTGATTATCCCTTCCGTTCTCCCGTATCTGTAACGTAATAAGGCATATCGGTTACTCTTACGAGTAATGTCCACAGACGTTCAGTCCTTGGGCTTCGCTCCCTGCTACATCTGCACTCACAGTTCACAAGGTCTTGGCATATCCGATTCACATCCGGCCGTCAAACCTTCTGCTTATTTTAATGCCGTGGTTTCTTTTCTATTTTCACAAAATATTCTGCAGTCCTTTAACGGTAAAATCCCGACCGACGCCGAAATTCATCTGCATAATATTTTAAACATGAACAACCTTCCTTGTTTCTTCCCTCGGGACATAGACACTGTTTAGCCGCTGTCCTGTTCTCCCCCGACTTATCGCGTTTCTTGCTGCGTTCATTTTCTTATCCGCTTCATAGCCGCAGACATGGCAGCAAAATTTTTCTTTTTCATATTTCCCCTGTGCGCCGCACATGCTGCACTGCGTACTGATCGCCTTACCGATCACTTCCACAATTTCAATAGAGTTTTCCCTGCATTTCAATGTAAGTCTTTCTCGTATAAATCCTCTTTTCCACACGCTCATAGCGTAATTTATCCTGCGGTTATGTCCTGCGGATGTCCCATTCGGCAGTCTTGGGATATAAATCACACTTGGCTTTTCCTGTGCAATCATGCGGTTAATCTCCTGATTAACGTAGGTTTCAAAGCCTGCATCCAGCCGTTGCTTATGTGCCTTATACTTTTCGCGTCCCGGATTATTCTTTTTTTCTCTACGGTACGATCTGTCTGCAGCTTCCAGAAAGTCAACACGTTTTCTGTTAAGCTCTCCAAGCCGTTCTCCATAAACGTTTCCACTGTCTGTCGTGAACATCTGCCACACTCCGACAGACAACCCTATTTCCTTTTGGTAATCCTCATGCTGCCTGACCTTTACTTCAATTGGAACGGCTATTTCTATGCCGCTCTTTTCCGGCAGCAGCTTTATATAAAGCTGTTTCCTATATTCATTTTCATCAGTCAACGGCACAAAAATCCGCTTTCTTTTTTCTTTCGTGGATAAGAAAACACCCTTCTTATTTTCATGCACTCCATAGCGATAGGCCCTTTCTGTAATCGCAAACCCGTCCGCTTTCTCCGTATGAAGACTTCTCAGCTTTCTCCTGACCTGCCTGCGCAGATACCGATTCAGATTATCCGAATCAATCGCTTTACCTCCCGACCTATCGGCAATAATACGCGCATACTGTTCTGCCATCTCCCCGGACACTTCTATCGTTTTACCGTTAATAATCTTTTCAAAACAGTCGCTAATCTTGATGACAAACCTTAGATAGTGCTTATCCTGCGGTGTAAACCGCTCATTTTTATTGATAGCTGCCAGAATATCGTTTTTTACCTTCGCCCACTGCGTCTTGATATCACCAAGCGCTTCAAACACAGCGAGATAAAAGTAAACCGACGGCATATTAAGCTGTGCGCGGAGACCAGCCGACGTCATCTCATTCTGTACGGTGTAGCCCGGATAAAGCTTCGATATACTCTTTATTCCTCCGTATCTCTGATAGACATAGTTTTTAACCTTACAGTAATCGTCTGCAATCTCCTGCAATTTTCCCATGTCTTCCGGAGAAAGCAGCTCTTTATTATATTGATGTATTGTTTTACATATTTTGTCCGCCAATAGATCCCTCTTTTCGTAGATTACAAAAGTCTGCGAAAAGAAGGCCAAATTACTGACAGGCAAAGACTCTGCTAACATGCCTGACCATGAATCTGACCCCGCATCTGTATATAGAATCCCGACAATACATCCATGTGCTTACGTTTCGTATCCATGGATGGATGCACATATCGGTTTAATGTAATCTGTACCTCTGAATGTCCAAGAAGTTCGCTGAGACTCTTTACATCGACGCCTCCCTCGATACAATTCGTTGCAAAGGTATGCCTCAGAATATGAAAATTTTTATGCGGTATTTGTGCCTCATCAATTATTTTCTGAAAACGATATTGTAAGGTCCGTGGTTCCAGTGGTTTATTTTTTCCAAATATGTATTCTCTGTTATCATAAAATTTCAAAAGCATTTCCGCCGCGATTTCGGACAATGGTATTTCACGTTTTGAATAATCGCTTTTTGGCTCCATCTCTAATAAAACAGTCTTATTCGAGTGCCCCGTTTCATAGAGACGCTGTACAGTACGCTTAACCGAAATAATCCTATTTCCAAAGTCAATATCCATCCATTTAAGGGCACATAGTTCACCCAATCGCAGCCCTGTGAACAGACACAGCAGCACTGCCATTTTGAAAATATCCGTATCTTGGTACAATATGGCGAAAAGCTTTGTCTGTTCTGCTTTTGTGAGTATTTCCACGGGTTTTTTTCGCATGCAGGTTGTCGGTCCTTTTAGCTTAGGGATTGTTATACAGTAATTTCTAATGGCATATTTTAATACTTGATTTACCACACAATAGACACTTTTCTGCATACTGTTCGACAATGCTCCAGAAATTTTCTCCTGTACGATGTTTCCCGTAATATCAGCTAAAGTAAGTCCTTCAAACGTACTTGCAATATAATTGCTATATGCCGTTTTGTATTTTATATAGGTAGAAGGCTTCCTTGTTTCTTTCACTTCTATGAGCCATTTTTCCGCCATATCCGAAAATAAAATCACTTTGGGGAGCTGCATGCTCAAGTCATTGCCGCTCATGTTATCCTTGGTGGAAAGTGAACGTAAAAAAAATCTTTGCAGGTACATTTTTTCTTTGACTTCTTCATATGTTTTCCCGTAAACAGAGCGACAAAGCGTTTTCCCCTTTTCTTCACTATATACCGGAAAACGCCCTTCCCATCTTCCGTCTTTCCTTTTTCTGATATTTTCCCCGTGCCTTGCCATAATAATAATCTCCTTTCATGTTTTTATCCTTTGCTGCGCGTTTTTGAAACGCCAGAAGTCGCATAAATACGGCATTCCTTTTATTCTATAGGAAATTGCGACAGTGTAAACCATTTAAGGAGAATGCGGCGCATTCTTCAGACTCAGAATTTGACCCCGAATAATTCAATAATGATAAATCTTTCCGTGTTTGGATATACTTTCCAGTAGATTGAGCTGCAGATCAATGAAAAAAATTTGCCCACATTGTTAATTTGTGATAGAATAAGACCGATATAGATTAACAGAACAAAAAGAAACTCTATTTGTTTCCATAAACAGAAGGAATTTTCGCAGACTTTTGTAATCTACGAAAATTATATAATCTATTTAATATTTTCCCAGAAAGACGGTAAGCGCTAAGTAATAGGGTATCTCCCATAGAAAAGTCCGGGATTTTCCCCAGTTCCAATGCCCTATGATTTACTTACACAGCCTTCTTGAACATTAAGATTCCAAGCTGCCACATCCGTTCGTAACGCCAAACCGGTTTTCAAAATCTTTTTCCTGCCGGCAGCAGGGTAAGGCATTGATGAACTTTCCATACATGACATGGGCCGCCAGACCGGAAGATACATAACTGTGGGGAACAAGCGGTGCCGCACCTTCATCTTTTACGAACTGCGGTTCCAGGGAATCTTTACGGGAAGGGCACTCATAAGTTGCTGCAAGGCAATCCACGCATTCCAGATATGCGTTCTGTCCGGCGATACCTGTTCACGCCCGCTTTTTCCCAATCTCGTTGGCCAGATCGCCAAGAGCCACAGTCGCCACAGAAATAACGCCCTCACCATGCTTCAAATACCCACGGACAGCAGCACAATGGCGGCCTCTGTGCTTCGCTCTCTTTTTGCCAGACGGGGCCGCCGAGGTTCCCGTGGCAAACGCCGGCAGACAGGTAATCAGAAAGCCCGCTGTCACAAAGAGTCTGCCGATAAAGCCCGCCGCCACAAATAAGGGCACTAGACTTCTCACCCTTCCGAAGCGGTATTCTATTCTCCGTTTTTTCTGATCCATATTCTTCTCCTCTACAGCAGCCCTCTCAGCTCCTCATGTATCTTCCCGTTCGAAGCCATCACGCTGCCCCTCTGCGGAAAATTCAGCTCTTTCCCTGCAAAATCCGTCACCTTGCCTCCTGCCTCTTTCACCAAAAGCTGTCCCGCCGCAAAATCCCACGGACTGAGTTTCGGCTCAAAAAATCCTCCGGTGCGCCCACAAGCCACATAGACCAGATCCATGGCCGCTGTGCCTGTCCTGCGGATATCCTGCGCCCTGTCGAACACACGCCGAATCCGCATAAAGTTTTCTTCCGCCAATTCCCTGTCATAGGGCGAGGTGCCCACCGCTATGATCGTCTCGCTCAGATCCTCGGCTTCCGAAACATGAATCGGCGTTCCGTTCAAAAAACTTCCGCCCCCTTTTTTCGCATGATACACGTCCTCACGGAAAGGATCATAAACGATTCCCAGTGTGATTTCTCCCTTTTCATAAAGCGCCAGCGATATCACGCTGTGCTGATAATCGTGAATCAGGTTGGTGGTGCCGTCTATGGGATCAAGAATCCAGTACGTATCCCCTGACACTTCATGCAGTCCCTCTTCCTCTCCCAGAAATTGAATGGCAGGGAAACGGTTCCCCAGTTCGCGGGCAAGAAAATTCTGAATATCGGTGTCCACCTGCGTCACATAGTCCGCAAGTCCCTTGGTCTTGATATGTCCGGCTCTTTCCCTGTTTTCTACAAAGGCTTTCGTCTCCTTTACAAGTGCAATTATCTCCTGCATGTCCATTCCTATTCTTTCCTTTCCTCTGTCTTATATTTCCTCTCACGCTGCCAGCAGCCGCGTCAGGAAAATCTCCTCCACCTGCTGCTGCCCGCGGATCAGCTTTTCTTTCTCTTTCATTTATTATATCATATTTCCCGATAAGGCCACCCGACAATAAAACTTTTTCCTATACCTATAAAAATTTTTGTCACTTTTATGGTCTTACAGCCGTATATAGGGTGAGAGATCTCTTAGCAGCCCGACAGCAGCCGGATTCCGGTTGTCGTATGTTGTATATCACGGATGGAATACGCCAACCGCTTCGCTATGCCGGACAGTTCCGGCTGTTATATGCTGCAATATCGCGATATGATTATAAATTACGAAAGGGGGAATCCGCTGTGAACAGAAAAAATGAGTCTGAGATCAGCCGCGTCCTGCACGACTATGGCGACATGCTCTACCGCACTGCCTATCTGCTTCTGGGCAATCCCCACGATGTACAGGATGCCTTGCAGGAGACGCTGCTGCGCTATCTGGAAAAAGCGCCCGCTTTTGTCTCCATGGATCACGAAAAGGCGTGGCTTTTGCGAGTTACCTCAAACTGCTGTAAAGATTGTCTGCGTTTTCGAAACCGACATTCATGCCTTGATTTAGAACCGCTCCGGGAATGCCTCCCCGCACGGGAAAATACGCATTTACAGGAATTGTACGCCCTGCCCGCCAAATGGAAGACAGTGCTCATTCTGCACTATTTTGAAGGGTATTCGGTCAAAGAAATCGGGGAAATCCTCGGGCTGTCCGAAAACGCCGTCAAGAAACGGCTGCAAAGAGCAAGAGAAGCGCTGCGCTTGGAAATCAAGTCCTGAAACAACTACACAATATAACACAAGGAGGTCACACTATGAACAAAAAAGATATGATGCAGATCAAAGAGTCCCTCACCATGCCGTCCGAAATGGCAGAGGCGCTGACGAAAGGCTGTACGGTTCCAAAGGAACAACCCTGCCACAACCGGCTCGTGTTCTCCGGCACTCGCACCACCCGCAGCCGTCTCGTCCGTTCCTGCCGTTACCGCCGTCTCACCGCTGCCGCTGCCGCCGTTTTCTGTATTTTCGCGGTGGGCTCCACCTCTCTTGCCTACAATATTTATCAGGAAAAGCAGCTTGCCGTCTTTATGGACGCGGATTTGTCTCAGGAAGAAATTGACCGTGTCGGTCAGGAAATTTCCGAAATATGCGAGCTCTCTGACTGCCAGTCCGTTTCCCTGCACTATGTCAGCGGTGACGAGGCTTGGGCCGAGTTCAAGGCCGCTTACCTGACTGACGAAAGCGGCACGGAAATGACCGAACTGACTTCGAGATTCGAGGAAAATCCGCTGGCAGACTCCTTCAACTACCGGGTGAGCGTCCGCATGAGCGCCGACACGCAGGCCGTG
This sequence comes from uncultured bacterium, assembly GCA_947073545.1. GTDB lineage: Bacteria > Bacillota > Clostridia > Lachnospirales > Lachnospiraceae > UBA3282. Next base: position 105,681 of record CAMTMP010000004.1, read on the forward strand.
CGCGACCGGATCAGCCAACTGCCCGGCGTGCGAAAGGTCACGACGGTGCGTGAGGCGCAGCGGTCTCACTAATATCGGCCGCCGGCTCCTTTAGGCCCTCAATCACGATTCCGCGCTTCTTCGCGTAATCCCAGAGCGCTGCATGGATGGCCTCCTCCGCCAGAAGGGAACAATGTACCTTCACCGGCGGCAGGCCGTCCAGCGCTTCCATCACCGCCTGATTCGTCACCTGCAAGGCTTCTTCCACCGTCTTCCCCTTCACAAGCTCGGTGGCCATACTGCTGGTCGCCACCGCCGCGCCGCACCCGAAGGTCTTAAATTTCACGTCCCGTATAACCCCTGTCTCATCCACATCCAGATACATGCGCATGATATCGCCGCATTTGGCGTTGCCTACAGTGCCGACGCCGCTGGGATTTTCTATCTCCCCCATGTTGCGGGGATTGGTAAAATGATCCATCACTTTTTCGCTGTACATGTTTCCTCCTCTCTGCTTTTCCTCTGGCTGTGCCGCAGTGCAGCTCGATTCCGCTTCGCTTCATCTCGCTCGCGGGCTTCGCCCTATACATCCATTCGGAAATGCATTTCGGCGAGCAAGCTCCCCTCTCTGCTTTTCCTCCGGCTGTGCACTGCTCATGCCTTACACGCATCTTCATACAGCGGCGACATGTCGCGGAGACGTCCTACAATCACTTTCAGTGCCTCCACCGTCCTGTCCAGCTCTTCCTTCGTATTTTCCGCCGAGAGCGTCAGCCGAAGCGACCCGTGGGCGATCTCATGGGGTAAGCCGATGGCGAGAAGCACATGGGACGGATCGAGCGCGCCAGAGGTGCATGCCGACCCGCTGGAACCGCAGATGCCTTGCTGGTCTAACAGGATCAGCAAAGATTCCCCCTCTATGAATCGGAAGCAGAAATGAGCGTTGCCCGGCAGTCTGTCCTGCCTGTGTCCGTTCAGTCTGGTATAGGGAATCTCCGCAAGCACCCTGTCAATCAGATAATCCCGCAGAGCCGTTTCCCTTGCCGCCCTTTCCTGCATGGTCTCTCCTGCCAGAGCCGCCGCCTTCCCAAATCCCACGATGCCCGGCACGTTTAAAGTTCCGGCCCTGCGTCCTCTCTCCTGCGCGCCGCCGTGGATCAGCGGAAGGAGTCTCACATTTTCCCGGATATAGAGAATCCCCACCCCTTTCGGTCCGCACAGCTTGTGCCCGCTGGCGGAAAGCAGATCCACATGCATCTCCTCTGCGTGCATGGGCACATGCCCATAAGTCTGCACCGCATCCGTGTGGAAGAGAACACCTCTCTCTCGGGCAATTTCCCCGATCTTTGCAATCGGCTGGATCGTACCGATCTCGTTGTTTGCCGCCATCACGGAAATCAGTATGGTGTCCGGGCGAACCGCTTTCTCCAGCGCCTCCGTCGAAACCTTGCCCTCCCCATCCACATCCAGATAAGTCACCTCATATCCCTGCTTCTCCAGATAAGCACAGGTGTGCAGCACCGCATGGTGCTCTATTTTACTCGTGATGATATGCCTGCCCTTATCCCGCAGTCCCTCCGCCACGGCGCGTATCGCCCAGTTGTCGGACTCGCTGCCGCCCGCCGTAAAATAAATCTCGTTCGGCTTCGCGCCGATCAGGGCCGCCGCCCGCTCTCTGGCGATTCCCACCGCCTTCTTCACCTCTCCCGCAAAGCTGTAAATAGCGGATGGGTTCGCGTAGGTTTCCCGGAAATAGGGCATCATCTCCTGCAGCACCGCCTCGGATACCCTCGTGGTGGCCGCGTTGTCTAAATAAATTCTCTCCTTCATATTTCTGTTCCGTTCTCCTTAACGTGATTATATCAAATGACCGTTTCTTACTTTCATATAATTCCTATCAATTTACTATTATATAAGGTATTATAACAGGCTTGCAGAAAACTGCAAGCCCAAAAACTACTCCTGTTCTGACAAATATTCCCGGCACAACCGCTCCCGATAGTCGCTGTCTGACAGGACACGTTTTGCCTCCTCCGCTTTCCCGTCATCCGGCAGCTCTTTCAAAATGGAAAAATTCACTTTGAGGCCCTTCTCATATCCTTCCTTAAGTCCCTCCGCGCGTCCTTCTTCCCGCCCGATTTTTAGCCAAAAACCCTGCAAGGATTCCGTTTCTAAATTATTACTAGAGCACAATCATAACGGAATTGTAAATATTTATTTTTAAAATATCATAAAGAAAACATCGTAAAAACATCGAAAATATTTTCTCTAAAACCCAGGCCGGGCGGCTATTTGCATAGCCGCCCGTATCCTATCCCCTTTTACACTGTACACAGTGCTATAATGATCGCGGAAGAAAACCCATGACCTTAAAGTCCGCTTTCTTGCCGCGGCATTACCTGATTACCTGTCCGGTGCTCCCGGTACTGCCCGGAAACGCCGGTTTGCAGAAACATGGAACTGTCATTCCTGCCAAAGCATCTATCAATAAAAGCCTTCCTGTCAATGCGTACATGTCACATAAATGTGGCGACTAATCTCTTCACCCTGTATCACATAGCCACACTTGCTGCATCTCTGCGCTTTAAATTCCTTTATCACACAACCACCGTCCGAAGTCTTCCTATGGGTTGCTCCTGTTCCCGAAACAAAAGTATGGTCACAACACGGTTCGATCCCATCATCCTCAGCAATCGGATAAATGTTTCCTTCCTCATCCACAAACTGGCTTTCAAACTTAAACTCTTGTACACTCTCTGGTGTTTCCACCTGATCTAACTCCTGCCATGCGTTTTCTTCCATCTCTTCAGGAACAAACAGAAATGTGTCATCTTCCAGCATTTCATCTATCTCTTCTTCCGAAACATCCTCCACTACTTCTCTTTCAAACGAATCTCTATACGCAAACACCGTCATCGAATTTGCAAAGGCCAATACTGCCACCAACGTCGCCGCTGCAAAACGGTTCCATTTCTTCTTACTCATTAGATTTTCCATCCTTTCCTTTATCTTTTGTGCGTCGTCTCCAAATCCGGATTTCCACCGCACGGAGACCTTCTCCGGTTTCTTCTCTCCCGCCTCGTCGATCATCAGGCGCAGATACTCTTTCACCTCCTCCATTGGTTTTCCATGCATCACGATCTCGTCGCAGGAACATTCACAGACCTGCTCGAAATCCCGACGCAGCAGCCATACCATCGGATTACACCAATGTAACATTACCGCCAGCTGCATGAATATTTTCCACAGCGCATCCATACGTTTGATATGTACCAGCTCATGCCGTACAAGCATCTCCGCCTCCCGGCTTGTGACTGCCCTTCCACAGACAATCACGGGACGAAAGAATCCAAAGGTTATGGTGTGCTCCTCTGCCGCTTCGTACAGAAACACGCGCCGCCGGATTCCGTATTGATCCTTCAATCCGTCGAGAAAGATTCTCTGCTCCGGTGTCATTGCACGATCGGCATATCTGGCCGCCATGCGAACCAGCCGCACATACTCCGCTACTTGTCTTGCCAACAGAATGCAGATGCCTGACACCCACACAATGACCGCCGCCGTCTGTATACTGGCAAAGATGTTCACATGCAATGTCCCTTCGGCGTGGACAATATGGTTTCTCCATGTCAGCGGCACCCGCGAAATCTCCGGTGAACCTTCCGGCCAGAGATCGCGGACTACCGTCATATAATATTTCTTCAAGAAAGGCAAAGGAATCAGATAATACAGAACCGCCACTCTGGCGAGCAGATCAAAAAGTCTTGCGCAAATTCTGTCTTTTAGTAAACACCGCACCAACAAATGAATACCGGTCATCGTACTTCCCGAAAGAGACATGACTAAAAGGTACTCCATCTATCTTTCTCCCGGTCAATTATTCTCCAGGAAATCGATCAACGCCTTCGTATCGCTCTCACTGATCGTGTTCTTCTTTACGAATGACGCGACGAAATTACTCAATCTTCCCCCGTACACATGATCAATCACCGTTTTCATTTGCATGCTGTTGTACTCTTCCCGACCGTACACAACTTTCACGATTCTGTTTTCCCGTTTCACTAATCCTTTACCCTCTAACCGGGTCAAAAAAGTATTTAGAGTCTGTCTCTTCCACTCCTTCCCATCCGCTTCGAACAAGGCAAGCAGTTCGGCCTGCTTAATGCCGTCTCCCTGCTCCCACAGCTTTTCCATGACTTCCATTTCCGCATCGGACACATCGTAAATTTTTTTCATGAATCTTCTTCTCACATCTTTCCGACCAAAGGACTAAACCCTGTAGTCTATTTTAATATATAATTTTTTGTTCCATCTGTCAACTTTATACTACAAATTAAGTTGAATTTATGCAGTAATTGCGTTTCCGGTATACAACTGGTAGTATTTCCCGCGCTCTTCGATCAACTGGTTGTGGGTACCGCGCTCTATGATGCGCCCCTGCTCTAACACCATAATGCAGTCGGAATTTCTGACTGTCGAGAGTCTGTGGGCAATCACAAAGGTCGTTCTTCCGCTCATCAGCTTATCCATGCCGTCCTGCACAATGCGCTCGGTACGGGTGTCGATGGAGCTGGTCGCCTCATCCAGTATCAGTACCGGCGGATCGGCCACAGCCGCCCTCGCAATCGCCAAAAGCTGCCGCTGTCCCTGACTTAAGTTCGCGCCGTCCCCGGAGAGCACGGTGTCATAGCCTTCCGGCAGCCTTCTGATGAAGCTGTCCGCATTGGCCAGCTTCGCCGCCGCGCGCACCTCCTCGTCGGTGGCGTCCAGCTTCCCGTAACGGATATTTTCCATCACCGTCCCGGTAAAGAGGTGGGTGTCCTGCAATACGATTCCAAGCGAACGGCGCAGATCTGCCTTCTTAATCTTATTGACATTAATGCCGTCGTAACGGATTTTTCCGTCCTGAATGTCATAGAAACGGTTAATCAGGTTGGTAATGGTCGTCTTGCCCGCGCCTGTGGAACCGACAAACGCGATCTTCTGCCCCGGCTCGGCATAGAGCTTCACATCATGAAGCACCATCTTTTCATCATTATAACCGAAATCCACGCCGTCGAAAACCACATCTCCCGTAAGCTCTACATAATCCACGGAGTGATCCGCCTGATGCTCGTGCCGCCATGCCCAGCGTCCGGTGCGTTCTGGTGTTTCCGTGAGCGCTCCGTTCTCCTCCTTCACATTGACCAGCGTCACATAACCGTCGTCCACTTCGGACGCTTCATCCAGCATTTTGAAAATACGCTCTGCACCCGCCATCGCCATCACAATCGAATTGAACTGCTGGCTCACCTGGTTGATGGGCATATTAAAGCTTCTGTTAAAGGTCAGAAAGCTCGCCAGTTTTCCGAGCGTTAAGCCCGTTGCGCCGGAAAGCGCCAGCGCGCCGCCCACAATGGCGCAGACCACATAGCTCACATTGCCTAACTGCTGGTTCACAGGCCCCACTACGTTGACCAGATAGTTTGCCCTGTCCGCACTCACAAACAGCGCGTCGTTCAGCTCACGGAAGTCCTCGATATTTTTCTCCTCGTGGTTAAATACCTTGACTACCTTCTGGCCGTTCATCATCTCCTCTATGAAGCCGTTGACTTTACCCAGATTCGTCTGCTGCTCCAGAAAATACCGGCCGCTTAAGCCCGCCACCTTCTTTGTCACGATCAGCATAAGCGCCACCATGGCAAGCGTCACCACCGTCAGCGGTATACTTAATATTATCATACTGATCAGCACACTTACAATGGTAATCGCACTGTTAAATACCTGCGGCATACTCTGGCTGATCATCTGCCTCAGCGTTTCCGTATCGTTTGTATAGGTTGACATAATATCGCCATGGGCATGCGTGTCAAAATACTTAATCGGCAGCGTCTCCATATGGGAGAACAGATCGTCACGCACATTGCGCAGCGTTCCCTGCGTCACGTTAATCATGATGCGGTTCCACGCATAGGACGCCGCCACGCCGATCAGATACAGACACGCCACCTTTGCAATCGCTCCCGCCAGAGGCGAAAAGTCCGGCACGTCCTGCGTCAGCATGGGCGTAATATAATCGTCGATCAAACGCTGGATAAACATGGTTCCCTGCACGTTCGCCAGCACACTTACCAAAATCAGCACCGCTACAATCACCAGATGGGGGCCGTAGCATCTCATCACATACCGCATCAGGCGTTTAAACACCTTCCCCGGATTCTCTATTCTTTTTCCGCCTTTCATTCTTCCATGTGGTCCCGGCATAATTTCCTCCATTCCGAAGCGTTCTTTGCTGAGTTTACCGTCAGGCATACTCACAGGAACCGCGAACAGTATCCAGGAGTTTTCCGGAGGAATACTCCGGTTCTGTTCCGCGATCAAGGAGTTTGTGACGCTCCGGCACAAACTCCGGCCCGAACTTGTTCGGGAGTTGAAACAACCAGCACATCAGTGTGGTATTTCAATCTGCTGCCTCTCTCTACTCATCAAAATCCCCGCCGCCGTTTGTCTGCGACTCGTATACTTCCCGGTAAATCTCATTATCCCGCAGAAGCTCCTCGTGGGTGCCAAATCCGTGCACGCGCCCGTCATCCATCACGATAATGCGGTCCGCATGCATCACGCTGGCCACGCGCTGGGCGATAATCAGCTTCGTGGTATCGGGAATCTCCTCCGCGAAAGCCTTTCGGATCTTCGCGTCCGTGGCCGTATCCACCGCGCTCGTGGAATCGTCCAGAATCAACACCTTCGGTTTCTTTAAGAGCGCTCTGGCGATGGTGAGACGCTGTCTCTGGCCGCCGGAGACGTTGGTGCCGCCCTGCTCTATATAAGTCTGATAGCCGTCCGGCATCTTCTCGATAAATTCGTCCGCACAGGCGAGTCTGCACACCCTCCTGCACTCCTCCTCCGTGGCGTCCGCGTCGCCCCAGCGCAGGTTATCCAGAATGGTGCCTGAAAAAAGCACATTCTTCTGCAAGACCACTGCCACCTGATTTCTCAGCGTCTCAATGTCATATTCTCTGACATCCCTGTCACCTACAAGCACTGACCCTTCCGTCACATCGTAGAGACGGCTGATCAAATTGACCAGACTGGTCTTAGCACTGCCCGTGCCGCCGATGATGCCGATGGTCTCCCCGGCATGTATTTTCAGGTTAATATCATGTAAAACCGCCTCGCTGCTCTCCTTATGATAGGAGAAGCGCACATGCTGAAACTCGATGTCTCCGCTCGACACCTCGCAGACCGGATCGACCGGATTGGTCAGATCGCTCTTTTCGTTGAGCACCTCGCAGATACGCTCCGCGCTGGCAATACTCATGCTCATCATGACAAAAATCATGGCCACCATCATCAGGCTCATCAGGATGTTCATACAGTATGTAAGCAGACTCATCAGCTCGCCCGTGGTCAGGGTGTCCTGCACGATCTGCTTCGCGCCCAGCCAGCTAATTAACAGGATGCAGCCGTAGACGGTAAACATCATAACCGGCATGTTTAAGACCACATGCTGCTCCGCCTTGCTGAAAATGTCATAGATGCCCTGACTGGCCTTCTTAAACTTCTTCGTCTCGTGCGCCTCCCTGACGTAAGCCTTGACCACGCGGATCGCGCTCACGTTTTCCTGCACGGAAGCGTTCAGCTCGTCGTACTTCGGAAATGCCTGCTTGAAGTATTTCATGGCGCCCCTGATAATGAAAAACAGCACCAGGCCAAGCAGAATCACCGCCACCAGATAAATCCCCGCAAGTCTGGCGTTGATCAGGAAAGCCATGGACATCGCACAGACCATGCTGACCGGCGCACGGAAGCAGATCCGCAGAACCATCTGATACGCCATCTGCATGTTGGTCACGTCCGTGGTCAGTCTGGTGACCAGTCCAGCCGTGCTGAACTTGTCGAGGCTGGCAAAGGAGAATGTCTGGATGTTCTCAAACATAGCCTGCCTTAGGTTCTTGGCAAAGCCCGTGGATGCCCGCGCGCCGTACTTGCCGCCCATCACGCCGCAGAAAAGCCCGCATAGTGCCGCCGCGATCATCACCGCTCCCACCGCGTAGATGTGCTCCATATTGCCCGCCTCCACACCGTCGTCAATGATGGATGCCATCAAAAACGGGATCAACATCTCGAAGATAACCTCCAGTACCATAAAGACCGGCGTTATGATCGAAACCTTTTTATACTCCTTGACTTGTGCCGCAAGGGTTTTAATCATAGTCATACCTCCCTCTAATATTATGCCTGACAGCGGACGGCCGGACCGTCAGGCCCCGTACACTGTCCTCATAAAATCCGCATGTTTCTATTTTTCTACAATAAAAATTTAATGTCAACGACTTTCCGAAGTTTTCATAAATTTTCACAGAATTTTCACAGACATGAAAAAATCCTGCCCGGAGGGCTTTTGTATCACAAAGAAATTCGTAGGACTTTGCTATGATAAAAAAAGAGAGCCACCCGCCCGGGCAGCCCTCCCCTTTGTTGTCACATATCAGTCTTTCGTCTTTTCCTTATTGTTCATAATCTCGAACACAACCGCCGCCAGAAGCACCACGCCCTTTACCACCATCTGCCAGTTGGCGTCAATACCCATAAGGCTCATGCCCAGATTGATCACGCCGATCAGCGCTGCGCCGATTACCATACCGAACACCGTACCGGAACCGCCGTAAGCGGACACGCCGCCCACCACGCAGGCGGAAATGGCATCCATCTCGTAATTCGTGCCTGCCGTCGCCGTTGCCGCCGACAGCCTCCCCATGGTCATCCACGCACTGATTACGGTGAGAACCGCCATGTTCAGGTACGCCAAGAAGAAAATCCGCTTCGTGTCAATACCCGAAAGTCTGGTGGCCTCCACGTTGCCGCCGATGGTGTAGAAATAGCGGCCGATCGTCGTTTTGGAAGTAATGAAATTATAAATCAGGATAATTACTGCCACCCAGACTAAGTTATTCGGAATACCGCCTGCCTGCGCCAGCTTGAAGGCAAAAAGCAAAATCACCGCACACACCAGCACACAGCGCACGATCACGCCGGTCAGCCCTTCCGCCTCATATCCTTTTTTCACCTTGTCGTTTCTGCCCTTTAACTGTAAAAACACGAACAGCACACAGGCAATCACACCCGCCAAAAGACAGGTGATATTCATTTCCGTGCCGCCGAACAGATCGGGCACGCTGCCGTTAAACATTTTGATAAAATTCTCCGGCATGGGCGCGATGGACGAACCGCCTATCAGCGCCGTCCCCCATCCACGGAATGCCAGATATCCGGCCAATGTAGCAATCCACGGCGGGATATTGATATACGCGATCAAAAAGCCTTCCACGATACCGTAGATCACGCCCGCACCTATCATAAGAAGCATTGCCACAGGCACCGACATACCGCCGCGCACCATCATAATACCGCCGATCGCGCCGACAAAGCATACAAAGGAGCCGACAGACAGGTCGATATTGCCGCCTGTCAGCATACACATCAACATACCCGTCGCCAATACGAACACATACGAGTTCTGCGCAATCAACGCCTGAAAGCTGGACGCCGCAAACATCTGTCCTTTCGTCATCACCGAGAAGAAAATCACGATCAGGACAAGGACTATTTTCATGGTATGTTTTCTTAAAATTTCCATAGTAGTATTCATTTTCATCCCCCTCCCTTATTTCTTCTCTCTCTTGGACAGTACGTCAAAAGCGACCGCTATCAAAAGCACCAGGCCTTTGACCACCTTCTGGTAATTGACGTCCATACCCATGATGCTCATACCCTGATTGATTACGCCCATCAGAGTTGCACCGATCACCACACCCGCCACGGAACCGACGCCGCCGTATGCGGACGCGCCGCCGATAAAACATGCGCCGATGGCGTCCATCTCATAGCCCTGTCCATAGGTGGGCTGCGAGGATGTCAGTCTGGCAATCGTCAAAATACCTGCCAGTGCCGCCAGAAATCCCATATTGACATAGGCAATAAAATACACTTTCTTCGTGTTGATGCCGGAAAGCCTGGTGGCCTTCTCATTGCCGCCCACCGCGTATAGATAACGGCCTATCCTTGTCTTTGTCGTCAAATAGCCGTAGACAAGGAGCACCAGAAGAATCCAGATCAGCGATGTGGGAATACCTTTGTGAGAAGCCAGCTTATAAGCGACCCACAAAATCACCACGCTGATAATCACCAGTTTTGCGACCGTACCGCCCAGAGGCGCCGTCTCGTAACCTCTGCTCTTATTGTTGATGCGGTTCTTTAACTGCACCGCAATCAGAATAACCACCGCGATACATCCGGCCAGCATACATGTCATGTTGAAACCTTCGCCGCCGAAAAAATCAGGCACATAACAGTCCGCGCCGCCGCCAAACACCTTGATAAAAGTCTCGCTCTTGATGGAGACCGTCATACCCTGCAGCACCACATTGGAAAAGCCGCGGAAAGCATACATGCCGGCCAGCGTTGCAATAAAGGGCGGCACCTTCATGTAAGCGATCCAAAAGCCCTGCCACATACCGATCAGAATACCGATCACCAGCATGGCAAGAATCGCCGCCAATACATTCACGTTTTTATCCATCATCATCGCGCCCACCGCACCTGCAAAGCAGACCACGGATCCGACGGAAAGGTCGATGTTGCCGCCTGTCAGGATACAGAGCAGCATACCTGTCCCCAGCACAAACACATACGCGTTCTGGGAGATCAGGTTATTGATATTTTGCGGGAACAGGATCTTCCCCTCTGTCGCAATGCTGAAGAAAACCACCACCAGAACAAGGGCGATAATCATGGTATATTTTCTCAAGAATGCCGATACATTTACTTTTTCCATATTCTTACGCCCCCTTTCCCGAACTTACGATGATGGACATGATTCTCTCCTGAGACGCCTCCTCGGCGGATAGCTCCCCGGCAATTCTGCCCTCGTTCATCACATATATTCTGTCGCTCATGCCAAGCACCTCCGGCAGCTCGGAAGAAATCATCACAACAGACTTGCCCGCCGCCACCAGCTCGTTGATGATACAATAAATCTCGTACTTGGCGCCCACGTCAATACCCCTCGTCGGCTCATCCAAAATAAGTACATCGGGATCTGCAAACATCCACTTCGCTAAGAGCACCTTCTGCTGGTTGCCGCCGGAAAGATTGCCCACATTCTGTTCCACAGACGGACATTTGGTTTTCAGTTTCCCCCTGTACTCCTCCGCCACCTGATACTCTTTATCCTTGTCGATGATCATCCGAGGACTGATGCTGTCCAGATTTGCCAGTGTCGTATTAATCCTGATCGGATTGGTCAGCACAAGGCCGTTGCCTTTCCGGTCCTCCGTCACGTAGGCAAGTTTATTTTTGATCGCCTGCCTGATCGTCTTTAAGTGCACCTCTTTGCCGTCCAGATAAAGCTGTCCGCTGATGTTCGTGCCGTAAGACTGCCCAAAAATACTCATGGCAAGCTCGGTACGCCCTGCGCCCATCAGGCCGGAGATGCCTACCACCTCACCCTTTCTCACTTTGATGGACACATTGTCGCACACTTTTCTCTCCGGGTAGAGCGGATGATGTACCGTCCAGTTTTTCACTTCCATATTCACGTCGCCGATCTTTACATTATGACGCTTCGGGAAACGGTCGGTAAGCTCTCTGCCGACCATGCCCTTAATAATTCTATCCTCTGAAATCTCCGTGGTGTGCTTATCCATCGTCTCAATGGTGGAGCCATCACGGATGACCGTGATCTTATCCGCCACATAAGCAACCTCGTTTAACTTATGAGATATGATAATCGATGTCATGCCCTCTTTCTTAAACTTTAACATAAGATCGAGCAGCGCCTGAGAATCCTTCTCGTTCAGTGAAGATGTCGGTTCATCCAGAATCAGAAGCTTCGCATGTTTGGCCATCGCCTTTGCGATCTCCACAAGCTGCTGCTTACCGGTGCCGATATCCTTGACCAGCACTCTGGAAGACTCCGAAAGTCCCACCATCCTTAAATACTCGTCCGCTTCCCCGTAGGTTTCATTCCAGTCAATCGCCGCGCTTTTCCCGCGCTCGTTCCCGAGGAACATGTTTTCTCCGATGGTCATGTAAGGAATTAACGCTAATTCCTGATGGATAATAACGATCCCCTTCTCCTCGGAGTCCTTGATCTTACCAAACTTACACACTTCACCGTTATAGACGATGTCGCCCTCGTATGTACCGTACGGATAAATGCCGCTGAGGACATTCATCAACGTGGACTTTCCCGCACCGTTCTCACCGACCAGCGCGTGGATTTCTCCCTCTTCTACTTTCAAATTTACATTGTCGAGCGCCTTGACACCGGGGAACGTTTTGGTAATATTTTTCATTTCCAGTAAAACTTTAGCCAAAGTGTATTCCTCCCAACATAGTTTCTTGTAACCTGCCCACTTCTCTATACCTTTTAAAATCGGCAGGCGGGAAATCCTGCCTGCCGGTTTTATTTGATTATAACATACTTTTTATACTTGGAAAACGCGTTTTTGCGTTCTCTCGTGCGAAACTTAGTGCTTCTTGGCGAAACGCCTCATCCACGCAGAGAATGCGTCCTTTGCATTCTCCAGTGCGAACTTGTTCGCACGGTTACTGAAGATCCGCCTCCGTATAGTAACCGGAATCGATCAGCAGCTCCTTGTAGTTGTTCGCGTCTGCGAATACAGGCTCGCAAAGATAAGAAGGAATCACGCCTGTGCCGTTGTCGTAAGTCGTGGTATCGTTTACCTCTACCTCTTCGCCATTGAGGATCTGGCCTACCATCTTAACTACCTGAGAAGCCAGCGTACGAGTATCCTTGAATACGGACATGGACTGCTTGCCGGCGATCATGTTCTTCACGTTTGCGATATCACAGTCCTGACCTGTCACGATCGGATAATCTCCTGTGTAGTTTGCTGCCAGAGCATTCTGCACACCGAGAGAGGTGGAGTCGTTGGAGCAAAGGCAGATATCAAGCTTTGTGCCGTCTGCATAGTTGGAAGAAAGGATGTTCTCCATTCTGGACTGTGCAGTCTCGGTAGCCCACTTAGGCGTACCTACGGTTGCGAAATCTACCTGGCCCGAAGGGATCACGATCTTGCCTGCGTCGATGTAGGGCTGTAACGTGTCCATAGCGCCGTTATAGAAGAAAGGCGCATTGTTGTCGCCGGGATCGCCTGCGGTAACTTCCATGTTGAAAGGACCCTCTGCGTTGTCCAGATCAAGGGCGTCTATAATATACTGCCCCTGCGTTACACCCACCTTATAGTTATCGAAAGTAGCGTAATAAGCAACCGCATCGGTGTTCATGATCAGACGGTCATAAGCGATAACAGGAATGCCTGCACTCTTTGCGTTCTCAAGAACGGTAGAAAGAGAATTTGCTTCGATAGCAGCTACTACCAGTACGGAACAGCCGCTGTTGATCATATTCTCAATCTGGGAAACCTGTGTCTCCTCCTGATTGGAAGCGTACTGCAGATCTACTTCATAGCCTGCTGCCTCAAGCTCTGCCTGCATGTTCGAGCCGTCCTGATTCCATCTCTGCAAATCCTTGGTGGGCATAGACACGCCTACCTTCTTGCCTGTCGAAGCTGCCGCGTCCGCTGCAGGAGCCTCTGCCTCTGCCTCTTCTGCCGGTGCTTCCGCCTCTGCTGCAGGAGCCTCCGCCGCCGGTTCAGATGTAGCTGCAGGAGCCGCATCGCCGCCGCCACAGCCAACCAGTGCAGCCGCAACCATAGAAACCGTAAGTACCATACCTAATACTTTTCTTTTCATGTCTTAGTTTCCTCCCTTTTCTAAATGATAAATGGTTTGCGAATTCTTTCGCACTTCCAATATACCACAAAGAAAATAGGAATAATTTATGACTTTCTGTACATTTTCACCATATAGCATTTGTATTCGCCGGTTGTACTAGCATATTTTTGTAATATCATTTCCCTGCGCACAATAAAATGCTATTTTGGCATTTGCCCGAGCACATTCAGGTATACATCCTCTTTCAAATGAAACCCGCTGCCGATAATCACTTCGTCGATATTGCCGCGGTTTACTCTGATCGGCTCCAGCCCGATATAGGGCACTTTGTACGCGCCGCTGTCAATCAAGGCCACATCGTCCCCCGCAACCTTCTCACCCTTTGCGAGCGCCACCGCCTCCTCCGCCGCCCGGGTCGCCAGACGTTCCACCGGCTTGTAGACCGTCATAACCTGCGTGCCCTCCACGATCCGCTGACATGCCGCCAAATCCGCGTCCTGCCCCACCACGAGGATGTCCCCCGCCTGTCTCGTCTCCGCCAGCGCGCGCACCGTCTGGGTCGCCAGATCATCATTGCCGCACATGATGGCGTCCGCCTTGGCAATGACAAGCGGATTGGCATAAATATAAGCCGCCGCCTCCTCCGCCCGCCAGTTTTCCGCGTGAACGGAGTCAAGAACAGTCACCCTATGTTTTGCCATCAACCGCTTAAACGCTCCCTCCACCAGCGGCACATTATTGTCCGTGGGAGAACCGCCGATCATCACCACATTGTCTCCGTTTCCAATACCGGCCTCAATCAGCGCGCGCGCCATCATGTCTCCTACCATCTCATTGTCAAACGAAATATACAGATCCACGTCCACATCGTCGATCAGCCTGTCGTAAGACACCACCTGAATCCCCGCATCCTTCGCTTTATCCACCGACTCCCGTAGGGAAGCGGGGTCGATGGCAATGATCACGATCACGTCCATTCCCTTCTGAATAAAATAGTCGATCTGCTTTTTCTGTTCCTCCACCACACCGTTGGCGTTCTGCACATTGACCTCCGCCCCCAGTTCCTTTGCCACCGACACAAAGACGTCCCGATCCCGCTGCCATCTCTCAATGACAAAGGAATCGAAGCTCATGCCGATCCGGATTTTTCTCTCCTCCCCGTCTTCACTCTCCCTTCCGCTCTCTGCTTTTGTGCAGCCCACCGCTGTCAGAAGCAAAAGAGCGGCCAGAAACAGACAGCCGATTCGTCTTTTCATATCTTTAAGCCTCCAAATTCCCGCTTTTTTCACATTTGTATTCCGTGGGCGTCACGCCCACATTCTTCTTAAAAGAACGGCTGAAATAGTTGGGGTCAGCATACCCTACCATGGAACAGATTTCCTTCATGGAATACTCTGTGGTGGTGAGCAGCTCCTTAGCCCTGTCCATACGGATCTTGGTCAGATACTCCACAAACCCTTCCCCCACGTCCTCCTTAAATATTTTGCTGAAATAATATGGACTGATGTTGACTGTCTGCGACACTTCATCCAGAGAAATATCCTTGCTGTAATTGTTCCGAATATAAGCCTTCGCCGTCTCAACGGCTCCCAGAGATTTCTCCGATGCCTTGGTGCTCACATTGCGGCACGCCTCACCGATCTTATCCGTAAACCATTTTTTGATATCCGCCATATCATCCATGCCCATGATCGTCGGCAGATAATCCGCTCGATCCCGGAACTCATAGGTCATGCCCCCGGAATTATAGGCAATATACTCCGCGTAAAGCGCAAATTCCAGCACCTTCAGCCGGATATTCATCAGATAATCACCGTGCATCTGCGCGATCAGATCAAAGTAAGTTTCCGCCGCAGCCACGGCATGGTCCGCATCCCCGTTTTTCACCTCCGCGAAGAGCTTCTTTTCCAGATCAACGGGATACGTTTCTTCGTGGGCACAGCCAATGGGCAGATCATCCGCGTGGGCCACGCTGCCGCTTGTCATAATCAGGGCGTTTATCGCTTCCTTATAAGCCGCTCTCGCCTCCTCCAGCGGCGCAATTGCGCTGACACCGATACGGAAACTGATCTGCGTCCGCTTTTTCAATTCCCGGACAAGATCTCTCGACTTCTCAATAAGGGCAATTCTCTCCTCATAGGACATCTGCCTTTCCTCGCAGGGCACCAGCCCCGGCAGCTTGTTCGCCATGGACATCCCCAGAATCATCCCTGGATAAGCCTCCTTTAAATACTCCCGGAGCAGATCCGCATACTGCTGCATCTTCACGCTGCTTCCCACCGCGTTGGTCATATGGTTTCCCTCCTGGGTTTCCCCGCAGACTACCGCCAGAATATAGGCATAGTTCTGATCGATTCCCAAAAGCTGCTTATAGTTCTCGATATCCTCCGTGAAATGCTCCTGAAAGAGCAGGTTGTAGAGAAGACCGCTCTCTATGATGGGCATCACGGTCTCCAGCTTCTCCCGGATCAGCAGGTCGTTGCTTCGCTTGTTCCGCTCTCTGTCAATCTGCTCCATTGCCTTCTTGAGGGCCGATACAATCCGCGTCTTTTCCATCGGTTTGGTAATGTACTCCAACACACCGAGCTTAATGGCCTCCTTCGCGTAGTCGAACTTGTCATAAGCGCTTATCACAATAAAGATCACGTTCCTGTTCGTCTCCCGGATTTCCCTCATGGCCTCGATGCCGTTGATGCCCGGCATTTGGATATCCATGATGGCGATATCCGGGCGGAAATTTTCGGCAAGTTCAATCACGCTTCTGCCGGTCTTTGCAAACTCAGTCGTACACTGGTCGCCAAACTCTTTCTCTATGATAAATTTCAGAGAATCAATCACGATTCCCTCGTCGTCCGCCAGCATAATCTTGTAACGGCTCATCCGTCTCACCCTTTCCTCTTTCTGAGTCGTTACGACTCTTCCGCTTCTGCCTTCCCTTCACAATCTTCCGGCTTTTTGCCATGTGCCCCTGCCGCCGTCCCCATGTGGCGGCACAGATAAATGCAGACCTCAGTTCCCATACCCTCTCCCCCACTCTTCACAGTCATCACATTCTCATTTCCCGTAAAAAGCCGCATACGGGAAATCACATTGTCCATACCGACGCCGTTTCCGCCCGACACCATATCCTCATCCCTGTAAGTGCCGCTGAGCACCTTGTCTATGGTTTCCGCACTCATGCCGACGCCGTTATCCTGCACGCTGATGCAGACACGGTCTTCCTTTTTATAGAGGGAGAGAAGGATCACTCCCTTGTCTCCCATCTCGCGTATGCCGTGGTTAACGCAGTTTTCCACAATGGGCTGCAAAATCATACCCGGCATCTCCATGTCCAGAAGAGATGCATCGATGTGTTTTTCATAGTGAATGTCCCCTGCAAACCGCACGTTCAGAATGTAGATGTAGGAGTCCACCATCTCCACCTCCTCGGCCACGGTCACCGTCTCTTCGCTTTTCTTCATATTATATCTGTAAAACCGCGCTACCTTCTGGACGTAGTCATAGGTTCTGTCCGCTCCCTCCATCATGGCAAGCTGCGCGCCCGCATTTAACGTGTTAAACAGAAAGTGCGGATTGATCTGTGCCTGCAGATACTTGAGCCTGGCGTCCTTCAAATGGCCTTCCATGAGAAGCTCCCGCTCTTTCAGCGCCCGCTCCGCCTCCATGCTCTCCCTGATGCGCTCGATATATCTGCCGATGCTGACCACCATGGAATTGAACGCGCCCGTCACCACACCCACCTCGTCCTGCGCCTCCACCGGCAGAAGCTCGACGTCAAAATTCCCCTTCGCCACCTCGTCCGCCTTCGTCGACAGCTTTTTCAGCGGCCTAATCAACGCGCCCACGAAACTGGTGATGAGACAGACATTGCCGAACACCACCAGCACAATGGCGATCACGGACACTGCCTCAAAGAGTCGGAAGCGCTGCAGCAGATCGCTGTAACGCTCGGAGTTGCTGCGGAACTGCTCCATATTCAGATTGGAAATATAGGTGTCGATATAGCCGTACATTCTGGTGGCGTTCTCATAATGGGTGCGGTATTTTTCCACATTCCGCCCGCGCTTGGCCTCAATGGTCTGCGCCACCTCCTCAAGATAACGTTCCGTCATGTGCCGGATATTCCGCTCCATCCGGTCAAATGACCGCCCCGTAACCTCCTCATTAAGCTCCGCCGCCTGATTCCTGCACCAAGCCTCGCTTCGATAATAATTTTCCAATGAATCGCTGGTCTTCACATTCAGATAAGCCGTCATATCGTCCTGAAGAGCGTTTACGGCATCGGAAAAATCGTTCAGATGCCGGTTGTCCTGATAAACCATATCGAGTCTTCCGGACATGCTGTTGATACCGATAATCAAGAAAATGTTTACCATCACAACAAGAATGTTCGTCACAATATAGATACTGCTGATCTTAAACTGCAGGGAGAAGTCTCTGAATTTATTCATCATTTTCTGACTCCTCTCCCCGCAGATACTCGCCTACGTTGTCTCTGGTAATCAGGCTGATATCCGCCGTAAAATACTGGCTCGTGTAACCCAGATCGTGGTACTCCTGCAAAGCGTCGATGCAGAAAGCTCCCATCTGCGCCGTGTCAATATTCACAGTGGCGTAAATCACATTCCTGCCTATGGCATTGAGAATCGTGTCTGAAACATAATAGCCGAGAATACTGACCGTGCCCACCTTATTGTAATCCACCACCGCCTGATAAGCGCAGGTAGTATTCAACTCATTCAGACAAATCAGGATATCGGGAATATCCTCGCTCATAAAAATATCCCGGACAGATTCCTCCACCGAAAAAGCGTTTGTGTCGTCCACCGACTGCAGGGAAAGCTCCACAACCATGTCACCCTGCTCCTGCTCGATCGTCTCCTGAATGCCGGAATAGAGGATATTCTGGTCAAGGCTGTTCGCATATGAATTGACTAAAAGAGTCACCCGGACCGGGCGGCTTTTGGTTCCGATCTCTAAATCCCCCTGCCCCCATGCAAACGCATTCCCTTCGGAACCCTGGATCACAACAATATCGTCTCCCGCCTCCGTCTCGTCGAAATCGTCCGCCGTTTTTATATAAACCCCCGTCTCTGCCGTGCCCGCCATCCGCTCCCGCATAATTTTGAGCGCTTGTCTGCCATACTCCCTTCCCAGATTGTAGCTGCCAACGCCCACAAAGCTGCAGCGTTTGCTCTGGGTATTATCCCCGTAAAGCGTCACCACGGGAATCCCCTCCGCGTCCGCCCGGTTGATCAGGGCCGTCATTTCCTCCTCCTCGCTGGCCGTCACAATGATGCCGTCCACCCCGGAGGCAATGGCGATTTCCATCTGCTCCGCCACGCTGTAATCGCGAAAGTGATCGTTCCCGAGCCAGTCCACATAGACATTTTCCAAAAGCGCCCTCTCATATGCGCCCTGATACACGGACTGCCAGAAAACGGATTTGTCTTCCTGCGTAATCATCATATAATATCTGTCGTAAGTCTCTCCCGCCGTCTCTTCCTGAAAGCTCCCCTTATAAAACCACAGAATATAGCCAGCCATCAGCACAGTAGACAGGATGCAGACCGCCGTCAGCGCCATGGGCAGAAACGTAAGCCCCGAAAATTTCCTTTCCGGGGCCTCTGTTCCAGCATGTAATTGTTTCCTGTTCTTAATTATCTTCAATGCCTTTCTGCGTGTCGTCAATCAATTTGTCTGTCATCTGTGATGCTATTTCATACTCCTTATTCTTCAAGGCTTCCTGTAGATCTTTCAAATCCTGAAGCAGACGTCTTAAGTAACTCTTAAACACGCTCCTGTCTTCCGTTCATACGCCCTTCCATCTAATTTTTATAATATGTACCATAATTCACAAGCTCGTCTAACAGCTTCGGGAGCTGTTCGTCCATGGTTTCATCTGAAAACTGGCAGGTTCCCACCGCCTTGTGTCCGCCGCCGCCGTACTTAAGCATCAGACTTCCCACATTGACGTTGGAAGTGCGGTTTAATACGCTGTATCCCACCGCCGCAGAACAGCCCAGACCGCCCCGGCCGTTTACGATCCACGCGGATATGTTCTGTTCGGGATACATACTGTAAATCAGGAAACGGTTCCCTGAATAGATCGGGTCAACACCCCGCAGATCCGAAATGATAACGTCCTTCTCCACGCGCGTGTGCGCTTTCACCATCTCCCTGAATTTCTCGTCCTGCTCACGATAGATGTCGATGCGCTCCTGCACATCGGACAGCGCGAGAATTTCCTCCGTACTCATGGTACGGCAGCACTCCATCAGTTTCTCCATCAACTGATAGTTGGAGATCGTGAAGTTGCGCCATCTGCCCAGTCCCGTCCGAGGATCCATCAAAAATCCAACCAGAATCCACCCCTGCGGATTCTGGATCTCGTCTATCGTAAGGTTGCCGGAATCCACCTTATCCACGGCCGCCATCATATCGTCAAAGTGGGAAAACCGCTCCTGTCCGCCGTAATATTCATAAATAATACGCGCACAGGAAGGTGTGATACGGCTCTCCCCTTTATACTTGCCCTTAAGTTCATTGCGCTCATGCTCGCTGGAGTGATGGTCAAACCAAAGCCCGCAGCCCTCCACAAAAGGTACATTTGCCAGCACATCGTTCTCCGTAATCTCCACAAGGCCGTCCTGTAAGTCCTTCGGATGCGCAAATTTCCAACTGTCAATCAGGCCAACCTCCTTCAAGAGAGCGCCGCATGCCAGCCCGTCAAAGTCAGATCGTGTCACTAATCTCATCGCTTTTCTCCCTTTACCCTTCTAGTCTCTTTTTCTATCTGCCGCACTATTCTTTGATCTCGTCAATGTCCGCAAAGTTCACTCCGGAAACGGTAAGCAGTACTTTTAATGTCAGATATTCCCTTTTTAATCTCGCATAGGTTTCCGTTGCATTTTCCTTTCTGGCTAACAACATATACTCCTGTATCTTTTGAAATTCATCAAGAGCTGCTTTTGTCACTTCGATACCAGACGGCATACCATCACCTGCTTTCCACTGTGCCGTATTGACTGTTGCCATTTTATTATAACGAATTTCACCAAAGATGTAAAGGCAGAAACCGCCATGGCCCACGACAAAACGCATGATCGTTTTCCGATTTAAAGCAGAATCTCCTCCCCCAGTCTGGAGGAATAAATAATACGTTCCTTCACCGGTTTTCCGCCTTTTCCCGGCTCGTATCCATAGATCTGCTCGAGCGCCTCGCTGTAGTAGGAAAGCTGTACCTGATAGCGTTTCACAAGCTCTGCCGCCGCCGACACGGCATCCGTCTTGTAGTCCAACACCACAAAGCCGTCCTCCTCCTCAAAGAACACGTCGATGATACCCTGAACCAGAACTGTCTCCGCCGCCGGAAAACTGCCCCCCAGACGGCTGGCCGGTATCCCCATCACAAAGGGCTGTTCCTTAAAAAGTTTCCCCGCCCGGGCCGCCTCAGCCATTCGAAACGCCGCACTTCCAGTCAGAAAATCCACCAGCTTCGGCACGGACACTGCCTCGTAGTACGCCTGCGGCAGCCTGCCCTTCTGCCGCATCCACTCCATCTGTTCCCGAAGAAGTGTCTCCGCCGCATGTCGGTTTTGATTGACTTCTCTGGTTAATTCCTTAAACTCAAACAGCTCCATCACCTTATGAAAGGCGCTGCCCCGCATGGAACCGCTGACGGTCTCGTCACCTCTTAAAAATTTGGGCAGATAGGGAACCGTCTGTTTCTCCTCGAAGAGCTTTGCCGCGGCCTCGTCCGTCTCCTGCATGCCGGCAATCTTCAATTCCGATACGGTAGTCTTCGTGTACAGCTCCCGCAAATTTCCGTGCGGATATTCATAGGAAAACCGTCTTGACAGCTCTGTCATAAGGGTTTCGTCCGCTGCCTTGGCGGAATCGCTAAAAAGAAGTTTTCTCTTCGCCTCCATCCCAAGGATCGTCTCCCCGATCTTCTCCCCAACCAGATGATCCCAGCCGGTCAATTTCACCGCAAACGCCATGTCCGCGTCATATTCCCGGGCCTCCGGCGCGCTCTCCATCCCGCATGCCTCATAAAAACCGTCCATACACCGGTTGCCGGAAAGCGCGCTAAGCAACAGCGACAAAAAGCTGTCCTGTCCCATCAGAACATCATAGGAAAGCAGTCTGTGCCTGCGTCGCCGCAGTGGGAGGATCGCAGCCGCCGTCTTTTCCGGGTTCTTGACCACTCCGGTCATAATCAATTTCTCCTCCGCCCTGGTCATAGCCACATACAGAATGCGCAGCTCCTCCGCCAGACTGTCCCGTTTCAATTTCAGCGCGATGGCATTTTTTCGCAGGTTCTTTCCCTTCACCCTCCTTTCGGGGTCCACATAGTCCACCCCGATTCCCGCATCCACATCCACCGCCAGAACCCCGCTGCCCTCCTTTTTGCGGAATCCCGCCCCCAGCCCCGAAACGAAGCAGATGGGAAACTCCAGTCCCTTACTCTTGTGAATGCTCATGATACGCACTACATCCGCGTTCTCGTCCTGCATGGCGGCCTCGCCATAGTCCACCTCGTATTTTTCCAACTGCTCCATGTAGCGCAGGAAATGATAAAGCCCAAAATAACTCGTCTTCTCGTAGTCCGCCGCCTTCACCAGAAGCATTTCCACATTGGCCCGCCGCCTGCTGCCCTCCGGCCTTGCCGCCGCTTCATGCACATATCCGGTCTCCCGCAGAATGATCCGCAGAAGCTCGTGGACAGAGAGGTAGACGGACATATCTCTGTATGCGGCGATTTTGTCGAGAAAAGCCGTAATTTTTACCTGCAGGCTCCCGCCGATTCCCTGCTGTCCTGTGGTCTGCGGGATCCAATTGACTACATTGGCCACCCCTTGTCCGGCACACACCTTCAGCGCGTCGTAGAGATATTTCTTCTTCGGGCAGGCCGCCCGCACCAGCGCGATCTCCTCCTCGGAAAAGCCGCCAAGATAGGAATGCAGCACACCGTAAAGTGGAATATCCTGCAGCGGATTATCCAACACCCGCAGAAAATGCAGAAGCTCCTGTACCTCCGGGGCCGCGAAATACCCGGTTCTGGAAGTCACATGGACGGGAATCCCCTCCTCCTCCAGTATCCGCTTAAAGATCTCGTCCCAGCCGGAAAGCGAACGCAGCAGAATGACGATATCGCGAAAAGAAGCCCGCCGCAAGGTTCCCGTCTCCTTGTCCGTCACTTGAAACTCCCGCAAAAGTTTCTTGATCTGCGCCGCCACGCCGTAGGCTTCCTGTTCTTTCACGGAGAGCGTCTCCGACGCTCTTTTGCCGCCCGCCGCCCCTTGTTTCGAGACCGTCCGATCCCCTGTCCCTGATTCGGAAAGGGGCTGCCCTGCCGCCTTGTCATCCATGAAAAATTCCGCGGCCGTTTTCTCCTCCTGAAACAGGAGAAGCTGGGTTATGTTTGAGGCATCCTCCGAAAGCCCGTCCTCCCGCCGAGGATAATCGGCTCCGGGATGAAGCGCCGCCTTCTCATCATAGACGATGCCGCCCGTTTCCTTTCCCATAATCCGCGCAAAGACGGCGTTAACGCTGTCAATCACCTCTCTGCGGCTCCTGAAATTCTGATGCAGGTCGATCCGCCGTGTGTTTTTTCCTCCTCCCCCGTAAGCCTCCTGCTTTTCTAAAAACAGCTCCGGCCTTGCCAGACGAAACTTATAGATGCTCTGCTTCACATCCCCCACCATAAAGCGGTTGTACCGTCCCCCGGATTCCCCGCTGATGCAGGAAAGCAGATACTCCTGCACCAGATTGCTGTCCTGGTACTCATCAATCAGAATTTCGTGGAATCGGTTTCTGTATGCCAGCGCAGTCTCCGTGGGGGCATAGCCGTCCCCCTCCCTGTACAGTAAAATCTGCAGGGCAAAATGCTCGATATCGTCAAAATCCAACATATTTTTTTCCCGCTTGGCCTCATCGAAAGCCGCCTTAAACGCAAGCGTCAGATCCACAAGCGCAGAAACCGCCGCCTGACAGCTTTCCATCTGCCTGCATACCTGCTCCTGCGAACCGCCAAAAAACTGTGTCCGCAATTCAGAAAGCGCTTCTTTCACGCTATCCCGCAGACCTTTCGCCGCCTCACGCTTCGCCGTTGAGACAGAGGCGTCCCGCTTGGAGGGAAGTCTGCCGAAAGCCACCGCACCAAAGGCGGCGCAGAGGCCGTCGTAATCTGCCGTCTCTTCCGCTCCGGTTTCCCCTTCTGCATCTGTCAGACCTGCTGCTCCGGCCTGCCCTTCCCCATTCGTCACACCTGCTGCCCCGGCTTTCTCCTCCCCATCCGTCACAGCTGCTGCTCCGGCCTGCTCTTCCCTATCCGTCCCACCGCACAGCCGAAGCAGGCGTTCCGTCATATCACGCTCTTTCTCCAACAGTTCCCCGTAAAAATACGGCCCGTCCGGTTCCTCACACAGGCGAAGCGCCGCCTCCAGCTTGTCCGCACAGCCCTTCAGGACAAAGCGCACATGCTCCATAAACAGCGCCGCCCAGGGCAGAGACAGCAGACCGCAGGCTGCGTCTTCCTGCGCTCCATTCCCCGTTCCGGACGGCTCCGCCGTCACAACAAAACGGTAATCCCCCTTCCTCTGTGCAAGCCACTCCTCCGGAAACGGCATACTCATGGCAAAGTCGTAGAGTTTCAGCACTTCTTTCTCCACCGCGTCGTCCCTGCTGCCGACGCTGAAATATTCCATGCAATGCAGAAAATCCGGTTCCTCCTTCCCGTAAGCGTCCTCGATCACGGCCGCCAGCACATCCGCCCGCAGGAGTTTTAGCTCCCCCTCCTCCGCAATCCGGAACCCGGGGTCCAGCCCGATGGTGTGAAACTGATTCCGCAAAACAAAAAGACAAAAGCTGTCTATCGTGGTGATCTGGGCGTTATAGAGGAGCGTGGTCTGCCGCTGCAGATGCTCGTTGCCGGGATCTCTGGCCAGCCTGTCATTCAGTGCGCGGCTGACCCGCTCCCGCATCTGGGCCGCCGCCGCGTTGGTGAAAGTCACCACCAGAAGCCTGTCAATATCTACCGGGTTCTCCCCGTCACATACCGTCTCCACGATCCGTTCCACCAAAACCGCAGTCTTGCCGGAGCCCGCCGCCGCGGACACAAGAAGATTGCATCCCCTTGTCTCTATCACCTTTCTCTGTGTATCTGTAAATGTGATTCCCATATTATCTCCATTCCCAAGCGCTTACGCGCAGGGCAGCGCAAATCTTAAATCCGCGTCTGAACTTGTTCAGACAGTGAAACAGTCAGTACATCCATCCTTTTCTAATCTATCTCCCGATTTCTTCCCGCATGTGCTCCAGCGCTTCCTCCGCCTTCAGCTTCGCAAGTTTCCTCGGCTGATAGCCTGCCGCTCCGGCTTCGAAACCGCAGACATGGCTGTAGGCGCAGTAGGTACAGGCATTCTCCGCACCCAGCTCACAGGGATTGACCGATATGGTCCCGTCAAGAATTTCCCTTCCCAGACTGCGAATTTTATGGTTTACATAATTCGAAACCATCTGCATGTCATCCTCCGATATGACACTGGAGACAGCCGAAAAACTGCCGTCTTTTTTCCGCTCCAGCGGCAAAATATCGGACTTGTCCGTAAATTCGCCATCCAGCATTCTCACAGCCTCGTCATTTTCATTGACTATTCCGGTCATTTTTAATTCCCGTAAAATACTCTCGTTGATCTCCTCCGGCGAAAGCTCTCCGCCCTCCACCATGGGGTCCGCCACCCGATAGTAAAGCATGGCCGCGGGCACCGCCTTCTTATCCGGATATTTCTTCTGCACAAGCTCCACCGCCGCGTTCATATAGACCACGAGCTGTAACTGCAGTCCGTAATAGAGCGCCGCCAGATCAAACCGCCTGTTCCCGGACTTATAGTCAATGACTTTCACATAAACCCGGTCCTGCGTCTCGCCGATATCCACCCGGTCAATCCTGCCCCGCAGACGCAGCTTTTCCTTTTCACCAAGCGCAATGTTCAGGGAATCGAGATGCTCCAGCACATCGAAGGAAACCTCAAAGGCCTCCGGCAAAAACTGTCCCTTTCGAAGCTGTGTCTTTAGCGTGTCCACCGTGCGGTTTAAAATCCGCTCCATCCGTACCAGCAGATGCCGGTTCCTCGCGCTGCTGTAAAGGATCGTCTCCCCGTAGGATGCGGCGCAGGCAGTCAGCGTCTCCGCCACGAGTTTACGTCCCTCCTCCCTCGGAAAATCGAACCACGTGTAGCCGTGTTCTCTCAACCGTTCCGAAAAACCCTCCAGCACACTGTGGAACAGGTTTCCCATATCCGCCGCCTCGAAGCTGTACTCTTCCCTCTCCTTAAGCCGGAGTCCGTACTGCAAAAAATGGGCGTAGGCACAGGCGGCATATTTTTCCAGACGGCTGACGCTGTTTAAGAGGGACGCGCCGTACAGGGCTGTGGCCACCGCACGGGAAAGCGGTCTGTCCTCATGTTTCGCAAACGCCGTCTCCACCAGCTTTCCTACCTGTTCCCGATACCGCGGATTGTCTTCATAACAGCGGTAGAACGTGACCAGCGTCCTTTGTTCCTCCTGGTCCAGTCGTCCCGCCGCGTACTCCCGCAGCATATCCGTGAAAAATCCCACCCCGTCCGCGCCGCACAAAAGCTGTGTCTCCACCGCCTCCCGCTCCGGCGCTTTGGCGGCAAGCCCCGGAAACAATCCCTGTACAAGCTCCACCAGATAAGCCGGGCGCAGCGACCTGCCGTCCTCCCCCACTCTGGCATAGGACAGGTAAAGCGCCTCCGAGGGCTTCGTCATATTCAGATACAAATAGAGCCGCTGGATATACATCTGCTCTCTGGGTGACGGGGCCAGCTCGATATCCGACTCCCGTAAAAACTCCCGGTCCAGATCCGAGATAATCCCGCCCCCGGAACCTTTCGGAATATTGCCGTCATTCACACCGAGAAAAAAGAGCACCTTGACCTGTTTCAACCGGGTTCTCTCGATATCGCCCACCAAAATGCGATCCACATTCTGGGGAATCGTTCCCACCGTGATCTCCGCAAGCCCCGCATCCAGAATATCCGCAAACTCCTTAAGCGTCAGCTCTTCCCCTGACAGAAGTCCTTCCACCTGATCCAGCAGGTCGATCACCAGCGGATAAATCTGCCCATACTCTTTTGCTCTGGCCAGTTCTCCCCTCTCCTGAAAGCTCTTCTCAAAATCCGCCAACTTCTGCTGCACCCCATTCGCCACGAGAAAATCGTAGAGGGCGCGCACCATATCCTGCGCCGTCCCAAGGGGCACAAGAAAGGGTGCAAGCTGCGCCATCAGCCGTTCACGCATGGCATTGCAGGCGTACAGCGATGCAAGGGACGCCTCCTCGCCTTCCGGCTCCTCCTCCCTGTAAGTAAAGGCTTCGCTCCAGCGTTTCCGCCCTCTGATGCCGAAACGGCGCACATAATTTTCAAGCCGGTCCACTTCCTCCCCTGTAAAATCCGCAAGTCCTGTGCGCAGATAGTGAAAAACCGCGTCAAAATTAAAATCCTGCCATATAATCCTCAGCGCGCTGCGCATATAAGAAGCGAAGGGATTGCCAAGTATCCCCCTTGTCTGATCGATATAAACGGGAATGTCAAAGCGGTCGAAAACCTCCTGTGCCTCTTTCCCGTACACTCCCATGTTGCCTGTCACCACGGCGATGTCGCGGTAGCAAAACGACTCCGACTCCAAAAGCATCCTGCGGATGGCAATACAAGTCTGCCTAAGCTCTTCCGCCGGTGTGGACGCCTCGATCAGGTGAATATGCTCCGCCTCTTTTTCGTAGGCACAGGGCGGATAACGGAACAGATTCCGCTCCAGATGGGCAAGCTCCGGATTCCCCGCAAAGCGCGGCGGACGCCCCTTCTTTTTCTCCACACACCAAACAGGCGCTTCTTCCGCAACACCCGCCTCCCCGGCAAGCCTTTTTAAAGCTGACACTGTTTTCTGGCTCAGATAAAAGAGCTTCTGCTCCCCCTCCACACGGTACGGATTCTCCCGCTCATCCACGGTGAGCGTAACAATAACTTTATCAGTCAATCGCAGCAAATCCTGAATCACTCGGTTTTGAATCGGCGTAAACCCCGTGAACCCGTCAAAGGCAATCACGCTGCCCCTCACAATTTCGGATTCCGGCAGCGCTGTCCGCAGCCTGTCCAACGTCCCCTCCGTCGTGATAAAGCGATCGCGTATATATTCCCCGAAAGCCTTGTATAAATGGCGCAGATCCTGAAGCTTATAGCAGAGCGCCCCCCGCTCTTTTGCATAATCAATCAGCGTCTCCAGCTCTTTCTCTCCGACGCCATACTGCATAAACTCGGAAATCGCCGATTTCACCTCATGGATATACCCGATTTTATGAAGATGGCTTCCAAGAACCGTCAGCTTCTCCCGCTCCTGCCCCGCCACCTTGCGAAGCACCAGACTTTTTCCCGTATCGTCCAGAACCGGCAGCTCCTCCCCGCCCACCTCCTCGATAATCCGGTGGGTCAGTCTGCCGAAACTGAGCACATCAATGTTCATAATCGCGTGGCGGGGATGCTCCATCACCAGATCCATCTGCGTCTGCATGGTAAACTGATCCGGCACAATCAGCAGATAATTTTTCTCCGGATGACGTCTGGACTCCTCTATGATATAATCATGCAGTTTCCGGCTCTTACCCGCGCCGGACGCGCCGAAATAAAATTGCAGGGACATGGTTTTCTTTCCTCCTATTACCGTTCACTATGTGACCAGTAACACGCTTCCAGTAACTTCCTCTTCTTTATGACACATTATGATAGCAAAAACAGGCTTTACACCTGATGAGAAAACTTTAAAAATAAAGGAATAAGCAACTATAGAAAAAAGTACTTCTTGGAGTCCCTTCCTGCGGAACTCCTGTAGAAGTACTTTTCGCGTTTCTTATTCTGTGAACGGAATCACACCGCCATCGTATGTATTGTTGATGTACTCTTTCACCGCATCGGACTTGAGCGCCTCCACGAGCGCCTTGATTTTAGCGGCATTCTCGTTGCCTTCCTTCACCGCAATCACATTCACATAGGTCTGCGCCGCCTCGGAATCCGACTGCTCGTAAGCCACCGCATCCTTTGCCACGGAGAAACCAGCCTCCATCGCGTAGTTGCCGTTTAAGACCACAAAAGCCACCTCGTCCTTGACGCGGGGCACCTGCGCCGCCTCCAGCTCTTGAATCTCCACATTGTAAGGATTATCCTCGATATCGCGGACAGTCGCCTCCAGACCCACCCCCGCCTTTAACGTCAGAATGCCGTTGTCCTGCAAAAGCAGAAGCGCTCTCGCCTCGTTGGTGGTGTCATTGGGAACCGCAATCACGTCTCCCTCCGCAATGGCGGAAAGGTCGCCCTTAGTACCGGGATAAATGCCGAACGGCTCATAGTGGATGCCGCCCGCATTGATCAGATGTGTCCCCTGCTCCTCGTTAAAGGAATCCAGATAAGGAATGTGCTGGAAATAGTTGGCATCATACTCGCCCCCCTCCACCACCTGATTGGGCTGCACATAGTCGTTGAATACCGTCACTTCGAGCGTGTAGCCCTGATCCGCCAGTATCGGCTTCACCTGTTCCAGAATCTCCGCGTGGGGCGTCGCAGAAGCCGCCACGGTGATCGTGCCGTCGTCCTTCTTCCCACCGCATCCCGTCAGCGCGCTAAGCGCAAGCGCCGCAGTTACAATGGTTACTACCACTTTCTTTTTCATAATCTTCTCCTCCTCTTATCTATAATATTACTTCCTCTTATCCAGCTTCACAGACAGCCGCATTCCCAACGTCTGGAAGATCTGCACCAGCACCACCAGAAGCACCACCGAGACAATCATGATAAGCGTCTCATAGCGGTAGTAGCCGTAGCGCATGGCGATATCGCCAAGCCCGCCGCCGCCTACCACGCCCGCCATCGCGGAATACCCGAGAATCGTGCCGATGGCGATGGTCACGCCCACCAAAATCGACGTCCTCGCCTCCACCAAAAGCACCTTCCATATGATCGTAAACGTTCCCGCGCCCATGCTCTGCGCCGCCTCCACCACACCGTGATCCACTTCCTTGATGGAAGATTCGATCATACGGCCGATAAAGGGGGCTGCCGCAATGGTCAGCGGCACGATCGTTGCCACCGAGCCTGTCGTCTTACCGACGATCGCTCTCGTCAACGGCATCACCAGAATCAAAAGAATCAAAAACGGTACGCTTCGCAAAATGTTCGCCATCACGTCAAGCACCTTATAGATCACGGCGTTCGGGCGGATTCCCGTCTTGTCCGTCACGGCAAGCACAATACCCCACGGAAGTCCCAGCACATAGCCAAAGAAAGTGGATAACAGTGTCATAAGTAAGGTGTCCCGCACCCCCTCCAGCATCATCAGCGTCAGGTCACTCGTCCACATAGCCGTTCACCTCCTCAACTGCCAGGCCTCTCTGCGCGAGATAAGCTTTCATTTCCTTCTGCATCTTCTGATCATCCGGCAGACTTAAAATCATCTCGCCTCTGGCGATTCCCTCCACATTCTTCGTGTCGGCCCGAAGAATATTGATGGGCTGTCCGAACTTTAACACCATGTTCGCAATCACCGGCTCGAAAGACGAATTGACCGAAAAAACAATGCGGACACAGCACTTACCCTTCATCAATTCTTTCTGTCTATCCTCCAAGGTACGGCGGTCCGTGCCGCTGCCTTTCAGGATCAGTTCTTTCGCCTCCGCCGTCTTCGGATGGGCGAAAATATCCGAAACGCGCCCCTGCTCCACCAGACATCCTTCCCCGATGATCGCCACATGGGAACATATTTCGCGCACCACCGACATTTCATGGGTAATAATCACTATGGTAATACCGTACTTTTTGTTAATATCTTTTAAAAGCTGTAAAATGGACTGCGTCGTGCGCGGGTCCAGCGCGCTTGTGGCCTCGTCGCAAAGCAGAATCTTAGGGTTTGCCGCCAATGCTCTGGCAATCGCCACCCGCTGCTTCTGCCCGCCGGAAAGCTGCGACGGATAAGCCATTGCCTTATCCGCAAGCTCCACGATCTCCAAAAGTTCCCGCGCCCGGTTCTTTGCTTCCTTTTTCTTCATGCCGCCGGTCACCAGCGGAAAACATATATTGTCAATCACGTTCTTTTGCATCAGCAGATTAAAATGCTGGAATATCATGGAAATCTCCCTGCGTGTTTCCCGAAGCTGCCGCTCCGTCATCGCACCCAGATCCCTTCCGCCGATCTCCACCGTTCCTGATGTGGGCCGCTCCAAGAAGTTTAAACACCGCACCAGCGTACTCTTACCCGCACCCGACATGCCGATGATGCCATAGATATCGCCCGCCCCAATGGACAGTGTGATATGCTGCAGAGCTTCCACTTTCCCGTCGTCGGTCTCAAAGGTCTTGCTTAAATCCCGCACCTCGATCATTTCCGTACTCTCCTCCCGAGTTTATCCTTGCTCACTATAGTATGAATCCCGCGAAATGTCAAGAATCCCGTTTATGCAAACAGCGGCGTGGAGAGATACCGATCCCCCGAATCGGGCAGAAGTGCCACAATCACCTTCCCTTTATTCTCCGGCCGCTTCGCAAGCTCTTTGGCCGCATGGAGCGCCGCTCCCGAAGAAATACCCACCAGCACGCCCTCCTGCGTGGCAATCGCCCTGCCCGCCGCAAAAGCGTCCTCATTGGAAACCTTTATGATCTCATCGTAAATCTCCGTATCCAGAATTTCCGGCACAAAGTTCGCCCCGATCCCCTGAATCTTATGCGCCCCCGGCTGTCCGCCCGAGAGAACCGGGCTGCTCTCCGGTTCCACAGCCACCACCTTTATGGCAGGCTTCTTTTCCTTTAAATAAGATCCGACACCCGTTATGGTACCTCCGGTGCCCACGCCTGCCACGAAAATGTCCACCTTTCCGTCCGTATCCTCCCAAATCTCCGGCCCTGTGGTTACCTTGTGAACCGCCGGGTTTGCGGGATTTTCAAACTGCCCCAGAATGATGGAACCGGGCGTCTGCGCCTGCAATTCCTCCGCCTTGTCTATGGCCCCCTTCATCCCCTGCGCGCCGTCCGTCAGCACAAGCTTCGCTCCGTATGCCTGCAAGAGCTTTCTCCGCTCCACGCTCATCGTCTCCGGCAGCGTCAGCACCGCCTGATACCCTTTGGCCGCCGCCACGGACGCCAGACCGATTCCCGTATTGCCGCTGGTCGGCTCAATGATCGTGCCGCCGGGTTTTAACTTTCCTTCCCGCTCCGCCACCTCGATCATATGCAGGGCGACACGGTCCTTCACCGATCCCGCCGGATTGAAATATTCCAGTTTCACGAGAATCACAGCGTCCGTGATGCCGTTTTTCTCTTCATAATGGGTTACCTCCATAAGGGGTGTATGCCCGATCAGTTCTGATGCACTCTTTTTAATGTCTGCCATTTCCTTAGTCCTCCCCCTCTGTCTATTTCATACTTTTTCAATATGATTAATATGAAATAGATAATACACCTAACAGCGCCCCATGTCAACCGCTATTTTCAAGCGCCGGACATACCGTCCGCTTCCAGACGCACATTTGCCGCAAGCTGCCCCCTGCCGACATGCCGTACCATGCGGTGCACCTCTTTTTCCATGTGTACCGGACATAGCAAAACCCCGGGAAATGCCGTCGCAAACACGCGGAAGATCTCGTCTGCAAACCCCTGTCCCATAAATTCCACGCCGTCAAAGTCCAATATGACCTCCTTAAACTCTTCTAAACGGCGGCATATTCTTCTGGCCTGAGAGCGCGCCACCGGCTCCCCCGAAATACATGCTTCCCTGATCGGTATTCTTGTACGGATCAATCCCTCGTCCACATCTGCAAACACCTCAAACACCTCCGCTAAATCTCTCGCCGTCTCGTTTTCCAGTGTCATCATGACAAGCGTGCCGATATTCTGAAATCGCGACGCATATGCCAGAAGCCGGTTCTCCAATACCGTATGCTCTCTTCCGCCATAGCATTTGTACATTTTCCCTCCGGACCAGATCGCAAAAGTATCCACCGCTTTGGAAGAGAAAAAGATGCCTTCCCCGGAATGGGCGCTGGCAGCGCTCGTAATCTTTCCTTTATACAACTCCACCAACGCGTCTTTCTCGTCCGGCTCGTTCCAACCGTGTCCCGCCATATAGTCCACCAGCGTCCGGAACACGCCCACACCGTCATCCACAATCAAAACGGTAGTATATAGGACGTTCCTTCTCACAATCATCCGGACCTGTGTCCCTCTCGAATGTTCCAGCGCGTTATTTAACATCTCCACACAGACATACTGCCAGATCCGCCGCGCATTTTTCCCACAGTCACTCAGTCTATCCCGAAGCAGCCGGTCGTAGATCTCATCCTCCTGCTGCCCGCTTTCACCGATCCTTACGCAATCCTCAAACGCCTCCTCACACAGCACATAGCCGCATGCCTGTTCCGCCTGTTTCACAACGTTTCCTTCATCCGCCATCTTTTTCAGATAGCGTTTCGCGGAAGTGATGGAAATGCCAAAACTGTCCATGGTCTTTTCTATCAGCTTTTCATCGTCAGCCGCTATTTTGCGAAGAATGTATTTTTCTATTTCCGCTCTCTTCTTCTCCGTGAACGACATTTATTCCCTCCAAAAACTTATTTCATTTTATACAAACTTTATTTTATAATTATTATAATATAATATTCCAAAAACCGCAACATAATTTTGCGCAATTTTCGTTTTGCCAGTAACAGTTCAGCCTGACACTATTCCGCGAGTAAAATCACTCTGTATGCGATTTTGCGAGTTGTGCAAGCGCCAAAATGCGACTTTGGAGCATTTTGTGTGCATCAGACGTGACAGTGAAGCCGAAGGCTGAACTGTTACTTTTGCCAAAGCTGCCGTTAGCATTCGCACCCACATCCGATTTCGTATGCATTTATGGTGATTTGTGGTATACTCGAAACAGATTATTTTACAGCAATTTCCTATGGAATAAAATTTAATGATGATTTATTAAGGAGAACTCCATGAAAATACTTTTTATCGAATGGGCAAGCTTTGGCAATGCCGACATAAAAGACGCCTTTACCAAGGAGGGACATCAGATCATCTGTTTCCCCTTTTCCAATAAGGACGCCCGCAGGGACGCCGAGATCGAGTCCTCTCTCACCAAAAAGCTGCGTGAGACCGTTCCCGACGCGGTCTTTTCCTTCAATTATTTTCCCCTCGTTTCCAATGTGTGCAGGCGCGAGGATCTTCCCTATATTTCATGGATTTATGACAGCCCCTATGTCATGCTCTACTCCTATACGACCATCAACCCCTGCAATACCATCTATGTATTCGACCGGTCTCTGTGCCGGGAATTTAACGAGGCTGGCATCAAAACCGTCCGCTATCTGCCCATGGCCGCAAACACTGACCGATTAGACAACATGAGACCGTTTGCGGCGGATTTTACGTCGACTGCAGCGCCCGTCATCCCAAGCGCACATACCCTGCCTTCGGCGCCGGACTGCCCGTACCTGTACGACGTCTCATTTGTCGGCTCTCTTTACAACGAGGCCCACAATTTTTATGACCGCATGGAGAATCTGTCCGCATATGCAAAGGGCTATCTGGAAGGTCTGATGCATGCCCAGATGCATGTACAGGGCTGTAATTTTATACAGGAATCATTGTCTCCCGTCATGGAAGAGTTGTATCAGGCGCTTCCCATGGACCCCAATCCGGACGGCGTGGAGACAAGGGAATACCTCTACGCACAATATGTCATTAACCGCAAACTCACAGGACTGGAACGGCTGCGGCTGCTGACCGCGGTCACACAGAAGCATACGCTCGACCTGTTTACTTTAGACGCTGCCTTTTCCCTTCCTAATCTGCGCAATCACGGGACGACGGACTACTACTCCCAGATGCCCCTTGTCTTTAAGCAAAGCAGGATTAATCTGAATATTTCCCTGCGCAGCATCAAGAGCGGCATCCCGCAGCGCGCGTTCGATATTTTGGGCGCCGGCGGTTTTCTGTTAAGTAATTATCAGGAAGATTTTCTCGAACATCTTACTCCGGGAGAAGATTTCGACTACTATGAAAGCGAAGAAGATCTGCTGCAAAAGGTCAATTACTATCTGACTCACGAAAAGGAGCGGGCCGCTGTCGCAAAAAGCGGCCACGATAAAGTGGCTGCTGCCCACACTTACCGTGACCGCGTGCGCGAGATGCTGTCCTGTATATAAAACCGGCTCATCCGTCCTGCGCCTTATTTCCCATATGTGAAATACCTGCCTGTTTTTCGGCCCCAAACATGCCGGGCCGCGCTCACAGCAGATTTCCTCTCTCGTCCACCTTGCCGCAAATCTTTGCAGGCACACCTTTCACAAGACAGTAATCCGGCACGTCTTTCGTCACCACGGCCCCTGCCGCCACCATCGCATACCGACCCACCGTGTGCCCGCACACAATCGTCGCGTTGGCTCCGATACTGGCTCCCTTCTTTATCAGGGTCTTTTTGTAATTCTCATGCCCCTTAGGATAGGCCGCCCGCGGTGTCAGATCGTTGGTAAACACGCAGGAGGGGCCGCAGAACACATCGTCCTCCAGCTCTACACCTTCGTATATCGATACATTATTCTGTATTTTCACGCTGTTACCGATCTTTACATGATTGGAAATATTTACATTCTGTCCGAGCACACAATTCTCACCGATCACGGCGCCCGATTGTACATGGCAAAAATGCCAGATTTTTGTGCCCTCGCCGATGGTCACATTCTCATCAACATAGCTGCTCTCGTGTACAAAATATGCCATACGCTAAAATCTCCCCTTAAAGTCAATCGTCGCACAGTCTTCCAGCGGAAACTTCACAATGCACCCCTCCGCCGCGGACTTATAAATCGCCAGCACAAGCTCCAGCGCCCGCTTTCCGTCCATAGCCGTGACGTAA
Organism: uncultured bacterium; assembly: GCA_947073545.1. GTDB lineage: Bacteria > Bacillota > Clostridia > Lachnospirales > Lachnospiraceae > UBA3282. The sequence continues at coordinate 141,372 of CAMTMP010000004.1, forward strand.
GGCTGCCTGTCCTGCGTGACGGCGTTAATCATGTCCGCATAAAGCGGCGTATGCCCGTAGCCGTATACATTGGGCGGATTCTCATGAAATTTCGCTTTGACCTCCACCGGATCGTCCAGCAGATCCGAGAACCGCCACTCTTCTATCACATTCACGGACTGGCCGCCCGCCTTTACCGTTCCCTTTTCACCGAAAAGGTAAAGGGTCTCTTCCAGATTGCTGGGGTAGACGTCTGTTGTTCCCTCCACGATACCGTAGCTGCCGTTCTTAAATTTGATCAGGGCGATACCCATATCTTCCGCCTCAATATAATTGTGGTTGAGCCTGTCCGTCATACCCACCACCTCGTCGATCTCACCGCCCATCATCCACCGCAGAAGATCGATGTTGTGGATACACTGGTTCATCAGTGCCCCGCCGTCCTGTTCCCATGTGCCGCGCCAGGACGCCCTGTCATAGTATTCGTGGTTCCGGCACCATCTGACATGGGCCGTTCCGTAAAACAGCCTTCCAAAACGGTTCATGTCGATGGCCTCCCGTATGATCTGTACCGATTTGTTGAACCGGTTCTGGTGGCACGCACACACTTTTACATGGTGTGTGATCGCCGCCCCGATAATCGCATCGGCGTCCGCGATGGAAAGCGCGATCGGTTTTTCAATGATACAGTTGCAGCCATGCCCGATGCAAAACAGCGCAATCTGCGCGTGCTTGCCACTCTCTGTGCAGATCGCCACCAACTCAGGTTTCTCCGTCTCCACCATCTCACGATAGTCGGTGTAACGCTTCACACTATCGCCCAGTTTAAATTTCCGTGCTTTGTCCTCCATACATGACGGATCAATATCACAGACCGCCACCAGCTCCAGTTTATTATTCTGCGCCGCCGCTATATGATTCGGTGAAATGCGGCCGCAGCCGATCAATGCATATTTCATTCTGTTTCTCCTCTACTTTTGTCCGCATTCAAACTGCAAATAAAGTCATAAAAAGTTTTAAATGAGCTCAAATGCTCCGTTTTCTCTACTCTCTCAACAATTCCTTTAAAATATTTTTCTGTCGCCACATTTTTCGGATTATTCTTAGAATATCTGATTCTTCTGTAACGCAACAGTTCATGAAGATAATGAAAATGGTACTTCGCCGTTGTATCTTTTTTTCCTTCGGGGGTTTTCATTTTTTCCGGATCGTATTCCTCCACATTATAGTGAATGTAATACTTATAAAAATCTGATTGTGTATCGGGACATTCCGTCGGATACAATCCGCAGCAGCCCAGCAGCCATGTTTCAAAGCAGCGGTTACATACCAATACTTCTATATCAAAATCAATCTTTCCGCCTTCACAATATTGGCTAATCTGCTCATTTACCTTTTGCTTCCTGACGTCAGCGTCCAGCTCCTCCGCGTCCAGAATGACCACCAGCATATCAATCTTTCCCGGATTCAGCCGTATCGTATCTATCGTGTCAAAAAGCGCTCTGGTAACTAACTGTGTCACCCCTTGTCCACTTTGTAAAATATAATTGTTTTCCCGCACCTCCTGAATATCTGCAACTCTGCAATATTTAAAGTTTAAATATTCAAACCACAACGGTAGTGTTTTTAAAAGTGACTTTTCATCTTCCAGTAGAAAATATAAATTCATTATGTCTTTCCTTCAAACTCCCATCTGTTAATCAGGTTAAAATATGCATCATGCTGGCTGTTTCCGATCCCATAGGACTCACTGCCATGATTCTTGACGATGTTGATATCCCGATCAATGATCCGCCATTTACCCATATCAATCACATTGATTATTTTCGGATGATGACTGGTTATAATAAATTGTAAATCATTTCGTTCTGAAAGCATTATTTCCGAAAGCAGATCAATACAGTTCACACCCAATCCGTTTTCAAATTCATCAATCAAAACCAGAGAATCCTCAGACATGGTAAACAGTTCCACAATATAATAAATCGTTTTCAGCATCCCGTTCGAAATATCATGCTGTAATAGTTTTTTCCCATATACCTGAACAGATACCAGATACATCTCTCTAACGCGGTCTTCTTCCACGTCAATATCCTCAATCTCTATAAACAGTTCCTTTACTGCATCAAAAATTTCTACATATAAATCATAATAAAAATTTTTGGCAATATATATTTTCGCCGCTGCCGGAAGATGACTAAATGCCTTAAAATCTACATTATTTTCTTTTTTCAACGTATCACTCACTTTAGATTTGAGAAGACTGAAACTCTCACTCCTGATTCCTCCCCTGACCGCCAATTCAATCTCTACAGAATATAATTTGCGTATCCCCCAAATCAGAGCTTCAAAGTTCTCGTCCTCCGAATACTGCAAGATAAGACTTTCATCTTTTTTAGGCTGTGGAACTCTGTCATAGCCTGAAATCACTATTTTTTCTTCCGTTCTTTCAAAGATAAGTTTTCCGTTATAAATCAGCTTTTCAAAGACAAACCCAAATCTGTCATCCTCCTCAAGAACGAGTTCGCCTCCGCCCATTTTTCCGATTTCATAAAACCACTCGTATACATCATTTCCGATTTGAATGCCTATTCCGACGCGATAAGGGCGCAAAATGATATCTTTATCGACTGCAAGCTTCAATGAATATTCCACTGCATTTAAAATTTGTGTTTTTCCCACGCCGGACAAACCGACCAGAAGTGTCACATCTTTATTAAAATTTACCCGCTCTATTCTAAGACCGGTTTTCATATTTTCTAATTCGATCCACAGTACCTTCACATACCTCACCCCTTTATTCACGGCACATCCCTCCCATTATACATCATATCCCCATATGTAGAAGAAAATGCCTGCTTTCGTCAGTACTTTTATTTTATATACTACCATATAAATACTCTTTTTTCCATAAAAAAGCAATCCATTTGTGATTCCCGATAAAGTTATGCCGCATTTGATAGAAATTTGCCTGTCTCCCCCAAATATGCTAAAATGTCTACAGAAGCAGCGACAAACACAGACCATTACAAGGAGTTTTCCATGCATCCCATATCCGTATGCATTATCGCAAAAAATGAAGAAGCGCGCATAGAACAGTGTCTAAAATCCATCAAGCCCTGCGGCTTTGAAATCGTGGTCGTGGACACAGGTTCTTCGGACAGGACGAAGGAAATTGCCGCAAAATATGCCGATAAAGTGCTGGATTTTGCATGGTGCGACGATTTCTCCGCCGCCAGAAATTTTTCCCTGCGGGAGGCTTCCCATAACTGGATCTTTATGATCGACTGTGACGAGACCGTCAAAGAAATCGACGTGGAGGAGCTTACCTATTTCCGCAAACATCTGTCCGATAAAGTCGGCAGCGTCTCCCGTGAAAATCTGGTCACGGAAAACGGCGTACTGACACTGAATAATGTGGATTACACAGAGCGTTTCTTTAATAAGAAGCTGTATCACTATACGGGCCTGATCCATGAGCAGCTCACACCGATTTGCGGAAAGGATATACCTGCCCTGCTGCTTCACACGACGCTGCTTCACACCGGATACGATATGACGCCCGAAGAGCAGGCCGCCAAATACAGGCGTAATTTTACATTACTCGAAAAACAGGCCGAAGCTGACCCCGATAACCCTTATCTCTACTATCAGCTTGGGAAAACCTGCGAGATTCTGGAGGATTTTTCCCGCGCCTGCACCTATTATGACAAAGGCCTTACCTTTGACTTAGACCCGGAGCTTGCCTATGTGCAGGCTATGGTGGTCTCCTACGGCAATGCGCTGCTGCACACGGGACAGTGCGAAACCGCTCTCGGCTTCGAAGGCATCTACGGCGAATTTTCATCCGTCACGGACTTCGTCTATCTGATGGGCAATATTTATAAGGAAAACGGCATGTTTGAGCAAGCTCTAGAGCAGTTCCAAAAAGCATTGCAAATGCCGGACGGCAGACAAAGCGGCGCAAACTCCTTCCTGCCCCTTTACCGGTGCGGAGAAGTCTTCGAGCGGCTCGGAGACACCGAATCGGCCCGCGCACTCTATGCACAATGCGGAGATTTCCTACCCGCCATGCAGCGTCTGGCCGCGCTCCGGCCATAAATTGGCGCCCGGCAATCCGGCAGAGACAGACGGCATTCACGGGCCAGACGGTCCTTAACGCTCTTTCCGTGAATGGCTTTTGCGTATGCCTGCAGCAAACTCTGAGAATGGTTTCCGCTGTCACAGCTTCCTGAGGATTAAAATATAAAAACAGTCAGGAACCGTTAAAGAAGGATTATTTAATTCTTAACAGTTTCTTAGAAAAACGGAGGAATCCCATGCCCCCCATATCCCTATGTATCATCGGCAAAAACGAAGAAAAGCATATCGAGAACTGTCTGGCCCCCTTCGCCCTGTATCCCTTCGAGGTCGTCTATGTGGATACCGGTTCCACCGACCGCACGAAGGAACTCGCCGCGAAGCATGGCGCCAGAATCTATGATTTTAAATGGATTGACGACTTTTCCGCCGCCAGAAACTTTGCGCTGGAAAAAGCCTCCCATGAATATGTGCTCTTTGTAGACTGTGACGAATATTTGACGGCGCTCGATCTGTCCGCTCTCTATGCCGCACTGGAATCACATCCTCAGGGCGTGGGACTGCTGCTGCGCAATAACTACTACGAGGCAAACGGTACACAGACGAACTACCCTGACCGGGTAGAACGGCTTTTTTCCAAGAAATGCTTTCATTACAAGGGCATCATTCACGAGCAGGTGGTAACGCTAGACGCAGACAGTCCGTTCTACGAGAGCTATGAAATCCCCCTGACCGTGGATCACGCGGGCTACAGCGGCGGTATGGACGCCATGCGCCAAAAAGCCGAGCGCAACAATACCCTTCTCTTCCGGGAAATCCAAAAAAATCCCAAGGAGCCCTACCTCTATTTTCAGGTGGGGCAGTCCTACAACGGCATCTATGATTATGAAAACGCCTATATTTACTATAAAAAATCCTTTGCGCTCCCCTTACATCTTGCGGAGCCTTGGGTACAGATCATGGCTGTCGCATACATCAACGCCATGAACCATACCGGACGCTCCGAAGAAGCGCGGACTTTTTTCGAACCGCTCTACGAACACTTTTCCGGGGACGCCAATTTTTATTGCAGTATGGGCAATATCTACCTGAATCTGGATCCGCCCCAGCCCCTCAAGGCCATGGCGGAATATGTCAAGGCGCTACAATGCCAAAACGCAAGGGAGGAGGGCGCCAACAGCTTTATTCCCTACTATAATATCGGTCTGGTAAACGAGATTCTGGGCAGCCGTGATTCTGCCCTCCGTTTTTATCAAAAGGCTGCCGACTTTGGCTTTTCACCTGCTTTGGAAAGGCTCGCTGAACTAGGCGGCACAAACGCATTTTGACACCCTAACCCAATAACGTAAAAAACGCGCATTTCCCGCGCAGAAACGAGGACGAAACAGATGATTCCGATTTCCGTATGTATCATAGGAAAAAACGAAGAAAAACATATAGAAAAATGTCTGGAACCGCTCACCCACTATCCTTTCGAGATCATATACGTGGATACCGGTTCTACGGACCGGACAAAAGAGCTTGCCGCCAAATACACAGACAAGATCTACGATTTCGAATGGATCGGTGATTTTTCTGCCGCCAGAAACTACTCCCTGAGCAAAGCCAGCCATAACTATGTGCTCGTCTTAGACTGCGACGAGTACCTGATCGAACTGGATCTGGACGAACTAAGTAAAGCGATCGAAACGCATCCCCGCAGCAGCGTAGGCTCAATTATGCGAAAAAGCTTCGCTGACACCCAATATGGCAAAAATTACTCGGAGGAAAGAATCGACCGGCTTTTCCACAAACGAAACTTCCACTATATCTATTTGATCCATGAGCAGGTAGCCGATATCCGGACGAATTATACCGATTATGAACGCTACGATATTCCCTTAGTCGTAGATCATGTGGGCTATATCGGCACCGACGACGAGAAACGTATCAAAGCAGAGCGCAATAACGCGCTCCTCTTCAAAGAGATCGAACGTGATCCCACAGAGCCCTATTTCTATTTTCAGGTGGCACAGTCCTACAACCTGATCGGCGATTACGAAAACGCCTATATCTATTACAAAAAGGCATTTGAACTGCCCTTAATTCTTGATAACCTCTGGGTGCATGTGATGGCAAACAACTTTATCAACGTTATGGTGCAGACAGGAAGAGCGGATGAAGCTCTTGCCCTCTACATCCCGGTTTATAATGATTATGCGCACAGCCAGCAGTTTTTGTGCAGTATGGGCGCTCTCTATCTGAATCAGACGCCGCCCCAGCCCTTAAAGGCGATGATGGAGTTTGTGAAAGCATTACAGTGTACGCCCGAATCGGAGTCGGAGGATTACAGCGGCATGGCGCTCTTTAGCATGGGCTTTGCGAACGAGCTTCTGGGAAATCTCCCCGCAGCCGCTTCCTTTTTGATGAAATCTGCCGAAAAGGGCTACCCTCTGGCACTGGAAAAACTGAAAGATCTGAAAAGAAATATGGAGGAGCAGGGATAGTATGATTCCGATTTCCGTGTGTATCATCACAAAAAACGAAGCAGAATACCTTATGAAGTGTCTGGAAGCATTAAAACCCTATCCCTTTGAGATCGTGGTTACGGACACCGGCTCTACCGATGATTCCTTAGAAATCGCCAGGCAATACACGAATCATGTCTACGAGTTTGCATGGATTAACGATTTCTCCGCCGCCAGAAACTTCTGCATCAGTCACGCCTCGCACAATATCGTTCTCTCGCTGGATACGGACGAATTTCTCCGTCCCCTCGACTGGCACGCCCTGCAAAATGCCTTGGAGGCGCACCCAAAAAGCCTCGGCGCCATCGAACTGTTCAGCCATTTCGATGTGGACGGGGAACACAAACAGCAGGTGGTGCGTTTACAGCGGCTCTTTAACAGACAATATTATCATTTTGTCAACCCAATTCATGAGATTCTGGTTCCCATCGGCTCTATAAAACCTGACTCCTACGACGCTCCCGTCTCCGTCGATCATGTCGGATATCAGGGTTCAGCGGAAAATCTTAAGGAAAAAGCGGAACGCGATATTTCCATGATCCGCGGTGAAATCGAGGCTGATCCCCAAAACCCTTACCTCCATTTTCAGCTCGGGCAGAGTTATATGTTGATGCGGGATCACGAGAATGCGCTCCTCTGGTTTCGCAGCGCCATGGATCTTCACCCAATGCCCGGTGCGGAATACACCCTCGTTCTTCTCTGTAATTATGCCGGAATCCTTCTGGACAACGGTCAGGTGGAAGAAGCGGCAAATATCCTTCCCTATCGCAGTTCTTTCGCAGACTATAAGGATTTCCTCTGCCTGTCGGGACGCATTTACCTGTGCATGGGACAGCCCCTCAAGGCTCTTCCCGAATTTGTGCAAGCCCTGAGCGCCCCAAAATACAGTCTCGTCAACCCTCATGTTCCCGGCTATTACATCGGTCTCATCTATGAAATGTTCGGGAAACGCGACATCGCCCGCACCCACTATGAAAACTGCGGGGACTATCCGCCCGCCGTGGAGGCGTTGAAGAACTTGGACGCGGAATAAACAAAAATCTGCTTATCGCGTAAAAAATCCCCCATCCTTTCGGGTGGGGGATTTTGATAGTTTCACTCGTAATCCTGTTACAGCGATTAGCCAAGTAAGGACAGTGCCAACTGGTTGCCCTGATTTGCCTGAGACAGCATAGATGTACCTGCCTGCTGAAGGATATTGTTGTTGGAGTACTGAACCATCTCCGTAGCAATATCTGTATCGCGGATAGCAGCCTCTGCGGACTGGGTATTCTCTACGATGTTATCCAGGTTGCTGATCGTGTGCTCCAGACGGTTCTGGATAGCACCAAGGTCAGATCTCTGAGCAGATACGAGCTGCAGAGCGCCCTTAATGAATGCGTTAAGGGAGTTGAAGTCCTTGGTTGAAGCAACAGTTGCGGAATTACCACCTACCAGATTCTGGAAGGTTGTAACCAGCTTCTGAGCCATAGCAGAAGTCATAGCAACCATATTGTACTGCTTATCCTTAACCGTAGAGAAGGAGGTCGTGCTTGTAGATGCAGTTGCACCCTGAATCGTGCCTGCTGTTCCCTGAACAGAGTAAGTTGTTACCTGAACTTGGGTTGTTCCAGAGGTCAGTGCATTGAAGGTAATCGCACCGTACAGTTTACTGTCGGTAGATGTACCATTTGTCCAACTACCGATGTAGCTGGCAAGACCTGTCATACTCATGTTCTTGATGGAGATGTCGATGTGCTGACCAGCCTCTGCGCCTACCTGCAGACCCTTGATGAACTTACCGTCTAACAGGTTCATCTCGTTGAAGGTCGTGGTGCTCTGTACACGGTCAACTTCGCTCATCAACTGGCCGATCTCAGCCTGGATCGCTGCGCGGTCGGAAGTGGTCAGGGTACCGTTCTCACCCTTAACTGCCAGCTCGTTCATTCTCTGAAGCATATCCTCAACTTCGTTGAGTGCGCCTTCAGCGGTCTGTACTACGCTGATACCATCCTGTGCGTTAGCGGAAGCCTGGGTAAGACCTCTTACCTGTCTTCTCATCTTCTCGGAAATGGAAAGACCTGCTGCATCATCTGCTGCGCGGTTGATCTTGTAACCGGAAGATAACTTCTCTGTAGACTTCGCCTGAGACTTCGTGGTGAGACCCAGCATTCTGTTAGAGTTCATCGCTGTAATGTTGTGTTTTACTATCATACTATATTCCTCCTTGAATTTTTTGCGGCATCCTTGCCGCATTTTTGTTTGTGTGGTTCCTCCTCCGTCCCGTCCGCTGACATCGGTTTCACCACTGTCTTCAAGTAAATGTTTTACTTTACTTGTATTATATATCGGTGGGAATCCGATATACTTTAGTCCCTGAGAAAAAAAATTTGCATTTTTTTCTCAGGGACTCTTTTACTTCTTGTTATCGTAAAACTGCGGTCCTACATAGTTTAAACGATTCATATTATTATAGTAGTTTTGGCTCACCTTCATCTTGGAAGTGGCTTTTCCAATCTGCTGCCTGCTCTTCTTAAACTGGTTCTCCGCCTGCGTCTTATTGCGCATGCGGGCAGCATTGATACCCACCACTTTCTCCGTGATCACGGCAATCAACTCCTGCATCCGCCTGATCTCCCCGCGGTATGCCGACTTATTGTCGATCAACTCCTGCCTGATTCTGTCGTATACCGCCTCGAACCCCTCGTCCAGAAGTTCCAGCTTCTCCGCCAGCTCGCCCATCCTGTCCGCGGAAGCGTCCAGCGCCTCCATATCCAGTTCGTCCTGCTTAAGCAGAACCTCCTGTGCCTCGTTCTCCTTTATGATCTCATCGAGAATCCGGCTCTTTTTCTCCAGACTCTCCACCAGGATCTGTGCACTGCTCAGACTCATACCGCCACCTCTCTACGCTCGCTGATTGTTTTGTCGCATGACTTCCTTCCATGTATCACGAACGCTTCTCAAATGTGTATTCACTTCCTCCAGAATTGCCGTATCCTTCTTGATATTTGCCTGTAGAAGGCGCTGGAGCAGATACACATAAATCCTGTCAAAATCTTCCGCCACCGGGTACTTGTGATCCAGCGTATTGCGAAATTCCTCGATAATACGCTGTGTCTTCGTAATATTCAAATGTGCTTTTTCAATCTCGCCATGCTCAATCGAAACGATCGCAATATTGCAGAATTTGATCGCCCCCTCATAGAGCATCAGCGTCACTTCCGCCGGGGAAGCTGTCAGAATTTTATTGGTCGTGTATTCCGCGAAAGGATTACGTGCCGGCATAGCTTTTCTCCTCCTTGATCCTACCTGCCTGTATTATGTGCATCAACCGCCGAACAGACTTGAGAGTGAGCTGTTCTTGGATTCCAGCCTCGCAAGCGCCGTCTCCATAGCCGAGAACTTCGCATACCACTTATCTATATAAGCATTCAGCTTCTCTTCCTGCTCTTTGATCTGCTTGGTATAATCGTCGTACTCCTCTTTCATCTTCTTGTCATTGTAGACGGTGAGCGCACTGCTCATTTTCGTCGGGGACATCTTATCAGCAATCGTGTCATGCAGCTTATTTGTCAGACCCGTAAAGAACTCTATCACCTTTTCCGGCTCATTTTCAATCATGCCGCTCAGGGTAGGCTTTCCATCCTCCTGCTCCCAACTGAGCGGGTCATCCTTATCCCCGAGGATATGATAAGCGTTCCTCTCATTTTCCTTCGCCTTGAAGTAGCTCTGGGTCTCGATGCCAAAATCCGCAAGGGACATGGTCTTCCCGCCAATATTCACGGTCATCATCATATCCATTCTCATGGCGGATGACACACCGCTCAGCGTAGAGTCTCTGCGCAGCAGAGAATCCTTAATCTTTTTCTCCCACTCCTCGATCTCACTGTCGGAAAGCGCTTCCTTCTCCTCTGTAAGAAGCGGGTCATACCCTTTAGAAGACTCGGCGTTATAAAGCGAATCCATCTCGTTTATCAGCTCGCTGTACGACTTGATGAAATCCTTGATCATATCGTAGACGCCTTCCGTATCCGTCTTGGTGGATACGGTGACATCCTTATCCGTCTCCTCGAGAGCCGTGATGGTCATGCCATTTACGGTCAATGTGTCGGTAGCGGACTCATAGGTAACGCCGTCCACTTTGATCTTCGCGTTTTCCCCGTCAACCTTGGTGCCCTGCGCCGCGTCCTTCCACTGTGCCGCATTCTTCATCATCTCCTGCGCTGCGGCAACTTTCTTGTCAAACTCTGCGGCAACCTCTTTTGCCACAACGCCCTCTCCGATTGGCACCGGATTACCGGATGCGTCCTTTTCCTGATAGGTTTCCTTCCCGTCGGCGTCCTTGCTATAGCTGAACTTGGCGTCGTTTTCATCGATTTTAGCCAGATTGGCCGCCTTTTCTGCCGCATTCTGATCAAATGCGCTGTATACGCTGTATACCTCTTTTGCTTTATCGATCTCGGACTGCTTGGTGCTGACATCCTTGGAAGCCGCCGTGACTGCCGCTGCTGCCGCATCCACGTCAGGCTGCGTCCCGGTGCCGTTGTCCAAGTTTTCCTTGGCCTGCTTCAGCGCATCCTGCTTCGCTTTTAGCGTATTCTGTAGATCCTCCAGCTCCTGTACCATACCGGGCGTCTTAATCACAGGCTTGCCGTCCGCATCCACCTTAGGTGTTCCGTCTGCTTCCTTATCCTGCTCGCCGTAAATCTTGTTATACAGCGCTTCTCCGGCCTTTTTAATCGCCGCCTGATCGGTGTCCTTATCCCACGAACTGTTATAGCCGGTTATATAGTCCTTATAAGCGTCGTATTTGCCGCCATCGTTTTCAAAGATTTCTTTCAGCGTATCCAGATTTTTCTGGTTCGCCTTGTCACAGTTTTCATTCGCTTTACCCAGCTTATCATTCTCTGCTTTCAGCTCTTTCAGACGTTTCAGCGTCTCCGCTTCGATCAGCTTCTTATACTCCGCCGTATAATCCGCAGACGAATAGGACGGGGGATCCGCCGTCAAATCGGCATTCACATACTTCGACCAGACATCGTACTCGCCGCCCGGCGCCGTCAGTTTGTCAATATCGGTTGCAGACAGAAGCTTTAATGTCTTCAGAGCTTCCAGACCGCCCGCATCGTTTCCGGACAGGTAGAAATTCCCCGCCTCCCCGGATGCCCATGAGCTGAGGTAAATACGCTGGTTATCCTGATCGAAGCTGGCTTTCAGCGCCGTATTGTCGTTGATCGCCTTCACGAAGTCGTTGATCTTCATGTTTTCATCGACGTCGATGTCTACGAAGTTGCCAGCGGCATCGCTGAGACGGATGCTGCCTGTACCGCTGAAACCAAGATTTTTCAGGGTGGCATTTCCCGTGTAGTGTGTGTTCCCCTTCGCCAGACTGCCGCTGGTTAAAGACGCGGTCTGGGAAAGCTTCTCAACCGACACCTTATGGGAACCGTCTATATTGCCTCCCACTACCTTAATGGCATTGGAATTGGATACCACCGTTTTCTTCTTTAAATACGAAGACTGCAGACGCATATCGTCCAATTTCTGATAGAAACTGTAAATCTTCGTGTTCAGAGACTTCCACGCGTCCTGTTTCCACGATAATTTCTTCTGTTCCTTCACCAGTTTGTTTTTCTTATAGCTCTGAGCCGAAGCCAGCTCGTTGATAATACTCTCGGTATCAAGTCCCGAGTACATACCTGTGATTCTGATAGCCATTGTCGTCTCCTCCTGATTGTCTATCTTTTTTCATCCACAAGAATACCGGCCATCTCCCAAATCCTGGCAATCATGTCCAGAGTCTTCTCTGGCGGGAACTCCTTAATGACTTCCTTGGTCTCCTTATCCATGATCTTAATCATGATCCGGTTGGTGTCCTCGTGAACGCCGAAAACAGCCTCTTCGTTGCTGTTATTGATCCTTCTGTTCATCTCCGCGATTGCTTTCTTAAGCTGATCGGACTTCTGCTGCTGGGCCTGTCTGGGGGGCGCCTGCTGCTGCGTCTTCGCGTTCGCTTGCTGCTGCTGACTCCCGGCCTCCTCGCCGCTCTTATCGTCCTCCGGCTGCGGTCTCGTCACGGACGCGGTCGTCTCATCGACATTGACCGTCTGCCCATCCTCCGGAACTTCCGTGTTCACTGGTGTCACTGCCTGAGGTTTGGATGCTGCCTGTGCCTGATATGTCATGACACTGTTTAATGGTTCAATTGTTGCCATCGTCAATCACCTCCGTGTGATATTAGTAAAAATATTGGAATCGTCTCACGATAACGTCCGCAGCGGGCAAACTGACAGACGCAATCTCTTGTAATCTATATCGGAAAAAAACAACAAAAATTTAGTATAACCCCGAAAATAGTTAGAATTAACTTTAAAAATTTGAAATCCTTCCCCGTTTCCTATATAATAATCCCATCAAACCAACGGCCACATATGGGGGTGGCCGGAAGGGTCACCCCTGAGTTTCAGACGGAATATGGCCATTTCCGCAGAGAGTTTCCGCCGCTTGCGCCGCGCTGCTCTACCGACTTGGCACCTGTCCCGCGCCCGCGGCAGTCTGCGACGCCATAAACAAGAGAAAACCGGGCAGCTGCTCCTTCTCTCTTGAAGGAGGCCGTTCTAAACTATGAAGCGGAAATCCGCGTCTACCGGGAGAAACAGATTCAAATGTCAGAAATCTTTTTCGCCGCTGTCGAACGGGAATTTCTGGCATAAAAAAGGAAAGAGGTATTCATGGAAATTTTATTCTACCGCTACAACAGCATATGTGAACCGGATATCTTACAGGTTTTTACAAGTTTCGGCATCACGGTACACACGGAAGAACTGGAAATGCATGACAAACAGGCCTCTCCCCGGGAATGTGCGGCGAGAGTGTCCAAATGGATTCTGGCTCACCCCCTCGCCTTTGTGTTCAGCATCAATTTTTTCCCGGCCGTGTCCTACACCTGCGAAAAATGGAAGGTGCCTTACGTCTGCTGGAGTGTGGACTCCCCGGTGCCCGAGCTGTTTTCCAACGCCCTGAAGAACACATACAACCGTATTTTTTTGTTTGATAAGGCGCAGTACGACTTCTTTTCCCCGGTCAATCCGGACTGCATCTACTATCTGCCGCTGACCACAAACGCAAAGCGCTGGGAAAAGACCGTACTTGACATGACAGAAGACGATTATGACGCCTACGGGGCGGATGTGTCGTTCGTTGGCTCCCTGTACACGGAGAAATGCAAATATGACAGTCTTTCCCTCTCCGACCACACCCGCGGCTTTGTGGACGGGTTGATGGAAGCCCAGCTTAAGGTCTTTGGCTGTAACTTCATCCCCGAAAGCCTGACGGAAGAGGTGATCCGCGAGATCGAAAAAGCCGATCCCGCCTTCTATAAAAGTGACGACGTTTATGCGGACATGTCCCGCTATCTTGTGGCGCATCAGTATATCGGCATGAAACTTGCCGCTGTGGAACGGGAACGCATCTTAACCCGCCTCTCCACGCACTTTGACGTCACCCTCCACACCAGAAGCGACGCCTCCCGCCTTCCCAAAGTACACTGTAAAGGCGGCGTTAACACCCTGACTGAAATGCCGAAAGTCTTTCAGGCGAGCAAAATTAACTTGAACATGACCATGCGCCCCATCGAGACGGGCCTTTCCCTGCGTATCTGGGATATTTTGGGCTGCGGCGGCTTCCTTATCACAAACTATCAGGCGGAAATCCCCGATTACTTCGAGATCGGCCGCGATCTGGAGACCTATGAATCCATGGAAGAACTGGAACAAAAAGTGCGCTATTATTTGTCCCACGAAGAGGAACGGGTAGAAATCGCAATCAACGGATACGAAAAAGTGGCGAGCTGCCACACATACGAGATAAGACTCGCTCAGATGCTAAAGATACTGACCGATACGATGAAATGATAATGTTTCGTAAATACATCTGCGTAGGACCGGATTGTCTAAAAGAAAAGAACGCGGTGACGAAACTAACCTCCGATCCGCGTTCTCTTTATCTTATCCTACTTATCCCAGCAAATTCTTCAGCGCCTCCATGCCTTCCACATCACCGGCCTCCTTATTCGCGCTCTGGATCTGCACATAAACTTCCTTCCGGTAAACCGGCACTTCCCTCGGTGCGCTAATGCCAAGCTTTACTTGCTCTCCCTTGATTTCAAGTACTGTGATCTCCACGTTGTTGTTAATCACAAGGGCTTCATTCTTCTTTCTGGATAAAGCTAACATTTACTCACCTGCCTTCTCTTTATTCGCATTTAAGATATCATAGATGGGAAATTTAACCACATACTCATCCCCCTCCACGATCACCTGCGTCGCCAGTCTTTTCGCTGCATTGATTATGATGGGCCCCTTCAAATTTACGGTCATTTTCTTAACGTCCTTGGGCACCGTCACCGTCACCATCACCAACAGTTCATCCGGCTGCAGCTCTCCGATATTGTTGAGAAGTTCATCGTCCACCCCCGGATTATAGTCAGGCCGTACAATCAGCGGGTCCATCACCGGCATCGCAAACGCCGGTTCCTGCAGGGATTGCAGCCAGTGGATCGTATCCGTCCCCTTCTCCTCATCATGTATCAGCGCAAAGTCCTGCAGGTCCGGATAACCGATGATTCCGCTGGGGAAATGTATGATTTTTTCATCATCAATCGTAACTTCACCGAATACTCTCGTCGTAATCTGCATACCCGCCATCCTTTCTGTTATAGCCCTGCTTTTACCCCGCCGCGCTTCATTCGCAAAAACGCAGCTTCGCTGCTTATCAAATAAAATTCATCAGATTTGTCTGCATGATTTTTCCGGTTGCCATGAGCGCCGCGTTGTAGGTCAGTTCGGAAGCTGTCAGTTCCACAGCAACCTGTGTGATATCAATGCCCTCATTGTCCTGCTGCAATTCCTTAAAGGTGGTTTTCTGGTTGGTCAGTCTGTCGGCAATCAGATCCAGACGGCTTCTTCTCGTCGCGTTATCTGTCATGGCTACTCTGGAATCATCCATATATTTCTGATATTTTGTAATCTGGTTCTCAAACTTGGTGTGCACATTTTCACGGATATATGACTTAGCCTTCTCCACACCTTCCAGACGCAGGGCAAGATCCTTATATTCGGCGCTGTCCTCCGGATAATCCTTCTGCTTCTTCAACAAATCCGCTTCTAACGTCTCGATGTCCTCAAGCTGCTTGAGATAGTGCTCGAAATCATCCATATCTCTCTGCACATTGTGAGTAAAAATTTCATCCGCACGGCTGTTTACCTGAATCTGCTGGTTATAGCCCACATCATAGTAGATATCCTGATCCCTTCCCTCGTCCTTCTGGGTATTGTATGCGGTCTTTTTCAGATTCGGCGTTTCCCCCGGCCCCGCAATGTTCTTGGTCTCCGTACACTTGAAATAATGTACGGGATTGATGTCGCCGCTCTTCCATGCGGACTTATCATAATTTACCTGAAAGCCCGTCGAACTCGCTTTAAAAGCCGCCTCATTAAAATTCTGGTCGTAAAAGTCTTTGGCAAATACCATCTCTCCGCTGGTGGGGATATAGGCAATCCCGGTACAGGTACCGTCCGCGATCGCCTTGTAAGCCTGCTCCTGATCAGCAAACTCCATCACCTGAGGAGGCGCGGCAACCGCATTGCCGGCCGCATCCACTGCCGTAACATCCACGACCGGATTGCCATCCGCATCCTTCACCACAGCGCCGTTTGCGTCTGTCTGCGCCTTAGCCGTCACTGTCGTGCCATCCGGCATCGTAAAGGTCAGCTCTCTTCCCGCTGATACCGTATTTCCATTCTGATCCTTCACCTCCGTGCCAAGAGAATCCAGATTATTATAGGAAATGCGGAAACGGTACATGGTCGTATTTTTAACCGTCTGCTGGTAAGAGTTTTGGTCGTTTATACCTGCAGGCGGATTCGGAAACGTATTCGTATCTATCGTCGCTACCGTGTCATATCCCGTATAATTAACCCGGCTGATATCCTGGAATCCAAAGGTTTCATTGATATTAAAGGAAATCGGGTGTTCTTTCATGTCCTTCATGTCTTCCTCGGTAAATGTCACCGGAAGGTCCGTCCTGTAGCCCGAGAAAACATAGCGGCCCGCATAGTCCACATTGGCGCAGGAATAAAACTCTGCCGTGAGCTGCTTCATCTGTGACATGAGAATCCGCAGATCATCCGCCGTCTCATATTTATCCGCCGAAATACTTACCTGCTTGTAAAGCTCATTCAGCACTTTATCCACCGTAAGCATAGCATCCGCCGTCAGGCCAAGCCACTGATCCGCATCCTTTGCGTTCCTGTCATTATACTGAGTAACCGCGGTCACATTGCTCCGCAGGCGAAGCGCCCTGATCGCCACCACCGGATCGTCGGAAGGGCGCACAATCTTACTCTGGGTAGTCATCTGGTTGGTGAGCTTATCCTGTAAGATCTTATTCTGGTTGATATTGTATGCGGAGTTGTTCCGCATAATCTTATTTGTCATTCTCATATGTTACAGCCCTCTTTCTTTTACTCTTCATCCGCCGTGCCCTGATTGAACAAGTTCAATCGGCAAAATCGCATCTGCGATGCTTTTCTGGATTGAGCAAGCTCAATCGGCTCATTGTCGGGCTCTCGCCCTATAGATTTCGTCTGAAACATCTCTTTGAGAGTAAACTCTCACGAGCTGCTTCAGCCAAAATCTGCACGGCTCCATGCTAAACGCCAGTCTGTAGTATCAGTCTGTCATACACTTCCGTCAACACGTTGATCATCTTAGAAGCCAGCGTGTAAGCGTTCTCATATTTCACCAGATTCATGGCCTCTTCATCCTCGTCAACGCCGGAAATGGAAGTTCTCTGATTATCGATATTGGTCTCTAAGCTGTAGTAAGTCGCATAAAATGTCTCCGCATTGCTGGTATTCAAGGTCGCATCCGACAGCACACATTCCAGAAAACCGCCCGCATTCCTGCCACGGAAGCTGAACTGGTTCACATCACTCAGCATGGAAATCACTGCCCACACCTGATCACACTGCTCCTTGCCCTCAATCTCATCCACACCGTCGCCCGGCGGATCCGTATCCGGGGTTGTGCCCACTCCGCTGTCTTTATCAATATCCTTTCTGGTTCCTAAAAGGGCGGGATTTTTCACCACCGCGTCCAGAAGAGTGACATTTCCGGCCGTGATATTATAATAACCGATATTTTCCCCGTTGGGCGTTGACATATCCAGCTCACTCTGCTTATACTGTCCTTCTTTCGTAGTATAATCCGCAGTAAAGAGAATATCCGCTTTCTGCGGCGGGTCTTCCGCTGTAAGCCCCACCTTAAAAATATCGTTTACTTTCTTCGCAAACTCGCGCACCCACTCGTTCATCTGTTTCATATAATAGGGCACGCCCTGATAATTGACCTCGCCCCCTACAGAAGCCTCGGTCCACGTCTTAGCCGCCGTTAAAGGCTGATCGCTCTTTTTATTGTCAATGATAAATGTATATTCGCCGTTGCCGTTATATTCCCAGCTCGTATAATAGAAAAGCTGGTTTCCTATATTGATAACACCGCCGGTATCAGAAAGGTTACACTTCGTGATCATCTGCAGATGCGACTCGGTCGTCTTAATGGTAGCAGTGGAAAAACTGTTCATATAAGAGACGTTCGAAACCTCTCCCTTAAAATACTCTCCGTTGTTACCGTCCCGCATCTCGATCAGGCCGCGCAGCTCGCCGCCCATGGAAGCATTGTAAAGGCTGAACTCTACGCCGTTGCTCCACACGAGATCGTAAAGACCGTCCACATCGGACTGGTTTACCTTCTCTTCCTCAGAACGCGCCACACAGGTCAGCGTCCTGTAGTCATCCATATCTACCAACGTCTGCCCGCCTGCGATCTTTACCATAAATCTGTGCGCCGCCGTCGGATTGCCTTCCTGATCCAAAATTGGCAATTCCTGCGTCTGCACATCCACAAGAGCGGAAAGCTCGTCGAGCAGCAGATCCCTCTTATCCCGCAGTTCATTTGCGATGCTGCCGGTCAGCTCGATGGTATTGATCTGTTTGTTCACCGTTGCCAAATCCTGTGCGATGGAATTGATCTGATCCGCGCGAATCTTAATCTCGTCGTTCACATCCGACTGGAGATCTCTGAGATCGCCGTACATATTATTGAAATAATCCGTCAGCGCCTTCGCCGCGCCCAAAAACTGCGCCTTATTTTCGGTGCTGACATTTTTCGTAATTTCCTGAAGCGTCACGCCAATCTGGTCAAACAGCGATTTAAATCCCGTCTTGTTGTCGTCCTTGAAGTACTCCTGAATCATATTGCAGTAATAGAGTTTGGCGTCATACTCACCAAGCTTGGTCTCATTTGCCCAATATTTCTGGTCATAGAAAAGATCGCGCACCCGCTCGATCGCCAGCGTTTCCACACCCGCACCCGCACAGCCGTATGTGGCAAAGACACGCAGCGCGTTAGCCGCCTCCGTCTGTACCTCCTGCCTGCTGTAGCCCGCCGTCTGCACATTACTGATGTTATTACCAGTGGTATTGAGCGCGGCATTGGCCGCCCGAAGTCCCGATGATGCGATTGTCAATCCGAAAAATGTAGATGCCATAACAATTTACCTCCCGAGTGTTGAAAGCAGATGATCCAACATCTCACTGATTACATTGATATATCTGCTGGATGCATTGTAAGCGTTCTGATACATAATCATATTGGTCAGCTCCTCGTCGGAGGATACGCCCACGATCTGCTCTCTCGCATACGATAAAGCGTCCGTAGCCACATCCTGATTTGCCTGCACCGCCCGGAAAACCGATCCCGTATTTGCGATCTGTGACACCAGATTCTTATAATAATCCGTAAAGTTGACCGGTGTCGTCACCTTTGGATTCAATGTATATATTGTTTCCTCAAAAGCCTTCTTTAAAGCCTCCATCGTCTCATTATCCTCGGAGTGCTCATCCAGACGGAAACTCAGCAGAGAAGGATTCTGACGAAGTTCCTGATTCAGCACAATGTTTCTTACCGTCCAGGTTGTCGAAGGCGTACCGTCACCCTCCGCCACCAGCTGAAATAGTTGATAAGGATTTCCGTCTTTGTCCCGCAGATAAGTGGAGTCCGGATTGATCTCCGTCGCTCTTTCCGCTGCATCCGCAAGGACTGAATTGATCTTAGTGGTGATAATATTAACCAGCCTGTCAAACTGTGCCTGCGCATTCATCACAATGGACTGTTCAACGTGCAAGTCGTACCAGTTTTCCTCATACTCTCCGTCCGTATTGATATTATCAAGCTCATTGTATGTAGCCCTGTGATCTCCCCTCGCAAACAGTGTACTTTTCAAAGAGCCGATATCCGTATTAAATTCTGAAGATATTTTCTGCGTCAGATCAAAAACTTTCGCCCCTTCTATATTTTTTTCCGAGACGATGGGGTCCCCGTTCGCATCGAACTTGTCAAACTTCGCAAGCATCTTCCAGTAGGGCGTATAAAACCCGGTTTTCGGGTCCTGATAAAGACACATCTCGTTGACCAGACTGCCTTTCACCAGATCCACCTGCTCAAAGCGGACGCT
Source organism: uncultured bacterium (assembly GCA_947073545.1). Taxonomy (GTDB): domain Bacteria; phylum Bacillota; class Clostridia; order Lachnospirales; family Lachnospiraceae; genus UBA3282. The sequence continues at coordinate 161,493 of CAMTMP010000004.1, forward strand.
CACATATCCCGATACATCCTCCGAATAAGTAATATTACCCAGCTTTGACAGCTCATCCAGAATATAGTTTCTGCGGTCGCGCAGATCATTCGCGTGCTCCGGCCCACCCTCGACTCTCATGATCGCCCGGTTCAGCGCTTCAATTTCCTGTGCATAGCTATTGATCTTCCCAACGTCCGTCTTGACCGTTTTATTTAAATTATCCTGAAATTCGCAAAGGCTGTTGTACACCTTCTGCGCTTTCGTGAGAAACTCATAGGATTTCGTCACGAACAAATTCTGATTTACCGAAAGGGTCGGGTTTTTTGCAAGCTCCTGCACCGCGGCCCAAAGCCCCTGCTCGCCGGAAAGCGCCTCGGAAAACTCGTGTCCCTCGTTGGACTCCCCCAGAATATACTCTATTTCCTCCAGAGTCTCCGACGAAATATCATAAAAAGACTGCCGCCCCAACTCGCGGCGGTAGTTCCTGTCCAGTATGGCATCTCTTTCCTGTCTTGTCCGGGTATAGTTGACACCAAGACCTGTCTGTATCCAGTTTTTATTGGTGTATCTGGCATGCGTGACATAGTTACGCGTACCTTGCTGCACCTGCTGCCTGGTATACCCTTTGGTGTCTAAGTTAGACATGTTATGCGCAGTGGTATTCAGCGCATTATTTGATGTTTGTAATCCTGATACGCCTATATAAAGGCTTCCCATTAATGACATAATTCACCGTCCTCAACAATTTATTGCTTGGCGTCAAATGCCTTGTTGACCGTGCCGATCATATCACCGGTATTGCAGGCGCCCCTGTTATAATTTGCCGTCTCCGGCGCTTTATTCATGGACTGTATCACCTGCATGTTAAACTGCACAATCTCCAACGCGCTCTCGATCAACTCCCTGTTCTGCTCGTTGACCTGTTTTACCGTATGGACATTTCTGCGCAGCTCATCAAATACCGATGCCAGTTTGGCCTGTTCCTGAGGCCTTGCCGCCAGCATCTTAATCAAATCTGCAATCTTCAGCTTCGTAACATCCTTGTTAAGTACGTTCGCAATATCATTAACAGCTTCATTTCTCTGGTTATCCAGATGGTTGATTCTGCTTACGATGATTTGCTCCTCATCCGTGATCTGGGCTAAAGCTTTTACATCGTCAGACACAATGGCAGGTGTTTTTTTCATGGAGAGCTCCAACAGATTCTTGTATTCCAGATTTTCTTTCTCCAAAACCTCAATCAAGGTTTCCATTAAGCTCGCCACGTCAAACCCTTACCTTTCCCTAGTTACTAAAGACTCTCAATCTCCTCATACTGTTTCATCAGTTTCTCGGCAAAACTCTCACCGCTCACATGATAGGTGCCGTTCGCGATACCCGCCTTGATAGGCGCCGTCAGTTCACCTCTGATATCCTCTGCCGCGGCAACCGCATTCTTCGCAATCTGAATATCCTTACCTATACTGGAGATCTGAATCTGGTCAGAATTCGCATTCTTAGCAGTGTTCTGTGTCTTGGCCCTGCTCTTCGCGCCATAGACCTGCTGTACCTGTGTATAAGCCTCAATACGCATACGAATTTCCTCCTTCCTGCAGAGGTTCTTCTCAAAAAAATATGCCTCTTCAATATCTTACACTATTAGTATCGGTTATTTTCCGTAAGACTTTATAGGTGAATTTATTTTTCTGTATCAGTCTTGTCATCGTTTGTCCATCTGCTGTTTTCAAATTCTCCCGCTCTCCCTCCCCTCCACTCTCCCGCGCCAAAAGAAAAAGCGGTCAAACCCCGCATAAATACTGAGTTTAACCGCTTTTTCGATAATGCCGGCGACCGGAATCGAACCGGTACGGGAGGTTAGTCCCGCAGGATTTTAAGTCGTAGGACACCCGGACCCCCCTTCCATATCCCCGTATAAAGTCTTTATTTTTCGATAATGATACGTTCTGATACTCCTAATATCTCCACCCGTTGTTGTCAGCGTCGTTGTCAACACCATCTGCCATTGTATTCCCCTCTTTACCCTAAAAGTATAACGGAAACAAATGGAAAATGGAATCGCCCGACCAAATGTACATACCCTTCAACTTTCCCCGACCTTATTCAAAGCTGCCACTATCGTCGTAAAAATCCCGATCAAAACAGCTTTCAACACCTCATTCATCCGTACCACCTTCTTTCTTAATAAATAATAAATATACAAGCGATCTGAATACCCGTTTTCATATATTAGACACACATCCCGATCTCATCCTTTGTCCCATCACAGAAATATGCCCCTCTATCCATGTCTCAATTTCCTTACAGACATCCATCATCACGCAACGATCCTTAACGCCTCCTCATCCCTGCTGTACGCATACACATGGTAGGATAACCGCTCTTCCACATCCACCTGTGTATTATTGACCACCCTCACCATATCTGCCAGCCGTTCATATTCTGATTCATCCCTCGGCGGCAGTACGACGGTTTCATGCACGGAACTGGGCAGTACAAGGAATCCGTCCCCGATCTTGTCCGCGATCATCCACAGAATTTTCTTATCAAGAATCTCCGCTGCCCCAAAACATTTTCGGCGGTTTGTCAATATATACATTCTTGTATCCCGTGGAACATTACCAGATACAGATGGAAATGTGATATCCGGCTCCATGTGCTTTATAATGGTTTCAACAGCGGCAAACTCAACTTCCCCGTCAGCGCGCATATTCATCATTGCTGTCCGATAAAGATTCTCCTCTTCCTGTCCCCACATTTCCATATGCCCGTTATAGATAAGGATCGTCCCGATGTCCTTTTGTGCATGGTCTCTGGCAACGGCATAATAGACCACCGCCAGATCCATAAAGTTCCTGTGCGGAATCCTCCCAAGCAGTTCCTTATTCTGTTCCGCATTAATGAGCTTCGCGTAAACATTTCCCCAGACAGTTTCCCATTTTTTTAAACCTGCTATGTCAAAATCCAGCGTTTCCCCATCATTTTTCACAATGAGTCTGTAAACCTCATCCACGATCTCCTCAAGCCTCATCCCGTCGGTTTCATAATCCCGATAAAACGCATCCAGATACACACAGGGTCCGATATCTGCTTCTCCTTTCACCACCATGATCCCGGTCAGCTTTACATTATTATTTTTCCTCACCATCTGTTTTTTTATCTGAAATGCGCCGCCCACCTTCGCGTGGATTACTTCTAAAACATGCTCTGTAAATTTCTCAAAACCCATCATTTTTCTTCACCTTCCCTTCTACATTCCATCTGTCCATTCTTTTCTCCGATTCTTCCGTCTTATGCCGCCTCCGTTGATTTTGTCCGTTTCAGCGCCGACATCACCCTGCCGTAGAGTTCCGCGCTCATCGTCCCCGGCTCTCTGATCTGGTATCTGCTCTGCACGGTTTCCATCGTCACGCCCGTTCTGTCAAGTTCCGCCTGCAGGGAATCCATCTGCTCCTTGGAAACGGGTACGGGATCTTTCCGTGTCTTTCCCTCTGTGTCTTTCTTCACTTTCCCTGCCGTATTTTCCTGCGCTAGCTTTTGCGCCGATTCCGATTTGTTTCCATTTCCCGAAGCGGCTTTCCCTTTGTGGGCAGCCGTAGTTCCCGCTCCCTTTTCTTTCAGTTCATACACAGGCTCTCCTCTTTCATTTACGATCACAAGGGCACTGATCTCCCGGTCATCGTTGTATCGGATTGAAGAGACCGAGAAACGGTCATTGCAGCAAAAACGTTTCACCTTATTCTGATCCTCTTTGTACATAATCGAAGCTTTTCCTGCAGGTATCCAGATAAAAGGCGCGGTATAGAGTTCCCTGCCGATCCCCCAGTTAAAGCACGCACGCTTGAAGCTGTCGGAAGCCTGTCCCTTCTCTTTCTCCGAATAACTCATGGTGCCCACATCCTGCTTCGCCACCCATTCGCCTGTTTCCTTATCATAGATTTCCACCGTGCAGTATAGGTTCCCCTCTATGCTCTGGTGGCTCCGCTTCCAGCCAAACGGACCGAAAGTCTCATCGAGGATACGCTGGTCTACCCTCGCATCCTTATAGAGTAACAGGCTTAAACCGTTTTCCTTGATAACGGCTACCCTGCACTCAATCTCATCTGCTTTGAGCAGCCTAATCAGATTCTGTTCCATCTTTTTCCTCCTCCGCATATGTGTCTGCTTTTTTCGGTATCGCTTCCAGTCCATAGCACGCATACTCCCGCAGATCCCTTTCATCCATAACGCCTCCTATGCCGCCTTCACTTCAAACCGTCTGGAATGGGACACTTTACCATAATCAGCATAAAGTTCTGGACGTTCCGCCTTAATACGCTTCGTATCGAGCTTTGTGGAGTCGATGTTTTTCCACGAAACGCGGAAGCTGTCGCTGCTCGCCAGTTCATTATCCTGCATGAAAAGTTTTACCTCCTGCTCGATCTGCTTCTGTTCCGCCTGTAACTCAGAGATAAATCCGAGAATTTCTTCACGCCGCCGTAACTTTTCATCAAACCCGACAAGTGCAATGGCGCTGGCTTTCTTCGCCGTATGGAAATACTGTTCCAGAACTTCGTCACAGGCTCTGCTCCCGTCCGGCGGCGGCATGATACCTTTTACCACATGGTTATTCCAGAAATCCGCTTCTATGGAAATGAGCCGTTCGATTAAATCATCGTCCCACTCTAGTCTACGGTAGGTAAACTCCCTGCCAAGGATAACCGCCGCGATATACCACACCTTTTTCCCTGTCACCGCCATGTAATGGTA
>CAMTMP010000005.1 GCA_947073545.1 uncultured bacterium
GAGGAGAAGTTTATTCTTGACGTTCTTCAAAATTACATGACCTACAATACCTGTTTTAGAATTGCAAAGACTATGGTGGATAATCCTGATGTTCCGTCCAGCAGGGCGGCAAAGGTCATCCGTAAATATCAAGAGCTGCATCCTTATAATATCAGTCAGAAATCACAGATTATTGTGGAGACATTTAAGAGTACCACAAGGCATAAGATTGATGGCAAAGGAAAGATGATGGTAATCACATCATCCAGACTGGCTGCTGTCCGCTATTACCACGAAATCAAACGATACATTGAAGAAAAGAAATATGATGATGTAGATATTTTGGTGGCTTTTTCCGGTGCAATTGAAGATAAGGGCGAGGAATATACGGAGTCAAAACTGAATGTACGCAAAGACGGTTCTCATATTTCGGAGAATCAGACGAAAGCGGAGTTCCATGACAATTTTAATGTGCTGATTGTGGCGGAAAAGTATCAGACAGGGTTTGATGAGCCGCTTTTACATACGATGATCGTGGACAAGAAGTTAAAGAATGTGAAAGCAGTACAGACGTTATCCCGTCTGAACCGCACTTGCGAGGGCAAGACAGATACCTTTGTTTTAGATTTTGTAAATAAGGCGGAGGATATCAAGGATGCATTTCAGCCATTCTATCAGGAAACATTTTTACAGGAAGAAGTAAACGCAGACTTATTGTATCAGACACAGAGGGAATTGCGGGCGTATGGTATTTACTCGGATGAGGATATCAAAGCTTTTACAGACGAGTATTACAAAAAAGGCAGGCAGGACGATAGGGCAATGGGGCGAATGAGCAGTATTTTACTTCCTGTTTCCAACCGCTATAATAAAAAGACGCAGAATGAAAGATACCAATTCCGCAGACAGGTACGGAATCTGATTAAATGGTATAGTTACATATCGCAGATATTGAGAATGTTTGATAAAGAGTTACAGAAGGAGTATGTATTCTGTTCCTATTTAATTGGCTTATTGCCGAAAGACCCTGTAGAACCGATTGACCTAGAGGGTAAGCTGAAACTGGAATATTATAAGCTGCAAAAGACATTTCAGGGTGAGATTGCTTTGGACGAAGCAAAGACCGTATATGTTCCGGCGAAGCACAAGGGCGTCAAGGGGATGGATGAAAAAACGCCTTTGGATGAGGTGATTGCGAAAATAAATGAAAAGTTCAAGGGCAATTTTACGGAAGGAGATAAAGTTATTCTGTCAGCGCTCCGGGATAAACTGCTTTCTGATAAGAAGTTGAAAAAGATGGCGCAGTCCTCTGATCCGCAGATTTTTGTGGAAAGTATTTTCCCCAAAGCGTTTGGTACGGCAGCGCAGGATGGGTACATGGAAGCGCAAGAATCGTATCAGAGCTTGTTTGAGGATACGGCTAAATATCATGCGATTATGAGTGCGTTGGCGGAGGTGGTGTATCGGGAGATGCGTAAGAAGGACAGAAAGGCTTTGGATGAGACGGGCGCTTATACATATGAGATGCCGCTGAATTTGTCTATGGTGGCGGAGACGCCGGCACGGTATGGAGAAGGTAATAAGGATCCATTTTGCAACTATTTATTCGCGGAGAACAGGACAAATGAAGAATAAAGTGTATTATCTGGCGGTTCCGCTGCTGGCAACGCTGGCCATGTTTATTTCCATATGGGGACCGGAGACGTTGGCGGAGTACAAGGATCAGGGGATTCTGGATGTGCCCCACACGGAGAGTGTGGAAAACGCCGGGGAGGGTTACCGCTATCAAATGAACAGCAACGAAAAGCTCTATATTCTGTCCTGCTGTCTGAGCAGTCAGACGGTTCCGGAGACCGAGACGAGCGCCATGACGCACGAGACGGATGCGGAGGTGGCGTATCAGGAAATGGAGGGGGCCTACGCCTTTGTGGTAAACAGAAGGGGGCCGTCGGGCAGAGAGATCACGGATGAGCAGATCTATGCCACATGCAATGAAGGGCTTAGTCTGCTGAAGGAAAAGGGAATCCTGCCCGCACAGGTGAGGGAAGTGGACGCGTCCTCCTACGACGTGACGCTCTATTCGGCGATCGATGTGCTGGAACCGCGCAACAATGTGGCGGTCTGGAAAATGAGCCTCTCCAATTCCCAGAAAAACGCGGATAAGGCAAATCGTCTGATGGACGCTTATATCGATGCGGACGACGGAAAAATATATGAGTTTTATGTGAGAACGCCGCTCTCGTGGGAGGAGATCGACGCGGACGCGCTGGTGGCGGAGTGGGCGGCATACATGGGCCTTTTGGAACCTTCGCCCTATGAGTCAAACAACCCGCTTTTGGAAACGACACCGTATTTTCGCAAATATGTGTTTGCGGGCATGGGGAACGGGCAGACGGTGGTGACACTGGGATTCTATGAGGGAATCAACGAGCTGTTTCTGAAAGTTTCCAGATAAATGAGAATTGGAAAGGATACCGTTTGCCATCCGGATCTGAAATGATGATGCAGATTTGATGCAAAAATGATGGTAAACTGATGCAAATATTATGGCGTTTTGATGCAACTTGGATGAAAGTTTGATGCTCCTCTCTTGTATGCTTGATGTGAGAAGTACGGGAAGTCTGCTTTACAGACTTTTCTCACATTGGGGAATGCCTGAAATGTGGCATTCTTCGTGCGAAATGGCACAGTATACAAGAGAGGAGCATCAGTTATGTACGGAGAGTCAACGTTCACGTGGGAATATGTCTGTGGTTATGAGACGAGGGTGCAGAGAAAAAGGCGTCTGCTCAGGAGGATATATGGGCTGAGCGCCACGCTGTGCATTGTCAGCCTGACGGCAGTCTTAGCAGTGAAGATCGCCTCGGCGGGCGGCGTCCGGCTTTTGACGGAAAAGCTGTGGGATACGGAAAAGGAAGCTGCGGCGGTTTTGACGCCGGGCGGTGCAGGGAAAGAAGCGGTGCAGGAGGAAAGCGCGCTGCCCGCTGCCGTAATGACAGAAAAGACGAAGGTCTCTGAGGCGGATGAGCGCGCAAAACAGGTGCCGTCGCACATTCCCACGGTCTATCTGGACCCGGGGCACGGCGGCACGGACGAGGGCTGCGCCAGAGGAGGTGTCAGGGAAAAGGATCTGAACCTTGCAATTGCGCTGCTTGTGAGGGAGCAGCTGAAGGAAAAGGGATATCAGGTAATCATGTCCAGAGAAACAGATATTTACGTTGCGAAGGAAGCACGCGTGGCGGAGGCAAACCGGTCCGGCGCGGATATTTTTATCAGCATCCATCAGAACGCGACGGAGGAGGGCGCCGGGGTGAACGGGATGGAAGTGTGGTACACGCAGGACAGTGACGGGCATGACAGCAAAAGACTGGCACAATTAATCAGACAGCAGACGTTAAAAAGTACGGAAGCCACAGAGCGGGAACTGCGAAGCGACGCGGATTTTTATGTGACGAAAAACACTTCCATGCCCGCCTGTCTGATTGAGACGGGATTTCTTTCCAATGCGGCGGAACGCAGGAAACTGAACCTTGCGGAATATCAGCAGCAGATCGCGGATGGTATTGTGCAGGGGATCGCCTACTATTTTCATCCAAAGACCATGTATCTGACCTTTGACGACGGCCCTTCCGAAGAGAACACCCGAAAGGTACTTGCAATTCTGCGGGAGAGGAATATCAAGGCGACTTTCTTTTTGGTGGGAGAGAATGTGAGACAGCATCCGGAGGTGGCGCGCCAGATCGTGGCGGAGGGACATGCCATTGGCATTCACTGTGACAATCATGATTACGACGCCCTGTATGCGAGCGTGGACAGTTATGTGGCGGATTTTGAAAAGGCGAGACAGACCGTGTATGAAACGACGGGGGTGGAGACCAACCTGTTTCGGTTCCCTGGCGGCAGCGTCAACGATTTTAATAAGAAAACGGGCAAAGCCATCATTCGTGAAATGACGGACAGAGGCTGCATATATTACGATTGGAACGCCAGTCTGGAGGACGCGGTCATAAATCCTGATCCGAAGCAGTTGATAGAAAACGGCGTATCGACCACTCTTGGGCGGAATAAGGTTGTTTTGCTGGCTCATGACGTGGTCGGCAGTACAACCCTTTGTCTGGAAGAGCTTCTGGACAGCCTGCCGGAGTATGAAATGAAACCGCTTGACGAGGAAGTGGAACCGATTTGCTTTTGAGTTTCTGTAGGGAGTTTCTGTAGGGAGTGAAGATTTTTCTTGACAATCCGGCCTTTCAATGCCAAAATGATAAGCAGTTATCATGGATAAAGACACTGAGGAAGACAGTACCTGATTTTTAAAAGTTGCAGCGAGCCGGTGAGGGTGCAAGACCGGTACGAGTAGAAAGTCAGAGAAAATCACTTCTGAGTTTCAGACTGAACCTTCGCCGTTTTCGCAGCATCCGTTCTGAAAGAGCCGGAAAGCAGGCGGTGAGACAGTAGGCTCTGACGGCGTCCCGCCGTTATCGGGAACCGTATAGACAAATCGTGTCATGTGAAACGGCGAAAGAGAAATATGCTGTTTATCGTGTGCGGTTGGTCGGTACGTCGTAACAGGTGGTATCACGAGAACTTTACCCTCGTCCTTTTACGGGACGGGGGTTTTTGTGTGTATAAGCAGTTTATTTGCTGCTTATACGCAGGAAACTAGAAAAATTGAAAGGAAGGACACTATGTATCAGAAAGTTGACGCGAACCTGAATTTTGTGGACAGAGAAAAAGAAGTATGCACCTTCTGGAAGGAAAACGATATCTTTCAGAAGAGTATGGATTCCCGCAAGGACGGTCCCACTTACACCTTCTATGACGGACCGCCGACGGCCAACGGCAAGCCCCATATCGGGCACGTGCTGACGCGTGTCATCAAAGATATGATCCCCAGATACCGCACGATGAAGGGGTATATGGTGCCCCGTAAGGCGGGGTGGGACACCCACGGTCTTCCGGTGGAGCTGGAAGTGGAAAAGCTGCTCGGCTTAGACGGCAAGGAGCAGATCGAGGAGTACGGGCTTGACCCGTTTATCAGCAAGTGTAAGGAGTCTGTCTGGAAATACAAGGGTATGTGGGAGGATTTCTCCGGCACGGTCGGTTTCTGGGCGGATATGGATGATCCTTATGTGACGTATCACGATAATTTCATTGAGTCCGAGTGGTGGGCGCTCAAGCAGATCTGGGACAAAGGACTGCTGTACAAGGGCTTTAAGATTGTGCCTTACTGCCCGCGCTGCGGCACGCCCTTGTCCTCCCACGAGGTGGCACAGGGCTACAAGGCGGTGAAGGAGCGCTCCGCCATCGCCCGGTTTAAGGTGGTGGGTGAGGACGCTTACTTCCTTGCGTGGACGACCACGCCGTGGACGCTGCCCTCCAATGTGGCGCTCTGCGTGAACCCTGTGGAAACTTACGTGAAAGTGAAGGCGGCGGACGGCTATACCTATTATATGGCGCAGGCGCTTTTGGATACGGTGCTTGGCAAACTGGCTGAGGACGGAAAGCCGGCATATGAAGTGTTGGAAACCTATGTGGGCACGGACTTGGAGTACAAGGAGTATGAGCCGCTGTTTGCCTGCGCGGGCGAGGAAGCGGCAAAACAGAAAAAGAAAGCCCATTATGTGACCTGCGACAGTTACGTTACCATGACGGACGGTACCGGCATCGTGCATATCGCGCCCGCTTTCGGTGAGGACGACGCGCAGGTGGGACGCAGGTACGACCTACCCTTTGTGCAGTTCGTGGACGGCAAGGGCAACATGACGGAGGAGACGCCTTACGCGGGGCTGTTTGTGAAAAAGGCTGATCCGGAGGTGATCAAAGACTTAGATAAAGAAGGAAAACTTTTTGACGCGCCCAAGTTTGAGCATGACTACCCGTTCTGCTGGCGCTGTGACACGCCGCTGATCTACTATGCACGCGAGTCCTGGTTTATTAAAATGACGGCGGTGCGCGACGATCTGGTGCGGAATAATAAGACGGTGAACTGGATTCCCGAGTCCATCGGCGAGGGGCGTTTCGGCAACTGGCTGGAGAACATTCAGGACTGGGGCATTTCCAGAAACCGCTACTGGGGCACGCCTTTAAATGTGTGGGAGTGTGAGGGCTGCGGCCACATGGATGCCATCGGTTCCAGAGAGGAGCTGGAGAAGATGAGCGGCAACGCGGCGGCGAAGACCGTGGAGCTGCACAGACCTTATATCGACGAGATCACCTGCACCTGCCCGGAATGCGGCGGGACTATGAAACGTGTGCCCGAGGTGATCGACTGCTGGTTTGACTCAGGGGCCATGCCTTTTGCGCAGCACCATTATCCCTTTGAAAATAAAGAGCTGTTTGACGGCCAGTTCCCGGCGCAGTTTATCTCCGAGGCGGTGGACCAGACCCGCGGGTGGTTCTACTCCTTGATGGCGGAGTCCACGCTCCTGTTTAACAAAGCACCCTTCGAGAACGTGATCGTGCTTGGGCATGTGCAGGATGAAAACGGGCAGAAGATGAGTAAATCAAAGGGCAACGCGGTAGATCCTTTCGAGGCGCTGGAAACTTACGGCGCTGATGCGATCCGGTGGTACTTCTACATTAATTCGGCGCCTTGGCTGCCCAACCGTTTCCACGGCAAGGCGGTGCAGGAGGGACAGCGCAAATTCCTCGGCACGCTCTGGAACACCTATGCGTTCTTCGTGCTGTACGCGAATATTGACAATTTTGACGCGACGAAGTACGCGTTGGAATACGACAAACTTCCCGTGATGGACAAGTGGCTGCTCTCCAAATTAAACACGGCCATCAGGGAAGTGGACGATCACCTGAACCATTACAGAATCCCTGAGGCGGCGAGAGTATTGGATAACTTCGTGGATGAGATGAGCAACTGGTATGTGAGAAGAAGCAGGGAACGTTTCTGGGCGAAGGGCATGGAGCAGGATAAGATCAACGCTTACATGACGCTTTACACGGCTCTTGTGGAAATCTGCAAGTGCGCCGCGCCCATGATTCCCTTTATGACGGAAGAGATTTACCGCAATCTGGTGTGCAGCATCGATCAAGAAGCGCCGGAGAGCATCCATCTGTGCGATTTTCCCACGGCGGACGAGGGGATGATCGACAAAAAGCTGGAAGATGCCATGGAAGAGGTGTTAAAGATCGTTGTCATGGGCCGCGCGGCCCGCAACACGGCCAACATCAAGAACCGCCAGCCCATCGGCAGCATGTACGTGAAAGCGGAAACCGTTCTTGACGATTTCTATCAGGATATCATCAGGGACGAGCTGAACGTAAAACAAATCTCATTCTCCGATGATGTATCTGCGTTTACGACTTACAGCTTCAAGCCCCAGCTTAAGACCGTCGGGCCGAAGTACGGCAAACAGCTTGGCGGCATCAAGGCGTATCTGTCCGCAGTGGACGGAAGCGCGGCGATGGAGACCTTAAAGGCGGAGGGCAGGCTCGTCTTTGACGTGGACGGCACAGAAGTTGCCCTCGCAGAAGAAGATCTGTTGATCGACATGGCGCAGAAGGACGGTTTTGTGGCGGAGGCCGACAATTATGTGACGGTGGTGCTCGACACGAATCTGTCGGAAGAGCTGATCGAGGAGGGGTTTGTCTATGAGATCATAAGCAAGATCCAGACTATGAGAAAAGATGCGGACTTTGAGGTGATGGATCATATAAGAGTCTCCCTGAATGACAATGAGAAAGTGGCGCAGATCGCTGCGAAGAATGAAGCCATGATCGCCGGGAAAGTGCTGGCGGAGGGCATCGGCGCAGGAGAAAATCTGGCGCTTTCCAAGGAGTGGAATGTGAACGGGGAGACCGTAACCATTGCGATTGAGAAGATTTGATGCAAGCGCACAGCGCGGTGCGTAAGATGCCATATAATCAAAAAATTCAAAAATTGGTAATTTGAATACTTTGCTTATGGTCAAAAGGCGAAATACACGCTATAATAAAAAGGAATGTAAACAAACTTGTCTGACAGCAGGGTTAACGAGGAGGAGAGAAATGATAAAAAAAGCACCTACAACAACTTTTGATACAGAGCTTTTTAAGAGAAGCGTCCTTTATAATGTAAAAACCCTTTACAGAAAGACGCTGGAGGAGGCCTCTGATCAGCAGATCTTTCAGGCGGTATCCTACGCGGTTAAGGACGCTATCGTGGATCAGTGGTTAAAGTCCCAGAAGGAATATGACAGGCAGGATCCGAAGATGGTTTACTATCTGTCCATGGAGTTTTTGATGGGACGCGCTCTCGGAAACAATATGATCAATCTGCAGGCATATAAAGTGTTTTCTCATGCGCTTGAGGAGCTTGGCATCGACATCAATGTGGTGGAGGACCAGGAGCCTGATCCGGCGCTGGGTAACGGCGGTCTGGGACGTCTGGCAGCATGCTTCTTGGATTCTCTGGCAACGCTCGGTTACGCGGCATACGGCTGCGGCATCAGATACCGCTACGGCATGTTTAAGCAGGAGATCCGCGACGGCTACCAGGTGGAAGTGCCTGACAATTGGCTCAAAGACGGCAATCCGTTCGAGCTGCGCCGTCCAGAGTACGCCAAAGAAGTGCGCTTTGGCGGTTATGTAAATGTGTATGTGGACGAAAACGGCAGGAACAATTTCAGGCAGGAGGGTTATCAGGCGGTAACGGCGATTCCCTACGACCTGCCTATCGTGGGTTACGGCAACGGCATCGTTAACACCCTGCGCATTTGGGATGCGGAGCCGGTGAACTGTTTTCAGCTTGACTCCTTCGACAAGGGCGATTATCAGAAGGCGGTGGAGCAGGAGAATCTGGCGAGAAATATCGTGGAGGTTCTTTACCCCAATGATAATCATTACGCGGGCAAGGAGCTTCGCTTAAAACAGCAGTACTTCTTCATTTCGGCATCCGTGCAGGAGGCTGTGGCAAAATATTTGAGAAAACACGACGATATCAGGAAGTTTCATGAGAAGGTGACTTTCCAGCTAAATGATACACATCCTACCGTTGCCATAGCGGAACTGATGCGTATCCTCATGGACGAGCATTATCTGACATGGGACGAGGCGTGGGAGGTGACGACCAAGACCTGTGCCTACACGAACCACACGATTATGTCCGAGGCGCTGGAGAAATGGCCCATCGAGCTTTTCTCAAGACTGCTTCCCAGGGTATATCAGATCGTGGAGGAGATCAACCGCCGGTTCATTGAGAGAATCGGGCAGAAGTATCCCGGTGATCATGAGAAAGTCAGAAAGATGGCGATCATTTATGACGGTCAGGTCAAGATGGCGCATTTAGCGATTGCGGCCGGCTATTCCGTGAACGGTGTGGCGAGGCTGCATACGGAAATCCTGAAGCACCAGGAGTTGAAGGATTTCTATGAGATGATGCCCGAGAAGTTCAACAATAAGACAAACGGTATCACCCAGAGACGGTTCCTGCTTCACGCGAATCCCCTTTTGGCGGATTGGGTAACCGATCATGTAGGCAGCGACTGGATCACGGATCTGCCAAAGATCAATAAGCTTAAAATTTATGCCGATGACGAGAAGGCGCAGCAAGAGTTTATGAACATCAAGTATCAGAACAAGGTGCGTTTGGCCGAGTACATTTTGGAGCACAACGGTATCGAGGTTGACCCCCGCTCCATCTTTGACGTACAGGTGAAGCGTCTGCATGAGTACAAGCGTCAGCTTTTGAACATCCTGCACGTGATGTATCTGTACAATGAATTGAAAGAACACCCGGATATGAACTTCTATCCCAGAACGTTCATTTTCGGCGCGAAGGCGGCGGCAGGTTACAAGAACGCAAAGTTGACGATTAAGCTGATCAATTCCGTGGCGGATGTTGTGAACAACGACCCGGCGATTAACGGAAAGATTAAAGTGGTATTTATCGAGAATTACCGTGTGTCCAATGCGGAGATTATCTTCGCGGCGGCGGATGTGTCCGAGCAGATTTCCACAGCCAGCAAGGAGGCTTCCGGCACAGGTAACATGAAATTCATGTTAAACGGCGCGCTGACCATCGGTACCATGGACGGTGCGAACGTGGAGATTGTGGAAGAAGTGGGCGAGGATAACGCGTTTATCTTCGGTCTGACCTCGGATGAGGTTATCCGCTACGAAAATTACGGCGGCTATCATCCCACGGATATTTTTAACAACGATCCCGACGTGAGAAAGGTGCTGATGCAGCTTATTAACGGCACATACGCACCCGGCGATCCGGATATGTTCCGCTCCCTTTACAATTCTCTGTTAAATACGCAGAGCACCTCGAAGGCGGACACCTACTTTATTCTGAAAGACTTCAAGGCTTACGCGGAGGCACAGAGAAAAGTAGAGGCTGCATACCGGAATGAGAAGGGCTGGGCGAGAAGCGCGATCTTAAACGTGGCATGTTCCGGCAAGTTCACTTCCGACAGAACCATTCAGGAGTATGTGGATGAGATCTGGAAGCTGGATAAGGTTGTGATCCCGAAGGAGCCTGTGGCGACGACGACTTCTCCGGTAAAAAGAATTTTGAAATAAACAAAAAATACGAGGCCTTCTCCCGACAAGGAGAAGGTCTTTTTGCGCGTATAAGCAGAGTCAGAAAGCGTCACAGACATCGCTCGATTTTACGGTGGCAATGTGCTATGATAAAAAGGACGGATGGCGGAGAGGAGCGGTTATTTATGGACAAAAAGCTGGCGTTTCAGATACTTGGGCTTTCTGAGACGAAGGAAGAAGAGCAGATCAGACGAAGCTACCTTACACTCTTAAAAAATACGAATCCGGAGGATGACCCGGAGGGATTCAAGCGCCTGCGGGAGGCCTATGAGGAGGCGCTCCGCTTTGCGGGGCAGCAGGACGAGGAAGAGGAGGAAGAGCCGCAGGGAGAGGTCGGGCTGTGGATGAAGCGTGTGCGGGAAATTTACCGGAACATTTTGCTGCGCAGGGAAGTGGAGAATTGGGAGCAGATTTTTGATGATCCGGTCTGCGCCGGACTGGATACTTTTTTGGAGGCGAGAGGACAGCTTCTCGGCTTTCTGTCCGGCCACGCTCTTTTGCCGCAGACGGTTTGGCGGCTGCTTGACCGGGTGTTTCATGTGATGGAGGATTTTGATGCGCTGAAGGAGGAGTTCCATGTGAATTTCTTGAAGCACATTGAATACCATGTGCATACGGAGGACTTTCTCGACTACAGTCTGTTTGAGGCGCATGACGGTTATCTGCCGGAGAGCGACGAGGATGCGGATGATTATATCAGAGAGTATTTCCAGATCAAAAACCAGTTGGAGAACGATGAGACGGAAGGCGTTATGCAGAGCCTCTTAGATATGAAACGGCATGAGATATACCATCCCTACGAGGAGGTAGAACGTTTGCGTCTGTATATTCGCAAAAATGAGTGTGAAAAAGGACGGGAACGGGCGGAGAAGCTGTTGGAACGGTATCCGGAGGACAACTATGTGCGTGTCTGGACGGGAAAAATCTTTTATGATACGGGAGACGAGGACAAGGGGCTTGCGTTGTGGGAGGCGGTGCTTGCCGAGGAGCCGGATTATTATATGGCCAAGTATTTTGCCATGCACTGTCTGGCTGACCGGAAAAACTGGTATCGAGCCGGCAAATATGTCGATGCGCTGATTAAGGTGTACCGACGCGACGAAGAGCTTTTGGAGCGGCAGAAGGAGATCGACAACGAGCTTGTCCCCGCACTGCGCAAGGCGCTTGATCAAGGAGAGGCATATGAGGATCTTTCAGGGAAGGAGCTGCGGTCATTTTTGGGGTGGCGACTGTTTGATTTGGAGCGGTATGAGGACATTCTGACGCTGCTTTCGGAGGATGGCGAACTGGCGGGGGAAGAGGACGGCCTTGAACTGAAGGCGTGGAGCCTTTACCGAATGGATCGTTATGAGGAAGCGATTCCCGTTTATCGGGCGCATTTGAAGTGTGTGGAGGAAAACGGGGACGACGGGAAAAAGAAGGCTTCAAAGGCGGCACAGAGCCATCGGCTTCTGGGCGTATGCTATTTCTGTACGGGTCAGCCGGACGAGGGAGAGCGGGAGACGAAGACATCCATTGAGATGGAGGCTGACGAAAGAACCCGTATCGACTGTAAATATTATCTGGCGGACAGGTATCTTTCCCTGAAGGAATATGAGAAAGCAACGGAAGTATGCGATGACGTTCTGGAGACAGACGACGGATTTTATCCCGCTTATCTCGTCAGACAGGAAGCGTGCTACCACATGAGAAAAGCGCAGCAGGTGGTGGATGATTATTATCGCGCCATAGAACTGTATGCGGGTTTTGACAAGCCTTATCTCTACGCGGCGATGATTTTTTATGATTATGACCAGTATAAAGATGCCCTTGGCGTGATAGAGAGAGCCAGAGAAAATGAAGTGGAGTTTTCCAAAAAGCTGCGTTTTCAGGAAGCGAAGATATTGCGTATGCTCTCGGAAGACGAGGAGAGCCGCAGGCGTCCTTTGGAAATATTGAATGAACTGCTCAAGGAGACGAAAGGAGAGCCGGAGAAAGAGACCGATGACAGGGATGTTCTTGACCGGGCGGAACTGCTTTTTGAGAAGGGGCTTTTATTTGAGAGAGAAGAGAAACTTGACACGGCCATAGAGCTTGTTCAGGGCGCCATTATGTTAGACCCGGAGGAGCCATACTATGTGCTTGTGCTGGGCAATCTCCTGCGGGATGCGGAGCAGTTTGACAAGGCGCTTGTGCAGTATAAGAGACTGGAGGAAGTTTATCACCACACGGAGTACTATTTCGGTATAGGGGTCTGCTATCAGATGGCGGAAGAGTGGCGGCAGGCGGCTGCTTACTTTACAAAGGCGTTAGAGCAGGACGAGACTTACCGGGATGTAAACTTAAGGCTTTACCGGTGTTATGAAAAGCTGTACGATTCGGAATATAAGCGGGCAGACTATGACAAGGCAATGCATTATATCAACAGACAAATGGAAAGCACCCAAAACCGGGGTTACCGTCTCTGGGATCGTGGCAACCTGTATGAGGACGCGATGGAGACAGTGCTTGCCGTGGCGGATTATGAGGCCGCTCTTGCGGCGGAAACCGTTCCGGAGGAGGAGAACTATATTCTCTGGGAGAATATCGCGATTGCCTACGCGAATGACATGCAGTATGAAAAGGGTTACGAGGCCTATAAACGCGCGGTGGAGGCGATGGGAGCAAGAGACAGGGCCGTTCACGGTTACCGGGGGATGGCGGAGTGTCTTCAGAAGATGGGAAATTATGAGAAAGCCATTGTCTGCTGCAGAGAGGGGCTGGCGGTTTTTCCGGCAGACAGCGGCTTGTGGGATACTCTGACAACCTGTTATTCAAAGTTGAATCGTTTGGATCAGGTTTTGCAGATACAGGAAGAGAGGCGCAGGGAGCAGGGGGATAACGAGGATTATTACAGCAGCGTAGCCGATACATTGATTCGGATGGGAAAGACCGGAGAAGGGCTGGCTGTTTATGATGACGCGAAGCGGTCTTATTTCAAGCGGGCAGCGGACAGGCAGGAGCTTGCGAAGCTGTACGAGGAGTGGGCAGGCACTTTGGCGGACGTGGCCGAATATGAGAAGGCGGCAAAAAAGTATCAGGAAGCGGCAACTCTTTACGAGAACAGCCGGGAAAAATTTAAAATGGAATGGCGTGTGGCGAAAAGCTATTATATGGCCGGACGGCGAGAAGAGGCGGCGCGCTGGGCGAAGAAAGCGCTGAAACACCTTGCGGAATGTAACATAAAGGAGGAGGATTATCTGGCTTATGCCAAGTATGCACCCGTGCAGAGCGGCTGGCTTGCCTGGTGTTATCTGGCGCTTGGTGAGAAGGAAAAGGCGAAGGTCCTTTTCGAGAGGATGGAGCAGATCAGACCATGCGCCTCCTGTGCGTACAAAAAATGTTTTGAGTCTTCCCTCTGGCTCGGCTGCTATTATTATACGGAAGGGGCATTTGAGAAGGCGGAGGTATTGTTAGTGGAGGCATCCGCAAGATACGGGGAAGGTCTGACAGAAGCGAAGCATTTGTTAGAGAAAATACGTAACGGGGAAAAGGCTGAGGGAGGCGCACAGAAGCAGGGCTTTTTGACGAAGATGTTTCACAGAAAGGAAAAACCTGTGAAATAGGGAGTAGAACGGAAAACAGAAAGAACGAAGGGATTTGAGCAAAAATGATTATTGGAATCGACTTGGGAACAACAAATAGTCTGGCGGCGTATTTCACGGAGGATGGACCGCAGATCATACCGAACCGCCTTGGAAAGAGGCTGACGCCCTCCGTGGTGAGCATGGATGAGGAAGAACAGATTTATGTGGGAGATCTGGCGGTGGAGAGAAGGCTTCTCTATCCGGACAGTGCGGCGTCCGTATTCAAGAGAGATATGGGCAGCGGCAGAAAATTCAGCCTTCTGCATAAGACCTTTTCGGCGGAGGAACTTTCTTCTTTTGTCCTTCGCGCGCTTAAGGAGGATGCGGAAGCATATCTGGGTGAGCCTGTTACGGAGGCGGTGATCAGTGTGCCTGCCTATTTTAACGACGAGAGACGGCGTGCCACCAGAAGAGCCGGGGAACTTGCGGGACTTAAGGTGGAGCGGATTATCAGCGAGCCGACGGCGGCAGCCATCGCATATGGCTTATACCAGAGTCAGGGTCATATGCGGTTTCTGGTGTTTGATCTGGGAGGCGGTACCTTTGATGTTTCCGTGCTGGAGCGCATTGACAGTATTTTGGAAGTGCGCGCCGTAGCGGGAGATAATTTCCTTGGCGGCGAGGATTTTACGAATGTGCTGGAGGAGATGTTTTTCGAAAAATTTCCGCAGTTTGACCGCCTTTCGCTTGACGCAAAGACCCTGCGCCATATTCACAAACAGGCGGATAAATGTAAGATTGGCTTCTCGGAGGGGAAGACTTCTATTATGGAGTGCAAGATCGGTGAGGAGGTGTTTTCCTTTACGGTAGAGCTTTCTGCCTACGAAAATGTATGTGAGGAACTGCTCGAGAAGATCCGGCAGCCCGTGCGGCGCAGTCTCTCCGACGCGCATATCCGGCTTTCCGATATTGACAAGGTGGTGTTGGTGGGCGGGGCAACTAAGAGTCCGGTGATCCGTCGGTTTGTGAGCAGACTGTTCCGGGTAATTCCGGATACCAATATCAATCCTGACGAGGCGGTGGCTCTGGGCGCGGCGATTCAAGGCGCTATGAAGGAGCGGAAAGAGGCAATCAAAGAGGTGATCCTCACGGACGTCTGCCCCTTCACGCTCGGCACGGAAGTGGTCAGAGAGTGGGAGAAGGGCTATTTTGAGAACGGCGTGTTTTGTCCGATTATCGAGAGAAATACGATTATTCCGGCAAGCCGCACGGAGCGGCTCTATACGGTGCGGGATGACCAGACGAAGATACGGGTTAATGTGCTGCAGGGGGAGAGCCGCTTCGCGAAGAATAATCTGTCTCTGGGAGAGCTGAATATAGAGGTGCCGTCCGCCCCTGCGGGGGAGGAGGCAGTGGACGTAACATACACCTATGACATCAATTCCATTCTGGAAGTGGAAGTAAAGGTGGTGTCCACCGGAAAGCGGGAGAAACAGGTTTTCGGCGGGAGAAACGCAGACATGACGAAGGAGGAGATTGCTGCGCGGTTTGAGACGCTTTCCTACTTAAAAATTCATCCGAGGGACAGGGAGGAGAACAAGTATCTGCTCACGCTGGGGGAGCGGATGTATGAGGAGAGCCTGGGAGACAAAAGATATCTCATATCTCAGGAGCTTCACAAGTACGAGCAGGCGTTGAATACGTATGATCCGGGGACGATCGAGCGGGCGAAAGAGGCGTTCCGGGAGTTTTTGAAGGAGTTGGAAGACTAGCGTGAGAAGAACTTTTAAAGCTCAGCAGCAGAGGCTGCTTCGCTAAGAAATTCTAAGTCTCACGCAGGAGAATGCCTGAAATACGGCATTCTCCGTAGCGATTTGAGATTCCGCGATGCGGAATCATGGAGGGATGTTCATGGAACGGGTGCTTTTGGTGGGCGTAAACTTAAATGACGGGGAAGATTATCTGACCTCGCTGGAGGAGCTTGGGGCGTTAGCCGAGGCCTGCGATATGGAAGTGGCGGGTGTGACGTCACAGACACTTGAGACAGTGCACAAGGCTTTCTATATCGGCACGGGTAAGGTGGATGAGGTAAAAGGGCTGGCCCGGGATTTGGGAGCAGATGTCATCATTTTTGACAATTCCCTCTCCCCCATGCAGATGCGAAACCTACAGGAGCGGCTGGAGAAGCCGATTCTGGACAGAAGCGCGCTGATTCTGGATATTTTCGCGAGAAGGGCCAGATCAAGAGAGGCGAAACTGCAGGTGGAAGTGGCGAGACTGCAATATATGCTGCCAAGACTTGTGGGGCTCCACGCGGCACTCTCAAGGCAGGGCGGCGCCAGCGGTTCCATGAGCAGCAGGGGCGCCGGGGAGACGAAGCTGGAGCTGGACAGACGTGTGTTGGAAAAGAGGCTTTCGGAGCTTAGGCGGGAATTGAAGGAAGTGGGCAACGAGCGGGAGACACAGAGAAAACGACGTGTGAAGTCGGGACTTCCGAGAGTGGCGCTGGTGGGTTATACCAACGCGGGAAAGTCTACGCTCTTAAATGCCATGCTTGATCTTTATGGTGCGGACGAGAGAGAGGTGCAGGAGGAGAAGCGCGTCTTTGAGAAGGACATGCTCTTTGCCACGCTGGATACGACGGTGCGAAAGATTGCGCCGCCGGATCATCACGCCTTCCTGCTGTCGGATACGGTCGGCTTTATCCACAAGCTGCCGCACAATCTGGTGGAGGCGTTTCAGTCCACGCTGGAGGAGGCGAAGGAGGCGGATCTGCTCATACAAGTGGTGGATTACAGCGACGAACATTATAAGGAGCAGATTGCCGTCACCAATCAGACCTTAAAGAAACTGCAGGCGGACGGCGTCCCCATGCTCTATATCTATAATAAGTCGGATCTGGTTTCCCCGGACGCGCTGCCGGGGCTTTCCGGGGTGGCGGCGGAAGAACTGGCCGCACATCTGCCGGTGGTGCCGAAGGCGAATGCGGGAGACGGATTCACTTTGGGGGACAGCTCTGGCGATTCGATTTACCTGTCCGCCAAAAAGCGGATCGGGATGGAGGAGCTGGTCTGCCTGATCGAGGAGAAGCTTTCCGGCGGATACAAGGAGTGTACGCTGCTGATTCCCTACACGGACGGCAGGGCGGTTTCTTACCTCAACGAGAACGCGGTGGTTTTTGAGACGTCGTATGCGGAGGATGGCGTGCGGATGCGGGTGAACTGTAAGAAAGAGGATTACGGGTATTATATAAAGTATATGGAAGGGTGATTTAAAAACGGTTATTGGGAAGTGTGTTGCACCTGCGGCGCATATCCTTTATAATAATTTTGGTAGTTATAAATGGAGAAATACGGAAAGAATCACACAGACATGGAGGAGCGTATGATTGAACTGACACAGGGCGGCGCGTATCTGCTAAACGGGACGGAGATCGTTCCGGACAGCGCGGATGCGGCGGCGCGGATCAAGAATAAGACCGGACGGGACGTATCGAAAAACGAAGCGGCGAAGAACACCATCGCATACGGTATTCTGGAATCCCATAACACGTCCGGCAATATGGAGAAATTAAAGATTAAATTTGATAAACTGACTTCTCACGACATTACGTTTGTGGGGATTATCCAGACGGCGCGCGCTTCGGGACTGACCAGATTCCCCATTCCCTACGTGCTCACCAACTGTCATAATTCCCTGTGCGCGGTGGGCGGCACGATCAATGAGGATGACCACATGTTTGGCCTTACCTGTGCCAAGAGGTACGGCGGCGTCTATGTACCGCCCCATCAGGCGGTTATCCACCAGTATGCAAGGGAAATGCTCGCGGGCGGCGGCAGGATGATTTTAGGCTCCGATTCCCATACAAGGTACGGTGCGCTCGGCACGATGGCGATGGGCGAGGGCGGCCCGGAGCTTGTTAAGCAGCTTTTGTCCCAGACTTATGATATCAATATGCCCGGTGTTGTGGGCGTGTACCTGACAGGCGAGCCGGTAAAGGGCGTCGGGCCGCAGGATGTGGCATTAGCTATCATCGGCGCGGTATTTGGAAACGGTTATGTAAAAAACAAGGTGATGGAGTTCGTAGGCCCGGGCGTTGCCTCCCTGAGCGCGGATTTCCGCATCGGCATCGACGTGATGACCACGGAAACCACCTGTCTGTCTTCGATCTGGCGGACGGACGAGCAGATAAAAGAGTTTTACGATATCCACGGCAGGAAAGAGGAATATAGGGAGTTAAATCCGGGCGAGGTCACCTATTACGACGGCATGATCACGGTGGATCTGTCGAAAGTTCGTCCTATGATCGCCATGCCGTTCCATCCGAGCAACACCTACACCATAGATGAGGTGAACGCGAACCTGAAGGATGTGCTTCACGACGTGGAGGAGCGGGCGAAAGTCAGTCTGGACGGCGCGGTGCCTTATTCTTTGCAGGATAAGGTTGTGGACGGCAAGTTTATGGTGGATCAGGGGATTATCGCGGGATGCGCGGGCGGCGGTTTTGAAAATATCTGCGCGGCGGCGGATATCCTGCGCGGCTCCTATACCGGTTCCGACGGCTTTACTTTAAGCGTGTACCCGGCTTCCATGCCTGTCTATATGGAGCTGATTAAAAACGGCTGTGCGGCGGCCATTTTGGAGACGGGCGCGGTGCTTAAGACGGCGTTTTGCGGCCCCTGCTTCGGTGCGGGCGACACGCCGGCGAACAATGCGTTCAGCATTCGGCACTCTACGAGGAATTTCCCCAACAGGGAAGGCTCCAAGCTGCAAAACGGCCAGATTTCATCCGTGGCGCTTATGGACGCAAGATCCATCGCGGCTACGGCGGCCAACAAGGGTATGCTGACTCCGGCCACCGAGTTTGACGGGGAAATCGGAAAATATAAATATCACTTTGATGCCAATATTTATAAAAACCGCGTCTTTGATTCCAAGGGTGCTGCGGATGAGAGTGTGGAGATTCAGTTTGGGCCAAACATCAAGGACTGGCCCGCTATGGGCGCGCTGCCGGAGAATCTGGTGCTGCGGGTGGTTTCGGAAATCCATGATCCCGTTACCACGACGGACGAGCTGATTCCTTCCGGGGAGACATCTTCCTACCGTTCCAACCCGCTGGGGTTGGCGGAGTTTACGCTCTCCAGAAAAGACCCCGAATATGTGGGCCGTGCCAAGGATATCCAGAGGGCGGAGAAAGCAAGAATGCAGGGAGAGAACCCCTGTCAGGCCCACGCGGACGTGAAGCCGGTGATGGATGTGGTGAAGAACCGCTTTTCGGACGCGTCCCACGAGAATACCGGGTTCGGTTCCACAATCTTTGCGGTGAAACCGGGCGACGGTTCCGCCAGAGAGCAGGCGGCAAGCTGCCAGAAAGTGCTGGGCGGCTGGGCGAATATCGCCAACGAGTACGCGACCAAGCGCTACCGGTCCAACCTGATCAACTGGGGAATGCTGCCGTTTCTGATCGAAGCGGGAGAACTGCCGTTTAAGAATCTGGATTATCTGTTCTTCCCGGGCATCCGCAAGGCGGTAGAGGAGAAAGCGGAAACTGTCGAGGCTTATCGTGTCTGTGTGGAAGAGGGAACGCTTCAGCCGTTTACTTTGGCTTTAGGGGAGCTGACGGACGAAGAGAGACAGATTATTTTAAAGGGCTGCCTGATCAATTACAACAGGGTAGAGGCGGAGAAATAGGCTGAAAGCTTGACGGCGGGGGCCGTCTGGCTGAAAAGCAGGAAGCTCACACGAAAGAATGCGCAAAAAGCAGCGTTCTTCGCATGGCTTAGGGGGATTATGCATAATGGGGTGAAAAAAGAGACAGGGGGTATTGTGCGCCCTCTTGTCTCTATCTTGATTGTCCTGCTTGTTGCAGCGGCGTTAATTTATGAAGCGCTGCAAAGCAGGACACAACAAAATAAGGACGCGCAGGTGAGCGTGCCGCCGGATGAATCTTCTATAGACGCGCTGGCGAATGTTGCTCTGCCGGGGTTAGAACCGGAAAAGCCGGAGGTGGATTCTTCTTCCAAGGAGATCATAAACGACGTGCTTTTGAGTAATGTTCCCAAGGCGGACTACAGCTATTCTTTCAACGGAAAGCTGAATGACGCGGTTGTGGTGACGAGAGAGGGAGACGAGGGTCATTTTAACAATGGCACATACCCGGAGCCATCCGAGGATGTGCTTCCCCTTTTTACGGAAGGGGTGGAAGGAGATGCGCTCTATCTGGACGGCAGTTACGGCGTGGCGCTTCAAGGCGTGGAGCCTTTGAATGAGTCCTATACGATTTCCTTCTGGTTCCGGGCGGACGAGCTGCTTGACTGGTCGCCGTTTTTGATGATCGGCTCGCATCTGATGGATGTGGGAGGCAGCCAGAGCTATCTGTCCATCAACAGAAAAACCACGGAGGAAGGGGAGCAGGTTGTGCCGATTTTTAATACGATCGACGCGGCTTTGAATAATTCCTGCGAGATCCGGCCTTCTATGGAACAGAAAAAATGGATCAATCTGAATGAATGGGCATACATAACGATATGCGTGGACGCTTCCGCAGCCTCCGGAGCGGCGGAGGGAAGGGCGATGGGATATTTGTATATGAACAGCGAGCTGATCGGTTCGGGAGAGGTGTCGCTGTTAAATATGGATGAGGAGAGCGTGTGCGCCTATCTGGGGATTAGCTGCTTCGACCAACTGTTCCGCGCCAGCTACGACGAGGTGCATATTTGGAAGTATGTACTCGATGAGAGCCAGATCAGCAGTATGTATACGGCATACATTGCCTCCTGAAACAGCGTGAGAAGTGTTAAGTAAATGGGAAAAGTTCCGATATATAAATTACAGGGATACAGCTCATGGCCAGAGCATGTTTTTCTGGAATTTGAATGATGTTGAGACCAGGGACGGTATTTTTAGGGAAAAGGAATTTCCATAAGAGTGCCGTCTTTTTCTATTGCCGGGCGTCAGGGAAGGCGCTGTCTGGTGCACAGGCGGGCGCAGAAAGAGGTCTTATACAAAAAGGAGGGAACATTGATCATTGATTCCGGTACCATAGGGATGCAGTCCTCCAGAACAAGCCGTACGGTGACAAGAGTTCATGCGAAATCTATAGCCGGTACGTTTGCGGGCGGAAAAGAAGGATTGGATTCTCTTTTTGAGAATCAGCCCGGCACTGGAGAAAAGACTGCCGGGGAGGAAAAAGACAAGGATAAGGCGAAGCTTGAAGACCTCTCCGCACATATGCGCAACACTACCGGCGGATGGCAGATTTCCACGAGGAATGATGAGAAGGAGGCTGCGCGCAGTATCAAACAGCAGTGCGTGGAATTTTTGTTAGAGCTTCTGTTTCGCTTTCGCGGGAACAGGGGTGTCCAGAACAGCCCGATAGCTGCAGCGGGCGGCACGAACATGTACTCGGTGCAGGGGTTTCAGATGCAGCGTTATTACATGGAAGAGGAACATACCACCTTCGCCACTCAAGGTACGGTGAAAACTGCGGACGGGAGGGAGCTGTCCTTCAATCTGGAGTTTGGCATGAGCCGCAGGTTTGAAGAGTACTATGAGGAAAATGTGGTTACATCCATAAAAACGTTTAAAGATCCGCTGGTAATCAATCTGAATACCAACGTCGCGAAAGTTTCCGATCAGAAGTTTTTCTTTGATCTGGACTGCGACGGCGAGGAGGAAGAGATTTCGAGCCTGCAGGCGGGCAGCGGCTTTTTGGCTCTTGATCTGAACGGAGACGGGCAGATCAATGACGGCAGCGAGCTTTTCGGCACAAAGAGCGGCGACGGCTTTAAAGATCTTTCCAAGTATGATCTGGATGGCAACGGCTGGATTGACGAGGCGGATCCCATCTGGGAGAAGCTTCTGATCTGGACGAAGGATGAAAACGGGAATGATAAACTGTACCATCTCTCTGACTTGGGTGTGGGAGCCATCGGCCTTTCCCGGGTAGGGACACAGTTTTCCCTGAATGACAAGCAGACGAATGAGGCCAATGCCATGATCCGAAAGACGGGTATTTTCCTGTATGAAAACGGATCGGTATCCACACTGCAGCAGTTGGATATGGCGGTGTATAACGAAAAGGGCTAGTGTGGAAGTACTTCTAATCACTCGCAGCAAAGGCTGCTTCGCAAAGTCAGCAAAGCTGACTTGGAAGTACTAAGTCTCACACAAGAGAATGCCGAAAAACGGGCATTCTCCGCACAGATCTGTGTCGCTGTGAAGCAGCGACATGGAGGTTAGTATAAAAGACAGGGCACCCGCATAGAATTTATGTGGGGTGTCACATGAACAAAAATGGAATCGTTTCAAAAAAAGCAAACAAAAGGGACGCGGGCAGTTTCCTTTTGTTTGTTTTTTTATTGCCTTATGTATGCGCCAGCCTTTGGGGACATGTGGGGGAAGAGGCGGACCGCCTGCGGGAGAGTAAGAAAGAAGGAGAATATATGGTGGAGGCATCCGTGGAATGGGGTGTCTGGGAACTGCCGTTGGAGGAATATCTGGCTTACCGTCTCTGTCTCGTAATGCCAAACGATTATGAGAAAGAGGCGGGAAAAGCGCAGGCGGTGCTTCTGCGGACAGAGCTTGCGGCTCTCTATGCAGAGCAGGGAGAGAAAAAAGCCGCTGTGGACGGGGACGGCCTGGCACAGTTTTATAAGAATGCGGCGGGGATGGAAGAGCTTCTGAAAAAGTACAGGCAGGCGGTGAAGGAGACGGCAGGGGAGATTTTGACTTATCAGGGAGAACCGATCCGGGCATCCTATTTCCGGGTAAGTAACGGCTCCACCAGAGACGCGGGGGAGGAGGAGTGCCCGTATCTATCGGCGGTTTCCTGTGGGCAGGATCTTGAGGCGCCGGATTATCGCAGTGTGGTGAGAGTGGATAGAGAGCGCTATATAGAAAAACTGCGGGGCGCACTGGAGGGAGATTTTGAGGAGAAGACGCTTTGGGAAGATGGGAAATTTTCTTTTGACGGGACAGGATATATGACGAGAGTGTCATATATTGATACAAGCGGGGAGGAGGAGAGGATAGACGGAGAGTCATTCCGGCATCTTTTCGGGCTTTCCTCCGCATCTTTTGCGTTGGACAGAGAGGGGGAACAGGCTGTTTTCCGTGTGACGGGAGTAGGACATGGCTTTGGCATGAGCCAGTATACGGCGCTGTGCATGGCCTTGAACGGGGAAAATTATGAGGAGATACTCGACGCTTTCTTTTTTCAGACAGAATTAGCAAATTTTGAATAAGGCGGAAAATTTGGGTAAAACTATCAGAGAAACCCGGTGCATGGGCTGCCCTCGCTTCGACGGACGGTTATTGCGGCATCGGAAGAAAAACAGGAGGCGAGTTTCATGGCGAGAAGAAACAGAAGCAGTATCAGAAAAGAAAGAATCATCATGCTGGCGTCCTCGGTGTTCGTTCTGGCGGCGCTGACGGTGACCGGTGTTTACGTACGAAACAACAACCGCGCGGAGAAGGAGGATTATGTGGTAGACTTCGAGGCGCTGGAGCAAAGCAGCACGGAGCTTGCGGAAAATATGGTGTCCGGCGAGGAACTTGACACACTTTTTGCGGGCGTGGGAACGGATGATCTGGATTATGACCCCAGTTTCCAGGAGGCTAATTCCCTGCATGTAGAAAACACGGAAAACGGATTGAGGGTGGACACGAAGTCAGGAAAGAAAACCACTGAGACGAAAACCATTGAAGAAAAAGTAAAGGAAAAGAATCAGGAAGAGGAGCAGGAAGAAAAGAAGGAAGAGCAGACGAAGAAGGCCGATCAGACAAAGAAGGACGAGCCTAAGAAAGATGATCCGGTAGAAAAAAACGCGGCAGAAAAGAAGAGCAGCGGTACGGATCAGAGTAAAGAGGAAGAAGAGGCAGGTATGTTCGACGAGACGGTGGACGATGTTTTGAGCGACGAGGTGGAGGCGGAGGCAATTTCCACCACCGTGCAGCCGAAGCTGGATTTCAGCGAGGAGGATGGACTGGTGTGGCCTATCGTGGGCGACGTGCTCATCAATTACAGTATGGATCAGACAATCTATTTCCCGACTCTGGATCAGTATAAATACAACCCGGCCATCGTCATTGCGGCCAAGCAGGGAGAGAACATTTCGGCGGCAGCCGACGGACGCGTGACTTCGGTCAGCTATGATTCCGGCACCGGCAATACGGTGGTGATGGAGTTGGGGAACGGCTATGAGCTGACTTACGGGCAGCTCGAAAATATCACTGTATCCGAGGGCAGTTTCGTACATGTGGGAGACGGCATCGGCACAGTGGCGGCGCCTACGAAATATTACAGTCTGGAAGGCACGAATGTGTATTTCAAGCTGACGAAGGACGGAGAGCCGGTGAATCCCATGAGTAAACTGCAGTAACAGGGAAAATGCGAAAAGAATATCTGATAAGAAGTATTCTGCGAATGGACAGGAAAACGTGTTGTGCCGGAGGGACAAAATGTTTATCATACACGGAAATATAAAGACCATGGAAGGGCGCGATTTCGCGGACGGATATGTGGAGATCCGGGACGGTAAGATTGTTTCGCTGGGAGAGATGAGAGACTGTCCGAAAGCGGAAGGACAGGTTCTCGACGTGGAGGGCAGTCTGGTGATGCCGGGCATCATAGAGGCGCACTGTCACATGGGAATCACCGAGGAAAAGAAGGGAATGGAGGGGGATGACTGCAACGAGAACGTGAATCCCGTCACGCCTTATCTGCGGGCTATCGATGCGATCAATCCCATGGACGCGGCATTCAGGGATGCCATGCAGGCGGGCATCACCTCCGCGATGATCGGTCCGGGCAGTGCCAATGTGGTGGGAGGGCAGTTTGCTTTCGTGAAAACCCATGGCAGATGCATAGACGATATGATTGTAAAAGCGCCGGCGGCCATGAAGGTGGCTTTCGGAGAAAATCCGAAGGTGAATTATTCGGGGCAGGGGGTATCTCCCTCCACCCGAATGGCGATCGCCGCGCTTTTGCGGGAAGAACTGACAAAGGCAGAGGCATATCAAAAAAAACGGGAAAAGAACAAAGAGGAAGAGAAAGATTTCCGCTATGAGTGCTGGCTGCCTGTTCTCCGTGGAGAAATTCCTCTAAAGGCCCATGTGCATCGTGCTGATGATATTCTGACGGCAGTGCGCATTGCCAAAGAGTTTCATTTGCGGATGACATTGGATCACTGCAGCGAGGGCCATCTCATTATGGAGGAATTGGAAGCGGCGGGATTTCCGGCAATTGTCGGCCCGGATATGGCCAGCCGCAATAAAATCGAGGTGCAGAATATGGCCTTTAAGACAGCGGGACTTTTGGCGGGGCATGGGATTCTGACAGCCATCACCACGGACCACCCCGTCTCAAAAATCCAATTTTTACCGATTTGTGCAGGTCTGGCGGTGAAGGCGGGAATGTCCCCGGAGGCGGGGATTCGTTCCATCACGATCAACGCGGCGAAAATTTGTGGTGTGGATGACCGGGTGGGAAGCCTTTCGCCAGGGAAGGACGCCGATATTGCGGTCTTTTCCGGAAACCCCATGGAGGTATTTACAAAAACACGGTATACGCTGATTGACGGCGAAATTGTGTATTCGTCGGAGAAAAGCGACACCTCTTTCTAAATGCTTACTACCGGAAAATGCCATCTGTTACTGTGGCTGAAAATGTGTTAAACTGGATAAGTAATGAGTGTGTAAAGAAAACAGATAATCGGGAAATCAATTATGCAAAAAAGTGGTATGTTTCAAAATATAACAGGTGGGATTCTCGTCCTTGCCCTTCTGCTTACGACGATGACGGGCTGTGGCAGTCTGCAGGATTTTCAGGTAGATACGATGTCCGGCAGGGAGGGTGCGGACGAGTTTACCAGTCTCGGGCTTTCGCCGGAGTTTGACTATGAGGTGCCGGAGAGCCTGCCGAGCATTTTGGTGGATCAGGTGGGCTATGATGTTGACAGCAAGAAGGTGGCAATGATAAACTGCGAGACGCCGCCCGAAATCTTTTCGCTTCTTGATGCGGACACCGGACGGGAAGTCTATACGGGGCAGATTGAGAGCAAAGGGTATGACCCTTCCGTAAATGCTTATATCAGTTATGCGGATTTTACGGAATTTCATACAGCGGGGACATACTACATACAGGCGGCCTCGATCGGCCGTTCCTATGTCTTTGAGATTGCCAAGGAGCCGTACAAAGCGCTTTTGAACAAGGTCTTTAAGCAGTACTATTTTAACAGATGCGGTCTGACGATTTCTTCTGAGCTTGCCGGAGACGCGGCGCACAACGCCTGCCATTCCAGAGAAGCGCAGATGAAAGAGGAGGCCATGATCAAACTGGATGTGTCAGGCGGCTGGCATGTGGATGAGATCGGAAGCCGGGACGTGGCAAGAGGCTGTCAGGCAGTCAATACGCTGCTGCTGGCCTACGAGCTTTACCTTGATGATATGGGCGATGATATGGGAATACCGGAGAGCGGGAACGAGATTCCCGACGTGCTTGACGAGGTGAAGTATGAGATTGACTGGCTTCTCAAAATGCAGGATATGAAGAGCGGGGCGGTCTATGCTTCTGTCAGCTCCGTGGACAATAAGAACGCGGGCTATCTCCTCTATATAGACGGAATTACTATGGAAGCGACCATTCATTTTGCGGCGACCATGGCTAAATTCAGCTATCTGTATCAGAACTATGACAGAGAGTTTGCGACTCTGTGTTTACAGGCTTCGGACAGGGCCTACCGGTATGCGGAAAATTATCTGGCGGATGTATCGGAGAAGCAGTATTTCTTTGCGGCGGCGGAGCTTTACCGCGCCACGGGAGGCTATCAGTATCACAGTGTGGTCAAGTCCTATCTGACGCAGAATCCGGACGTGGATCTGGAGGATGACTATGCGTTCTGGGGATGTGTGACTTACCTTTCCACGAAACAGAAAGTGGATATGAATCTGTGTGAGGCCGTGACGCAAAATCTCATGCGCAAGGGAGAGACCATTTCTTACGCCTCCAAGGATTCCAAGCTTCTGGTCAATACGGATGAAAAGCAGGGCGGCAATGCAGGCCTCTTGCGGGATATGGCAAGACTGGCCGTGGTGGATCACATCATCACCAATCATGAATATGCGACGGTGCTGGAAAATCATGCCCACTATATGCTGGGACGCAATCTGCAGTCCATATCCTATCTGGACGGTGTGGGCGGGCGCAATTACCGCGATGTAGATGCGAGCTTGGGAATTATGAATCAGGTTGACCAGAACGCGGAACTGCTGCTTTTGTTTGCCTCTATTATGGATGAAGAGCTGGTGGTGGCGGAGGAATAAAAGAGGTGGAAATGTTGAGACTGTGCAAATGCTATAACCGACGTAGACGCGCTTGCGCTCCGTTCCAAACCGCATAGTTATAGCATTTGCGCAATAATGAACAGCAAAGGGGAGACCTACACGAGCGATTTGTTTTTGAAGTACATTTCCTTGATGATAGCAAGTACGGTGTCGTCGATGCGGCGCTTTTGGTCTTTGTCGAGGTCATTTATGTAGATGGGCTTGCCGTACTCGATGACGACGTGGGTTTTCTTAATTTTTGGCAGATGGGCCTCCCAGACCTGATCGGCGTTGTTGATGCTTATGGGTACGATGGGACAGCCGGATTTCTCGGCGATCTTAAAGCTGCCGCCGCGGAAGGGCAGAAAAGTGTCCGGTTCGGTGCTGCGGCTTCCCTCGGGGAAGATGCAGATGGAGATGCCGGATTTTACTTTTTCTACCGCCGCGAGAATGGTTTTCATGCCCTGCTTGATGTCTTTTCTGTCAAGAAAGAGACAGTGCAGGTTCTTCATCCAAGTAGAGAGAAGGGGTACCTTTAACATGCCGATTTTTGCGATATAGCCTGTAGGTCTGGGAACGCGCACATAGGTCATAACAATATCGAAATAGCTTCGATGGTTCCCGATATACAGTACAGGTGTATCTTTGGGTACATTTTCCTCGCCGATCACCGTGACGGTCACGCCGGAAAGAAAAAGGACGCTGCGGAACGCCCAGTTGACAATGGCCAGAGAGCTTTTGTCTTTGGCACGGGGATTCCATTTTCCGAGGAAATATTCAATAATCAAAAGAGGAATGCTGAAAATCAGGAACAGGACGACGAAGGTGGCAACTAATATAAGACGTATCATGGGATAAACCTTTCTGTGTTTTTGTCATTTTTAAAATAAGTATAGCATTATTCTATAGGAATAGACAATGCCTTCGCATAATAAATTAGATAGTAAGAGGATATGCGGAGGAAATTATGGCCGGATTAAGAGAGTATCAGAGGAGAATGGTGAGCATAGGACTGGTATGTCTTTTGTGCTTTGCCGTGTACGCCTGCGGGCAGAAACAGGATCCTATGGAAAAGATTAAGGACTTGGAATACACGGTGATAGCGGAGGATAATATACCGGAGGAGCTTCTTTCAAAGATTGAGGAGCGGAAGGAAGAAACCTTTAAACTGACGTTTGAAGATCAGGGTTTTCTCTATATCTGTGTGGGGTACGGCGCGCAGCAGACAGGCGGTTACAGCATTGCGGTGAATGCCCTGTATGAGACGGCGAACGCGGTTTATATTGATACAAACCTGATCGGGCCGTCGCCGGAGGAGAAGAGCAAACCGGTGACGAGTTATCCCTATGTGGTGGTGAAGACGGAGTTTTTGCAGAAGCCGGTGGTGTTTGAATAAACACTGCGTACATATGAGAGCGGTCTGACAGCCGGTGTCTGGCCGCGGAAAGGATGAAAGATGCTGTTATTAAAAAACGGATATATGACAGACCCGGTATCGGGGACGGAAGGATATCGAGATATACTGATTAATACAAAAAGCGGGATGATTGAGAAAATTGTGCCGCAGGGGACGGCCATACCGAGTGGCACTTTTGGACAGGAGACACAGTCTGACTCAGAGAATATGGGGAACGGCCAAACGGCCGGAGAACCGATGAATATTATCGACTTAAATGGTCAAATTGTGGCCCCGGGTCTGGTGGATGTGCACGTACATTTCCGCGACCCGGGATTTACCCATAAGGAGGATATCTATACCGGGGCGGCCGCGGCGGCAAAGGGCGGCTTTACCTCCGTGGTACTGATGGCGAACACGAAACCGGCGGTGGACAATCCTGAAACGCTTGCCTATGTGCTGAAAAAGGGGAAAGAAACGGGCATCCGCGTCTATACTTGCGCCAATGTGACGATGGGACTTCAGGGAAAAGAACTGACGGATATGGAGGCGCTTGGCAGGCAGGGAGCTGTAGGCTTTACCGACGACGGTATCCCGCTGATGGATGAAGCGCTTTTGCGGATGGCGTTGCAAAAGGCGGCGAAATGCCAAAAACCTGTCAGCGTTCACGAGGAAAATCCGTTTTTTATTGCGATCAATGGGGTAAATGCGGGGAAAGCGGCTGCCCATTTCGGGATAGGCGGCTCGCCCAGAGAAGCAGAAATTTCCATGGTGGAGCGGGATCTGCGGATAGCCGTGGAGGAGGAGGCTGATCTCTCCATTCAGCATATCAGCACGAAGGAGGCCGTGGAGCTGGTGCGGCAGGCGAAAAAGAAGAGCAGCCACATATTTGCGGAGGCGGCGCCCCATCACTTTACGCTGACGGAAGATGCGGTGATAGAGTACGGAACGCTGGCAAAAATGAACCCGCCCCTGCGGGAGGAGGCGGATCGTCTGGCGATTATAAAAGGACTGCAGGACGGCACGATTGACATGATTGCTACCGATCACGCGCCTCACAGCGCGGAGGAAAAAGCAAAGCCGATTACAGAGGCGCCAAGCGGCATCATCGGACTGGAGACGGCCCTGTCGCTGGGGATTCGGGAACTGGTGGACAAGGGGTACCTTTCCATGATGGAGCTGGTAGAGAAAATGAGCCTTGCCCCTGCGCGGCTGTATCAGCTTGAGGCGGGGTATTTGAAAGAGGGAGGCCCCGCGGATCTGGTTATCTTCGATCCGAAGAAGGAATGGGTGGTGAAAGAGTTCGCGTCAAAAGCCGCAAACTCGCCTTTTGTGGGGGAGACGATGCCAGGGGTGATAGGATATACCATCTGTGGCGGGAAGATAGTGTATCGCGGCGGAACTGTCTGAGGAGGCGAAACGGCAGATTGCGGAGTGGGAAGAAAATCATAACAGCGTGTCCATATACATGGGAAAGGAGTGAAAGTTTCTATATTTTAAGCCAAGCCGTGATACGGGAGGCGTAAGTCAAAACAGGAGCTGCAGCACAGGACAACACAAAAAAGCGGTCAGGATATGGATGAATTTCTAATCCGGCCGCTTATTATGAAAAACAACGGGCATGCATTATGACATGTTCTGCCAGAACTTTTAAGACATGCGGTTGACAGAGTTTCTGAGTGTCAGCAGTTCATAGTAGTCCAAAAGTGCCGCAGTGTTTTGACGGTCAAGCTCCAGTGTTGCATTCATAAGGTCGCTGACGGTATAATCTGCGGAAAGACGCTTGTTCAATGTGCTGATACTTGCGCGATACCGTGTACGCTGTAAAAGAAAATCTGTGGATACGTCGTAAAAGTCCGCAAGTTTAATAAGTGTGTCGAGATCAGGCGTATGTACGCCTTTTTCATAATTGGAAACAGTTGCTACCGTTACATTCAGATAAGCGGCAACTTCTTTCTGCAGGCAGCCTTTCTCCTTTCGCAATTTAGCCAAAAATGTACCAAATTCCATCGTTCTCTCCATACCAAAGTAAGACGCTTCGGTCTTTTTCTGAAAGTAGGGCAGGCCTGTAAAGGTCTGCATGTCAGTGTGCTTCTAAAATAGTTATAACGATATTTTAACTGTATCGCATTTTAATGTAGAAAAAAGTAAATTAAACGTACCGCATAAAATATGGAAAATATTGGGCGGAAAATTAAGAGTTAATTAATTTCAGGAAATAATAAGTGGATTTTGGAAGGAGAAATTGTTTGCTTGACAGTACTATGCTAAAATTAAGAGGATATATGTAAAAACTGCCTTAAATTGTACAGATATTTCGGGAGGATGAAATGATTTTACTTGTGGTAGATACCCAGAAAGGTATTACAGATGAACGGCTGTTTGCATTTGCGCGGTTGAGAGAGAATATAAAAATGCTGATAGCGCAGGCCAGAAAGCATTGTGTAGAGGTGGTGTATGTGAGGCATGATGACGGCCCGGGAACAGGCTTCTCTGTGGGGGACGATGAGTTTGCGATATTTGAGGAGTTTGCGCCCTTAGAGGGGGAGCGCGTTTTTGATAAGACTGTAAACAGCGCGCTTCATGAATCGACGGGGCTTGCAGAATATTTGACAAAGAAAAGGGAAACGAAAATTATGATCGTGGGTCTGCAGACAAATTTTTGTATAGACGCCACCATTCAAAGCGGCTTTCATCTGGGATACGAGATGATCGTGCCGGCTTACGCGAACTCCACTTTTGACAGTGACTATATGGCGAAAGATGTGTGCTATCATTACTATAATGATTTTTTATGGCATGGCAGATATGCGAGGTGCGTTTCGATGGAGGAAGCAGTGGAGATGCTGGTTTCCCAACAATGAATGACAGATAAAACATGCAGGGTTATATCTATTTCCTGATTTGTCGTGGACTGTAAATACAGTGAACGGGATGGAATCGTTTAAAATGTGAAAATTTGCCGCTTCCTGTTTGGTTGTAAACTTGATCTTGCAGGGAAAAATAAGTATAAATAATGTGGAGGTGGCAGCGTATGTGGTTTTTATTTGCAATCCTGTCCGCGGTATTTGCGGCATTGACATCGATCCTTGCAAAAATCGGTATAGAGGGCGTTGATTCCAATCTCGCCACGGCAATACGGACGGTCGTGGTCGTTATTATGGCATGGGGCATGGTGTTTCTGACAAACACGCAGGGCGGCATTGCCGAGATCAGCAGAAAAAGCTGGACGTTCCTGATCCTTTCCGGGCTTGCGACCGGCGCGTCATGGCTGTGCTATTACCATGCCCTGCAGATCGGAGAGGCATCCAAGGTGGTGCCGATTGACAAACTGAGCGTGGTGATCACCCTCATATTGGCTTTTGTTTTTCTGCATGAGGAATTTACCGCCAGATCACTGATCGGCTGTGTGCTGATCGGGGTGGGAACGCTGGTTATGGTTATTTGATTTAGTCTGCGAAAGCTGGAGCTTTGGCGGATGATGAAGCTGGATAATCTGGATTTCATCAGCTCTCTTGTAAACCTTGAAACGATAAAACTGCAGGACTTGAAGCATATCAGAACACTTCCAGACGTAAGCGGACGCAAGAGGCTTAGGGATATTCAGATAAGCAATGTTCCCATTCAAATGGAAACGCTTGACGAATCGGTATGGAGAATGGTTCACTCGTAAAGCGGCTTCCGCTTGGAAAGGTATAAGTATAACAGGCGGTCACAAGTTCCGCCCCAAGGAGGTGCCAGATGGAATATACAAACGAGTATGTTTCCCCTCTCGGAAAGATATTGCTTGCGTCAGACGGACATGCCCTGACGGGATTATGGTTTGAGGAGCAGAAATATTTTGCGGCAAAACTGAACCCGGATCACGAGGAGAAAAATCTGCCTGTCTTTGCGCGGGCGGTAGAGTGGCTCACCCAGTATTTTGGCGGGAAGAAACCTGCTTTTACGCCGCCGCTTACTTTGAAAGGATCGACTTTTCAGAAAGAGGTTTGGGAAGCGATGCTTGCGATTCCGTTTGGACAGACGACCACCTATGCGAAAATTGCGGTGGGGATTGCGGAGAATAGAGGGCTTGCCTCCATGTCGGCGCAGGCGGTGGGCAGTGCGGTAGCCCATAACCCCATTTCCCTTATTATCCCTTGCCACAGGGTTGTCGGGTCGGACGGCAGCCTGACGGGGTATGCGGGCGGACTGGAGAAAAAAGAGTGGCTTTTGGCAATGGAAAGACAGGCAGCGGGAAATGTGGTATACTATTAAAAAACAACCAGAAAGGAACCGCATATGGCGCAAAAGAGAAAAGTAACGGCGACGGTAATATCGCAAAAACAGATAGGAGAACAGATTTATGATCTGTGGCTTGAGACGAAGCTCGCAAAGAACGCCCATCCAGGGCAGTTTGTGGCGGTCTATCCCCGTGGTGAGAGTATGCTCCTTCCCCGTCCTATCAGCATTTGTGAGACGGACAGGGAGAAAAACAGGCTGCGCTTGGTGTACCGCGTGGCGGGAAAGGGCACGGCTGAATTTGCGACCTGTAAAGCGGGCGATCGGCTGGACATACTCGGCGTGCTCGGAAACGGGTTCCCTGTCGATAAGGCGAAAGGGAAACGAGTCTTTCTGATGGGCGGTGGGATCGGCATTCCGCCCATGCTGGAGCTGGCAAAGGCTATGGATGAGAAGAAGCAGATTCTCCTTGGCTATCGGAACAGGGATCTTTTTTTGGAAGAGGATCTGGCGGAGTACGGCGACGTTTATGTGGCGACGGAGGACGGCAGCGTGGGGACGAAAGGAAACGTGATGGATATCATCAAAGCCTACGCGCTTCATGCGGATGTGATTATGGCATGTGGGCCGATGCCGATGCTTCGGGCGATTAAAAAGTATGCGTCGGAGAACGGGATTGAGGCATACATTTCTCTGGAGGAGCGTATGGCGTGCGGTGTGGGCGCGTGTCTTGGCTGCGTATGCCGCACGACGAAGGTGGACGCCCATTCCCATGTACACAATGCGCGTATCTGTACGGAGGGGCCGGTGTTTGAAGCCGGGGAGGTGGATATATGAATACAGAGGTAAAAATCGCGGGAGTTACCTTTAAGAATCCTGTTATGACGGCATCCGGCACCTTCGGTTCCGGCATGGAGTACTGTGATTTTGTGGATTTGAACAGACTTGGCGCGGTGGTGACCAAGGGAGTGGCGAACGTGCCGTGGGAGGGAAATCCGACGCCCCGTGTGGCGGAAGTGTACGGCGGCATGTTAAATGCCATCGGCCTGCAGAACCCGGGGATCGACGTTTTTATGGAGAGAGACTTGGAATTTTTAAAGAATTATGACACCAATGTCATTGTGAATGTCTGCGGCAAAACCGTGGAGGATTATCTGGAAGTGGTGGAGCGTCTTTCGGACACGTCCGTTTCCATGCTGGAAATTAATGTGTCCTGCCCCAATGTGAAAGAGGGGGCGATCGCTTTTGGGCAGAAGGCGGATTCCCTCTATGATATCACATTGCAGATTAAGAAAAAGGCGAAACAGCCGGTGATTATGAAGCTGAGCCCGAATGTGACGGACATTACGGAAATGGCAAAAGCGGCGGAGGCGGCGGGCGCCGACGCGCTTTCCATGATTAACACGATCACGGGCATGAAGATTGATATTCACAAAAAAAAGTTTGTGCTTGCCAATAAGACAGGCGGCATGTCCGGCCCTGCGGTCAAGCCGGTGGCTGTGCGCATGGTTTATCAGACGGCGCAGGCGGTGAAGATTCCGATTATCGGCATGGGCGGTATCGGAAACGCGGAGGATGCGATTGAGTTCCTGCTTGCCGGAGCCAGTGCAGTGGCGGTTGGCGCGATGAATTTTGTGAATCCTTACACGACTGTGGAGGTGGTGGAAGGAATTGAAGCTTACATGAAACAGTACGGGATTGAGAACGTGACAGAGCTGATCGGGGGCGTAGCGTGAAAAGTGCTTCGAAAGACGTTCCGCCATAGGACGGGACGCCAAGAAGCACTAAGTTTCACGCAGGAGAATGCCTGAAATGCGGCATTCTCCGCACGACATATTTTTAAGAACATAATCTGCCCTCCCTGCGCATAGATTTATAGTAACTATACGCAGGGAGGGCATTTTTTGTGGAATTGGTGAAGAAAAAGATACATATGGATCGAATAAACGGCAGAGCCGGCACGCAGATGGTATTGGAAGAGGACGTAAACATTTCAGATAATAAACTGGATGCAAACTATCTGTTAAGCAGTAAAGGCGAGATCATAATGGAGGAAATCCGCCTCGGTGAAAACGTAGTCAGCCTGAAGGGCAGGCTGGTGGTGTCCATACTGTATCTGACGGACATGGAGGGGATGTGCGCCAGCATGGAGGCGGTGATTCCCTTTGAGGAAAAGGTTAATATGGAAGGGGTAAACAATGGCGATACGATCCTGACGGAAAGCTGCATCGAGGATCTGACGGTGGGGCTTATTAACTCGCGCAAATTCAGTGTACAGGCGGTGGTTTCCCTGTCGCTTGCGCGGGAGGAGCAGATGGAGTGTGAGACGGCGGTTGACCTTTACCATGAGGAACCCGTGGAGTACCGCAAGTGCGTCTATCCCGTGATAGAGCTGGTGCTGCATAAGAAAGATATTTTCCGCATGAAAGAAGAGATGGAGCTGACGGGAAATCTGCCCAATGTGTTCCAGACCATATGGCATCATATTTGCTTTGACCATGTGGAATTTAAGGCGCTGGAGGAGAAACTTTCGATTCAGGGTGAGATGCGGGCATTTTTCCTATATGAGGGGGAAGGGGATAACGATAAAACACAGTGGTATGAGAATACCGTACCATTCAGCGGTATTATCGAGTGCCACGGATGCCGGGAAAATATGATTCCCGATATTCAGTATCACTTGGGACAGTGCAACGTGGAAGTGAGGCAGGATTTCGACGGCGAGGAGAGAGTGTTCTGCGTGGAGCCGGTGCTGGATCTGGATATTCACCTCTACGAGGAGGAAAATCTGGAGGTGATTTCCGATGTTTACGGCGTGGATAAGGAAATTGAGGCGTTGACGACACAGATGCCCATTAAGAGTCTGCTCCTTGCCGGAAGTGGAAAATGTAAGATTGCGGAGCATACGAGAATACAAAATCCGGAGATGCCGATGTACCAGCTCATTCATTCCGACGGGGAAATCAGAATCGACGAGCAGAGCATTGTGGAGAACGGCATTGCTGTTGCGGGAACGCTCCTGGTGACGACGCTATACCTGAGTGCGAGCGGTGCGAAGTCCATTTATTCCACGGTCAATGAGCTGCCCTTCCAGTATGTGATCGAGGCGGAGAACATTCTGCCCGCCTGTGTCTATAAGCTGCGAAGCAGCATCGAGCAGTTGACGGTGACCATGCTTGACAGCGATGAGCTGGATGTGAAAGCTGCATTACAGTTTAAGGTGATTGTATTTTCTGTGCAGAACCGCGATCTGGTGACGGACATTAGGGTGGAACCGCTCGACTTAAATAAGCTCAGTGAGCTGCCGGGCATGGTGATCTGTATTGTGGGGCAGGGAGAGACACTGTGGGACATCGGTAAGAGATATTATGTGCCGGTGGCGCAGCTTAAGGAAGTGAACGAACTGCCGACGGAGGAGATTTCGGCGGGGGATAAAATTTTGGTTGTTAAGGGCGGGATTTAGAGTAGAAAGGGATGCGCAGGCGTGAAATGATTCTACGTCGCCGCTCTTTCGTTCCGTAAAAAGCGCAGCAGGTGAAATCCGAATTGTAAAATGAAGGGTTATCGTATATACTATGAGATAGGCTTTGTGAGTTTGGCAGGGCTGAAATACGAAAAGGGACGAATTTATCATGAACACATCATCCATTTTAAAGAATAAAATATTTTTGTACTTGACGGAATTTTTTTCAGGAATGTCCGTGATGGCGGTGGAGCTGGGGGCGAGCAGGCTGCTCGCTCCCTATTTCAGTTCTTCTCAGATCGTGTGGACGATCATTATCGGCACCATTATGATCGCCATGGCGCTTGGCAATATTTACGGCGGGAAAAGTGCGGACAAGGATCCGAACCCGGACAAGCTCTACACGCGGATTTTAATTGCCGGAGTGTGGATCGCGTTGATTCCGGTGGTGGGAAAGTATATTATTATAGGTATTTCCGCGCTGCTCATTTTTGCGGTGAATACAAATTTCCTGATCTGGGCGGCTTTTGCGGCCTGCATGGTGATCTTTGTGTTTCCGCTTTTCCTGCTGGGAACGGTGACGCCGTCTCTGGCAAAATATACGGTGCAGAGCCTTTCGGACAGCGGCAGTATCGTGGGTACGCTTGGCGCATTTAATACGATCGGCAGCATTATCGGTACGTTTGTGCCGACTTTTGTATCGATTCCGGCGGTGGGCACTTCGGTTACGTTTTTGATTTTTGCGGCGATTCTCCTAGGGCTTGGCATCATCTATTTTATCAGCAAAAGAAGCGGGCGCAAAAGGAGCGCGGTATCGGCGGTCATCTTTATTCTGTGCTGTATTTTCGGGGCGTCGAACAGCTTTGCTTTCTGGGAAAACAATCTGGCTTATGAAGGAGAGTCTGTTTACAATTATTTGCAGGTGAAAGAAAACGACAGAAACGTCGTATTATCGACAAATGTGCTGTTCGGGGTGCAGTCTATTTTGATCAAGGACGAAGGGCTGACCGGAATGTATTATGACTATGCCATGGCGGCTCCGCTTATGACGGGAAAGGATGATCCGGCGGACTGCAATACGCTGATCCTTGGCATGGGGACGGGTACCTATGCGCATCAGTGCCGCGCCTATTTCGGGGACATGCCTGTGGAGGGTGTGGAGATCGATGAGAAGATCACGGATCTGGCGAGGGCTTATTTTGAACTGCCGGAAGATGTGCCGGTGACTACCTATGACGGCAGGGCTTATTTGAATGCGATCGACGGCAAATATGACGTGATCATGGTGGACGCCTATCAGGATATCACGATTCCCTTTCAGATGTCCTCTGTGGAATTTTTTACATTGGTGAAGGAGCATCTTGCGGAGAACGGCGTGATGGTGGTCAACATGAACATGCGCGGCAGCGGGGCGGACAGCATCAATGCCTATCTTTCCGATACCATTGGCAGCGTTTTCGGCAAGGTCTACACTGTGGATGTGAAAGGCTCTACCAACAGGGAGCTTTTCGCCTCTGACAACCCTCAGATATTAGAGAATTTGGACAAACACAAGGAGACTGTCGCGGACGAAAGTCTCTTTGCCATGATGCATACGGTTTCTGAGAATCTGGTTCCCTATGAAGCGGGAAATCTCATTATGACGGACGACAAAGCGCCGGTGGAACTTCTGGGTATGCGCGTCATAGACGAGCTGATCAGAAACGAGGTTGCCTATTACAAATCCGTTTATGAAACGCAGGGCATTTGGGGTGTGATCGATGCGCTGTAATGCTGCCCGCGCAACAGTAAAGAAAAGGAACCGGGCGCGACCCGATTCCTTTGTTTTCTCATCATTCCTGTTTAGTTGGAAGCGATCTGCCCGGCACCTGCCTGATTTAAAATATCCTGCGTGGCATTGTTCTGTGCGGCTGCATCCTCAGCCATCTTGTCAAAGCCTGCCATAACAGCGTCGTAAGTCTTCTTGGAGATCTCAGGAAGCTCGCCGCCCCAAGTCTTTTCAGCCTGCTCGTAGCCTTTCTTGAAAGCTTCGCGCATATCCTCAATCTTGCTCGGGTCGCCGCCCGTCAGAGCCGTTGCGAAATCAAGGATTCTGCCGGAAGTCTGCTTTACGCCCCAGTAGCCGTCCTCGGAAACATCCTCCTGCGCCTGCAGTCTGGTAGCCTCATCCACTTCAAACTTGCCGCTGGCAAGAAATTTCCACATATCGCCGTTC
The DNA here is from genome assembly GCA_947073545.1 of uncultured bacterium. GTDB lineage: Bacteria > Bacillota > Clostridia > Lachnospirales > Lachnospiraceae > UBA3282. The sequence goes on from CAMTMP010000005.1 coordinate 38,682, forward strand.
GCAATGCCGGAGGCCTGACTCTGTTTGGTCATCAACTGCTGCACAATGTTCTGCAGCTGCTTTGTGTGCGCGTCAGCGTCGGCTTTCATCTTATTTACAAGTTCTGTGTTCTGTACATACTTTTTCACAGGTATGTTGACACTGTCCTTTGAAGGCTCGTAAACAACACCGTTCTCGCCCTTGTTGGAAGTGCTGTCCTTTACCTCTTCAACAGGCTTGTTTTCTGTCTGCGTGGTGGTAAGAGCTTCGTAAGCGTTAGTGCCTGCTCCTGTAATTCCATTTACGCCCATGGGTATCCCTCCTTGGAAAAATTTGTATATTTGTGGTTGCGAAAAGACTGCCACATGGGCAATCTCCTTTTTCTACTATTTATATCGTACCATTTTCCTAATTAAATTAGGAGGAAAGGCACAGAAAATCAAAAAATTCCATAAAATACCATGTCTTGGCGGTGAAGCCCGTGCGCGTGGGGAGGTGGCGCTTGACATTTTGTACAAAATTAAGTACAATCCCTGTATACAAAGTACATTGATTGTTACAGAAGAGAATAGAGAGCAGGAAATGGCTGACCGCGGGGTCAGCGAAACATAGGGAGCTGCTATGATAAGACAGAAAGCCTACGCAAAAATTAATCTGGGACTGGATGTGCTGCGGCGCAGACCTGACGGTTATCACGAGGTAAAGATGATTATGCAAACCGTGGATATTTGTGATCACCTGACTTTTGAGAAGCGTGAGGAGCCGGGAATCGGTTTCCTGATAGAGGGGTCAGATCTTTTGGCGGATGAAAACAATCTGGTTTACCGGGCGGCGGCGCTGTTGATGGGGAGAAGGAAAATCCGTGAGGGCGTCTCTATCACCTTGCAGAAACGGATTCCCATTGCGGCGGGGATGGCTGGCGGCAGTGCGGATGCGGCGGCGGCCCTGCGGGGACTGAACGAACTTTTTGAAATGGGATATTCCGTGGAGGAATTGAAAGATATTGGCGTTACGCTGGGGGCGGACATTCCTTACTGCATTCAAGGCGGGACTATGCTGTCGGAGGGCATTGGGGAAATTTTGACACCGCTGTCTGAGCCGCCGTCCTGTTATCTGGTGATAGCAAAGCCGGATATCGATGTGTCTACGGCGTTTGTTTACGGACATTTGCAGGCGGACAGACTGCACTTTCACCCGGATATCGACGGGATGGCGGCGGCGCTTGCGTCGGGCGATTTAAAAGGGATCACGGATAGAATGGGGAATGTGCTGGAGACGGTTACCGTAAAGGAGTACCCAGTTATCGACAAACTGAAACGTAAGATGTGCAGGCTGGGGGCGGAAAATGCGCTGATGAGCGGCAGCGGGCCCACCGTGTTTGGCATTTATAAAGAGGAGGAACCGGCGGAGAAAGCGGCTGCTGCCATAAAGGAAGAGGAACCGGCGTGCGCGGTTTTTGTGACAACGTTTTGGAACGGCCGACTGCTCTGATAAGGGGGGCGCGTATGGAGCATGATTTCACTGTGAATATGGATGAATTTCTTCCTTTACGGGATGTGGTATTTAACACACTGCGCCGTGCCATTTTGACGGGTGAACTGAAACCGGGGGAGAGGCTGATGGAGATCCATCTGGCGAACCGCCTGGGGGTGAGCCGCACGCCGATCCGCGAAGCGATACGAAAGCTGGAACTGGAAGGGCTGGTGACCATGATTCCAAGACGCGGCGCGGAGGTGGCGCAGATCACGAAGAAAAGTTTACAGGATGTGCTGGAGGTAAGACGCGCTCTGGACGCGCTCTGCGCCGAGCTTGCCTGCGACAGGATTACGCCGGAGGGCAAGGTATCGCTAAAAAAAGCCTGCGACAGCTTTGAGGAGGCCACCAAGACGGGAGATGTGGTGACCATCGCGGAAGCGGACGTGGCGCTGCACGATATCATTGTGCAGGCGACGGGAAACCAGAGGTTGATCCAGTTGATCAATAACCTGTCCGAGCAGATGTACCGTTACCGCTTTGAGTATATCAAGGATGAGAGCGGGCATGAAAATCTGGTCAACGAGCATAGGATGATATATGAGAGTATTATGAACGGCGACAGAGAGAAAGCGGCGGCCGCGGCGAGGCTTCACATTGATAATCAGGAGCGGTCTATTATCAGGCAGATCCGCATAGATCCCGGAGGAAAACAGCACAGACATTAAAAAAGCTGTATCAGGGCGGTCAGAAGCGGGAATACTCCTAATGTCAAAGAGAATGACAGACGGGAGTGTGGATCATGAAGAAAAAGACAAAAACGTTGGCGGCCGGCCTCTTTGCGGCAGTCTGGTGGGGGATATTTTATCCGGAACTGTGTTTTACGCAGGAGACCTGCGAGGCGGTAATGCCGGAAGGAACGCAGACGGACGCTGCTCTGGGGCAGACCGGGGCAATGGAGGTCTGGCATGCCTCCGGGGATGAGATTGTGATAAGCAGCAGGTTTTTGGAATGGTTGGAGGAAAATTTGTCTGCCGGTAAGGATTAGGAAGGGTCGGGAACCATGAACGGACAGGGAGAGTGGCATAACAGCCCCATAGGTGTGTTTGATTCAGGGGTGGGAGGGCTGACTGTGGCCCGCGAGATCATGCGTCAGCTCCCCAACGAGCGGATCGTATATTTCGGAGACACGGCGAGAGTGCCCTACGGAAATAAGTCGAGGGAGACGGTGACAAGATATTCCGGACAGATCGTGCGCTTTTTGAAAACGCAGCAGGTGAAAGCTATCGTGGTGGCCTGCAATACGGCCAGCGCTTACGCATTGGAGGATCTGGAAAAAGAGGTGGATATCCCGATGATCGGAGTGGTGAAGCCGGGGGCCAGGGCGGCTCTCGCGGCTACCTCGAATAAGAAAATCGGTGTCGTGGCCACGGCGGCCACCATAGACAGCGGCATATACAGCAGGTACATAAAAGAAAATGACAAGAGTGTTGACATTATCGGAAAAGCTTGTCCGCTCTTTGTACCACTGGTGGAGGAGGGGCTTTGGGAGGACCCGGTGACGGACGAAATTGCCCGCCGCTATCTGACGGAGCTGATCGACAGTGGCATTGATACCTTGATTCTGGGCTGCACGCATTACCCGATGCTGCGCTCCACGGTCGGAAAAATAATGGGGGAGGGTGTGACCTTAGTCAACCCTGCTTATGAGACGGCAAGGGAACTGAAGGGGCTTCTTGCGGAGCACGGTCTGGAGAGTGAGCACAGGCCGGGGCTGGGGACGGAGCTGTACCGCTTTTTTGTCAGTGATGCCGCAGATAAATTCCGGCAGTTTGCCAACTCCATTTTGCCTTACGGCATTTTGTCCGCAAAGGTGATCCGGATTGACGAATTTTAAATTCTGCCCGGAGCCTCAGTGCAAAATGCTTCGAAACGGAGGAAAATATGACGAAGGAAGTGTTGTTGACTTTACAGGGACTCCAGTTTGATCAGCGTGAGGAGAACGCCGATCAGATCGAAATGGTCACTGTGGGCGATTATTATAAAAAGAATGACAAACACTATGTGGTTTATGAGGAGGTCACGGAAGGGTTTGACCGTGCTACGAAAAACCGTCTTAAATTTGGCGGACAGATGGTGGAGCTGATACGCCACGGCCTCGTGAACGTACATATGGTCTTTCAGGAAAACAAAAAGAACTTGTCGAACTACAATACGCCTTTCGGACAAATTTTGGTGGGAATTGACACGAAAAGGATAACGATTGACGAAAAGGAAGATAATATTGTGGTGGATGTGGACTATGCGCTGGACATCAATTATGAGTTTTTCTCGGACTGCCACATCAAAATTGACATCCGTTCAAAGGAAAACAGCAGTTTTACATTATTATCGTAAAACTGCTGTGCTGTGTTTGCAAATGCGAAGCGGTGCTCATAGCGTAATTGCGAAACGATTTACGCCGTTTATTTAACGGGCTTAGCTCCTGCTTTTTCCTGCATTCTTTCAACCATTTGTTTGAATTTGCCCTTTTTCTTCTGCTCGACAGCCGGCGCCCTGCCGTGAAGACCCTTTACGTCCGTGATGTAGATGCCGCTGACAACGGCCCTCACTTCCTTCTTGACGGGAACCGTGTCGAAAATTTTTTCTTCGCAGATAAGGGTCATGATCTGCGGTCCTACTTTAGCTTTCACCACGGGAAGTTTAGAACCGCGCAGGAGCTTGGGCGTCTGTTCCAATATGACCGGGGGTAGTCCCGCATCTTTCAGCTTCATCCTCTTTTTATCGATGATGAGCATGGATACGGTCTGCTTCATCGCATCGATCTGTGCCTGCTGTTCGGCCTGTTTTTTCTGGGCTTTCTTTCCTAAGAAATATAATACGACTACGGCGATCAGCATAACCGCCAAAATTACCAATAAGACAATGGTAAACGTGCTCATGGGAATGCCTCCGTTCTCAAAATATATGTAAAAAATATTTTATCATTGATCTGCGTGTAACGCAAGCGTCAAAATACGACTTCAGCCATTTTATGCGCGGCAGGTTTCACAAAGAGGCTGACGCAGGCCATGACGGCGCCGTGCGCCGCGAAATAGAGACGGCCGGATATAGACAAATGAAGGACGGCTGTGGTAAGATAAGGGTTGAATTTACAGCAGGTGTGAAGATACCGGGCAGCTATAATGTTGATTTGAGAAAAGAGGAATTGAGGAGATATGAAAAGAAAAATCGGTGTTGTCGCAGCGGTGTTTGCTTCATCGCTGTTTCTGACTGCCTGCGGCAGTAAGGAATATTTAAAGGATATAAAGGCAGAGAAATATGTGACGCTCGGCGCTTATACGGGCATTGAGGCCGCGGTCAATAAGCTGGAGGTGCCGGAGGGCGCGGTGGACAGCTACATTTACGATAATTATCTGGCGCCGAAGGCGGAGAAAGTACCGGTGACGGACAGGGCGGTACAGGAAGGCGACGTGGCGAACATCGACTTTGTGGGGTACCATGATGATGTGGCATTTGAGGGCGGCACGGGAGCGGATTTCGATCTGACGATCGGTTCCGGGCAGTTTATAGAGGGCTTCGAGGAAGGGCTGATCGGCGCGGATATCGGGGAGACCCGGCGCTTAAATCTGACATTTCCCGATCCCTATACCAATCCTGAGCTGGCGGGAGAGGACGTTGTGTTTGAAGTGACGGTGAACGGCATCAGCGAGAGCAGGGCGCCCGAACTCACGGACGCGCTTGTGAAACAGCTTGACGAAGAGGGCTATAATATGGGCGGCGCGCAGACAGCCCAAGAGCTGAACGATTACGTCTATCAGCTTTATGATCAGTCGGTGCGGAGCGCTTATGACAATGAGATCGAGACCGCCATGGCGTCTGCCATTATGGAAAACAGCACGTTTCAGGACCCGCCGGAGGAGATGGTGCAGCGTTTTATTACAAGCATAGAGAACAATATGAGCGTAAGGGCGTCCTCTATCGGTATGTCTCTCATGCAGTATATGCAGCTCTACCAGGGACTTGACGAGGCGGGATACCGGACGCTTTTCGATGAAGAGGGTCTGCGGATGGCAAAGCAGTATATCATGTATCAGGCGATTGCGGACAAAGAGGGGCTTGTACCGACAGAGGAAGAGGTTGCCGGTGAGATTTCCTCGTTGATGACGATTTACGGTTACACCTCTGAAGAGGAATTGAAAAAGAGCGTGGATGTGGAAGCGTTGAAGGAAGATCTGATGCGCAAAAAAGTGATCGCATTTTTAAAAGAGAACGGAAATATTCAGGAAAAGGCGGCAAGCGCGGAATGAAAACAAGAAATCATAAGAGGAGGATACGAAAATGGATTTGACAGATATCAAAGATTTGTACCGTAACAGCGAAGCGTATATTGATAAGGAAGTAACGGTAGGCGGCTGGGTCAGAAGCATCCGGGACTCCAAGACTTTCGGTTTTATCGTGGCAAACGACGGCACCTTTTTTGAGCCGCTGCAGATTGTCTATGCGGACGGCCTTGAAAATTTCGAGTCGATTTCAAAACTGAACGTGGGTTCCGCTATAGTGGCGCGGGGAAAGATCGTGGCTACACCCCAGGCGAAACAAAAATTTGAAATGCAGGCGGAGGAAATTCTCGTGGAGGGAATGTCCACGGCGGATTACCCGCTGCAGAAAAAGAGACATAGTTTCGAGTATCTGCGCACCATTTCCCATCTGCGCCCCAGAACAAATACTTTTCAGGCGGTGTTCCGCGTGCGTTCTCTGATCGCTTACGCGATTCACACGTTTTTTCAGGAGAGAGGTTTCGTCTATGTGCACACGCCTATTATCACGGGCAGTGATTGTGAGGGCGCGGGCGAGATGTTTCAGGTGACGACCATGGATTTGAACAATCTGCCGCAGACGCAGGACGGACAGGTTGACTACAGCGCGGATTTCTTCGGCAAGCCCACCAACCTGACGGTGAGCGGACAGTTAAATGTGGAGACATATGCCTTTGCGTTTAAGAATGTATACACATTCGGGCCTACGTTCCGTGCGGAAAATTCCAATACGACCAGACATGCGGCGGAGTTCTGGATGATTGAGCCGGAGATGGCTTTTGCCGATCTGACGGACGATATGATGGTGGCTGAGGCGATGCTCAAACATGTGATCAGCTATGTGCTTGAAAACGCGCCGGAGGAGATGAACTTCTTCAATCAGTTTGTGGATAAGGGGCTGATCGAGCGGCTGAATCATGTATTACACTCCGACTTTGCCCATGTGACTTACACGGAGGCAATCGAGATTCTGAAAAAGAATAATGACAGCTTTGAGTATAAGGTGGAGTGGGGCTGCGATTTACAGACCGAGCATGAGCGGTTCCTTACTGAGCAGGAGTTTAAGCGTCCCGTATTTGTGACGGATTATCCAAAGGAAATCAAGGCTTTTTATATGAAGTTAAACGAGGATGGGAAGACAGTGGCGGCCATGGACTGCCTGGTGCCGGGCATCGGCGAAATTATCGGCGGCAGCCAGAGAGAGGACGATCTGGAGCTTCTGGAGCGCAGAATGGACGAGCTTGGACTGAACAAAGAGGATTACGGGTTTTATCTGGATCTTCGCAAGTACGGGTCGGCCAGACATGCGGGATTCGGGCTTGGCTTTGAGCGCTGCGTCATGTATCTGACCGGCATGGGCAATATCCGCGACGTGGTTCCCTTCCCAAGAACGGTCAACAACTGCGAACTATAATAGAGTGAAAAGAACTTCTAAAGCTCAGCAGCAAGGGCTGCTTCGCTAAGAAGTTCTAGGAGCTGCACTGCAACTCCGCTTCACTCAGGAGAATGTCTGGGAAACAGGCATTCTCCGTACAAAAAATCGGGGCAGAGAGATGAAAAAGTACAAGAGACGGCTGTACGTCATATTATCTTTCATACTATGTCTTTCAGTGGTAGATCCGATTTCGGCTGCCACTATTTCCGAACTCCGGGATAATGTGAAAAAAAATCAGTCCCAATTGAAAAATGCCCAGCGGAAGGCGGACGAAGCGCAGGAGGCGCAGGAGGGCGTGGAAGAGGAGATTGAGGAGATCGACGCGGAACTGGTGAATCTGATCACGGATATCAACCTGTGCGAAGAGGCGATCAATGACAAAGAGGAGGAGATTTACAGGACGCAGCTTGACTATGATGCGGCGGTGGCGGAGAAGGATGAGCAGTACGAATCCATGAAAATCCGCATCCAGTTTATGTACGAAAAGGGTGATTCTTCCTACTTGCACATGTTTTTCGGTGCAGGCAGCATGGGCGACATGGTAAATAAAGCGAAGTATGTGGAAGAGCTTTACGATTACGACAGGAAGCTTCTCGCCGAATACGAGAATACGGTAAAGCGAGTGCAGGAGCTTTGGGATACGTTAGAGGAGGATAAGTCGGAGCTTGAGACTTCAAGAGCCGAGCTGCAGGAAGGGCAGGCTTATATGGAGGAACTGCTTGCCCGGAAAAAGGAAGAGTATGAGAACTACAGCGTGATGCTCACCAAGGCGAAGCAGGAGGCGGCGACTTACACTGCGCGGATCAAGCAGGAGACTGCCCAGATCAGGAAGCTGGAGGAGGAAGAGCGCAAACGCCGGGAGGAAGAAGAAAGAAAGCGCAAGGAAGAGGAGGAAAAGCGCAGGAAAGAGCAGGAGGCGCTGCTGGCGCAGGGTGAAGAGGACGCCGATTCGAAGGAGAAACCAAAGAAACAGGAAACGCCAAAGCCCACGTCGTCCGGCGGCGGAAAAGGGCAGGATATCGCGAACTATGCCTGCAAGTTTATCGGGAATCCCTATGTGGCAGGGGGCACAAGCCTGACAAACGGGGCGGACTGCTCCGGCTTTGTGATGTCGGTCTACAAAAATTTTGGAATTAACCTTCCCAGAAGCTCCTACTCGCAGTCAACTGCGGGCAAAGGTGTGTCCTACTCCGACGCAAGACCGGGAGATGTGATTTATTACGGCGGCCATGTCGGTATTTATATTGGAAACGGACAGATTGTACACGCCAGCACGGAGCGGACAGGGATTAAAATCACCTCGGCTACTTACCGGAATATCATTACGGTGAGACGGATTGTGTAGTCGGTGTGGGACTGCGGCTTGAGCGGACGCTGATTCATATGGAAATGTACACGCTAAATCAATATTTGCACGATACGTTTGGTCAAAAACTGTACAAGATAGCCTTGGACGGCGGATTTACCTGTCCGAACCGGGACGGCACGATAGACACCCGCGGATGCATTTTCTGCTCCGGAGCGGGTTCGGGAGAGTTTGCCGGAGACTGCGCGATGAACATTACGCAGCAGATCGAAAAGGGGAAGGACCGAGTAGCGGCAAAAATGAAGAATGGCAGATATATTGCGTATTTTCAGGCTTTTACAAATACTTATGCGCCTGTCGGGAAACTGCGCTCTCTGTATATGGAGGCGATAAACCACAGGGATATAGCGGTGCTATCCGTTGCAACGCGCCCGGATTGCCTTCCGGACGAGGTGTTGGACCTGTTATGTGAGTGCAGGCGGATAAAACCGGTCTGGGTAGAACTTGGACTGCAGACGATACATCCGGCAACGGCTGCCTACATCCGCCGGGGTTATCCGCTGTCCGTGTACGACGACGCCGTAAACCGACTGAAAGCGCGTGGCATCGAAGTGATAACGCATGTGATGCTCGGACTGCCGGGTGAGTCAAGGCAGGATATGCTTGACACGGTATCCTATGTGGGGAAAAGCCGCGCGGACGGCATAAAACTGCAGCTTCTGCATGTGATCAGGGGCACGGATCTGGAAAAGGATTATCGGGAAGGAAAGTTCGAAACGCTCACTTTCGAAAGCTATGTAGAGCTGGTTGCAGAGTGTGTTGCCCTGCTTCCGGAAAATATGGTTATTCATCGCTTGACAGGAGACGGAGACAAGCGCACGCTGGTGGCGCCGATGTGGAGTGGCGATAAAAAGCGTGTGCTCAATGCGATTTATAGGGCAATTTGTAACGGTTCAGCCTGACACGATTCCGGCGGTTTCGCAAAAAGGCAGGATAAGGGATTGACTTTTTCGCAGTGCATAAGATAGAATAGATAAAGATAAAAGCGGGCAAGAAGCCTGCATGGGGACAGAAGTTCCTATAAGACACAGTACGATTTTAGGCGGAAAAACCTTGTCAGCGGCATGTATATGCCGTTTTCAGCGAAATAGATTAAGTGGTGCAATGTATACGCAGGAAGGTATACGATTCCTAGAAAGGGAATCCTATGTCTTCCTTTCTTTGTGCTTATAAGCACAGCGAATAGAGGAGTCGGAAGGAGCAATTATGGATCTTACTATTTTTTTCAAAGAAAACCCGAAAGCTGCGGTCGCTTTTTCCGGCGGCACTGACTCGGCGTATCTGCTCTATGCGGCGGCAGCGGCGGGGGCGGATGTGCGGGCATACTATGTAAAGAGCGCGTTTCAGCCGCGTTTTGAGCTGGAGGATGCGAAGCGTCTCTGCAGGGAATTGGATATTGACTTAAAAATATTCACGGCGGACGTGCTTGCCCACAAAGCCGTCCGGGAAAATCCTGCTGACCGCTGCTATTATTGTAAAAAAATAATATTTACGGCGATCGCAGAATCGGCGGCAGCGGATGGCTATGAGCTGCTGCTTGACGGCACAAATGCCTCCGATGAAGAGGGAGACCGCCCGGGGATGCGGGCGCTGCGGGAACTGTCCGTGCGCTCTCCGCTGCGGGAGTGCGGGCTTGCCAAGGAGGAGATACGCAGACTTTCCAGAGAGGCGGGGCTTTTTACATGGAACAAACCGGCGTACGCCTGTCTGGCGACCCGGATACCCGCAGGAGAGGAAATTACGGCGGAAAAGCTAAAAAACACGGAGGCTGCGGAAGAATTTCTCTTCTCGCTTGGTTTTACGGATTTTAGGGTAAGGCGGTTCGGTGAGGCGGCAAGACTGCAGTTTCCGGTGTCACAGCTTGGGAGTGTTCTGGAGAAAAGAGAAAAAATTGTTGGGAAACTGAAACAATATTACGGAGCGGTTTTGCTGGATATGGAGGCGAGGACATGAGTGATTATCGAAAAATTCTGGAACAGGTGAGGGACGGTGAAGTTTCCGTGGAGGAGGCGCTTCTTGCCATCAAAAAAAAGCCTTTCGAGGATATCGGTTATGCCAAGGTGGATCATCACAGGGGCGTTCGTCAGGGAGCGCCGGAGGTGATTTTTGGCGCGGGAAAAGAGGCGGCGCAGATTGCAGGCATCGTTGACAGTATGAAGAAAAACGGACAGGAGACGATTCTGATCACCAGACTTGCCCCGAAAAAGGCAAAGAAGGTGGCGAAGCGCTGTGAACTGACTTACCATGAACAGGCGCGGATCGGTATTGTCGGCGATATGCCGAAGCCGTCCGGAATCGGAAAAATCGTGGTCGCCACAGGAGGAACTTCGGATATTCCGGTAGCGGAGGAGGCGGCGCTTACCGCACAGGTGCACGGCAACGAGGTGGTGCGGCTCTATGATGTGGGTGTGGCCGGACTGCATCGGCTTTTGTCCCATATGGACGAGATTATGGATGCCTCTGTGATTGTTGCGATTGCGGGTATGGAGGGCGCGCTTGCCAGTGTGATCGGGGGACTTGCGGACTGTCCTGTGATCGCGGTGCCTACCAGCGTGGGGTACGGCGTGTCCATGCACGGGGTTTCGGCCCTTTTATCCATGTTAAATTCCTGTGCGAGCGGCGTTTCGGTGGTAAATATCGACAATGGATTTGGGGCCGGCTATCTGGCGAGTATGATCAACCACAACATGAGAAGTACTTCTAAAGACGTCTTGCCATAGGACGAGACGCCAAGAAGTACTATGTCTCATGTGAGAGAATGCCAAAAAGCAGGCATTCTCTGCACAATTACAGGAGGGAAAATTTATGAAGACATTATATTTAGACTGCGGTATGGGTGCGGCGGGAGATATGTTGACTGCGGCATTGCTGGAGCTTCTGCCGGATCGGGAGGAGGTGATCGGGGAGCTAAATGCGCTGGGGATTCCCGGTGTGGAGATAGTGTGTGAGAAAGCGCAGAAGTGCGGCATCGGCGGCACCCATATTTCCGTGCGTGTGCATGGAGTGGAGGAGTCCGAGGAGATATATGGGCAAGGGCATTTGCATGAGTCAGAGCATCACCATGACCACGACCATACGGGTGATGCAGGGCACGGACACGGTCACACCCATCATCATCACAGCGGTTTGCATGAGATCGGGCATATCGTGGAGGCACTGCCTTTGTCGGGGCGGATACAGAAAGATATTCTGGCAGTGTTCGGGATGATTGCGGAAGCGGAGAGTCATGTCCATGGCGTGCCGGTCAATGAGATTCATTTTCATGAAGTGGGAACCATGGATGCGGTGGCGGATATCACGGCAGTCTGTGTGATGATGGACAGACTGGCGCCGGATCAGGTCATTGTGTCTCCTGTGCATGTGGGCAGCGGACAAGTGAAATGCGCCCACGGGATTCTGCCTGTGCCTGCGCCTGCGACGGCTTATATTTTACAGGATGTGCCGATTTACGGCGGGGAGATCCGTGGAGAGCTCTGCACGCCGACAGGAGCGGCCCTTTTGAAATATTTTGCCAGCCGCTTTGGAGCGATGCCGGTTATGCGCACACTCGCTATCGGTTATGGAATGGGGAAAAAGGATTTTCCGGCGGCGAACTGTGTGCGTGCGCTGCTTGGCGAGACGGAAGGGGCGGGAGATACGGTGGCCGAGCTTGTCTGCAATGTGGACGATATGACGGCGGAAGCTGTCGGTTTTGCCGGGGAGACGCTTCTTGAGGCGGGTGCGCTTGATGTCTTCACTGTGGCGGCTGGGATGAAGAAGTCCCGTATGGGGATGGTACTGCATGTGATGTGCACGGAGTCCATGAAAGGCAAAATGGTGGAGCTGATTTTTAAACACACGACCACGATTGGCATCCGGGAAAATATTTCCAGAAGATATACGCTTGCCCGCTCGATTCGGAAGGTGCAGACGCCCTACGGGGAAGTGAGGAAAAAAATCTCGGAGGGCTACGGCGTGACGAGAGAAAAGTATGAATATGAAGATCTGGCGCAGATCGCGAGGGAACGGGGGATGTCCATCCGAGAGGTGGAGGAATCCCTGTGAGGGAATGTGGAACAGATGACGGAAGAAACTTGCAGAGGTAAGAAATGAAAAGATTAAATAATAGAGAAAAAGAGGGGAAACGGCGTATAAGAAGGGCGGCGGGACTGCTTGTAATTGCTTTGTCGACAGGCTGTGGCATGTTAACGTCCTGCGGAGCTGAGAAGGCAGACGGGGCAGAGACAGGAAACGGACAGGAAACGCAGGCGGGCGGTCCGGTGACGGGCAAAGGACAGACAGCAGATTTGCAAGGAGAACCGAGTACTCTTGTCTACGGCAGCGGAGACTATACCCGCATCAATCCGGCATTGGATGAGCACGGCGAAATCAATCTGCTGCTCTTTGACGGGCTGACCGCGCACAACGGGGACAATGAGGTTGTGCCCGGACTGGCGAAAAGCTGGGAGTTCGACGAGGCGGCCTGCACTTATACGTTCTATCTGGAAGAGGGCGTTACCTGGCACGACGGAGAACCTTTTACGGCAGAGGACGCGAAGTTTACGATCGAGACGATTATGGCTCCGGAAAACGCCTCCGAGAACGCGCCGAATTATGAGGATGTGGAGGAAATCACGGTGACGGATGACCACACGATTTCGTTTCGGCTGTCCGCGCCGAATGTTGCGTTTCTGGACTATATGACCATGCCGGTACTTCCCGAGCATCTGCTTGCGGGGGAGGACATGCAGACTTCGGATTTTTTCCGCGCGCCGATCGGAACAGGGCCGTATCAACTGGAAAACTGGGATATGGGTCAGGCCATTGTCCTTAAGAAAAACGACTCCTATTTCAAGGGGGCGCCCCATATCGACAGGGTGGTTTTTAAGATTGTAACTGACGATAACGCAAAGACGCTCCAACTGGAAGCGGGAGAGCTTGATCTGGCGCTTCTGCCGCCGAAAGCGGCAAAGACGTTTGAGAACCGGGAGGACTATGTCTGCTATCATATGCAGACCTCCGATTACAGAGGGATTCTTTTCAATTTTAACAATCCCTACTGGCAGGAAAACAGGGATATTATTCCCGCTGTCTGCTATGCGATAAACAGGCAGGCGATTGTCGATGCGGTGCTGTTAGGACGGGGGATGTCCGCCTACGGTCCGCTGCAGCGCAATGTTTATAACAATGAAAACGTGGAGCATTATGACTATAATCCGGAAAAGGCGGCAGAAATTCTCGAATCTGCTGGATGCGTCAAAGGAGAAGACGGGATTTATATAAGAGACGGAGAACCGCTCTCCTTTGTGATCAGTGTGGGGGCCGGAGATCAGGTGCGGGCGGACATGGCGCAGGCTGCGGCACAGCAGATCCGGGAGGCTGGGATCGACTGCAGAGTGGAGTTTCCGACAAAAATTGACTGGAACGGTCAAATATCCTATCTGATCGGATGGGGAAGTCCTTTTGACGCAGACGACCATACCTATAAAGTTTTCGGCACAGGAAAGGGCGCAAACTACAGCGGTTATTCCAATGCGGCGGTGGACCGGTATCTGACGCAGGCGCGCAGCTCTGATGATCCGCAGGTGCGCGCGGAAAATTATGCCCGGTTTCAGGAGGAGCTGGCAAACGATCCGGCGTATGCGTTTATCTGCTATATTGACGCCGATTATGTGGCGGATGCCTCGATTCAAGGCATTTCACCCGATACGGTGATGGGACATCATGGCGTGGGGATTTTCTGGAATATCGTAGAGTGGACAAAGTGAGAAACGCGAAAAGTACTTCTAAAGATGTCCCGCCATAGGACGGGACACCAAGAAGTACTAAGTTTCGCATAAGAGAATGTCTGAAAAAAGACATTCTCTGTATTTTGCGGAGGTTGGAGAAATGGATCTGCTGGAAGTCGAGAATCTATCGGTCAGTTTTTACAGACCTGAGGGGGAAATAGAGGCTGTGAAAAACGTCAGTTTTTCTCTGGGGGAGGGGGAAATTCTGGCGGTGATGGGGGAGACGGGCTGTGGGAAAAGCGTGCTGTGCAAAAGTATACTGAAGCTTTTGCCGGATATTGCGAAAATCAAGACGGGTCATATTATTGTCAGGGGAGAAGACATCATCGGTTATTCGGAAAAACAGATGCGGAAGCTGCGCGGCAGTTTGTTCTCCATGGTTTTTCAGAATCCTATGACAGCGCTTAATCCGTGCATGTCCGTGGGTGAGCAGATTGTCGAGGCGGTGCGTCTGCGACAGCCTGGGCTTTCGGGGAGAGAGCGGCAGCAGAGAGCTTCGGAGCTGATGTATCTGGTAGGGCTGAGTCATCCGGAGGAACGGGCAAAGCAATATCCCTTTCAGCTTTCGGGAGGTATGGCGCAAAGGTGCGTCATCGCCATTGCGCTGGCGGCGCAGCCATTGGTTTTGTTTGCGGACGAAGCGACCACGGCGCTGGACGTGACGGTGCAGGCACAGATTTTGGATTTGTTTCTGGAACTGCGAAAAAAGACGGGTATGTCCATTGTCCTTGTCACGCACAATCCGGGTGTAGCGGCAAGGACGGCTGATCGTGTGGCGTTGATGAAGGATGGGGAGTTGACTGGGATTGGAGATGTGGAGGAAATCTTTGAGGAAATTATGCATCAGCAAAATTTTATATAACATGGGAAAGTTTGCGCTGCGTGTCTTTGCATTGTCTGTTCTTGTGTTCCTTATTTCCAGACTGGCGCCGGGTGATCCGCTTTACGCCTATTACGGGGAGCGAGTAGAGAAAATGAGCGTGGCGGATCAGGAGCAGGCAAGAGAGAGACTTGGCCTGCATGAGCCGCTCTTTACGCAGTATGCGCGCTGGCTGCAGGCGGCGTTTCACGGAGACTTTGGCATTTCCTATCAGTATAAAACGGACGTGAAAGAGGTGATTGCCGCAAGAATCGGCAATACACTGGTTCTGGGCGGTCTGGGATTTCTTCTGATTTTTGTGTTTGCACTCGGGCTTGGACTTTTTTGCGCGTGGAGAGAGGATCGGACGGCTGACCGGATTATTTGCCGAATCGGCACTGTGACGAGCTGCGTTCCAGAGTTCTGGCTGTCCTTGCTCTTCCTTCTGGTGTTTGCGGTATGGCTTGACTGGCTGCCTGGTTCCGGGGCATATTCTGTGGGAGAAGAGGGGAATGTGGCAGATAGGGCGGCGCATCTGATCCTGCCCCTTGCGGTGGTGGTGCTGGGGCATCTATGGTACTACGCCTTTCAGGTCCGCAACAGGCTGCTTGAGGAGGTGCGCGCGGATTATGTACTGTTGGCAAGAATGAAAGGACTGAGTGGAAGACAAGTACTATTCAGACATTGTCTGCGGGGGGCGCTGCCCTCCTATTT
The DNA here is from genome assembly GCA_947073545.1 of uncultured bacterium. Taxonomy (GTDB): domain Bacteria; phylum Bacillota; class Clostridia; order Lachnospirales; family Lachnospiraceae; genus UBA3282. The sequence goes on from CAMTMP010000005.1 coordinate 54,595, forward strand.
GAGCATGATGGCAGTTGCCTTGCCCCATATACTTGGCGGAACATATGTGGTGGAGACGGTGTTTTCCTATCCTGGCATCGGCACTCTTGCCTATGAGAGCGCCAGATATCAGGATTACAACATTCTGATGGTAGTGAGCCTGCTTACGGGGACACTGGTTATTTTTTGTAATCTGCTGGCGGGGATTGTCAGTGGGCGGATTGATCCACGGATGAGGATACAAAACGGAGCAGGAGGCGGGGAGGTGCGTAACTTTTGAAAAAGAGATTTCCGTTTTTTTCGCTGTCTGTACTGACTGCCATAGTTGTTTCTTGCTTAGCCTGCAGTGCGATTATGACGAAGAACCCGCTTTATATGGATCTGGCGCACTGCAATGAGGCGCCGGGAAAAGAATTTCTGTTCGGTACGGATGCGATGGGGCGGGATATTTTTTCCATGATCTGGTATGGCGGCAGAATATCTCTCACAATCGGGTTTCTTGCAACCCTTTTCTCCACCATTCTGGCAGTTTTTGCGGGCAGCGTGAGCGGCTGCGCTCCGGCCCGGATAGACGGCGTTCTCATGGGGATGACTGAACTTTTCCTAAGTGTGCCGGGACTTTTGCTCACAGTTTTTTTACAAGCTGTTTTTGTCAGGACCAATGTGTACAGTCTGTCTGTTGTGATCGGACTGACGGGCTGGATGAGCATGGCAAAGGTAGTGCGCACGGAGGTTATGCAGTTGAAAAATATGGATTATGTGCTGGCGGCAAGGTGTCTTGGCGGTGGTTTTTTTCATGTGCTGATCAGACATCTGGCGCCCAATTTTTTTCCGTCCGTTCTATTTATGGCAGTTATGAATGTGAGAAATGCGATTGTCGCGGAAGCCACGCTGAGCTTTATGGGGCTGGGGCTTCCCGTGGAAGAGGTCTCCTGGGGGAGTATGCTTTCCCTGTCGGAAAATGCGTTCCTTTCCGGCTCATGGTGGATCATATTGATTCCCGGCGCCTTTTTGACGGGGACGCTGCTTTGCCTGACTAACCTTGGTAATTATATGAGGGGGAGCGCGAATAAGCGGCACAGCAATCTCGGACGGCAAGGGATACTAAAAATAAAAAAAAGATAAATGAAATGTAAATTAAGTGTAAAAAGAGAAGGACAGTGTGGTATAATATCAGTGTACCTATTACATTTAATAACTTAGATAAATATACTGTTTTATTGCTGAATCGTTATCTGCTAGTCCTTTTTACGGTTATCTATTCGATTTTGTTCTATTTTGGTCTGTTTGTCTATCTTATTAATCCAACATGTGAACGGGGGAAAACTTCATGCAGGGAAAGAAAGCGGACAGCGCAAAAAAGGTTTCGCGCGGGAAAAAGGACAAAAATGACGGCCGTTTTATCGGTATCGGAGAAAAGATTTCAAAACGTTTTGGCAGGGTTATTATGGTCTGCTGTATTGTTTTAGGTGTGATGGCATCGATTTTGAGTTATATGTCTTCGATCAGCGCGGTTCTGGAAACGATCGATAACACATCCGATGTGGCGGCAGAGTATGTTTCCGCTTCGATGCAGAAGTTTGTCGCGATTGCCTATGAGACGGGCAGTATTGCACGGCTGGCTGATGCGGAGAGATCGGTGGAAGAAAAGACGGCTATTTTGGAACAGAGGATCAAAGATCATGATCTGGACGGCGGATATCTGCTTGACGGAAACGGGATAGACGTTATCACAGGGCAGAACCTTTCTGACAGGGAATACTTTAAGGAAAGCATGAAGGGAAATACCTATATTTCCACACCGGCATACAGTGAAGTGACAGGAAAAGTATCGTATGTGGTATCGGCGCCGCTGTGGGAAGGCGGCATTCCGGGAACTACGCCGGTTGGTGTAATCGCCTACGTGCCAAACGGAGAGTATTTGAATGATATTATGCGTTCCATAAAGGTTGGAGAGGGCGGCACCGCTTTTATGCTGGATAAAAACGGCATTACGATCGCGGATTTAGATTCCTCGCTGGTTGGCGTTGAGGACAGCGTTGCGCTTGGCAATACGAATCCCAAGCTTAAGAAATATAGTGCGATTTGTAAAAAAATGATCACAGGAGCTAACGGTACGGGTACATACAGCTATAACGGCAAGAGCAAGGTGGTGGCCTATTCTCCCGTTCCTGATACGGACGGCTGGAGCATCGGTGTGGCGGCAGTGAAAAAAGAATTTTTAACAATGTTCTATATTTCGCTCGTGGTTACGATTCTTTTCGTAGTGGGATTTACAGTGTACGGCATTAAAGTCGGTGTGAAAATGGGATATGCGGTGTCTGCGCCGCTTAGCAGAGCGATAGAAAGGCTTAAACTTCTGGCGGAGGGAGACATTCATTCCGAAGTACCTGAGCCGACGGAAAATGATGAAACGAAAATCCTGCTTGATTGTCTGTCGGAGACGCTGCAGGATTTGAATACGATCATCACGGATATCAGCGGTGATCTGGCGGAGCTGGCCGACGGAAACTTTATGATCAATGTGGATAATACTTACAAAGGGGACTTTGCTCAGATCAGCGACTCTTTCCGGGATATTGTCGGGTCACTCTGCGATGCGCTGGGAGAGATCGACAGCAACGCGGAAGGCGTCAGAAAGGGTGCGACGGACCTGGCAGGCGCATCTCAGCTTCTGGCAGAGGGCGCGACGGATCAGGCGAGCGCGATTGAAGAGCTGACGGCGACAATGACGGATATATCGGAAAAGATTCATACCAATGCCGAGAATGCGGCAAAAGCCAAAAAAGTAGTGAACGGCATGAACGATCAGGTGAGAGAGAGCAATGCCCAGATGAAACAGAGCACGGAAGCGATGGAAAGAATCAGGGAGGCATCCAATAAGATTGCCGAGATCATCAGTAGTATTGAAGAAATTGCTTCCCAGACGAACCTTCTTGCGCTGAATGCCTCTATAGAGGCGGCAAGAGCGGGAGAGGCAGGAAAAGGCTTTGCGGTGGTTGCCGCGCAGGTCGGCACGCTCTCAGAACAGAGCAGTGAAGCGGCGAAGAATACCAAACAGTTGATCCAGAATGCCATTCAGGCGGTGGAGGATGGAACAAAGCTGGCAGATGCCACGGCAGAATCACTGCTGCTTGTGGTTGAGAATGCAAAGACGGTGGGTGCAGCGATCGATGAAATAGCGGTAGCTTGTGAGGAGCAGGCGGATGCCACGGCACAGATCACCGAAGGCGTCAATCAGATCGCTCAGGTTGTGGAATCTAATTCCGCTACTTCCGAGGAGAGCGCGGCGTCGTCGCAAGAGCTGTCATCCCAGGCGGATCTGCTCAAGGAACTGGTTGACAGATTTAAATATCATGCATAAATACAGTTTGCGAAAAAGGCGGCGTCTGCACAGGGCGCCGCTGTTTTGCTATTGCGCCTGGCCTTCAAGCGCAGATTATGTTATGATGGTTTCGTATGTCCGGGACATACCTGTATTAGCTGCTTCGGATAGGAGGATAACATGAAAGAGATAAAGGGGAGCGGCTTTTTCCGTGTCCTGTTTAAAATGAATGTACTGCCGATTATTCTGCTTACCATAGTGATTACCACATTCAGCGCTATGCGGTTTGCCGCTTCTATGAAGATAGAGACGAAAAACGGTCTTGTGGACCTGAGTCATACGGTTGTCACGCTGTTTGACAAGTTATATGAAGGAGACTATCGTACGGAAGTAAAGGATGGCGGGGGGCTGCTGTGGAAGGGAGACCATCTGCTGATCGGAGCGGCCTGCGGACTGATAGCGGGCTGTAACAGTGTTTCCTTTTCTTTGATAGAGCCGGGCTTTTATGAACTGGCGGTTGAACCGATTCTTACGACCCTGTCTGTGCTGGTGATGTTTTCTATCGTATTTTACATTATTTTAAAGCAGAATCCGTACAGAAATTTCAGAAGAAAAGAACTGATTTTCTCTGATGAAGTCAGAAGTGAGCTGCAGCAGGAGTTTTCCAAAATGAAAAAAGCGCTGCTTTCGGGTATCGCCGTCTGCCTGCTGATCGTAGGAATAAACGAGCTGCAGTTTGCCGTCTGGATCAGCAGGAACTGGCAGACGATGTATCTTCTGGACAGTGTAAAAATGCGGTGGGACGATGTGCTTTATATGGTGATGGCGGGCGTCTGCGTCTTTGTCATGGTTTTCTGCGCAGGGGTGTATTGGTCTTATGCTGTGCTGCTTTCGAATTGTTCTTCGATAATCCGCAGATAAAATAGAAAAACAGGAAAGCGGTGGATAATCTGGTAAACACTTCTGCGGCCTGCTCGCTTATTGTGAATGAAAGGACCATTCGTACGCCGATAATTGCTGTTATGGAAGCTGCTGCGATCAATACTTTTTTCATATCTAATGTCTCCTTTTCGATTGTTGTCCGGTTTGTTTTGTTCTGAAATAAGAATAGCAAAAAGGGAGAGCGGCAACCATTGATCTGCCTTACAGTTTGCAGGCCGTAACTTACAATTTTGTAAGGTTAAAGGTTATACTTCGCCTGATATCTGATTTGGCGCTGCGGTGACAATAATTTCTCTTTGGGAAAACCGCAATGGAAACTCATAAGCCCGTTTTGATCATTTTTATTGAATCAGATTAAAAATAAGGAATTTTACCAGGGTATAGATGCAGGAGAAACATCAATACCCTGATTGCATTATGATAAAATTTTGCTCTTCAAAATATGTAATTGTGCGATAATACTGGTAAGGGTATAATAGATACAGGAAGTTTTCGATTCCTGCCGGATACAGATTTCTGTCGTTTAGAGTCGCATGGGATATATTAGGCTTAATTTTGACAGGATTAACAGAATACGTCAGGTAAAGGAAAACATCAATGCAGGATAGAGAAATACGGAGAACCGTAGTTGGTATGAGAGGCATAGAGTAATACGAATGAGGGAAAGAGAAAGATGAGATTTATTATAACGGAAACAAGTTTTTATATGGAAGAAGGGGGTGTGCTTTCAGAAGAAATTCAGGCGTGGCAGGACGAATTTAAAAAGGACAAGAAGTATGCATGGTATTTGCTTGGACTAAAGGGATGCCCGCCGGATGCTGATATTTCCATGCGTTTTTTATGTAAGGTAGCGGAAAGCTATTTCCGGTGTCTGACTTCCCTGCCGGAGCTGGAGCTTTCCAGAGAAAAAACGGAAGTGCTTTTGGATGCGGATAGCGCAGCAGGGCTGGAAGCGGCAGTTCCTTTTATGCATGGAGCCGAGTATGTGGATGGCAAGTGGATCGGCAGAGCATTTGACGGACTGCACGATATTTTTCAGAGGGAAATTGTGGCATATCAGGGTACGGTGGCAATGTATCTGGCGGAACAGAGCCAGCAGCTGCGTGTGCCGGAGCGTATTTTCTTTCATCTTGTGGAGAGCAATGAGGAAGAGGGGTTTCCTTTTGCTTTTCTCGCTACCTATGCAACAAAAAAAGATGGCGGAAAGATTAACCACATGCCCCTGCAATATGCACTGGTGGAGTATCAGACGGAACGGGAAAAGCTGTTAAAGCTTTTGGCCTGTCTGAATATAGCCTCAGAAAAGTCGGGTTTTGTACAGGAGGCAGTAGAGAGCGGAGAAATGTTTCACCCTTTGAAACTTACAGCACCGGAAGCTTATCAGTTTTTGAAGGAGATTCCCGTGATTGAGGAGGCCGGTATTCTGTGCCGCATCCCCAACTGGTGGAAAAGGCGGGCCATGATGGTCAGCATGAATGTGTCTTTGGGAGATGAGCAGCCTTCATTTTTGGGATTTGAGTCTGTTTTATCCATGACGCCGCATCTGGAAGTGGATGGTACGCCGCTTTCGAGAGAGGACATTGAGCTTCTGTTAAAGCAGACGGAAGGGCTGGCATTTTTAAAAGGGAAATGGATCGAAGTAGACCACAGCAGGCTGGAGCAGCTTTTGAAAGAGATGGAGGAACCGAGGGAAGGCATTACTTTTCTGCAGGCATTAAGGGGAATGCCGGCAGATATGCTGCCTGAGGACGAGGGAGTTGTCATCTCCAACGGGAAGTGGCTTTCAGAGCTTCTGCAGAAGCTTCGCAAGCCGGAGACGATGCGCAAGGCAAGGGTTCCCGCAAGCGTACATGCACAATTGCGGCCTTATCAGAAAAACGGGTTTACCTGGCTTTATTATATGAATGAGCTGGGATTCGGAGCCTGTCTGGCGGATGATATGGGCTTGGGAAAAACACTTCAGGTACTGACATTTTTGGAAAAGCTTCGAAAGGAGAGCAGACAGAAGCGGGCGCTCCTGATTGTTCCGGCATCTCTGCTTGGCAACTGGAAACGGGAGGCAGAGAAATTCGTCCCGGATATGCCGATCCATATTCTTCACGGCGGTGGTGCGGCAGTGTTGGCGGAGGAATTAAAGCGCGAGAAGGCGTTTTTGTTTATTACTACATATGGAATGACGGTCAGAGTAAAGGAGTTTGCGGAGCGGACTTGGGACTGCCTGATTCTGGATGAGGCGCAGGCAATCAAAAATCCGACTGCAAAGCAGACCCATGCGATTAAGAAGATACCTTCCAGAATGCGGCTGGCTATGACGGGAACGCCCATTGAGAACGATCTGACGAATCTCTGGTCCATTTATGATTTTATTGATAAGGGGCTTCTCGGAGGATTTGCGGAGTTTAAGGAATATACGAAAAAGCTGGCAAGGGAGCCGGAGGAGTATGCACATCTGAAATCCGCAATCTCTCCTTTTATGCTGCGGCGGCTGAAAACGGACAAACGGGTGATTACTGACCTGCCGGAGAAGGTAGAAACAGTGGACTATGTCAGTCTGAGCAAGAAACAGGTTGTGCTTTACCGCAAGCTGGTGGCGCAGCTTGCGGAAAAACTGGAAACGCTGAGCGGTTTTGAAAGGTGCGGGCTGATTCTGGGAGCGCTGACTCGCCTGAAACAGATTTGTAACCATCCGGACCAATATCTGGGACAGGAAAAATTCGCACCGGAAGAAAGCGGAAAATGGGAAATGCTTAAGACCATCTGTACGACAATTTATGAAAAGCGGGAGCGGGTTCTGGTATTTACACAGTTTAAAGAGATAACGGCGCCGCTGTCGGCATTTCTGGAGTCAGTTTTTCAAAAGAAGGGTTTTGTGCTTCATGGTGGTACGCCTGTGAAGGCGAGGAGCCGGATGGTGGAAGAGTTCAATGGAGAGGATTATATTCCCTATATGGTTTTGTCGGTAAAGGCCGGCGGAACAGGGTTAAATCTTACAAGTGCAAACCACGTGATTCATTTTGACCGCTGGTGGAATCCCGCCGTGGAGAATCAGGCGACTGACCGCGCGTTCCGGATCGGACAGAAAAGGAACGTCTTTGTGCACAAACTGGTATGTGAAAAGACCATTGAGGAAAAGATCGACCAGATGCTGAACTTCAAAAAGGAACTGGCGGAGAATGTAATTGGAGGAAGCGGTGAAAATTGGATTACAGATCTCAGCAATGAAGAACTGCTTTCGATATTAAGGCTTGATGTGTAGGAAAAAATGTAATACTTTAAGTACGACTTTGCACTTGCTTCAAAATCTGTAAGAACATGTAAATTGGGTCAGAAAGGAATCTGGTCTTCGCCGAAGGCGATTTGAAATGGGAATGTGCGGGCAGGGAGGGACAGACAATATGAGCCGGTATTGGGAAGATACTGTTTATGAACAGCCGTCAGAAGAAAAAATCAGGAAAAATGCGGCGGACACGGTACAGAAAGAGAAGAAAAAGGGAAAGGTTCTCTCCCCGGTTATCATATCCGGGAGAGTCATTGCAAAGGAATGGTGGGGGAAAGCGTGGTGTGAGAACCTGGAGCGCTATGCGGATTATGAGAGCAGGCTTGACCGGGGAAAAAGATATGTCAGAACCGGGGCGGTGGTTGACCTGCAGATACAGAAGGGGAAGATTAACGCCAGAGTACAGGGGCGCAGGAAGACACCTTATAAAGTGGAGATCAGAATCAGTCCGCTTTCGGAGGAACGCTGTCAGAATATCATCGCCTTGTGCGGAGATAAGATTCAAAATCTGGAGGTTTTGATGGAAGGAAAGTTCCCGGAGGAACTCAGGGAAGCTTTTCTCCAACGGGGAGGACTCTTCCCAGAGCCGAAGGAGATTGGGTTTGGCTGCAGCTGTCCCGACTGGGCGCTTATGTGCAAGCATGTGGCGGCGGTTTTATACGGGGTTGGAGCGAGGTTTGACGAGAACCCCCTGCTGTTTTTTGAACTGCGCGGGCTTGATGTGGGAAGGCTGATTGATGTGACGCTGGCAGACCGGGTGGAGAAAATGCTGGAGAACGCGGATCGGCCCAGTGAGAGGATTATCAGGCAGGAGGATTATCTGAAAATTTTTGGGCTTTGCTGACATGAACGTCGGGTGGAATGAAAATTCATAGCAAGCCCGGTGATCATAGGGTCTTAGATCGAGGAATTGATTCAGTTATTAAAGAACCAGCAGGAGAAAGGCGCCGAATAAGAATTGTTACGTGGCAGCCGGACAGTTATGGATTTAGCGACAGTGCATATTGGAAGGCGCTTCAGGAGAGGATGCGAAGTAATGGGTTTGAAATGAATCTTACAGAGGATTGCTGCCAGCATTACTGTATCGTTGATCGGGAATTTTAAGAGTCGGATGTCTAAGCCAATTTATGGAAAATGGGAGGACGAAAACATGCTAAAGGCAATAAAAGGCGACATTACAAGAATCACGGATGTGCAGGCGATCGTCAATGCGGCGAATACGAGCCTGCTCGGAGGCGGTGGTGTGGATGGGGCAATCCACAAGGCGGCAGGGCCGCGGCTTTTGGAAGAGTGCCGAATGCTTCACGGCTGTCCAACGGGAGATGCAAAGTTGACAAAGGCTTATCATTTACCGTGCGATTATGTGATTCATACGGTCGGGCCTGTCTGGCATGGAGGTTCCTGCGGAGAGCCGGAAAAACTGGCCTCCTGTTATTACAATTCTTTAAAGGTCGCAATGGAGAATGGAATCCGCACAGTGGCGTTTCCGTCTATTTCAACAGGGATTTACGGTTATCCCGTGGAGGAGGCGGCAAAGGAAGCAGTTGGGGCAGTCTGCCGGTTTCTGGAGCAGTTTCCCGATGTGGTCGATCTGGTTGAGTGGGTGCTGTTCGATGACAGGACATTTATGGCGTATGAGGCAGAGATTGACAGACGGAATTGATCTGATAGTTTTCCGGAATATATGAGAAATGGGGAGGGGCAGTTTTTATCGGATGTTAAGGTGCAGATTGATGATGGGATGTCCTTGGGAAATTCTGTCAATGCGGTTCCAATCCGGATTATATTCAAAAGATGGAGAGCAGAGAAGCTGTACTGCAGCTGGTGTCTGGCGGGGGAAAGCAATGAACTTCTGATAAGAATTGTAAAGTTGGCACATCTCTCTGCTCCTCATTTGTCCTAAGATATCAACTATAATGCTTCCTTCAACATAAAATACACTTCCCTTACACTGTCACTTCGGCGGCGGGTTCACCAATTACCCAGTGGGTGCTGTCATGCGTGTCTTTTTTGTAACCGTAAGGGCAGCGGTTAGATGTGTGGGCGTTCCCCGTTATTCCCCTTGTCCGTAAGACAGTGGTAATCTTCCTGCTTATGTCACGCACATACCATTCGTTCATAATATTCAAAAATGGCGCAAACTCCGCACTTTCCCTTTTTTCGCAGTCAACTCCGTTTGAGATTGCTATAAATAGTGAGAAAGGTTGGCGTAACTGCTCTTTTCCGCATAGTCTTCCAGTATCTTCTTCTGATTTGTGATGCTGTTGTTTTCCCTGCTCTGCTCATCGTCTTTTGACGATTTCTCGTAAAGTGCGGTAATATTTAAGCTGTCCTTGTTCTTCATTTTATCCTGCTCCTTTCTTTCGGGGTGCTTTCCACGCCCCACGCTGACAGCTTATCACTTCAGTTTCCATATTAGATGGAACCGAGAATAATATCTAAGTGATTTCTGAGATGTCTTTATAATGATTTATTGATATCCTGGTTCACAAACATTGATTATGAGTCTCTGGTTAACATGAAATGTAAAGCCGAATGTAACGCTGACGGTCTTTTCATTTTTTTAAACAAATAGTCCGTCTGTCCTATTAGAGAGTGAGGAGGATGACTATGAATAAACTGATTGTAAGTGAGCGCTTTGATGTAGATGACATTAGAAAGATACGTGGATATAACTCGTTGCGTCACATTAATATGACACCAGCGGAAATAGTGGAAGACACGAAAAAGGGAGCGGCGGTAATCCTTGGGCATCTACAGGAGAGGCGCGCTGTAAAGATATGAGGCTGGATGAAGGCATTCTTGTGACAGAGAAAATTGTTGATTAAGGAGAAGCGTATATATGACAGATGAAATTTTGTCTTTGCAGGACAAAATGAAATGTTTGGAAAAGGAAAATCAGTATCTAAAATCCCTGCTTGATCGGGCAGGGATTTCTTATCATGCGTCTGATGAAATGAAAAACAGGGATTTATTTGATCCAGACCAGGGAAAGAGAATCATCCCCAGAGAGATTACCGATCATGACGCTAATCTGTTTTTTGGCATGTTTTGGGGACGCACGGATGTATATGCCAAACGTACCCTCAAAAAATCTACGGGAGAGATCAATTATTACACGCAATGTTACAATTTTTATAAGGCAGGGTGCCCAAGAATGAGCGGCAGTAAGATCAGGTGTCAGGATTGTAAAAGGCAGGCATATAAGAGGCTGGAGAAACAGCAGATTATGGCACATTTAAAGGGCGCTTCGGAAGACGCGGCAGATGTAATAGGCATTTATCCGTTGTTGGAGGATGATACCTGCAGATTCCTTGTATTTGATTTTGATAATCATGACAAAAATGCGGAGAAACGCGATTTTGCCAATATGGATGATAACTGGAAAGAAGAAGTAGATGCACTGCGTGAAATATGTGTCATCAACGGCATAGATCCTTTGGTGGAACGATCACGGTCGGGACGCGGCGCTCATCTCTGGATATTTTTTCAGAAGAAAACAGAGGCTTCTCTGGCAAGAAAATTTGGAAATACACTGTTGAGAAAAGGGGCAGAATCTGTCAATTTGAAATCCTTTCGGTTTTATGACAGAATGCTGCCGATGCAGGACCATCTTTCGAAGGGCGGTATCGGCAACTTGATCGCGCTGCCACTGCAGGGACAGGCTCTCAAAGAAGGAAACAGCGCATTTGTGGATGAAAATTGGAACGCATACCCGGATCAGTGGAGAATATTATTAAGTAAGCCAAAACTTTCAAAGGATTTTATAGAGAAAAAATTAAAAGAGTGGAAAAGCTTTGCGACAAATCAAGCGATAGAGATAAATGAGGTACGGGAGCAAGACGGAGAAAAACCGTGGGATAAGATAAGAGATTTTTTGCAGTGTGATGTAGACGGGGAACTTTACATTACTCTGGCGGATGGCATTTATATTTTTACAGAAAATTTAGCGCCAAGAATACAAAACAGAATACGGGAACTGGCGGCATTTAAGAATCCTGCATTTTATAAGAATCAGGCGATGGGGCTGTCTAATTTTGCAAACTCCAGATACATTTATCTTGGTAGAGACGAGGGCGAATATATCAGGATTCCCAGAGGATTATTGGAGGATGTAACTGCCAAATGTGATAAGGCTGGTATTGTCAATTGTATTCAGGATGAACGATGCCGGGGTAATGCAATCCGGGCGTCATTTCAGGGACAATTGAAGGAATCCCAGATTCCGGCAGTAGAAGCCATGCTGAAACATGAGACAGGCATACTTCACGCAGCCACTGCGTTTGGCAAAACCGTTGTCTGTTGTAATATGATTGCAAGAAAAAAGGTCAATACGCTGATTTTGTTGCAAACTTCGGCATTAATAGAGCAATGGGAAAGTGCCATGGAAAACTTCCTGACCATAGATGAGGAACTGCCAGAATATGTGACGCCGACCGGAAGAAAGAAAAGGAGAAAGAGTGTCATAGGCAGGCTGCAGGGGGCGCATGACTCTACGACAGGAATCATTGATATAGCCATGGCAGGCTCTGTTTGTAAAAAGGGAGAATTTCACAAAAGATTGAAAGAGTATGGCATGGTAATCGTGGATGAGTGTCATCATGCTGCGTCTGATACCTTTGTAGAAATATTGCAGGAGGTACGAGCAAAATATGTGTATGGCGTGACGGCGACGCCGCTTCGCAGCGACGGATTAGAGAAAATTAACTATATGCTGCTTGGCCCGGTCAGATATCAGTTTACAGCAAAAGACAGAGCAAAAGAACAGGGGATTGCGCACCTGGTATATCCGAGATTTACGAGAGCAGTTGCACCGAGATTTCATCAGGATAACATGCATCCGAATGAAGCTTATGCATTTCTAAGGGAGAATGAAGACCGGGATGCCCTGATCATAAATGATGTTATAAAATGTATTGCAGAGGGCAGGACGCCAGTGATACTTTCCAGATATGTAGATCATTCGCGAAAGCTGTATGACAGATTAAAGAGCTGCGCGGATGAAGTATTTTTGCTTTCAGGGGAAAACACAAAAAAGCAGCACCATGCTGTTTTAGAGCAGATGAAGCAGGTGAAAGCTGACAAAAGTATGATTTTGGTTGCTACAGGAAAGCTGATCGGAGAAGGGTTTGATTATCCGAGACTGGACACGCTGATCATGGCAATGCCGGTTTCATGGAAAAGTGTGGTGGAGCAGTATGCGGGACGTTTAAATCGGGATTATGAAGGAAAAGAAAGTGTGATTATCTACGATTATGTGGACAGCCATATCTCCATGTTTGAAAAGATGTATCATAAGCGCCTTAAGGCATATAAACAGATTGGTTACGATATTTGTGCCGGATATACGATAGAAAAGCAGAAGGTGGGAGCTATATTTGACACGGATACTTATGCAGAAGTATACAGAAAGGATTTGTTGGAGGCGAATAAGGAAATCATCATAGCAAGCCCGGTCATCAGTGGCCCTAAGATTGAAGTACTGATCCAGTTATTAAAGGATCAGCAGGAAAAGGGCACTCGGATCAGAATCGTTACATGGGAAGCGGACCGTTATGGCTTTGGTGACAGCGCATACTGGATGGAGCTGCAGGAAAGGATGCGCGCCAATGGGTTTGAAATCAATCTTGTAGAAGATTACTGCCAGCATTACTGTATTGTAGACCGGGAAGTGGTCTGGTATGGGAGCATGAATTTTCTTGGAAAGGAAGACAGTGAAGATAATCTGATGCGTGTGTGCAGTAAGGAGATTGCCGCGGAATTGCTGGAGCTTACGTTTGGGAAACAGGAATTAATCATTCAGACCACTTGATACAATGTAAATAGTGGTCTGATGAGATTTTTCTGCTGTCTTTATAATGATGAGGTATATTTAAGCATCTTCTAAGATGGCAATTCTGTCTGCAGGGGTTTTCTTTTGAATCAGTTTTTTCTTCAGCTCAGTTAATTCGGCCTCGTTTTTATCACATGAAAACTCGTCAAATTCTTTGTTTGGATCAAAATCATCGTAAAAGAGCAGGGATACAGTCAATACCTTTTCATTTTTGGATTCGGTATTGCTACATTGTATAGTCGCACTGTATAATAATAAAAAAAGAGACACAGTTGATTTTTAATTCATATGATTTGCTTACCATGAATAATGATGTAATTCACTGTGATGAGATGATTTTTGTAAAATTGCCGTTTGCTTGAGTGGAGGTGAAAACTGATTTGGAGAATACTAAAGAAAAAAATTTTGATATCATGAAATTATGTTTGTATCTTATTTCACTGTGGATCCTATTTTTTATGTTAATAGTACTGAAGATAGATGTTTCATTAATTCCATTCAAAGTGAACATGAGCAATATAGTAGTTTTTGTGTCTTGTAATCAAGTTGCGTGCATATGTATAATATTTATTATTTTAGGTGGGATAGGATATTGGTGGTTTGCAGATTCTTTAAATAATGCAAAAAATTTACCTGTTGTAATATTAGAATGTGAGAGTGTTAACTATGAAAACTTGTCATTTCTAGCAACATACATTATACCACTGGTGTGTTTTCCGATGGAAACAGATAGAGAAGTTTTTGTTATGTTTTCTGTAATTGTGATCATTGGTTGTATATTTGTTAAAACAAATTTATATTATACTAATCCATCGTTGATTCTTCTTGGTTTTAACGTTTATAGAGTAAAAACAAATTCAAAAAAAACATTTCAGCAAGGGATTGTAATTATAAAAGGTAAATTGAATGAAGGAGAAAGCGTTAAATATTTATGCTTAAGTGATAATGTATATTTTGGGAGGAAACTGAAGAATGCAAATACGAAAGATAAAAAATGAAATTGCTGAAATGCTAAATGAGAAACATGGAATTATGCTTTATGCAGTTTTGAAAACGGAAGAAGGAAAAATAGTCAAATTCCTTAATATTGCGGATGAAGATGATGATAAGGATAATACATCAATAGATTTATTAAAGGGATTCACGGATATTATAAAGAATAAATTCGCAGTATATAATGAAGATGATGAAATTATAAAACTTTCGTCAGCAGATGAAAGAAAAATTGCATTATATTATTATGATTTGGATGAACTTCCTATGGAAATGGAGAGGTTAAAAGATATCTCTGAAACATTAGATGTTGGAGAAATATTTAATTTTAAACAAGATAGTTTAAGTCAAATAGCAGCCCTTATAATAGTGATTGGAAATGAGAATCGTAACCTGATTATGTATAAGCAACAATATCCCGTTAGTCTTTTGAACCGAGATCGATATATGTTGACACCGATTCTTCATGAGAATAGATTGAAAAGATTTGATCAAGATATTTTAAGGATTGATTTTAATTATCAGTTCTTTTTGTGGAATGATGTAGTATATATTTCTGACATAGAAAAGATGGAAAAAATATGTTCATTTCATGATATTGTAATAAATGAGGCTCGGACAAGTATACAAAAAATAGAAGAAATAAATATATTGGATAATATTGAAGTATTAAATGACGAACTTCATAATATTACCTTTGCTCGTAAGCTGACAAGAATTTATAAAGATTCTAAAGTGCTTGGAAAGGTCAGCAATCAAGCTATTATTGAGTTTTCATTACGGCATCATTATTTTAAGAATAACCCATTAAAGTTAACGGAATCAAAGGATAAATTTATTCTTGATACAAAGAAATCAAAAGAAACTTTTATAAAACTAATGAATGATGATTTATTGACCTCACAGCTCACAAATTCTGATTATGAGTCCTTGGCTAAGAATAATCTTTGATATAACAAACCGTCATAACCCCTCAAAATACTTCATACAATGTAAAAAAGTATTCTGAGGGGTTTTCTCTTGAAGGACTATATTGAAGAGCGTGCAATGAACATTGCCAACTATATTATTGAGAACAATGCTACGGTGAGGCAGACGGCGAAGGAGTTTGGGATTAGTAAGAGTACGGTACATACGGTAGTAACAAAATAGAACGGTTTGTATGGAACTTGAAATAGAAAATTTTAACAGGGCATAGGTGTTGAAGAGGCATCTATGCTCTAATTGTATTAAATTTTTTTATACAAAATATTGATTGTGAAATAAAAAAGCTGAGGGTATAATGAAATTAATGTGTGGGACATGATTGCCGAATATGATTTTTTGTTTTAAGAATAGAGATATAACGTCAATACAAGGGGATAAAGTAATGAGAAATTTATTGGAGGAATTGAAAAAATACTATGGAAAGAATGCTGAATTTAGACAAGGGCAGGAAGAGGCAATAAGTAGTGTCCTTGCTGGAAAAAGAACTTTGGTAGTACAAAAAACCGGTTGGGGAAAAAGTCTGGTTTATTTTTTGGCAACAAAAATTATTCGGCAGGAGACTAATAAAGTAACGCTGATTATAAGTCCATTGCTGGCATTGATGAATAACCAGATAGAATCAGCAAATAAACTGGGAATGAATGTTAGAACCTTAAATTCAGAAAATACGGAAGAATGGGATTCGATTATTGAAGAAATAAATAATAACAATGTAGACGCATTAATTATTTCACCAGAGAGATTAGCTAATGATGATTTTAAAGAGATGCTCACAGCTAATCTGACTGTTAATGTTGGATTATTTGTTGTAGATGAAGCGCATTGTATTTCAGATTGGGGACATGATTTCAGACCGGACTATAGGCGTATTGTGGATATTGTAAAGTTATTGCCGCCTAATATTCCTATTGTAGCAACAACAGCGACAGCTAATAATAGAGTGGTGAATGATATTAAGGCTCAGCTTGGTAATGACATCATAATTAGTCGTGGAGGGCTAGTGAGAGAATCATTGGCTATTCAGGTGATTAAGCTTGCTTCAAAGGAAGAGCGGCTGGCATGGTTAACAAGTAATATGGATAAGATTCCCGGAACGGGTATTATCTACTGTTTGACAGTCAATGACTGTAAGTTGGTGGAGAAGTGGTTAAAGGAGAAGGATTATACTTGTGAAAGCTATTACGCGGCAGTTGCGAAAGAGAAGAAAGAAGAAATCATAGAAAAATTTATGAATAATCACATCAAAGTACTGGTAGCTACGGTTGCTTTTGGTATGGGATTTGATAAGAAAGATATATCTTTTGTAATTCATTTTCAAAAACCCGCGAATATTGTGTCTTATTATCAGCAGATTGGCAGAGCCGGTCGTGCTATTGACAGGGCATATGCGATTCTGCTTTGTGGAAGTGAGGATGATGAGATTAATAATTATTTTATTGATTCGGCATTTCCTACTGAAAAAACGATGGATGAAGTAATCAATCTGGTAATGAAAAATCCGGGACTAAAGAAAACGGATTTTGAAAGAAATATAAATATGAAACCAACCAGAATTGAAAAATGTTTAAAGTATCTTCTTGTAAATGGCGATATTTATAAAGATGGTCCAAAATATTATAAGACACCCAGACCATGGGAGCCGGATTTAAAGAAAAGTGAAGAGATTACGGAAATACGAAAAAATGAATTAAAACAGATGAATGAATTTGTACATACATCTGACTGTTATATGAAATACATTGCGAATGCGTTGGATGATGTTGAATCTAAGCCATGTGAATGCTGTACAAATTGCAAAAAACAAAATATTTTTGATATTAGTGTATCTTTAGCTGATGTTGGTGAGGCTCAGTTGTTTATAAAAAAGGATTTTAATGTTATCGAACCGAGAAAGAAATGGCCTATATCAGTAAAAATATCAGATAAAAATATGATATTATCGGAGTGGCTGTGTGAGCCGGGGTGGGTGTTGAGCAATTATGGAGATGCCGGATGGGGAAAACATGTGGCGGAATGTAAATATAAAAAGGGCGCTTTTGACGAACAATTGGTAGACGCGTCTGTTGTGTTGTTAAGGGAGTTTGTTGCTGAGGGCAAAATAGAATGGGTCACAAGTATCCCATCGCTGCGGAGACCAGAACTAGTAAGGAATTTTGCGATTAAAACAGCAAGCAGGCTAGGGATTCCGTATGTTGAAGCGATTATAAAAACGAATAATGGTAGATGTCAAAAAGAATTGAACACTGGCTATCTTCAGTTTCAGAATGCATATGATACATTTGAAGTGTTGAGTGACAATGTAGTGAACGGAAATGTGTTATTGATAGATGATATGGTAGATTCAAGATGGACGTTTACTGTATGTGGCTATAAATTAAGGGATAATGGATGTGGAAAAGTATATCCTTTTGCATTAGCAAATACTGCAGGTAGAAATGGAGATGAATGATTATGACTTATTCTGAAAATGCAATGAGTGTCATACTTTTATGCTCTTATTTGGGCATAGAAAAGAATGATTCCTTGAAACCATTTTCTCTTGGAGAGTGGAATTTATTTTTAGATGATATCTTAAAAGTAAAAGAAGAACCTTCAATCGTATTTTCTGATGATAGTAGTTGGAAGGAAAGACTGCATTATTCCGATGGGCAGATTGAGAGAATAAATGGTTTGATTTCAAGAGGTGCGAGAGTAGCATTTGAATTAGATCGTTTAGAGAAAAAGGGTATCAAAGTAGTAACATTGGTTGATAGTGATTATCCTGTTCTGTTGAGACGAAAACTGAAAAAAAAGACACCGCCATTGTTATTTTATGCTGGTAATTTGGAACTTGCAAAAAAAATCGGTATAGCAGTTGTGGGTTCAAGAAATGCTGATGATGAGTGTATAGGGTTTACCAAAAGATTGGTGGAAAAGGCTTCCGGGGAAAAGCTGATTGTGTATTCTGGCGGTGCCAGAGGTATAGACAGCATTTCTGAGACAACCGCATTAAATTCGGGAGGCGCTGTGGTTTCATTTGTGGCGGATTCATTATTGAGTAAAATAAAAAAGCAGGAAACTATTCGTAGTATTATGGAAGGAAGGTTGCTGTTGTTTTCAGATGTTAAACCTGATGCGGGATTTTCGGCAGCAAGAGCCATGAATAGAAATAAGTATATATATGCTTCTGCATATGGAGCCTTTGTTATAGAATCTGATTATAACAAAGGCGGAACATGGAATGGAGCCATGGAATCAATTAGAAATGGCTATACAAAGACCTTGGTATGGAATAACACAAAGTATTGTGGAAATCAAAAATTAATTGAAAACGGAGGAACTGCATTTGAAATGACTGAGGAAAGTATTTATTCTGTGGTTACCAAAAAACAGTCTGGTTTTGAACAATTAGATTTGTTTGGAAGTAATGTTTGTGCAGATGATTCCGAAGAAGTTAGTAGGTTAGACGATGATGGGAAGCAGAGAAATAAAGATGATATTTATAATATGATAAAAATGCTTTTGGTGGAATATGTTGGAGTTGGAAGAAGGCTGGAAGAGATATCAGGTAATTTCAACATTGTGGAGCAACAAATGTCCATATGGCTTGATTGTTTGTGCCATGACAGACTGGTTGTATGCGAAAAGGGAATATATAAAAAATTGTAATTCAGTAAATGAGTATGGTAACTTAGCGAATAAAACAAAATAGTATTGGGAGAAGCGCGATATGAGTGAGGTACAAAAGGCGATTGAGGATATAAAATATTTAAATGGGTCTCTCCCCAAAGCAGCATTCCAGGTAATTGTGGAAAATAAGGAGGAGGCAATTCCATATTTGCGAGAAGCCATTGATTATGCGATTAGTAAGGGAAAAATGTTGGATGAGAATTATCAGCTCCATTTTTATGCGCTTTACTTGTTGGGAGAGTTTCAGGATAGAGAGTCTTTCTCTAAGATTATGGAACTGACTTCTCTGCCGGATGGGATAGCAGAATATTTGCTTGGAGATTGTATAACAACGGACCTTAGAGATATATTATACAATACATATGACGGTAATATGGCACTGCTGAAAAAATCAATTTACGACAGAAATATTGATGAATTTGTAAGATCAGCGATGCTTGACGTAATGGGACAGTTGTATCTGGATGGCACTCTGGAGGAAATCAAGTGGAAGGACTTTTTAAAGCAAGGTGTGTATGATGCAAGAGAATATGATTATGTTTATAATTCGATTGGACATGTGCTGTGCAAATGTCATTTTGTAGATATGCTGCCAGAAATCCATTATATGTTTGGCAATGGTTTACTAGATGAAATGTGCATGGGAAAATATGATTCTTATGTGGACGCCATGTTTGAGTATCATGAGAATGAGGACAGATTTTGCAAGAATTCTTTTTGTGCAACAGAGGCTTTGCGGAATTGGGCGATGTTTTCGGAACCAGAGGAGAATGTGTCTGAGGAAAAGGATTTTGAAAAACTGATCCGCATGCTGGAAAGGGAGGGAGACAAGTCTGTTCGCAAAACGAAAATTGGTCGAAATGATCCTTGTCCCTGTGGAAGCGGTAAGAAATATAAGCATTGTTGTCTGAATAAGCCTAAGGCTGCTATTGATCTGATAGAAAATCCAGAGGAACGTAGTAAATGGCTGAAAAGTTATCCGTATACAGGGCAGGAAAAAGTTGAAGGAAGAATTTATCTGGAGGATTATTATGATGAAGTAAGTATAGAAGTGGATAAGATTCTTTATCTTGCTTTGATGAATCGACCGGGGTTAATATGGAAACGAAATATAGAACAGGAGGAGAAGAGAGCAAAGGAGTATCTTTACCTTGCGTTTCAAAAATGCAGGACAAGAATGGAAGAAGAACAGCTATCGTCATTTACTGAATATGATGAAAAATATAGTATTCATTATCGGTGTGAAGAATGGATGGCAGAGCTGTGCAGACTTTTGCAGGAAAGCAATGATATTGACAGATATGAAGGAGTTAAGCAATTTATGCAGTAGTGCGATGAACGGAAAGCACAAGGAGTATTAGGTGGGCGGTTTCCATATTAAAAGGAATCAGAATAATATCCAAGTGATTTCTGAAATGCCTTTAAGATGATTTGTTGACATCCAGGTTCATAAATCTTGATTATAAGTCTCTTGCTAAGAATAATCTTTGAACTAACAAATGGTCATAACCCCTCAGAGTACTTCATACAATGTAAAAAAGTATTCTGAGGGGTTTTCTCTTGAAGGACTATATTGAAGAGCGTGCAATGAACATTGCCAACTATATTATTGAGAACAATGCCACGGTGAGGCAGACGGCGAAGGAGTTTGGGATTAGTAAGAGTACGGTACATAAGGACGTAACCGAACGCCTCGCCCAGATCAACCCGTCACTCGCAGCTGAGGCAAGGAAGGTTCTGGATGTGAATAAATCTGAACGGCATATTCGCGGCGGTCTGGCAACCAGAGAAAAATATCTGCACCAGCAGATCTGCTAAAGAAGAAAATGCCAGTCGTGGAATCTCTTTACATTGTTGCAGAATGGGCATAGAATAGGGTCATAGTCATTAAAAAGGATGATGAGGGGCCATGTGTGCGAAAGAAAACCATCAGAGAACCATATACAGCAATAAAGATCTCGGAAGGCTGATCCTGCCGCTTGTTATGGAGCAGCTTCTGGCTATTTTGGTGGGTATGCTTGATACTGTTATGATCTCTGGTGTCGGAGAAGCAGCGGTATCCGGAGTTTCTCTTGTAGATAACATAAACATTCTGGTGATTAATGTTTTTGCCGCGCTGGCAACAGGCGGCGCTGTTGTGGCAGGGCATGCGCTTGGGCAGAAAAACCGAGAGCAGGCGGGCAGATTTGCGTGGCAAATGGTGCTTTTCCTGCTCTATTCCTCTGTGACAATGACAGTTTTGCTGCTGGGTGCGCACAGAGTAATTTTGCGTGCAATATTTGGGCAGGTAGAGGAAGACGTGATGACAAGCGCCGTTACTTATCTGATTATTACAGGATTGTCTATCTGCCCGCTTGCCCTTTACAATGGCTGCGCCGCGCTATTTCGCGCTATGGGCGACTCAAAGACTACCATGTATATTTCGCTTTTGATGAACCTGATTAATCTGGTGGGAAACGTCATTTTGATTTTCCTTTTTCAAATGGGTGTTGCCGGGGCAGCGATTGCAACTTTGATTGCAAGGACGGTGGCAGCGCTTCTTATTTTCAGGCTGATGTTTGACGGAAAGCGGGAAATTCATTTTCAGAGACGGCTGCCTCTTCGCATGGATTTTTCACAGGTGAAAAAAATTCTATATATCGGGATTCCGAACGGATTGGAAAACAGTTTGTTCCAGCTTGGAAAAATTTTGGTCTTAAGTCTGGTGTCTGCTTTCGGCACATCAGCGATTGCCGCGAACGCTGTCTGTGGCACAATCACAAACTTTAATATCCTGCCGGGTATGGCAATTAATATGGCGCTTTTGTCGGTGGCGTCATACTGCATCGGTGCGGGGGATTTCGGGCAGACAAGATATTATACAAGAAAATTGATGCGGCTTACGTGGCTGTGTACGAGCATAATATCACTTATTATGATAGCAGGGGCACCGCTCTTTTTAAAAATCTATCATTTGACTCCGGAAACGACTACGCTGGCTTTACAGGTGATCCGTTATCATGCGGCCATGTGTATGGTGGCATGGGTGTCTTCCTTTACGCTTCCAAATACTTTGCGTGCGGCTGGCGACGTGATGTGGACAATGGCGATAGCGATTATTTCCATGTGGGTTTTCAGGATTGGCACGGCGTACTTTTTTAGTCGTGTATTTCATTTGGGACTGATAGGCATATGGATTGCTATGACCATTGACTGGATGTTCCGCGCGGTCTGCTATGAGATCAGGTATCGTAGTGGAAAGTGGGAGACGACGATGGGAAGACGGGGAGGATGAGATGGAATATAGAATTGTTTTGCCGGAGGATATGGAAGACTTGGCAGCAGCTATGAAAAAAGCGTATTCGGACGAGCCCTGGAACGAAGGTCGGACCGACGAGAAGGCTGTGAGGAGAATTTGGGGGATTATGAGCAATTTTGAATCCTTTGGAATTAAGGCGGTGAAAGCGAATGTAGTGGCGGGCGGGGTACTCGGGTTTGTGGATCCTTATGCAGACGTGGATTTCTTTTTTGTGTCGGAGGTGTTTGTCTTGCCGGAATGGAAGAGGAAGGGAATCGGGAAAGCGCTGTTGTCGGAATTGGAAAGTTATTTGAAAGACAAGGGAATCGGGACAATGCAGTTAATTTTGATTGGGTATAATCAGAACTTTTATGGGAAGTCAGGGTTTGTCAAAGACTCTGTTTCTGTACTGTATAAAGAAAGCTTAATTGCAAAAGTAAATTCCAGTGCAGGAGTAAATTCTACTGCCCTTTCAAATCTATTGTCTTTTTCAATTTTTTGAAGCCATAAAGTTGGAAATTGAATTATAATAAATCTAAATCCGGGCAGATTTTCTAAAACAGGGCATAGCAAACAGACCGGCAGAAAATGTCGTGTTCAGGACTAAATTCTGCCAGTGATGTCTGGTTTTTATGAAGATTTAAAAGCAGCGTCTCCTGACAACAGATTTTTGCCTGGATTTAAAGGTTACTTTATCAGCTCAGGTGTCAGGTTGATCTGATCGGGATCGACCGGCCTGAGCTGAAGTGCTAACAGGACATCCATGTCGAAGTTTTCTTTTGCTGCCCGGTATGGAGTAAGGCCAAGAAGGCTCTGGCGCGGGATGGACATGATGTTATTAACGATCAGGTTCAGATCCCACTGGGTCAGATATTCAAAGCTGGTGCCTTTGGGAAGGATCCCGCGCAGTTTTGTGTGGGCATTTTCAATGCCGCCTTTCTGACCGCTGCGCATGGGATCGCAGTAATAAATGCTGGTACGCTGGTAATCATCCATACCAGTTTCAAGGGCCTCGGGATCGCCGAATTCACCGCCCCTGTCAGTCAGGATTGTTTCGAAAAAGATGCTGAAAGTCACAGTGCCAAGCCGTTTTTCCAGACGGTCAAAGACAGCCCGGACAGCGCCCTTGGTACAGCGGTTCAAAAGATAGGCAAGGAACAGCTTCTCATCCCGGAAATAGAAAGTCAGGATACATTTTTTAGAATCCCTTGAGGATTTGACGGTATCCATTTCGACTACATGTGTAGGAGGGAGCTTTTGGAAATCGCTGTAAAGCCTGCCGGAAAACACCTGCCTGTCAGGGATCTGTGTTTTATGGCATTTACGCGCTTTGAACTTAACCTTGCGTTTCAGGTCGATGTTGCGGCCGGTAAGCAGTCCGAGTTCTATGTACTGGTAGATGGAACGGACAGAAAGACCGAGCCCGGGATGTTCCACAACGATCTGATAGGGGGAATGACCCTGCCAGATCAAAGGGGTAATGACTGCATCAATGCGGTGGAGATTTTCCCTTGAGAGGTTGATGCCGGATCTGGAATCACGGAGGGTCTCCCTGTACCTGCGGTCAGCAAAGAGGGCGTCATAGTGGTATTTATGGGGAATGGTACAGCGGGCATGCCCCTTATCGCACCCGTTGCAGACATAAGGTGCCCTGTCAAGTCTTTGGCAGCGTTCTTTCACGAAATCCTTACAGTGCTGGTTGCATGAGGGGCAGGAAGCACACTTAATGTCGCAGAGAATGATCTTGCCACAGACATTCTTCTTCTGGCAGTGGAAGCGGTGGATGCAGAAGTTTTTGGCATTCAGAAAGAGCCCTCTGCCGGGATAGAAGTCAGACAGACGGTGTGCACGGATCTCTTTTGAAATGGTAATGGGATCCTTGCAGAGATAACGGGCAATGTCTTTAAAAGAGGAACCGGCATTCAGCTGACGTTCAATATAAAGTCTGTCTGCAGCAGTAAGATGCTTATGGTTACCTGGAATATATTTACTCATGATGTCTCCTTCCACTGCTGTCAGGGACATAGACATCATAAAGCATGTGCAGGATTAAATTCAACTTGTGCATAGGTAACTTCTATTGAAGAAACAAAGGGTAGAATTTACTTTTGCAATTTAGGTGTATAAAGAAACGGGAAATATACTTTGACAAGGGTTTTGAGGCTAACGTATAATAAGGGATGAAGTTATATCAGTGTCATACAAGACATAACCAAGTATAGTTATAGTATCCTTAAGAGAGTGCAAAGAACACGCATTCTTTGCGAGACAAATGGGAATTCACTGAGGAGACAGAGAGAATGCAAAGAGAAACAGTTATCGTGTTGGATTTCGGCGGACAGTATAATCAGTTGGTAGCGCGTCGCGTCAGAGAGTGCAATGTCTACTGTGAGATTTATTCTTATAAGACGGATCTGGAAAAAATACGGGAGATGAATCCAAAGGGTATTATTTTGACAGGCGGACCTAACAGCTGTTATGAATCTGGGGCAGCGACCTGTTCTCCAGAACTTTTTGAATTGGGGATTCCTGTCTTGGGGCTTTGCTACGGTGCACAGCTTATGATGCAGGTGCTGGGTGGAAGAGTGGAGCAGGCGCCCGTCAGAGAGTATGGTAAGATTAAAGTCACGGTGGATACTGACAGCATACTGTTTCAAAATGTATCTTCTAAGACAATCTGCTGGATGAGTCATAACGATTATATATCAAAAATTGCGCCGGATTTTACTGTCTGCGCCCATACCGAGGATTGCCCCGTGGCTGCTGCGCAGAATCCGGACAAGAATCTGTATGCGATCCAGTTCCATCCGGAAGTGCTGCATACAGTCGAGGGTACAAAAATGTTATCCAACTTTGTCTATCATGTGTGCGGCTGTACGGGTGATTGGAGGATGGATTCCTTTGTACAGCAGTCTGTTGCGTCAATTCGTAAAAAGGTGGGAGACGGCAGAGTGCTCTGTGCGCTCTCTGGCGGGGTGGATTCTTCCGTGGCAGCGGTGCTTCTCGCTAAAGCGATTGGCAGTCAACTGACTTGTGTGTTTGTGGATCACGGTCTTCTTCGCAAAAATGAGGGCAACGAAGTAGAAGCTGTTTTTGGTTCTGAAGGAGATTATGACCTGAATTTTGTCCGTGTCAATGCGCAGGACCGTTTTTATAAAGCGCTGGCCGGAGCAGAGGAACCGGAAGAGAAGAGAAAAATCATCGGGGAGGAGTTTATCCGTGTGTTTGAGGAGGAGGCCAAGAAGATCGGCGCTGTGGATTTCCTTGTGCAAGGCACTATTTATCCCGATGTAGTGGAGAGCGGTCTGGGCGGCGAGAGCGCGGTTATCAAGTCTCACCATAATGTGGGCGGGCTTCCCGATTATGTGGAATTTAAGGAGATTATCGAACCTCTCCGAGATTTGTTTAAGGATGAGGTGCGTAAGGTTGGTCTGGAACTTGGCATTCCGGAATATTTGGTACTTAGACAGCCCTTTCCCGGCCCCGGATTGGGGATTCGGATTATCGGTGAAGTGACGGCGGATAAGGTGCTGATGGTGCAGGATGCAGACGCAATCTACCGCGAGGAGATTGCAAAGGCAGGGCTTGACCGGGAGATCAATCAGTATTTTGCAGCGCTTACCAATATGCGCAGCGTGGGTGTTATGGGGGATGAGAGAACCTATGAATATGCCGTAGTGCTGCGAGCGGTCAAGACGATAGATTTTATGACGGCGGAGAGCGCTGAGATTCCTTGGGCAGTGCTGCAGGGAGTTATGAACCGGATTATTAATGAGGTGAAGGGAGTCAATCGGGTAGTGTATGATCTGACGAGTAAGCCGCCGGGGACAATTGAGTTCGAGTGAGAAGTAAAATCCTCGCAAGCCTTGAAAAATCAGGGCTTGCGGGGATTTTTTGGGTGGCAGTGGGTACGATTTGGGTACAAAAATTTTATTACTCTTATAGAAAATTTTATAGGATTGTAGCACTGTCAATATTTTTGTATAATTCATCTTGTAATAAGGATAAGGATTCAAAAACTTTTAAATATTCTATATGGTAATCCTTCTCCATAATAATTTGATTTAAGATTTTTGATAATGTTTGAATATGATTGTTCTCATAATCTAATATATCTAAGCCTAATTGTTGCTCAGGAGATAATCCAAACTCATCTCTGGTGTTATACCCCCTTTGTATGTGTAACCATATATCATAAAAGAAATCAGTATCATCTTTGCAATATAGTTCAGCAGAAAATGAATTTGAATACTCTGGATTGCCTCTAAAAAAATTAATGGATGTTACATAGCCGCGCCAATCCATTTTTTGGTGTTGGCATAGGGCATCTTTTATATTATCAGGCAATCTTGTTGAAATGGAAATTCCGCAATCGGTACAGTTGTTATTTTGATAAATTGAAGAATTATTTATCATCAAATAGTATTGCTTGCGAAACTCATCGATTATTGTTTCAATATCATTATTAATGCGATTTTCATAGGTTTGAATATTGTTTGCGACAGATTGCAGCAGTTTCCTTGTGTGCTTATAAAAATAAATTCTCTTATCTGCGTTTAAATATCTTAGCAATGCTAATGTTTGTGCCTCACAACTATTATGGGTACCAGAGAAAGTGACAAGGTAATCTTTTTTGGTTAATAAAGATATTTTATCTTCTAAGTCCAATATAGTTTTTGAGCAGGGTATCCAATACTCATCTCTTGCCTTAATTTTAGAATTCAATTTTATTTCGTTTTTCTTTGTAGATGTTGCAACAAAATATGTTATTAAGGCACCTAATAAAGTAGAAAGTAGAGGAATTATTTTGTCCAATATATCAAGAAAAATTTCCATCGTATTACCTCCGAATTATTGGGTATCTTTTTTAGGATTTAACCCAATCTCATCCATAGTTTCATCATGTGTCTTTTGTATCTTCAAATTCAAATCAAACGGCTCCGACTCCGGATAAATATCCATCCAAAGGTTAAAATCCGCCTCTGCTTTTAACAATGCCTCCCCGCGCTTTTTCACATCTTTAATAGAATTACACTTCTCCACTTCTTTCATATATTCCTCATATCGGTCACACCATGAACGCATCAGAGAAAGTGTGTCAAAGCTGACGGCAACCATATCATTACCGTCTTGATCCTGATATTCAAATAAATGTCCGTCATACTGCCGGAATACTTGAAAAAGTCTGTGCATAGCTTTTACACCGTCAAAGTCAGAGTTAGTTAAGACTTCAACATTGACGGCAAGCGCCTGTGCTAAAGCCTCTAAAGATTTTAATTTTGGGTTTCTGCGTCCGCTTTCATATGCTCTAATGTAGGCTTCACTAACGCCAACCATTTCACCTAATTGCTTTAATGTCAAACCTCGTTCTTGACGTATGCGCCGAATATTTTCGCCGACTGTCATAATATCATGCCTCCTGTGTTATGAGATTGCTCATCAATACAAGTAAATATCAAATGCAACTTAATAATACCATAAGATACGAAATAAATAAAGAGATATTTTAAAAAGCTATTGACACGCACCAAAAGATACGCTAATATATAAACGTATCAAAAAGATACATATATAAATCAAATGGTATAAACAGGAGGGAACAACATGAACGAAAAACTTTACTACAATGCCGCAGACATTGCGGCGATGCTCGGCATCAGTATGGGGAAGTCCTACAAGATTCTGCGGGAGATGAACAGCGAATTATCTTCCAAAGGCTTTCTCACAATCGCAGGAAAAATCCCCGTAGCCTATTTCAGAGAAAAATGGTACGGGGCGGCAAAGGAGGCGGTCGTATGAGCTGTAATGCGAAGAAAGATCCAAACGGCACTTGGAGAATACAGTACCGCTGGACGGATTGGACAGGAGCGAAAAAGAAGTCGCAGAAAAGAGGGTTCAAAACAAAGAAGGAAGCGGAAGAATGGTATGCGCACTTTCTGTTGCAGCAGTCCTCTGATCCGACAATGACGCTGGCTGATTTTTGGGAGATTTACAAGGCGGATATGGAAAAACGTCTGCGGAAAACTACCATGAAGCAGAAAGAGTATGTGATGAACGATAAGGTTCTGCCTTACTTTGGCAGTACGCCAATCAATGAAATCACAGCGCCTATGATAAGAAAGTGGCAGGGCGAGATGATGGAGAAAGGCTTCAAGCCGACTTATCTGAAAACCATACATAACCAGCTCAGCGCCATTCTGAATTATGCGGTCAACTTTTATGATCTGCGCTCCAATCCATGCCGGAAAGCGGGAAGCATGGGTAAGAGCAGGGCGGATGAAAGACCGTACTGGACTTTGGAGGAATTTCAGAAGTTCTCGGATGCGATTATGGATAAGCAGGATTCGTGGGTTGCATTTCAGATTTTATTCTGGACGGGGATGCGTTTGGGAGAACTGCTTGCGCTTCAGGTAAAAGACGTAAACTTTGAGGAAGGTACGATTACCGTTGATGAATCTCTTGCGAGGATTGACGGAGAGGATTTGATTACTGCGCCGAAAACGGAAAGTTCCATAAGGGTAATTACCATACACAAGGAATTGCAGGAGGTAATCAAAGAGTATATTTCGACGCTTTATCGGGCAAGGGCAGGCACACGTCTTTTTGCAGGCAGGACAAAGAGTTTCTTTGAGCATGAAATGGAACGTGGAATCAAGCTGTCAGGCGTGAAAAAGATTACCGTCCATTGTACCAGACACAGCCATGCGAGTATGCTTGTGCAGATGGGATTCAGTCCTGTTGAGATTGCGAAAAGGTTAGGGCATGGGAAAGTTACGACTACGATTGAAACATACTGTCATCAGTCTATGGATGCGCAGATAAAAATTGCGGACAGGCTTGGAAAGGTGGAGAGGGGTGAGGAAAGTGGCGTGTAAGCGTGAAGCGAGGTTCCGGCGTAATACAATCGCATTCTGGCTGAGTGATAAAGAAAAAGCCCAAGTAGAAGCGAGGATTATCCTGTCGGGGCTTCCCAAAGGGGATTATTACCGCAAAGCCGTATTAGGGCAGGAAGTAACGGTAACTGCCGGAAATTATATGTCTAACAGGGTTGCAAAAGTGTTAGGGCAGATATTGGAACATCTGAAAAATGGGAATACGGAAGATGAAAAAATACTGCTGGAGCTGATAAAGCAGCTATTAGAAATCGGGCGGAATGGAAATGCCCCTGCTGGTAACAGGAGCATTTCGAAAACAGATTAGACTGTTGGTGCAATCTAATCTTAGCATAAAAAGGACAAGCCTTTTCGTAATATATTATGCAGATTTATTATAACAGAGGCTTTTCCGGATGAAAAGGAGGGAAAGCTGTAAAATTGAATATTTTTTCAGAGGTAAAGGAACATCTGACCGCAAGGAAGACGGCGGAGTATTATGGTCTGAAAGTCAGGAGCAATGGAACTGCCTGCTGTCCGTTCCATGATGATAAGCACCCAAGCATGAAGATTGATAAGAATTATCACTGTTTTGCCTGCGGTGTCGGCGGAGATGCGGTTGATTATGTTTCCCGCATGTATGGATTGTCACAGTATGATGCGGCGTTAAAGCTGATAGAGGACTTTTCTCTGCCTGTTGACACAAGGGGAAAACGGAGTTGGGTGTGCAGGAAAAAGAGCGCATCCGCAGGGAAAAAGCAGAACGTGAAAGAGTAATACATATTCGGAAACGTTTTGAAAAGTGGTGTAACCGGACGGTTGACATATTGAAGAACTGCATTTTGGAGATTGACAGTGTAAACCGTTTCTTGATTGGAAAACCGCCTGACATTATTTTTTCAGAGGATTATGCGCAGATGCTCCATGCGGAGCCGGTTATCAATTACTGGCTGGATATTCTGTGCATGGGAGAAACAGCAGACAAGCAGGAGTTATTTATCAGGAACAGGAAGGAGGTGGAGAAACTTGTCCAAAGAGTCAGAAGCAGTGGAAAACGAATCATGGGAGAAAATCGGGGAAGCGCTTGATACAGAAATGAGTACGGTTGAGGATGTGCTGGAATCGCTTACGAGAACGCAGAAAGGGAATGTGAAATCTTCCATTGAAAACTGCATGACTATTTTATACAGGGATCCGGCGCTGAAAGATGCCATATGCAAAAATGAGCTGACAAATAAAACTGACATTGTGAAGCCGCTGTCATGGAAACAGAACGTAAGCTGTATTACTGATGTGGATATGTACCAGATCCAGCGGTACATAGAAACGAATTATGGAATTTCCAGTGATAAAGCGATTAACAAAGCTGTCAGTATTATAGCCAGTGAGAAAAGTTATCACCCGATAAGGGAATTTCTCGAAAAACTGCAATGGGATGGAAAAAACCGGATTGCAGGTCTGCTCCCGCGATATCTCGGCGCAGATGATAATGAGTATACAAGGGAAATTATGCGGCTTCTG
This sequence comes from uncultured bacterium, assembly GCA_947073545.1. Taxonomy (GTDB): domain Bacteria; phylum Bacillota; class Clostridia; order Lachnospirales; family Lachnospiraceae; genus UBA3282. The sequence goes on from CAMTMP010000005.1 coordinate 85,270, forward strand.
ATGCTGGCGGCGATACACCGTATTTATGAGCCGGGCTGTAAGTTTGAGATCATGGTCTGCCTTGTGGGTGGTCAGGGCGCAGGAAAATCTACATTCTTCCGTTTCCTTGCTGTGAATGACGAGTGGTTTACGGACGATCTGAAACGCATGGACGATGAAAATGTTTACAGCAAGATGCAGGGGCACTGGATTATTGAGATGTCGGAAATGCTTGCCACTGTCAACGCAAAAAGCATTGAGGATATTAAGTCTTTTTTGAGCAGGCAGAAAGAAACATACCGTATTCCATATCAGACTTATGCGGAGGACAGACCAAGACAGTGTATCTTTGTCGGCACGTCAAACAATCTTGATTTTCTTCCGCTGGACAGGACGGGGAACAGAAGGTTTGCGCCTGTGCTGGTTCATCAGGAGCGTGTGGAAAAGCATATCCTTGAGGACGAAAAGGAGTCGAGGGAATATATTATGCAGGCGTGGGCGGAGGCAATGGTTATCTACAAGAACTGTCCGCGTGAGCTGAAGCTGTCAAAGGAAATGGAAGAATATCTGAGGGAGATGCAGAAACAGTTTATGCCGGAGGATACAAAGGTTGGTGTTATTCAGGCGTGGCTGGATGCCTGTACTGACGAATATGTATGCAGCGAGATGATTTACAGGGAAGCGCTGCGGCACGAGTACGAAGAACCGAAACAATGGGAGATTAAGGAGATTAACAGCATTATGAACACCTGCATTGACGGGTGGGAGAAAATCAGTTCCCATAGGTTCGATAGGTATGGATTGCAGAGAGGATGGAAACGTAAGGCTGACAGTCAGGGTTTTTCACCATTGCCGGATAATGTGCAGACACCTTTTGGGTAAAGTGCAGTATTATTTTAAACTCTTTTTTATTCCGTTTACAAAGCTGTTTACACTTTTGTAAACGGCGGGTTTACAGCAGGATATAGGAAAAACAATGCTTTCAGCTATTTGTAAACGGTGTAAACAGAAAAAACTGAAAACACAATAACAAGATTAACAACAATATGGGAGGGCATTTATAATGCAGAAATATAACAACAGTACGAAAGTAATTATCGGTTTGGATCATGGCTATGGGAATATTAAGACGGTGCACAGGGTATTCAGGACAGGCGTGGAATGTTTTGAGGAAGAACCGATAGTCAGTATGAATTATATCAAATACAAAGATAAGTATTATGTAATCGGGGAAAACCATTTGATTTATCAGGGCAACAAGACCGATTCGCAGGACTTCTTTATTCTTACGCTGGCAGGATTGGCGGAGGAACTGAAATTTCGAGGTCTTCATGAGGCAAAAGTGGTGCTGGCGGCTGGACTTCCACTTGCTTGGGCAAAAAATCAGGCGGCAGATTTTAAGAAATATCTGATGCAGGAACAGGAGCTGTTCTTCTCGTTCCGCAAAGAGAATTACAGGGTGCATTTGTGCGGAGTGGAAGTGTTCCCGCAGGGATTTGCGGCGGTATGCAGTGCCGGTTCGATGAAAGGCTTCAACATGATAGCGGATATCGGAAACGGCACGATGAACGTGATGCAGATTGTGGACGGCAGACCGTTGGAGAAAAGCCTTGTGACGGGCAAATTCGGTGTTTCTATCTGCATGAAGGAAATCCAAAAGGAATTGTCCAAGTCAGCGGGGGAAAACATACCGGAGTTTATGATCGAGCCGATGCTGATAAACGGCTTGCAGGGCAGGACGGATAATGTGGCAGGGATAGTCAGCCGGATTGCAGAACGGTATGCAGGAGATATTTTAAAAAGGCTGGTTGACTATGGGTATAAGGAAAGTTTGGTGCATCTATATGTGATCGGAGGCGGCGGATGCTTACTCAGGCATTACAGTGATATTGCTTCAAAAGGGAGTGTGACTTTTATTGAGGACATCTGTGCCAATGCCAAAGGATATGAGTATCTTGCAATGCAGAAACAGCGCAGGCAGGCGGTATAGAAATGAGGTTATGGAATGAAGAAGACCTATAAATGTAGCAACATAAAATTCTGCACGGAAGATGAAAACCAGCGCAGGACATGGGAATATCTACAGGGTATGACACGAAAAGACGGTTCTTATGGGAAGATACTTTCGGATGCGTTTGTGGCGGTTCTTGACGGGGGAATAAAGACTGGAACCGATGACGTACCGGTTTCCCGATTAGAATTGGCAGAACAGGATTTTGGAGAGCTGGCGGAATTGCTGGACAGGGTGTTGGAACAAAAATTTCATAAGATGCTTCAAGAGATGCAGGAAGTGTTTGCGGAGCAGATCAACGAAGCTGTCAGGAAATATGCGCAGGGTTTTCATTCCGATGCAGAACTCTCAGAAGACAAAGCGTATGCGGACAGAATGGGGCAGATGCAGGAGCCGGAACTGTCCGAGGACATGATGGCGTTTGCATTTGCAATGGGCGGATAGGCGGTTCCGAATTTCTATATTCGGTACTCAATCCCCAAAAGGAAGCCTATTGAACGGTGCCGAAAAGTTTTATCCGGCACCGCCGCCCATAGCGAATGACGGTGGTATTCTGCCGAAATGAGCAGTCTGCCGGATAGGTTTTATGGCAGACTATGCCGCTGTATCTGCGGCATCAGCCCCGCAGGGCGCCTTACTTCTGATGCGTATGCGTCAGAAGTAATAAGGCGTTACTTTTGACAAAAGTAACAAAACTATAGTTAGTCTTTATATAAAAAATCGAGGAGAGGAGTGAGGTATTGGCGGCAAAAACAATTTCTTTTCCCAAGGGGAGAGGACATCTTACGCACAACAACAGGGAATTTATCTGCAATAATGTGGTGCCGGAAAGAACGTCTTGGAACCGGACTTACATACAGGAATCCTTAAAAGATGCTTATGAGAAATGCTTCGGACAGGCGCTCCGGGATTATAATGCGGCACAGAAGCGTAAAGACAGGCAGAAAGAAGATTATCTGAAAGAGATAGAAAATTCCGGCAACAAGGAAAAGACATTTTATGAAAATATCGTGCAGATAGGCAAAAAGGCGGATACTCCGGTCACAGACGAAAACGGGGTGCTGACAGAGGAGGCGAAAGCGGCGATAGGAGTATTGGATCGGTATGCAAAGACTTTTCAGGAGCGCAATCCGAATCTGTATCTGTTCAACTGCGTGATGCACTTGGACGAGGCAACGCCGCATCTGCATATAGATTATATTCCTGTGGCGCATGGGTACAAAAACGGGATGAAGACACGCAACAGCCTGACGAAAGCGTTTCAGCAGATGGGATTTGCAAAGGCGGTCAGCAGAAAACAGAATGAAACGGTCGCATGGCAGGAACGGGAGAGGGAATATCTGACGGAGTTGTGCAGGGAGCAGGGAATTGAGATAGAAGTTCTCGGCATACAGCGTGATAATCTGTCGCTGCCGGAATATAAAGCGGCTATGCGTGAAGTGGAGGAGCTGGAACAGCAGGCAGTGGCGCTGGATATGCAGAACGTGGCATTAGGGCGGCAGAATGACGATTTGGAGCAACGGACATCGGAACTCTGCGGACAGATGCAGGAAATGGAAGCGCATAATGATGAGCTGGTTTTGCAGGCGCAGAAGCTTACGGATCAGATTGAGGAAGCGGAGACAAAGGAGAAAGCGGCAAAAGAGATTCTTGCGAAGCATGATTTAAGGGCGGAAACCTTAAAAATGATTTCAAAGGAAGTAACGGCGAAAACAAAGGACATGAAAAGTGCAGCTGTTCCGATGACGAATCTTTTCGGCGGAGAGGAATATGTCAAAATAAAGAAAAGCGACTGGAATAAGCTGCTGGATGCTTTTAACAGGTCGGTATCAAGAAACCATCTTTTGGAGAAGTATGAAAAGAAGATTTCCGCTCTGGAGAAGAAGATCGTTACGCTTTCTGAACAGGTTGAAAAATTAAAGCGTTTTGTGGCATCAAGAGGGCTTGGCGAGGCATTCGTGGAGTATGTTAAATCGCTTGCGCCGAAAACCATGAAACAGAGATTGGCGGATGCAAAATCAGTGTCAGATGCGTATAACAGGCAGAGGGACGTGTCGGAAAGAGGGCAGTCAGGAAAAAGTAGGCAGTGGCAGCAGGAAATGTGAATTTTATGAAAGTGAGGAATGGATGATGAATCTGATTTATGAAAAATGTGGTGATTACCTGATCCCGAATTTAATACCGGATCCGGAGCCGGAGGGGGAGTTGAGAAAATTTGGATTGATGAGGAAATCATACTTGGAAAACCATAGGCGTGGCATTTATTCAGGATTGTTGTTGTCAGGCAGATTAAAGGAACATCTGCTTATGATACAGGAGCAGGCAGAAACGAGATTTGATTTGCTTGTGGAGCAGATGGCAGTGCAGGAAGGCATGACGGAGCAGCTAAAGGCACAGGATCAGATGCTTTGGATAAGAAGAATGAATAACATCCGGGCGAGGGCGGAAGAAATCGTTTTAAAGGAGATAGTATACTGTTTATAAAGGTGGAGTAGGCAACTGCTCCACTTTTACAAAAATATTATGAGAAATTGTGCTCAAAGGTTATTTTTCCATGTTCCTTTTCAAATTCTGCAATATGTTTTTTCATTAGTACCTCTAATTCCCTGTTGGCTGAGCGGGCATTGTAATCCGCAACATAGCGGAACTTTTTCAGCAATTCGGCATCTGTCCTTAATGTAAATTTAGCTGTATCAGTTGTCATAGCAACACCTCCAATCTGACATTATTATACCGTCGAAATAACGGCTAAAAATGTATTGACGGCATAATGACGGCATATTATAATTCTAATATAAATAACCGGAGCGGGAGGGTGTGTGATATGGAAGCAAAAAATGAAAACTTATTAGATATACTCATGGAAGAAAGAATACATAAAGGTCTGGAAAAAGCATTAAATAATAATGAACTGTACCAATCTGCACAAAAAGAAGTCGATGGAGCTATCAATGAATTAGAGCAAGCGGGATTGAGTCGGGAGCAGAATAAAGCGGTAGACAAAGCTATTTCTGCGGCTAATGCCAGTGGTGCAGCGTATGGAGCGGCTGCTTATAGGCAGGGGTTTTATGATGGTATTACATTGATGTCAGAGGTAAAACGAATCAGTCTGATAAACAGTGTTGCAGATAAGCAGGAGCCAATAATGGGAAAATAATATCATAAATTGACTGGTTTTTACATTTTTAAAAGTAAGTAAAATATATATTGAGATTAGGAATGGGCACTCGCTGTAATAATTTAATGAGTGCCTTTTTTCTTGGTTAAAGTATGTGCTGCATAACTTGTATAATAAGCTAAAACATTATTTTGACATCATCAAAAAAATGTTTTATAATAAGCGTGGAGGAAAGGGAACATTATGACTATTTCAGAACAAATAAAAGTATTATGTGTAAGATGTAATGTAAGTGAGGCGGAATTGGCGAGACGTTTGGGAAAATCCCCTCAGAGTTTTAATTCCAAAATGAAAAGAGGCAGTTTTTCAATACCGGAGATTGAAAAGGTGGCAGATGTTTTGGGCGTATCTTTTAATAGAGAATTTATATTAGAAAATGGAGATAAGATATAATGAATGCAGAAGATGTGAAAGAGTTCAGGCTTGGGGAATTATTTTGCGGACCGGGAGGACTTGCGCTTGCTGCCATAACTGCCCAAATAGACGATCCAGAATACAGGATAGTACATAAATGGGCAAATGATTATGACTTGGACACTTGTAATACATATCGGAGAAATATATGCCCTGATGATGAAGAAAGCGTTATCTGCGGCGATGTAAGAAAACTGGATATAGAACCTTTGGGAGATATTGATGCGCTGGCTTTTGGATTCCCCTGCAACGATTTTTCAGTAGTGGGCGAGCAGAAGGGTTTTAACGGAACTTTTGGACCGTTATATACCTATGGGGTTAAGGTGTTGAAGAAATACCAGCCCTTATGGTTTCTTGCTGAAAATGTCGGCGGGTTGAAAAGCGCAAATGAAGGAAAGGCTTTTGAAAAGATAAAAAAAGATTTGATTAAAGCTGGGTACCGGATATATCCTAATTTATATAAATTTGAGGAGTATGGCGTTCCACAGGCAAGACATCGTATGATTATTGTAGGGATACGGAAAGATTTGCCTTATGAATTTAAAATACCAAGTCCTGCTCCGTATAAGGACATTGATGTGAGTTGCAGAACAGCGATTGAAATTCCGCCAATTCCTGCTGATGCGGCAAATAATGAGTTGACAAAACAGTCGGCGCAAGTAGTAGAAAGATTGAACTATATTAAGCCGGGGCAGAACGCTTTTTCGGCAGAACTTCCGGAAAGGTTAAGATTGAATGTCAGAGGAGCGAAAATCAGTCAAATATATAAAAGGTTAGATCCTGATAAGCCAGCATATACAGTGACGGGTTCCGGCGGCGGCGGAACACATATTTATCATTATGCTGAACCGAGGGCATTGACAAACAGAGAAAGGGCAAGACTTCAAACATTTCCGGATAATTATGTTTTTGAAGGTGCTAAAGAATCGGTTAGGAAACAAATAGGTATGGCAGTTCCCTCTAAAGGCGCAAGGGTTATTTTTGAAGCAATATTAAAGACTTTTGCCGGAATACCATATGAGAGTGTGGATGCGTATACCGGATGTGACGAATAGAAAACGAGGTAAAGATATGCTGAATTATTGGTGGGTGACAAGACCAAAAAGAAAATTAAATTCTGTGCCGGAAGTATTGGCGGCATTTGCGGATTTATCGCTTAATCAGGAGTGGGATGGACAGAGGGATTCGCATTTGGCATATGAAGATGCTTTGGAGGCGGCAGGACTAAAGCGCAAAGGCGAAAGACGTGATCAAACAGGCGGAGGCGCAAGGACATATAAAGCGTGGCTTGCCAGTCTTGGATTGATTTTTACACAGGAATCAACAGGTAAGATAAAGCTGACTTTAGCGGGGGAAGCTATTATGAATGGCGATTCTCCGGTAGATATATTGACAAATCAGATACTGAAATACCAGTTTCCTTCTTCATTTTCACTTGGAAGAGGTGTTCAGGTAGCTGAACGGTTTAAAATCAGACCATTCAGATTTCTGTTAAAACTTCTTGACGATAGTAAAGTCGCTTATCTGACGGAAGAAGAAATTGCTAAAATTGTTGTTACAGAAGCCGAAAATGAAAGCGATAAGTGCTTTAATTATATTGTTGATAGAATTATTCAGTTCAGGAATTATGGCGATAACTGTTTAGAGGAAGATTTCTTTCAAAAATATCAATCTTCTAAAGGTGAAGTAAACCCGGAACACCCATACAGCCATTTGACAGATTTAGCCAATACAATTATTAACTGGCTTGAATATACACAGCTTGCCAAACGTGAAGATGGAAAAGTGGAAATTCTTGACGATAAGCGAGAAGAAGTCAGAAAGATTTTAAGCGATAAGCCCAGCTTCATTGACCGTCCGGAACAGCATGAATATTTCCAACGGAAGTATGGCATTGATCCGAAACATAAAAAGGACAGCCGTAACCTTGCCATGACACAGACTATTACAGCGATGCTGATTGCAAGGCAGAAAGTAAAACAGGCTTATATCGCTGAATCACTGGAACGTCCGATTACGAAAATAACACCTTTGGTAGTTGATTATATTGTGCAGAGAACAGGAATAGATGGAAAAACCGTTGAGGATATTTTGATTGAAACATATCCGAATGGTTCTGTTGGCGCATTTATGACAAAATATTTTGAAATGGCATTTAAAGGGCGTGATGAAGCGACAGAGTTTGAAAAAGCAACTGTTGAGTTATTTCAAGATGTGTTTGGATTTGAAGCTAAACACGTCGGACCGATAGGATTAACGCCGGATGTGCTGTTGCTTTCTGATGAAAATGGATATCAGGCAATATTGGATAACAAAGCGTATCATAAGTATACGATTAATAATGACCATTACAACCGCATGGTACATAATTATATTGGGAATATTGGCAATTACAGTAAATCGGACAATCCGCTTGCCTTTTTCTTGTATATTGCAGGCGGTTTTGGAAGCAATATTGATAAACAGCTTAGGAACATAGTTGACGCAACGGATGTAAATGGTTCGGCAATCAGCGTATCAAATGTAATTAAAATGGTGGAGCAGCATAGAGAGAAGCCTTACACGCATCAGAGAATAAAGGATATTTTTAGTGTCAACAGGCAGGTGCTAATGCAGGATATTATATAGGACAGTGATAGAATAGATGGATAACCTGACAAAAGAGCAGCGTAGAAAAAATATGCAGCGTATCAAGGCAAAAGATACCAGTATTGAAATAAAACTGCGAAAATCCTTGTGGAACAAAGGGTATCGTTATCGGAAGAATTATGATAGACTGCCGGGGAAACCGGATATTGCATTGACGAAATATAAGATAGCGATTTTTTGTGACAGTGAATTTTTTCATGGAAAGGATTGGGAAGTTTTAAAACCGAGATTAGAAAAGAGTAATAACAGCCAGTATTGGATCAGCAAGATTTCCAGAAACCGAGAGCGTGATGATGAAATAAATAAGAGGCTGTTGTTTGAAGGGTGGACGGTTATTCGGTTTTGGGGGAAGGATATTCAGAAGAATGCTGATGAGTGTGTGAGGGTGGTTGAGGAAACAATATGGGATATAAAATTGCAACAAGAATAATAATAAAAATTGTATTATGAGCTTTTTTTGAATTGGCTACACAGTGTGTAGCCAATTGGAAAGGATATATAATGGCAGGATTTGAATTGATTGATGGCGAAGAAGAACGTCAATTTTATAAGGATGTGCGCGATATTTTAGAAAATGCCAGAAGCAATGCCTATATGGTGGCAAATGATATTATGACCTATGCGTATTGGAATGTTGGAAAGCGTATTGTTGAGCAGGAGTTGAGAGGCTCGGCAAAAGCAAAGTATGGATCATATATTATTAAAAGACTGGCACAGGAACTGTCTGAACAGTATGGCACAGGGTTTTCTATTGCAAATATAAAAAATTGCAGACAATTATATATGACTTTTCCGCAAGATTCTTTTGGCTATTCAATGATTGGAAAAGTACACTGGTCGCATCTTAGAACGATTATGCGTTTAGAAGATGCCGAAGAACGAGACTTTTATTTGAAAGAAACTGCTGCGGAATGTTGGTCAGTTAGAGAATTAGAACGCAATATAAAAACGGGTTACTATAAACGGATTCTTTCTACACAATTTCCGGATAAAACAGGGCAGGTTCCGCAATTTGTAAAAGATCCTTATGTTTTGGAGTTTATGGGAATTAAAGATAATGTGGGAATTGTTGAAAAGAATGTAGAAAATGCTATTATCAGTCATTTGCAGAAATTTTTACTGGAAATGGGAAAAGGTTTTTGTTTTGTGGACAGGCAGATGCATATTTGTACGGAAACGGCAGATTTTTATATAGATTTGGTATTCTATAATTATATTTTGAAGTGTTTTGTGCTAATAGATTTGAAAACACATAAACTGACCCATCAGGATATAGGACAGATGGATATGTATATTCGTATGTTTGATGATTTGAAGAAGCAGGAGGATGATAATCCAACAATAGGCATTATTTTCTGTACGGATAAAGACGAAACGATAGTAAAATATTCTGTTTTAAATGAAAGTGAACAGATATTTGCATCTAAGTATATGACGGTGTTGCCTACGGTGGAGGAATTGCGGGAGGAATTGGAACGGAATCAGTTGGTATATGCTGATAAAAGCAATTAACTTGTAATTAGCTACACGCTGTGTAGCTAATTGGATAAAGCATTAAGGGCATTTGGAAAAATTTGATTGGAGGATAAAATATGTTTTTGAAGCAAATACATATTGAAAACTATAGATTATTAATGGAGTATGATATAGTGTTTGACAGGCAGCTGACATTGTTGGTTGGAAAAAATAACACAGGAAAAACATCGCTTATGAATTTAATGAAAACTGTTATTAATGGAGAACAGTTAAAATTTGAGGATTATCCAATTCAATGTAGAGATAAACTTTATTACGCTGTTTTTGAGTTTTGGAATAATAGAAAGTCATTTGAGGAGTGTGTAAAAGAAATTCCCGTCTCAAAAATTTGTTTTAATGTAGACTATTCTGGTGAAGCAGAAGAAGATTATCTTGGAGGACTATCTTCATTTATTATTGACTTGGATGAAGATGTAACGGAAGCAAAGATTGTGGCTAAATACGATTTTTCTATGACATCGCAGACATTGCATGAATTGAAATTAACCTATCAAGAAACTGCCCAGTTAATGGAAGGAGAAAGTAATTCGGAGCAAGAAGCGATAACTGAAAATTCGGATAATGAAAATGTAGTGGAACTGAATACAGAAATAATGGCGAAAGTTATTGAACAAAAATTTACAACTTTATTTTCGCTTCATATAGAGGCGGTTAATCCTACTGATGAAAAAGATACGCAAGAAAAGTCAAAAAAGGAATTGCAGGATTTATTTATCTTAAATACGATTGGAGCAGAAAGAAGTTTAGATGAAACTGAAAAAGGGCAGGAAAGACCATTAAGCGTAGTGATGAATCGTTTGTTTAAAAGCGATGTATCAGAAATTGAAGAGGAAATTGTTACAGAAACTAAAAATTTAAAAAAATATGTCGATGAGCAGAGCTTGATAGCAGAAAATATAGTTAATGGCATATTATCAGAGATTGTAGATAATATGGTTCCGTTTGGATATCCTACCGCAGAAGATATGCAGTTATATGCGAGAACGCAGTTTTCTATGAAAAATGATATAATTAATAATACAGATTTAGAATATATAACAGAAGGAAATAAAGAAACATTACCCAGTACACATAATGGATTGGGTTATAAAAATCTTATTAAAATTACATTGCTTTTAAAAGAGTTTGCGCGAACAGTAAAACAGAACGCTATGAGTGCCATTCCGATTTTGTTTTTAGAGGAGCCTGAGGCACATATGCATCCGCAGTTGCAAGAAGTTTTTGTGGGACATTTAGAGAATGTACTTTCTAAATTTACAGGGAATCCGATTCAAGTTGTGATGTCAACACATTCTCCGCATATTGCCAATACGGTTTCTTTTAAAAATGTCCGTTATTTGCGAAGAGAAGCGGATAGGGTTATTTGTAAAGATTTGAATGATTTTAATAAAAAAGACGGAAAATCAACTGATGAACATGAGCAAAATATTACCTTTTTACAGAAGTATTTGACATTAAGCAGATGTGATTTGTATTTTTGCGATAAAGCGATTTTAATTGAAGGCGCATCAGAACGGCTATTGATTCCAGATATAATAAAGAAATGTGAAAAACGTGGTAAATTTGTGGGGAAAAATCCAACTTTAACATCGCAATATTGTTCGCTTATCGAGGTGGGAGGTGCATATGCACATTGTTTTTTCAATTTTGTTGATTTTTTGGAAATTCCAACATTGATATTAACTGATATTGATTTTGTAGGTAAAAATAGAGAAAAGGCTTTTAGACAGGAAGCGATTGATACGTCTAATGCTACAATTAAGAAATGGTGTCATGATGTATTAAATATTGCTATAACTAAAAAGATTGAACTAACTCAAATATTAGAATTGTCAGATGAACAAAAAACAAATGGATTTAGGCACATTGAGTTTCAGTTAGAGGAGAATGGGGCATATCCAAGAAGCTTAGAAGAAGCGATTATAAATGTAAATAGAAAATATTATGGAATAGATGAGGACAAGAAAAACATTGACTTTGACGAAAAAGAAGAAAAGAAAACAGATTTTGCTCTAAATTTGGTTTTAGGTAAAATATCCGATGACTATCAGATACCATCATACATTGAAAAAGGACTGATATGGTTGAACGAACAATCAAAGATTCCAATGCCGGTTCAGCCAAAGAAAAAATTTAAAAGGTCATACAATAAGGGGAGTAAAGAATGATGCCAAGTAAATATGAACTGGCTAAAAAGAAAGCTGATGAGATAGACAATCAGATTATCAATGCTTTGCAGGCAAAGAAAAGCTTTAGAGTCGAAGCAGGTGCTGGATCGGGGAAAACCTATTCTTTGAATAGAGTGATAGATTGGTTGCAGGATAATTGGCGACAGCGTCTTAATGCCCAAAAACAGAATGTGGCATGCATTACATATACCAATGCTGCTGTAAATGTGATTTCTTCTCGCCTAAGACAAGACAGTTTTATTAAACCAATGACTATACATTCGTTTGCATGGGAGCTTATTAGCCAATTTAGCACAGAATTAAAAAATCAGGTGGTTAAGCATAATTTGATGCCGGAAAATATAACAGGTGAGGATTTTGATAAGGTGCAATATCAGTTGGGTGCCAGATATGTGGAAAATAGAATACTTTATTTATACCACAGTGATGTAATAAACTTATTTGAAAAATTTATGGATAATACAAAGTTTAGAAAATTATTAACATTGAGATATCCAATAATACTGATAGATGAATATCAGGATTCATTAAAAATAGTTATTGATCAATTTTTGAAATATTTTATTAATAAAAATAGTGGACCACAGTTTGGTTTTTTTGGAGATGAATGGCAAACTATTTATGATCAAAATTCATGTGGAAAAATAGATTCTTCTAATCTTGTCGTTATTGCAAAAGAATCTAATTTTAGATCACAGCAGATTATTGTTGATGTATTGAATAATATTAGACCTGATTTACCGCAGATTGCGGCAACGGATGAAAATGATGGATTTGTTCGTATTATAACATGTAATGATTTTACTGGAAAACGACAGGATGGTTATTACAAAGATGAACTTCCTAATGATATTTTGGCAGAACGTATTTATAGTATTCAAAAGAAATTAGATAAGAAATATAATTGGGAGAGCGAAGAACATATCACTTTAATGATAACGCATAAAATGTTGGCGAAGCAACAGGATTATACTCATTTATTAGAGTTGTTGGACGAGCGGTTAAAAGATGGGGAAGATGCATATATAAAATTTTTTTCAGAAACTATTGAAAAATTGTATGTAGCCTTAGAATCAAAGCGGCTAACACAACTTTTTGATGCGTTAGGTAGCGGTAACTATCCAATAAAAAATAAAAAACAAAAACATGATTGGATGGAATTAAAAAAGGATTTGGAAGAGGCAAGAGGAAAAACGGTCGGAGATGTAATGAATGTGGTATGTAATACAGTTAATTTATATCTTCCGATTCCTCCTAAAGTATTGGAAAATCATAAGAAGTTTTTGGAAAATCCAGAGCATACATATGAACGTGGAAATATTGGAGATTACTATAAAATTTCTTACAGTGAAGTTTTAAATGCTATTTCTTTTTTGAAACCAGATGCAGTTTATTCAACGGATCATGGTGTGAAGGGCGAAGAATATAATAATGTATTATGGGTGGTTGGCAGAGGATGGAATAATTATCAATTTGATAAATTTATGGGATGTAATCCAAATTTATTAAATCCAAAGAATTATGATGCATATATAAGAAATAGAAATTTATTTTATGTATGTTGTTCACGTCCAAGGAAACGCCTCGTACTGTTTATTACGGTTCCGGTGAAAGGTGATTTTTTATCGTATATTCAAAATGTGTTTGGTATAGAGAATATATGCTTGTATAGTGAATTTATGAATGAAAAGTGATTGGTATATAAAGAGTGGTTGGGTACAATTTGGGTACACCAGCTCTGAGACCACATAAACGAGAGACAAAATCGTATCAAAATGATACGATTTATAAAGAAAAAGCAACGTAAAACAGGACTTGCAGCGAACTGGAAAAAGAGTTCGAGTAACGGATAAAATCCCGGAAATGCTGATAAAATGGGCGTTTCCGGGATTGCTTTATGCCGTTTGGCTCTAAAATGGCTCTATTTATTTGAAGAATACTGGATTTGGGGCGGATATCATGATACCTGTTTTTTTAATACAGAGGAATTTCGCCCTCATAGTTGTCGGCTCTTTCCAACAGAGGACCGGTTGCACCCATTGTAAAAGCTATATCACTGCTTCGGATAGACAATAGTTCCATTCCAATCTTCAGATTAAGAAAGTCTAATATCTGCTGATTAAGCTGAATTATACCATTCTCTGAAATATTTACCCAACAGTATGACCGTCCTTTGTATTTGATAAATTCGCCCTCTGTGGTCTGATAAGTTTGTAAAGCCGGATTATCGGTAAGAATGTGTCCTAACTTTGACGGTTCTAACAACCCTTTTCTTGTCACGCTGAATCCGCCAGTGACCTTGCTTCCGGTAAAAAGATAGATTTTTCCCTCTGCTGTGGCGTTGTACTCTGTAAGAGCCTGTGTTGGGAGATGGATTGTCAAATCATCTCGTATCAGTGATTTTCCGAAAATAAATTTACCGCCTTTGTTCATCTGTGGCATACATCATCAACTCCTTTTCCGAAAAGTGGAAGTCCACTATACCACAAGAAAATTCAAATGTCACTAAGGCTCTCTAAAGTGTGGTAAGTTATTTTTCGGTATAGTGAGAATGATTAATTGTAGGTATATATTTTTAGAGAGTGAGTTCCTGTTGTTTCTAATTGTTTTCGGAAGCGTTGTTCTCTGAGTAGTAACGGAACGCTTTTACGATATAATCAGAAGCCCCCTCTCCATATTTGCTATCAGTCATGCTTTTAATATAATCGCTTGAATATGTGTTGATAAGAACATTGATATAGGGCTTATCGAGAGATACGCTGGTGCTGTTTTTCTGTATAAGCTGCAACAGTTCATCTACAACGGATTGTATTTTAGGGGAGGAAACATCTTCTGACAAATCAGCGGTTAGTCTGCCATACAGAATATCAGATTGTTTTCCAATTTCTTTCACTTCTTCTGTTAATTGTGCTTCCATGAGTTCAGAGAAATGCTCTAAATTATGTTTCATGGCTTCGGTGTATTTTTCAATACTGCCGAATTGTTGAATAGCAAGTTTAGCTACCTCTGCTTCATCATCTTTAATTTTTTGAATAAACATATCAAAATTTTCAATACTTCCCCAGTGCTTGATAACATCATCAGCGCTGTTATTTTTAAAATCCTCTAAAGCGGTAATGTAATCAGACAGGTCAAATTCTTTAAAACTCATACATTGTTCTCCTTTCTCTAAGCGGCTAAGAAGCTGTATAAGTCTGTCTGTCCGGTTGCGCTTCAGCAAAAGCAACTCTTTTTGCCTTTTGAAAGCCTTGATTCTATCAAAGTCTGGTTTTTGCAGAATTTCTTTAATCTCTTTCAGCTTAAATCCCAATTCCTTAAAAAACAGGATTTGTTGTAGCTTCTGCAAGGCTTCATCATCATATAGGCGATAGCCGGATTCGGTCAATTCGCTTGGCTTTAATAATCCAATCTCGTCATAGTATTGTAGTGTTCGGGGGCTTATTCCTGTTAATTCGACAACTTGGCTTATGGTTTGCATTCTTGTCAGCTCCTTAAATTTGTGAAGAAGCAAGACAGAGATTGCCGGCTTATATCTATTCTGCTCCTATGAGAAAAGAATACAGTATCACGTTACGTGGAAGTCAATACTTTTTGTACAAAATTTTTATCACTCATTTTCGGGATATATCTTAACAGATATTCCCCGAACACCTTTTTTCACAATCTTGCTGTCATCAAGAATACTCTGTTTAACAGCGTCCAAATCTTTTGATAGTGCTTCAATCGCACGTTGATGTACTTCTTCTGATGAGAAGCGTTCCGTATCATTTAAAAGGTTCTCCTGCAATTCCCTTGCTTTCATGTATACGCCCAATTTATGATTGAGCAGAGAGTTCTGAAAGGATATTTTGATTGTAGCGGGATTGAAACTTTCGTCCTCGTACCTCTCTGCTTCAAAGTTCATATCTAATTGTTCGTCCATTTTCAAAATTAAAGACAATACATCTGATACCGTTTCTATATCAAAATCCATGAAAACATTGATACTGATACCCAAAGCATTTGCAATTTTCAGCAGTTGGTCGGGCTTGGGATTGCGGATGCCATACTCATACTTTTTAATTGTGGCGGAATTGATGCCGGAAAGCTGACCGGGCGTTTCCTGTGATATGCCACGCAAATTCCGAAACGGACAAAGTAATCTTTTTTCATCATTCCACTGGCAAGAATGCGTGCCTCGATTTGTTTTTGTTCGGCATCAGTGATTCTGAAACTGATGGTTGGATTTTTATGTTTGTTGCCCATAGCGATGCTCCTCGTATTATCAGTACATTTTTGGAGAGAGCAGGCGATTGTGATAGAGCAGATTTGTTTTCCACCAAACGAAGCGTGTTCAGAGAAAAGTATGAAAGAGCGAATTGCGGCAGCCCAGGACTTATTTTTAGCAGCAGTGGATAAGAGAACAGGAAAAGTGGCAGGATTTTTAAATGGAATTGCCACGGATGAATATTGTTTTCGTGATGAATTTTTTACCGATGCCAGTTTACATAATTCTGAAGGCAGGAATATAATGCTGCTTGGTTTAGACGTATTACCGGAATATCAAAGGCAGGGGCTTGGAAGAGAACTTGTATATCAATATCTGCGAAGAGAACGAGAAAGAGGCAGAGGAGAAGTTTTTCTTACCTGCCTGAATTCAAAGGTGGAGATGTATAAGAAATTTGGTTTTGTGGATCGGGGAATAGCTAATTCGACTTGGGGTGGCGAGGAATGGCATGAAATGAGCTGTACATTAGGTTAGCAGTGGATAAAATAAAGAATACTGAAAAGTCTGATTCTTAAAAAATCAGGCTTTTTTTAATGCCATCAAAATAAAAGATTTCCAATTTATTAAAAGAAACTTAAGCATTTATAAGTAGAGCTGCCACTAAGAGTATGATAAAATAAAAGCATTAATACCAAAAAAGCGGGAAGGAAACGGACATGGGGAATAGGAATAAAAGAAACAGAAAGGTTTTTAGAGTCTTAGCTTTGGGAATTCTGTTTTGGATTTTGTGCATGGGAAGTGCAGGGGCAACAGTCAAAGCCGGAGAGCAGGCATGTGTTATTGATGCGGAGGTGCTGCCCTCAGATAAGTATGCCTATGAGATTCAGCTGACGGTTGAAAATCAGGGACAGGACTGGGAAGGAACGGTTCGATTGACAATTTGCGACAATTATTATAGTGGAAGCTATGGATCAGCAAGCACTTGTGCTTATGATACGGTTCTATCCCTTCCTTCGGGAAGTACGAAACAATTTGTGGTGAAGGTGCCAAAAGACAGTATGAAGCGCACGGATGGAATGGTGAAGGTTACCCTTTTGGATAAAAATGAGGATATAATGGCGCAGAAGGAATTTAACCGGCTTTTGCAGGCGCAGGCAAAAGCTCTTTCCATGGGGATATTAAGTGATAAATATTCATCGCTTACCTATCTGGATATGGGAGGAAATGAACTTAATTATAAAGGCAATAACTATCCAATAAAGCTGGTGGAACTGGATCAGGATAACCTGGAAAGTGCATTGGGGGCTTTAAGTTTTCTGGTAATTGACACCTATAATACCAGTGTTTTGTCTGATCAGACATTAAAAAGCATAGAGCAGTGGTGTAATAATGGAGGGGTGCTTATCATTGGCACAGGCAGTGGTGCGGAGAATACATTAAGCGGTCTGCCTGATCTGGAGATACAGTGTTCTAAAATTTATGAACAGGGGGAAGCTGAATACGATTCTTACGGCTATGCCTATGTGGATATTTCACAGCTTCCTATGGCGGAACTAATTGACAGGAACAATAAATATGAAGAAACGTATGGGGTTTTAGCGCTGGCCTGTTCCTGGGGGGATGGAGCAGTGGGAATTTTGCCTTATTCTCTTTCTGATCTGGGAGGTGTGGATGCATCCTTTTATGCAGGATACACTAAGGAGGAGTTTACAGAAGATATTTTGTGGCAAGTGAGTGATTATTCAATTACCCATTATGGCTCAGGCAGGTATACTAGTAATTATAGTGATGTAAGATATACGTTTAACAGGTTCTGCCGGCTTTTGGGAAATGGAAGCAACCGCCTGCAGTTTGGAAGCTTGAAAGTTATTGTAATCCTGTATGTGATCTTTGTCGGACCTGTTCTTTATCTGATCCTGCGCTTTGCAAAGAAACGGGATCTTTACTGGATTGCAGTGCCTGCAGCGATGCTTGTGGGCGTCTTTTTGGTGTACGTGGCCGGAAGAGGATTTGAGGTGATAGGCACTAATGTTTTTTCTGCTACAATAGAAGACCTTTCCGGTGGAGGAAATGTTCAGACATATCTGCGCTGCTATGATGCAGGACATAAGGAATGGGATCTGCGTCTGGCGGAAGGGTATGAATATGCAGGTCCTTTGGAGGAGAGTCATTATAGAAACAGTGATGAGGAAACTTATTACCATCATGTTAAAAAGGAAGGGGACAGGCTGTTTTTTGGTATTGATCCATCCACTGGATTTGAGGACGGCTATTTTCTGGCAGGCATTGCAAAGGAACCGGAAGAAGGCAGCATTTCCAGTGATCTTAAGACAGATGGGCAATTTGGTATCAAAGGAACAGTTACTAACGGAACAAGGAGGGATTTTAAATATTTTGCATTGATTGTAAACAATAATTTGTTTGTTTATGAAGATTTACCGGCAGGAGCGGATATCAATCTGGAAAGGGCAGAAAAAGTGTTTGATGACAATGCAGGATATTATAATGGGGCGGAAAGTTATTTATACAATTTTATAAGCGATGCCCAGCGCAGGGGAAAGAAAAAGGATGTAGATGTATTAACCGCCCTGGGGATAGGAATTTCTTACCTTTATTCTTTAGAGGATCCGGACATGACAGCAGTCATTGGAGTGTGTGAGGATTGGGATAAAGCGGTGGACGACAATTGCAACGAGGTATCTTATGGATGCCTATATGCGGTTCAATAGGGGGAAGTATGCTTTATATTAATGATTTGATAAAAAATTATGGTTCTTTTACTGCGGTAAATCATTTATCGCTGCACATCCCTGAGGGAGATTTGTTTGGTTTTGTGGGACCGAATGGTGCAGGGAAAACAACTACAATACGAATTGTCTGCGGACTGCTTCGGGCAAGCGGCGGTACTGTAAGAATCGGGAATACTGCGGCGGCTGTGGGAAGTAAAGAAATGAAGCGTCTGATCGGTTATGTGCCTGATTTCTTTGGGGTGTACGACAATTTGAAAGTACGGGAATATATGGATTTGTATGGCTCTATGTATGGGATGTATTCCCGGGATATTGCCAAGCTGACGGATGACCTGTTGGAACTGGTTAATCTTTCAGATAAGAAGGAAGTTTATGTGGATACTCTTTCACGAGGGATGAAACAGCGTTTGTGCGTGGCAAGAGCGCTGCTGCATAATCCCAGTCTGCTGATTTTAGATGAACCCAGCTCCGGTCTGGATCCCAGAGCCAGAGTGGAAATGAAGGAATTACTGAAAAATCTCCATTCAATGGGAAAGACGATTGTAATCAGTTCCCATATTCTTTCGGAACTCTCGGAGATGTGTAACAGTATCGGGATTATGAATCAGGGACGTCTTCTCACCGCCGGCAGGATTGAGGATGTGATGAAGCAGATTGCAGGAGGAAACCGGATGCGCATTCAGATTGCTTCCGGCATGGAGACAGCTCAGCGGATTTTAAAAGAGCAGGCAGGTGTTAAAATTGAGTCTGTCAGGGAGAATGAGATTCTGATTTTGAGCAATTGCACAGACCAGGCAGTTAATGCTTTTATCGGGCTTATGATTCAAAACCAGGTGATTCTCACCGGGTTTTATAAAGAGGAAGGCAGTTTGGAAACGCTGTTCATGCAGTTGACGGGAGGTGGTGCACAGTGAGAATGCGGTGGAATCCGATTGTAAAAAAAGATTTGCAGGTAACAGCCCGCAGCATGCGTCTGAGCTGGGGAGTGTTTGCCTATGAGACAGTGCTGACGATGGCATTTTTATTGGCGTTGGCGGTAATACAGCAGGAAAGCAGAAGCATTTATACCACCGGTAATATTTATGGGTACCTGATTTATTTGTTTCCGGTTCTTTCCATTGCGCAGGTCTGTATTGTAGCTCTGATTGTACCTGTAATTACGGCATCCTCAATTTCAGGTGAAAAGGAGAGGCAGACCTTTGACATTATGCTGACCACCTGTATGTCGCCTTTTTCCATTGTATTAGGAAAGGTGGCCTCAGCAGTATTAAGGATTTTGTTTTTTGTGATGGCCGGAATGCCGATTATGGCTCTGGCTTTTGTGGCAGGAGGACTTAGCTGGAGTTATCTGTTTTATTTTATACTTACCATTATTCTTTTGTCGCTGCTTTCAGGCAGCATTGGGATTCTTTGTTCCGCCCTCTGCCGCCGGTCAATTACGGCAGTAGTTTTGTCCTATGTATTTTATTTCTTTATTTATATATTGACATTTCTTCCTGTCATTTTGAGGGCGCTTTTGACCGATGGTGAAAGGATGGGGGAAAGCATGTTGATTCTGCTGATTAATCCTTTTATTTTTTTCGAAGAGTTCTTTATGCAGCTTATGACGGGAGAGTCTCTTTTTGGAGCAAGCGGCTCTAACTTTACCAGGGGTGAGGTAGGATTTATCACCTATAATTTATCACAGGGCAAAGTATGGCTGTTTTTGTCTGCGGCATGTATTTTGACCTTATCTATTTTGTTTATGCTTGCAGCGGCATGGAAGGTGAATCCTATGCATTCCTCTTCAGGGAAAAAGCGTAAGAAATAAAATAGCATTCTGATATGGGGATAAGATGGAAAAAAAAGAATTTCTGAAAATAATACAAACCTGCCGGCGCAGGATGAACATAGCACAATTTTTAGAAAAATCAGCAACTGCCCTGAGCATCAGTGCCGGGGTTGGAATTCTTTTTCAGGCAGTAGCGCTTCTGGTGCCTCTTTACTATGTCAACATTTATAGCGGATTAGCACTGATTCTTGGGGAAGTTTCGGTTTTCATAGTGATGGTGATAAAACGAACCACCATGGAGCAGGCGGCTTTTAAGATGGACAGATTTGGTTTTGAGGAGCGGATAGCTACAGCTTATGAGAACCTTGATAAAGAGGGAACATTGGTTGGACTTCAGAGGGAAGATGCCATGAAAGCGCTTCAGGCGCACAGGGACAGGATTCGGATTTCTATTTGGCCATCCTGGAAAAAGGCCATTCTGTGTTTTTCTCTGCTTATACTTTTAGTTGGACTTTCATTGATTCCTTCTGTAGCAAAAGACAGGGCAAAGGAGCTTTACAGCCTGAAAGGGGAAGTAAAAGAAAAAGAAGAAGAAATTGAGGAGATGCTGGAAGCACTGGAACAGCTACAGCAAGAAGAACTGACCGAAAAGCAGCAGGAGGCGCTTAATGATATGGCACAGAGTCTGGAAGCTTCACTTTCAGAATATCAGCAGGCAGTTTCACAGGAAATGCTGGAAGCTGCGTCACAGAAACTGAATTATAAATACCAGGATATGAGTGGTCAATTATCTGAAATCATGCAGGAGATACAAGATGGAGCAAACCTTTCTCTTGCTACGGCGGATGCCCTGAAAGCAATGGAAGATAGAATGAAACATTCTCAGGGAAACGGTGTAAATAAGGAGCAAGGCAGCAGTGGAGAGGAAAATGGCAAGGACGGAAGCGGCCGGCAAGGTCAGGACGGAGATGGAAATTCAGATAACGGAAATGGACAGGAAGGCCAAAACGGAGACGGGAATTCAGGTAACGGAAATGGGCAGGGAAGCCAGGGAGGAAACGGACAGCATGGTAATGGCGACGCTGGAAATGCTCCGGGAAATGGTGCAGGAAATGGCAGCGTCAATTCGCCTCACGATTATGTCAGTGTTCCCAATGAAATTGCAGACAGCGAAAATCTTACGGGAAATGCAGCGAATCATGACACATCAGAGTATTTCCGGGCGCAGAATGGATTGAGCTGGGAGGGGACGCACACTTCCTACGATGCAGTGATCGGAAGCTATGAACAGAATGCTTACGAAGGAATTGCAGCAGGACGCTATCCCAGCGGTATGGAAGAGATTATAAAGGAATATTTTGCAAGTTTTAATTGATGATGTGATGGATGCAAAGCCGACGTTTTTATGAATGAAGAGGGCTGAACTGTTAAAGAAGATGGAGGAAACATTATATGGAAACATTAGACAGGAGCAGATTACAGGATCCGGTATATATGGCGCAGCAGATTGCCGCATGTGAAAAAGAAATACAAAAGGGAATAATCGGGCAGGGGGGCATTATCCGGCAGGTTATGCTGGCGATGCTTACAGGAGGTAATGTACTTTTAGAGGGAATGCCGGGATTGGGAAAGACAAGGCTGGTCAGCACTATTGGCCGGGTTTTTGATTTATCCTTTAAAAGGATTCAGTTTACTCCTGACCTGATGCCCAGTGATGTAACCGGCACGAACATCATTATTAAGAACGAACAGGGGAGTTCCTTCTCCTTTGAACGCGGACCGATTTTTTCTAATTTGATTCTGGCAGATGAAATTAACCGGGCTACCCCTAAAACCCAGTCAGCGCTGCTGGAGGCAATGCAGGAGCATACGGTGACGGTGGGCAATGACAGCCATGCCTTAAAAGAGCCTTTTTTTGTGCTGGCTACTCAGAATCCCATAGAAAATGAGGGGACTTACCCTTTGCCGGAGGCCCAGCTGGACCGCTTTATGTTTAAAATATTAGTCCGGTTTCCTTCTAAGGAGGAGCTAAAGGGGATTGTTGCACTTACGGAAGGGAGTGAAGCACCTGTCATTGAAAAGCAGATGGACGGGGAGGGGCTTTTGGCAGCAAGGACGCTGGTCAACCAGATTCCTATTGCCGATGCAGTGATGAATTATCTTTTGGAGATTGTTATGGAAACCCATGCGCCCAATCCTTATATCAGGGAAGGGGCGAGCCCCAGGGCAGCGCAGTCGCTGATTCGGGCTGCCAGGGCAAAGGCTTTTTTGGAAGGGCGCTTTAATGTTTCTTTTCAGGATGTGAAGGAGGCTGCGTATCCTGTGCTCAGACACAGAATCATTGCTGGTTTTGACGCTATCAGTAAAGGAATTACCGAGGATGAGATTATCAAAAATATTTTGGATGCGAAATCAGCGCTGTTTGAAAAAATCTGAATGTATGCTTAAGACGAGCAGATGGGAGTAAAAGGGAAATATGATTTTGGATGCTGCATTTTTTGACAGACTGTCCCAGCTTAGACTGGTCATGGGACATAGAACATCCATGAACCTGACCGGGAACCGCAAATCTGTACAAAAAGGTTCTTCGATGGAATTTTCGGATTTCAGGGAGTATATGCCGGGGGATGATATACGCCGGATTGACTGGAATGCTTATGGGCGTTTAGACAGGCTTTATGTGAAGGAATACATGGAGGAAAAGGAGGCTGTAGTTTCTATTCTGGTGGATACCAGTGCTTCTATGGATTATGGGGAGAAGAAAAAGAGTGAGCTTGCCTGTATGCTGGCAGCAGCTTTTTCCTATATGGGATTGAACAATATGGATCGGGTGATTCTTTATGATATGGGCAGTATGCAGCAGCCTTTTGCGGCAGGAGGTGGAAAAAGAGCTTTGCCAAGGCTGGCGGACTGGCTAAAGCAACGATCCTTTGAGGGAACGGTGGATATTGAAAAAGCCGTTGGAATGCTTCCCTTAAAAGGCCCGGGGGTAACCATTCTGATCAGTGATTTTTTGCAGGAGGCTTTTTTGGATAAGGAGCAGGAAACACTGGAAAAACTGCTGCGCCTTTTGGATTATAAAAAACAAAAAACGGTATTTTTACATGTGCTGGCTGGTGAGGAGCTTTCCGTAGAACTGACGGGGACACGGAATCTGATTGATATGGAGGACCGGAGCACCCTGCGTCTTACGTTAGATGCCGGAAGTATTCGGACATATGAAAGAGCTTTGCATGAATTTTTGGAGCAGATGCGGCGGAAATGTGCAAGAGCAGGGGCATTTTATGAGATTTGCAGCACAAAAACGGATATTTATCAACTGATCTTTGAGAATTTAAGGATGCTATATGATATTTGAGAGCTTATGGCCGCTGTTTTTTCTGGCAGCGGTTCCTGTTATTATAATTTTATATTTATTAAAACCAAAAGGTGAGGATTACCTGATATCTTCTAACCTTCTCTGGCAAAAGCTGCTGAAAAATGAGCAGTCCAAAACTTTTTTCGACAAGTTTGTGCATAACCTTCTTATGTATCTGCAGATTTTAGTTATTGCGCTTTTGGTGATTGGGCTGATGTCGCCCTTTATTAAAATCGATGGCCAGGGCGGAGGCAGAAAGGTACTTCTTCTGGATACCAGCGGAAGCATGCAGCATATGACCGGCTCAGGGAAAACCCGTTTGGAGGAGGCCGTAGAACAGGCCTGCGATTATGTGCGGGCTGCAGAAAATACCCGGTTTTCTATTGTGACGGAAGATGCTCTGGGAGCAAAGCTTTTAGCAGTGGACATTGCAGACAGGGACAGTCTGCTCCGCACCCTGCAGGATATTTCGTGCAGTGACAGTGGCGGAAATCTTGCCATGGCCCAGGGGACTTTGGATACACTTATGGGAGATGAGGAAGAAAATGCGGCGGATCTGATCGTTTATACAGATGGGGAAGGTGCGTCAGGATTTGAAGAACTGCATAGCGGCGCGGAGAAGGAACTTTATGTGGTGGGGGAGGCTTCTTCCAATTTAGCCAATGAATATACCGTATTTACCAGACGGGAGGATGGGACTTACGATATCATGGTAAGCATTGCAAATTACAGTGACCAGGAGGTTTCTTTTGATATTAGTTTATATGATGAAGGGGAGGATTTGATTGCACTAAAGCAGATGCAGCTTACTCCTTCGGAAAGCACATTCTGCCTTTTTGAACAGGTGGATTGGCAGGGGGAAGCTTTAAAGTCACATCTCGATGGAATTGTTTTTTCAGAAGGAGCAACTGATTCTCTGGCAAAGGACAATATTTCAGGAGCGGTAAAGAGCCGGGAAAATCAGATAAACGGTCTGCTTGTGGGGGAAGGAAATACCTTTATTGAAAAGGCATATTCCGCGCTTACGGGGGAAAGTATTGCCAAAGCAACAACAGATGCCCCTGATGAATATAATGTGGTGATCTATGATGCAGGACAGGTTCCCAGGGCGGAAGGAAGAAATTGTCTGATTTTTGGTGATGCCGGTAAAAAGACCATAGAAACACTGGAAAATGTTGTATTAGATCTGGCGGACTGCGATCTGACTGCCGGATTGTCCGAATTTACCATAGGGGTAAATAAGGCTTATTGCTTTGCCCTTCCGCAAGGAGCCAAAAGTTTTTTGGAATATAATGGGAAATGTGTAGGCTATTACAGGGAGTTAGACGAGGGAAAAGAAGTGGTAGTGGGATTTGATATACGGGAGTCAGATTTTCCACTGCGGGCGGAATTTCCTGTTTTTCTGGCAAATGCCATGATTTATCTTACGGACACTTCATATCTTGCATCAAATGTGTATTATGCAGGGGAAGAAATTGTTCTGCAGCCTTGGGTGGAGGCAGATATGCTTTCCTTTGACAGATGTCCGGGACAGTCAGGCTTGTATCAGATTGGAAATGAAGATTATCAGGAAGCGTATGTGGTACGTTTTCAGACTTCTACAGAGTCAGATGGAAGAAAAGAAGCTGATTCTATTGGCAGTGTGGAAAATATAAAATTGCAGAAGGTGAAACGGACAATAAGGAATGTCTTTCTTTTGCTGGCATTGGCATTTTTGATTGTAGAATGGATTCTTTATGTGCGTCAGATGCGCTATCGCGGGAAGTTTTACCTGTTTGTGAGAGGTGTGGTATTTTTATGTGTGATTCTGGCGCTCTTTGGCATACAGGTTCATTTGGGAAGCAGCAGAATGGCCACGATCTTTGTGGTGGATTTATCCAGCAGTAATGAGGAGCATTTAAAAGAGTCTGAAAAGTATCTACAGGAAACCATTGCCAAAATGCCTTCAGGCAATAAATATGGCATTGTAACTTTTGGAAAGAATGCGTTAGTGGAGCAGTTTCTGACTGGAGAAGACTATTATGGAGGGCTGCTTACGCTTCCGGAAAAGACAGCAACCAATTTTGAAGAGGCCATCTCCAAAGCCCTTACACTGATACCGTCAGATTGCAGTGGAAGGCTGGTGCTGCTTACAGATGGTAAGGAAACCAGAGGGGACATTTATCGTATGGGGCAGGCTCTTTCGGCAAGTCAGGCAGAATTTCTGACTTTGCTCTATGAGGATGAGGAGACGCCTGATGCCTACATTGAAAATGTAACTCTTCCCTCTTATCTGCATCCTGGAGATAAGTATTCCATTACCGTGCTGGTGGAGAGCAATTACGACACGGATGCGGTTATAGCCCTTTATAATGGAAGTATCCTGACAGCGTCAAATGGCGTGCATTTAAACGAAGGGAGCAACCGCTTTGTGTTCAGTGCCCAGGTTGATGCGGATTTATACAGCGGTGCTATGGAAAATCTCAGAGTGCAGGTGCAGGCAGAAGGAGATACCTGTCCGGAAAACGATGCCTTTAGCGCCTATTCTGTGGTGGAGTCTACGCCAAGGATTTTACTTGTTTCAGGAAAGAGAGCAAATGTTTCGGAATTTACGTCTGTACTGAATGCAGCGGGCTGTGACTATAGTGTGGTATCTGCATTGAATGCACCGGATAACATAAATGCCATGCTGACTTATAAGTCTGTTATTTTAGCAGATGTCTATATTGATGATCTGCCTGTGGGCTTTCTGGAAAATCTGGAAACTTATGTGAAGGACTATGGATGTGGGGTTATCTGCTGCGGCGGTGAGGAAAGTTTTGCGCTGGGAGGATATAGAGATACGGTGCTTGAAACAGTACTTCCGGTGGAGATGCAGCTTAGGAGCATTAATGAGACACCTTCTATGGCTATGGTTATGGTCATTGATCGTTCAGGGAGCATGATTGATGAAATGGGAGAAACTGGTGCAACTAATCTGGATGTTGCCATCAGATCTGCAACTGTAGCAGTGGATAATCTGAGGGATTCGGATTATGTAGGGGTTTTGACTTTCGACACCCAGTATGACTGGCAGGCAGAGCTTAGACTGGCAGATGATAAAAGTGCCATTAAAGAGCAGATCAAAGGTATAAATGAAGGGGGAGGAACTACCATTAAGCCCGCGCTTTTAGAGGCTTGCCAGGTGCTTTCTGAAAGTGAAGCGTCTATCAGGCATGTGGTGCTTTTAACAGATGGTATGGGTGAGACAAATAATTTTCAGGATGTGATAAATGCTTATAAGGCGGAAGGAATCACTTTATCTACGGTGGCAATAGGAAGCTTTGCAGATACCCAGCTTCTTGAGCAGTTGGCTGACCAATGCGATGGAAGGTATTATTATTCTGATTTGGGAAGCGATATACCCAAGATTTTTGCAAAGGAAGTCTTTTTAGGGAGCGACAGCTACATTCAAAATGGAATATTTTCATTGAATGCAGCAAGGGGGCATGAACTGACAAGCAATCTTTTTGTGGATGGATGGCCTGTGCTCTATGGGTATATTGCCGCCACACCCAAGACTGCCGCCACCCCTGTTATTTTGTCCGGAGATAAAGAAAACCCCATTCTTACGGTATGGCAGTATGGACTGGGCAGGACAGTTGCATGGAACAGTGATGTTACCGGCGAGTGGAGCGGTGCGTTTTCCGGAAAAGATGACTATGTTCAGATGTGGAAACGAATAGTGGATTATTCTACCGGAAATTCCCACATGGGTGAGGATAGTGTGGATGTGGTGACAGTGGGAGAATGGACGGAAGTAACTTATCAGACTAAGGAATATGAGAGCAGTACGGAAATTCTGGTGACAATCATTGATCCCAAGGGAGAGATTACGGAAGCAAAGCTTCACGCGACAGCGCCGGGCAAGTATACAGGAGAGTTTTCCACACCTCAGACAGGGCTGTATCATTTTAATGTGCGCCGCAGTGAAAATGGTGAAATTCAAAGCTATCTGCCTGCCGCAGCAGCAGTACAGTTTTCAGATGAATATAAATTTGATGTAAGTACAGATTCATTTTTAAATTTTGTGGATCAATATGGCAGGATAGTCACGATACAGGACTCTGTCTGGAACCGGATTTCCACAAAAGCGAAAGAAAGCTATTCCCTGACAAATTGGCTGCTTTTACTTTCCATTTGTCTGTTCGTTGCAGATGTTGCAATGCGGCGGTTCCAGTTTGTGCCGAAACGGATTCGAAAAAAAGGCGGGAAACAGAAAGAGGCTTTAGAAAGCGTGATTCAGGATATTCCGAAGGAAAATGTGACAGAGGCGGAGAAGGAAACGAAGGCGGAAGACAGCCCTGACGTAAACTTGAAGAAAAAGAAGAAAGAAATCAGAATGTCTAGGGATACAAAATCATCTGCGCAGACACTGGATACCTCCCAATTGCTGAAGAAAAAAGATGAGAGGCAGGGTTAAAATGTTTGGGAGACTATTTACATGATTGAAAAGAATATCCGCAATATATTTTTAGAATATCCTGAAGTTATTTATGGATTTACAAATATTGCATACAGTGAATATGCAAGTAGATATAAATCTGCGCTGGTATTTGCAGTACCTTATGGGGAACAGCTTACAATCGAAACATATTCTGAAGAAAAATTTGAAAAAGGTATACAAGATGCAAAAAAAGTACTGGAAGAAATATTGAGGCTATTGCAAGAAATACTTGATGAATATAAAGTTAAATATTATATTCCACCCGTAGCACAAAACAACGAAATAGATTTGACAGCCCCCTTTTCTTTCAAGTTTGCGGCAGTAAATGCCGGATTAGGCTGGATTGGAAAAAATGATGTTGTAATTACAAAAAAATATGGACCAAGAGTAAGACTATCTGCAATTCTAATAGATGAACAATTTGTTTATGGCGAAAAAATCTTAAAGAGTAATTGTCCTGAAAACTGCAAAAAATGTATTGATGTCTGCCCATATAAAGCATTGTATGATGTACAATGGAATATCAATTCTTTGAGAAGTGATATAATAAATTATAGGTTATGCAACGAAAAAAGAAGTTTATATATTAAAGCACACGGGAGAAAAAGTGCTTGCGGTCTTTGTATGGCTGCTTGTCCGTTTGGAACATAATTACAATTTCCGGATTGGTAAAGGGTTAGGAAATTTCCAAAAAGGAAGATAGATATTAGATTGGGGTGAGGCGTCATGATCAGGGAAGCAAATAAAAATGATTTGGAAGAGATACTACAATTATATTTATATCTTCATGAAACGGGTATTCCGGACGATTCAGACCAGTTGAGAAGCACCTGGGAACAAATCATAAATGATACAAATCATCATATGATTGTTTGTGAGGTGGATGGAAAAATTGCGGCATCCTGTGTGTGCGTGATAATTCCGAATCTGACAAGGAATGTAAGGCCATATGCTTTTGTGGAAAATGTGGTAACACATGAGGATTATCGGAAAAAGGGATATGCAACAGCCTGTTTGAACTATGCGAAGCAGATTGCTATAGAGACTAATTGCTATAAAATGATGCTGCTTACAGGTTCCAAAGAAGAAAGCACATTAAATTTCTATCGGAATGCCGGTTATAATAGCTCTGATAAGACAGCGTTTATTCAGTGGATTGATATGTGATGAAGTAAATAATGATAAAATATCTTTGTAGAGGAAAAGGAATAACCTTATGCAATATGCACAGAAATTAAAGAAAGGTGATAAAGTAGCAATTGTAAGTTTATCAAGCGGCATGTTAGGGGAAGATTTTTGCCGTCACAATATTGAAATTGGTGTAAAGAGATTAAAGGCGTATGGGTTGGAGCCTGTATTTATGCCTAATGCACTGAAAGGCATTAAGTATTTGAAGGAACACCCTCAGGCGCGGGCACAGGATTTAAAAGCTGCCTTTTTGGATGATTCCATTGCAGGGATTATTTGCGCCATAGGCGGTGATGATACCTATAGACTTTTGCCTTATTTGATGGAGGATGCAGAATTTGTAGAGGCAGTAGAAAAGCATCCCAAATTATTTACCGGATTTTCCGACACTACAATTAATCATTTATTGTTTTATAAGCTTGGACTATCAACTTATTATGGCCCTAACTTTATATGTGATTTGGGGGAAATTGCAGAAGAGATGCTCCCATACAGTAAAAGGGCATTTGAAAGCTATTTAGAAGGAAATAAATATGATGAAATTATTTCCAGTGAAATTTGGTATGAAGAAAGATCGGATTTTTCTGTAGCAGCAATTGGGACTGAAAGAGTGGTACATAAGGAAGAGCGGGGATTTGAACTTTTACAGGGCAGTGAAATTTTTCAAGGGCAGTTATTGGGGGGCTGTCTGGAAAGTTTTTATGATCTTTTGACAAAAAGCAGATATAAGGATGAAAAGGATGTCTGTGAGAAATATGGAATATTCCCAGATAAAGAAGAATGGTCAGGGAAAATATTATTTATAGAAACATGTGAAGAAAAACCTGCGCCGGAGCTTTTTGAAAAAGAAATCGGATTGCTTAAAAGTAAAGGTATATTTGATGTAGTGAATGGAGTTTTGGTTGGAAAACCCCAAGATGAAGCTTACTATGAGGAATATAAAGATATTCTTACAAAGGTGATAGACAATAAGAAACTTTCCATTGTTTATAATGTGAATTTTGGACATGCGGTACCCAGATGCGCACTACAATATGGGGCTGTTGCTAAGGTGGACATGAAGCAGAAGAAAATATATATGGGGAAGTAAGGTAATAAGTATGACTGTATCAGAAAATAAATTATGGAAATCATAAAGTTCAGATTTAGATGTGGATTATAGAATAGAATTATTATCGATTTTTTTCTAAAAGTATATGAGGTGGAATGGAATATTCAAATATGTTACGCTAACCAGCAGAGAATATGAAAATTTTTAATAGCAAAGTCAGGAGGAAAAAATTTCGTGAAGTCAAAGGAAACATATATGAAGAAGCTAAAGGAATGGCTTCAAAACACATCAGAATCACCATTGGAGGAAATGAATGAATTCTTTACAAAAAGGCTGGATGATTATGAAGAACATATGTCGGTTTGGAAAAATTCATATCAAATATTTGCTGAAACATTGCCTTTAGAATGCAGGAAGGTTTTAGACTTAGGATGTGGAACTGGTTTGGAATTGGATGAAATATGGAAAAAGGATCCATGCATAGAGGTGACAGGCGTGGACTTATGTCAGAGCATGTTAGATAAACTACTGGAAAAGCATTCCGATAAGCAGCTTGTCAATAAAATCTTTTCCACCAACATTCATCTTATCAAATAAAAGGAAGTGCACATGGTTTATTTATCTAATTTTCAATTTCCCCATATTGAAAGCGAATATGACTTTATATTAGCGCAAAAAAGAACATGTTATGATACCTACTACCCTTTTCAGATTTTATCGAAGCATAATCTGACAAGGCTAGACTTTGAGCCGGTTACAATTTTATATGGAGGGAATGGCTCAGGGAAAACCACTGCTTTAAATGTGATTGCAGAAAAGTTGGGATTAGAACGTGACACGCTATACAATCGTTCCAATTTTTTCGAGGACTATACCAGGCTGTGTAGTTACGAGGAGGAGCTTAGAATACCGCCGGAAAGCAGAATTATTACCAGTGATGATGTGTTTGATTTTATGCTGAACTTAAGAAGTATAAATGAGGGCATCAATAGAAAAAGAGAAGACTTGTTTGACGATTACCTGGAGGCAAAATATGCTCATTTTCAAATGAAGTCGCTGGATGATTATGAGCGTTTAAAAAAAGTTAATATGGCAAGAAGCAACACACAGTCTAAATTTGTCCGCAAGAATATGATGGATAATGTTCGGGAGCACTCAAATGGGGAAAGCGCCTTTCTTTATTTTGCAGATAAGATCAAAGAAAACGGCCTGTACCTGTTGGACGAACCGGAAAACAGTCTGTCGCCGGAAAAACAGCAGGAGCTGCTTAAATTTTTGGAAGATTCTGCCCGGTTTTTTGGATGTCAATTTGTGATTGCAACGCATTCGCCTTTTTTACTTTCCATGAAGGGTGCAAAGATTTATGACATGGATGAGGAAGTTGTGGATATAAAGCGTTGGAGTGAACTTAAGAATGTCAGGGCATATTTTGATTTCTTTAAAAAGCATGAAAAAGAATTTTTTGGATCTATTTGAACCGCCAAAGGCGGCATAGGGGATTATTATGAATCAGGCATACAGATTACTCTAATTTGATTTAAACATGACTTGGGAATAGCAGTTTTTATAGAAAGTATTAAAAATAGAAATAAAGCCGGGACATTTCTTGATAAGATATAATGTCCCGGCTTTTTATTAACATAAATCCGAAATAACATTAGTATTGACTGGGGGGGGTTAATAAGATATTATAAAGAAACAGGTAAAAGAAAGCGGAAAAGACTGGAGGGATGAACATATGTCCAGAATGGTAAAGTATGATATTTTGAGAGTGGCAGCGAGTTTCTCTATAGTTTTATTACATGTATCGGCTAGTTATTGGAGTGTGGTAGACATCTATGGCAGGGATTTTATGGTGATGACGATTTATAATAGTCTAACCCGGTTTGCAGTTCCTGTATTTTTTATGTTAAGCGGCCTTTTTCTTGTTACGCCGGAACGGGAGAATGTGACGGTAGGAA
The DNA here is from genome assembly GCA_947073545.1 of uncultured bacterium. Classification (GTDB taxonomy): domain Bacteria; phylum Bacillota; class Clostridia; order Lachnospirales; family Lachnospiraceae; genus UBA3282. The sequence goes on from CAMTMP010000005.1 coordinate 117,977, forward strand.
AAAGGGTTCTGAAATTGATTGTATTATTTTATGTGTGGTCAGCTTTCTATGCATTTCAAGGGATAGCAGTTGATACAATCAGGGGAGCATTCTCAATGGAGGTATTCAGGGCAGCGGTAGAACGTTTTATTTTTGGGCATGTCCATATGTGGTTTTTACAAATGCTATGTGGTTTTTACATATTAATTCCAGTGGCAAGACAAATTTGTGCCAAAAAGAAAGCAGTGCGCTATTATCTGATTTTATGGATTGTATTTCGGTTTGTCGTTCCCTGCCTGACAGACACCTTTCATCTGAATACAGTTCAGGCCCGGATTGATAGTCTGGGAATGGATATTCTGGCAGGCAACTTTGGTTATTTCCTGTTTGGATACTATTTGAATGTAATAGAAATAAAGAAGGAAGTCCGCTATATTATTTACACTTTGGGGATGGGGGCGGTTTGCCTGACTGCTTTTCTGACAGTAAAGGATTGCAGAGAGTTGGGAACCTGTGTGGAGAAATGGTTTAGCCCTGCCTCTTTAAATATTTTGGTTATGAGCGCTGCTATTTTTCTTTTCTTTAAAAATTGCAGATTATTTGACAGGATCAAGCGTATTAATGTTTGGAGCAAGCTGTCGGCTTATACATGTTCCATATGTTTGTGATTGAAAAACTAAATCTTGTTGGGATTACAACAGTTTCTTTTCCGGCAGTTATTTCAATACCAGTTTTGACGATTTTTACTTTTGCAGTCAGCCTTACAGGGGCGTTTGTGGCTGACCATATACCGGGTATTCGGAAAATAACAATGTTTCATTAAAGTAAAATATAAATGCGGTGAAAACTTTTTGCAAGTGATCACCGCATTTAATTTAGAGCTTCATATTTTATGTTATTTCGTTCCAAATATCCGGTCACCTGCATCGCCCAAACCAGGGCAGATATAAGCATTCTCATTCAGACAGCGGTCTAAGTGTCCCACATAAATCTGAATATCAGGATGATCTCTGCGCAGGCGGTCTAAGCCTTCCGGTGCTGCAATAATACACATAAATTTTATGTTGATACCGCCATGCTGTTTGATAAAATTAATTGCTTCGGAACCAGAACCACCGGTAGCAAGCATGGGATCTACCACCACGATTGTTCTTTGGCTGATAGGTTCCGGCAGTTTGCAATAATATTCGTGGGGTTCATGAGTTTGGGGATCCCGGTAAAGCCCGATATGTCCTACTTTCGCGCTGGGAACCAATGCCAGTATTCCATTAACCATGCCCAGTCCTGCCCGCAAAATAGGAACAATTGCCAGTTTCTTCCCTGCAATTCTGGGAGTCATACATTTTTCAATGGGAGTCTGCACCTCTACATTTTCCAAAGGCAGATCCCTGAGTGCCTCATAGCCCATTAACGTAGCAATCTCTTCAATACATTGTCTGAACTCGTTGGTTCCTGTATTAATGTCCCGTAGCTGAGAGATTTTATGCTGAATTAAAGGATGCTCCATAATAAATACATTTTCCATCTTAACCCGTGCCTTTCCCAAATAAGTCTTTTCTGTTGTCCTTTTTATTTTATACTATTAACTTTCCCCGTACAAGTTATTTTCAGAATAAAATCTATTGGCAAAGAGAGAATGAATCGATATAATAAGCTGTAAATGGAATTAAAGGTAATTTAAAAAGGAACTAAAGATAAAAGCAGAAAACCGGAGGAGACTTGTGAAACGAATATTACTATACTTTCTTGGCTTGAATTTAATTGCAGCAGCAGTAGTGCTGAATATACGATTTGACTTTGGGGTTGCAGCTTTTAGCTCCACCATGTATACAATTTCGGAAATCTACAAAATTTCTTTAGGAACATCATCTATTATTTGTTATTTATTGTTTGTTCTGGCCCAATGTATCTTATCAAAAAAGGTGACGCTGCCTTATCTTCTGGAAGTGCCTTTGTCTTTTGCGTTTGGGTTTTTGACGGATTTATACGATTTTTTTATTCCGGATATGGAATTTCATGTATTACTGCGGATACTGCTGTTTGCAATAACCATGTTTGTTACAGCAATGGGAATATATCTCTGCGTTAAAACGAATGTAGTGCTGACACCTCCGGATGGTATTGTAAAAACCATTTCCGAGGTATTTTCCATTGCTTTTTCCACAGTGAAAAATACTTTTGATATTTCTATGGTTATCATCAGTGTTCTTTTATGTCTTGGCAATCATACGAAATTATATGGGATCGGAATTGGAACCATATTGTCAGCATTGCTTCTTGGAAGGATTATTAATATTTATGAAAAACATTTGCCGATGAATATAAGTTAGATACTTTAACACATATAAACTTGTGGCAGCAGTTAATTTTTTCAAAAATATGGAAAGAAAACAAGAGTAAAAATATAAAATTTTTTTTGTAATATGTTATAATATTGTCAGCTTAACAGAAAATATATTTCCATTAATAATAAATAGGGAGAAATGTAAGATGAAAGATAATGAACTGCTTGCTGCGCCTATCAGCAAGATTCACATGATACCGATGGATGTAATTAATGGCTTTGAGGTGCGCCCCGGAATGTATGAGGTAAATGGTGCTACGGCAATTCCATGCGGGGTAAATTTTACAGTGTATTCTTATGGAGCAACTTCCTGCGAGCTGCTTTTATTCAGACGGGAGGAAGTGGAACCATATGCTGTACTTAAGTTTCCGGAGACTTATAAAATCGGAAAGGTATATTCCATGATCGTGTTCGGCCTTAATGTCTATGATTTTGAGTATGCTTACCGTATGGATGGACCTTACGATCCCAAGGTAGGGCTTTTGTTTAACAAAGACCACATTCTTTTAGATATTTATGCAAAGGCAGTAACAGGACAGAGAATATGGGGCGTACCACGGATGGAGGGCGATTGTTACAGAGCCAGAGTGGTGAAGGATGATTTTGACTGGAAAACCTTTGGACAACCGTTGATCCCTATGGAGGATTTAATTATTTATGAAATGCATGTAAGAGGATTTACAAAACATTCTTCTTCCGGCGTCAAATATCCGGGAACCTTTGCAGGGTTGAAGGAAAAGATTCCTTATTTAAAAGAGTTGGGAATCAATGCAGTAGAGCTTATGCCTATTTTTGAGTTTGATGAGATGCGGGATTACCGCGAAATAGATGGAAAACCGGTGATGAACTATTGGGGATATAGTACGGTTTCCTTTTTTGCACCGAATACCAGCTATACCGCAAAGGCGGAATATAATAAGGAAGGGACGGAACTGAAGGAGCTGATCAGCGAGCTTCATGAAAACGGAATTGAATGCATTCTGGATGTGGTATTTAACCACACGGCTGAAGGAAATGAATGCGGTCCCTGCTTTTCCTTCAAAGGTTTTGACAATAATATTTACTATATGCTTACACCGGATGGAAAGTATTATAATTTCAGCGGCTGTGGCAATACCTTAAACTGCAATCATCCGATTGTGCATCAGATGATTTTGGAATGCCTGAGATATTGGACAACTGCTTATCATGTGGACGGATTTAGGTTTGATCTGGCGGCTATCCTTGGACGAAATGAGGATGGTTCACCCATGAGCAAGCCGCCTCTTTTACAGAGCCTTGCGTTTGATCCCATTTTAGGGAACGTGAAGCTGATTGCAGAGGCATGGGATGCAGGAGGGCTTTATCAGGTAGGAAGCTTTCCTTCCTGGAGCCGTTGGGCAGAGTGGAATGGCAAATATCGGGACGATCTGCGTGACTTTTTGAAAGGCGATTTCGGTATGTGGCAGACGGCAGCGCAGAGAATCACCGGTTCTAAGGATATTTACAATCCGGCATGGAGAGGAAATAATGCATCGGTGAATTTCCTGACTTGTCATGATGGGTTTACCCTTTGGGACTTATATTCTTATAATGAAAAGCACAATGAGGCCAATGGCTGGAACAATACAGATGGATGTAATGACAATCGAAGCTGGAACTGCGGTGTGGAAGGTGAAACCGATAATGAGGAGGTTCTTACCTTGCGCAGACGTCTTGCCATGAACGCTTTTGCAGTTTTGATGTGCAGCCGTGGAACACCTATGTTTTATGCTGGGGATGAGTTTCTTAACACTCAGTTCGGCAATAATAATGCCTATTGTCAGGACAATGAGATTTCCTGGCTTAATTGGGAAGACTTAAAGAAGAACAAAACTCATTTTGAATTTTGTAAATATATGACAGCATTTCGGAAAGCCCATCCTGTGCTTCGTAAATTTTCAGGAAACAGTTGGTGCGGATGGCCTGAAATTCAGGTGATGGGTGCAGATGCCGGTACAAAAGTGCTTCGTGTAATCTATGCTGGAAGAGTTGAAGTGGATGACCGGGGCAACGGACATGATGATATTGTCTGCCTTGCGGTAAATCCATTCTGGGAAGAACAGGAAATCTGGCTGCCTTCTTTGCAGGGAGGAAAGGTTTGGTATGTGGCTGCTGATACCAGCGGCAGGTATCTGCAAAATTTTATACCGGGGCAGCAGGGAATGAACAGGCTGCCGGATAACAGGGTTACAATTGGAGCAAGAAGTATCTGCATTTTTGTTTCATAAGGGAAGGGGCTTAGTATATGAGATATACGTGGATTGATGAATATTTACTTGGCAAAGCGGGAGTGACCAAGGACCTTCAAAAGGATTGGAACTGGATTCGCTATCAGATTGGCGGAAAGATGTTTGCGGCAGTCTGCCTGGATGAGAAGAATATGCCTTATTATGTTACATTGAAGCTGGAACCTGCGGAGGGAGATTTTTTAAGAGGGCAGTATGCGGATATTGTTCCCGGCTATTATATGAACAAAATGCATTGGAACTCAATAAAGCCGGATGGGGAAGTTCCGGATGATTTGTTAAAAGATTTATTGGACAAATCCTATCAGTTAGTGCTTGGAGGATTTAGTAAAAAGAAGCAGCAGGAAATATTCATCTGATCAGATATTGGGACGGGAAAGCAAAATTGTCAAAGTATTGTGAAACCAAAGAGAGATTTGCTGATATTGAATTTAATTTACCATTACATGAGGTAATATAATGAAAATACTTCATCATGATGCAGCAGACGTCCCTGTTTTCATATACAGGGACATTGTTGAGCATATGAATAAAAAGGATTTTGAAGCATTTATGGATATGCATTTAGAACTATGTGATAAAAGAAGCAACCTGGGATATAGCGAACATGGTTTAGTGGTGGCACAAAAAAGCAGCTTTAACGCTATATGACAAGCATTGATGCGTCAAAGCGCAATGAGAATAAGCAATATGGGAAAACTGCAAATTTATTTTGGACATGGAAAGATGGTGGAAAATCGGGCGTGGATAAAAGGTGTAACAAAGTAAATTATTTTATAGAAGGGCTACAGGGAGCCGGGAAATCTACTTTTGTACAAAAGCTTTCTGAAGCTTTAAAGGATTACAAGGTTTTTTGGGAAGGAGATTATTCTCCTGTTGAACTGGCCTGGTGCGCATATGTGACAGAGGATCAATACACGGATATACTAAATTCTTATTCGGAAATACAGGCTGATATTAAAGGAAAGACATTTGCAGAAGAGGATCACAGAATTATTTGTTACACGCAGATATTAACAGATATTCCCGGTTTTCATAAAGAACTGGAAAAGTATGAAATATATAATGGAAATTATGAAAGAGAGACTTTTGAAGAAGTAGTTTTTGAGCGTTTCAGAAATTGGAATGGTGAAGGACAAATTTTTGAGTGTTCTATTTTTCAAAATATTATTGAAAATCAGATTCTGTATTTGATGATGTCAGATGAGGAAATTATAGGTTTTTACAGAAGATTAAAAAATGTTTTAGTGAATAAGCCATATAAAATCATATATCTGGACATGGAGGATATTGCAGACGGAATCCGAATAATCAGAAAAGAACGTTCCGATGAGAAAGGAAATGAGTTTTGGTTTCCGCTAATGCTTAGCTATCTGGAAGAATCGCCCTATGGAAAAGCACATGCACTGGCAGGTGAGGAAGGACTGCTTATGCATTTGGAACACAGAAAGTCCCTGGAACACAGGATTATTGAAGAAATATTCAGGGAAAATACAATAACATTGAAAGCAAAAAATTATTCCTCTTTTTGGAATGACTTATAAATATAAATTGTAATTTGAGGAGAAAATAAAAATGATTTCTGCAATTTATGACAGACGAAGCATAAGGAAATTTACAGATAAACCTATACCTCAAAAAAATATTACAGATATTATTCAAAGTGGAATAAAAGCCCCTTCTTCTAAAAATAGACAGCCATGGAAGTATATTGTAGTACAAGGAAATGCCAAAGAAGAAATGCTGGAAGTTTTCCGTCAAGGAATTGAGAGAGAAGAAAACGATAATGCTCTGCTGCCAGAAAGCAAACAACACATAGCTGCGGCAAAATACACTGTTGATATAATGGCAGAAGCACCAACTATAATTTTTGTTGTTAATTCACTGGGAAAAAGTATTTTGTCAGAATTAACACCAGAAGAACGTGTTTATGAAATCTGTAATATTCAATCTATAGGCGCTTCTATACAAAATATGCTTCTTACCGCTACTGAAAAAGGAATAGGCAGCCTTTGGATATGCGATATTTATTTTGCATATTCAGAACTGTGCAAATGGTTGGGGAGTGACGGACAGCTTATTGCCGCCATTGCATTTGGTTATCCAAATGAATCTCCTAAAGAAAGGCCTCGCAGGAAGATTGATGATATAGTTGAATGGAAAAGTTAAAAAATTTAGAAGGAAAATCCATTTCGTACATATTTGCAATGCCGCTGCGTATACTGTCTTTGAGGCGGTTTGTATGAAACAGTTAAAAAAATATATTATTATAGGTATAATTTTTGTCTTGATAACGGGAACGCTTGCCCATTTTTTTTACGAATGGACAGGAAATAATTATGTAACGGGCTTATTTACACCGGTAAATGAATCTGTGTGGGAACATATGAAATTACTGTTCTTTCCCATGCTGATTTATTTGTTTGTAGTATTTTTTAAGTTAAGAAGTGATAATCCATGTATCATTTCTGCATTCTGTTTTGGAATCTTACTGGGAACATTTTTGATTCCGGTCTTTTTCTATGCATACACCAGTATTTTGGGAAGAAATATATTTGCTTTAGATGTGGGAATCTTTGTTTTAAGTACGCTCATTGCATTTTATTCAGTTTATAAGCTTACTTTGTCTTGCAAACTAAAGGCTTATACTCTTCTGCTTTGCACTCTGGCGGCGGTGTTATTTATTTGCTTTCTGGTATTTTCTTACCATCCACCGGAACTTCCGATTTTTGTAAATCTGGAAAAAGCATAAAGGAGCTGGTATAATGTTGTCATGCTGTAACAGGGGGATAATTGACATGTTATATCAGGAATTATTGGACAAGATTGTCAGTGTAAGCAGGCAGATATTTGGGCAAGAGCTTACAGGTATCTATTTGCATGGTTCGGCAGCAATGGGATGCTTTCATCCGGATAAAAGTGACATTGACTTAATTTTTGTTATTGAAAATATGATTACAGATGAACAGAAATTGAAATTCATGGATGAAATTGTAAATTTAAATAAACTTGCGCCAAAGAAAGGGATTGAGTTAAGCGTCGTTAGGAAAATATATTGTAGAAAATTTCATTATCCTACCCCTTATGAATTACATTTTTCTAATATACATCTGCAGTGGTTTATGAATGATCCTCTGGATTATGTGGACAGGATGAAGGGGACAGATAAGGATCTGGCGGCCCATTTTATGATTATTTATCATTGTGGGATTACGCTGTTTGGAGAAGAGATTCCGGCAGTATTTTCAGAGGTGCCTAAAGCAGATTACATAGATAGTATCTGGTCTGATATAGAAGGTGCAGAGAAAGAAATCGTGGAAAATCCCATCTATATAATTTTGAATTTATGCAGAGTAATAGCATTTGTGCAGGATGAATTAATTACTTCTAAAGAACAGGGCGGCCAGTGGGGCGTGAGGAATTTAGAATTACAATATCAGGGATTGATTCTTGAAGCTCTTGCATGTTATGCTTCAGAGAAAGAGATGACTGTTCAGGAAGAAGAAGCAAGGGAGTTTGCAAGGCATATGGTAATGAAGATTGGAGGAAGTATGATGCAGGTAATAGATTATTATAATTGTGACCGGCAGGAACATTGGCTTGCACAAATAAAGAAAAGCGACTGGGCGGCAGGTCAGTTTCTTTATGAATTATTAAGTGAAAACAAGTTTAAGGATGCTGTGGGAGAAAAGTCTAAGGTATTGATGCTGGTGAATGGGGATGAACTCATTTCATTTTGCACCTATGCGGAAAAGGATGATATCCAGCCCACAAATTTAACTCCCTGGATGGGATTTGTTTATACTTTTCCAAAATACAGGGGAAATCATTGCATGGAGGAATTATTTCTGGAGGTTGAGAGGCTTGCCAGAGCTGAAAAGGTACATGATGTCTTTATTTCAACAGGTCATACAGGGTTATATGAAAAATATGGCTGTGAATTTTATCAGATGATGGAGGATATGGCTGGTGAGTCTGCCAGAGTTTATAGAAAACATATAGACTAAAAAATGATTTAATTTACTTAGAATTTGTACGCGGTGCCCATTTGCAATAATTTTTCTTACAATAATATTATACCACAAAAATGCTTATAATTAAAGACTGGTAACTACATCCATGCAATGTTAGTATAGTAACTGCTCGCTTCTATAAGGAGAAAACGCGGCAGAAAGGAAGTTGAAACTCTATTTACGCTTTACTATATTGAATGGTTCAAAAGTCAGGTCTTAGGAGGTATGTATGGGGAAAAATTGGATTGATTTATTACAGCAGCAAAACCAGTTGGGCAAAGTGGTAGAGACAAACCGGATTACGCAAAAGTATGGACTTACTCTTAGCAAGGAAGAGGCACAGCTGCTTTTGAGCGAGCGCAGTTTTGCACTGAGAGAGCAGAAAAGGGTGGAATTTGGAGAAGGGATAACGCCTAAAATTATTTATGAATTTTGTGATTCGGACTTTATTGATCAGAATAATTATGTTCAGACAATGATCCGGCTGCAGGAAATATTTTACTTATATAAAAATGAAATGCAGGATGAAATATCGGATGATGAGCTTTTGCATTTTATGAAAGAGCAGTTTGAAGAAAAGTGCTTTGGGGATTTGGATTATTTGGAAGGCACGTGTCTTTTGATTTTTTCCCAGGCAGTCAGAGCCGGGTACCGGGGATATAAAGCTTCAGAAGGACGGGGAGAATATGAACAATTTGACGAGGTTTCAAGGTGGGATTACGAACTATATCTTGAAACTTTAAAAGAGCTTTTATGGAGGTGACTGGCATATGAATTATGAAATGGAAGAATTAATGCCGGTCGTAAGCGGTCTGGCAGAAAAATATAATGCTTTTGAGAGTACTTCAATGACTTATGAAAAAGCAGAGCAGCTTTTGGGAGCTGTAATTTATTGTATCAATGAAGTGATAAGGGAAGAGAAGGATTCAGGTGCAGTACTTTCAAAAAAAGGATTACCGGCGAAAAGAGCCTATGAGATAGGAGCTGAAAGGGTATCTGACAAGACCAGGGAAGCACTGGAAATGTACAATAAGATTCTGCCCAAATTAATTGACTGTGGAAATATATGTTTGCATGACACTTTCGTAAAAGCAATTCCGGAATTTTTCAAGTGGTATGATGTGAAATTTGCACCACAGGATGAAATTATAACATTGGATTATCCGGTTTTAAAGGATATTTCCCAGCTTATGGGGGTTGATAAGGTTTATGAATTTATAAATTGCATCCGCTTGGAACAGCAATTTTTCAGCGTATTTAAGGAAGAAGATCTGCGCCATATACTTGCAAGGCATGAAAAGCAATATGAGGACAGCATGGATAATATTTGTGAAGTTGTCTTAACCAATATGATGATGCATGTTTTAGCAGGAAAAACTTTGGCTGACCAGGAGTTTACAGAAAAGGATTATCAGCAGATTAAAGATATTTTTATACAGGAAAGCCTTGAGAAGATCAATGAAAAGCTGGAAAATGCAATTAAGGTATTTGTGCAGGAGTACTTTGACGATAAGGAGGAATTGTTCATTTATCTTACAGCCCCTGTGAAAAGTATTACCCTTCGAATGAAAAATGCGGCAGTTTACGGTATGCTTTCATTAGGTATTTGGTGATAATGAAGCAACAAAAAACTGGGAGATTTCCTGCCATAAATGCAGGGATATCTGCCCGTATAATTTTGGATATCAAATAAAAGAGTGAGGAAAGTGGTTATGAAAAAGATTTTAGTTACGGGTGGAACGGTATTTGTCAGTAAATACATTGCAGAGTATTATGTAAAATCAGGAAATGAGGTGTACGTGCTTAACAGAAATCATCATCCCCAGCCGAAAGGAACCTTTCTGATTGAGGCGGACAGACATAGCCTTGGTGGTCGATTAAAGGATTACGTATTTGATGCAGTTCTGGATGTTACATCATATACGGGCAGGGATGTGGAACTGTTGTTGGACGCACTGGGAGAATTTAAGGATTATGTCCTGATCAGCTCAAGCGCGGTGTATCCTGAATATTTGCCACAGCCTTTTACAGAAGAGCAGGAAACCGGCGAAAATAAATATTGGGGAGCTTATGGAACCGGGAAGATTGCTGCGGAGCAGGCACTTTTGAAACAGGTTCCTTCTGCCTATGTTTTTCGTCCGCCATACCTTTATGGACCCATGAATAATGTATACCGGGAGGCTTTTGTATTTGAATGTGCGGAAAAGAACCGGAAGTTTTACCTGCCGCAAAAGGGGGAGATGGAATTCCAGTTTTTTCACGTGGAGGACCTTTGCAGATGCATAGACAGTGTTTTGGAAAAACATCCTGAGAAGCATATATTTAATGTTGGCAATGAAGATATGATTTCCATTCGGGAATGGGTAAAACTTTGCTATGCGGCAGTTGGATGGAGGCCGGAGTATGCAGAGGTTCATTCAGACATTAACCCCAGAGAGTATTTTCCTTTTTATGATTATGAATACAAGCTGGATGTAAAAGAACAGCACCGGCTGATTTCCGATACAATGCCATTACAGGAAGGGCTTAAAGAAGCTTATCTATGGTATCAGAATCACAAAGAGGAAGTAAACAGAAAGGACTATATTAAATATATAGATGAAAAGCTTTGCGCCAGCTAAGTCTGGTTAACTGCTAAAATCAGGTGTGGGAAATCTGCGTGCATTTGGCGCATATTTACCTATAAAGAAATGCGAGGTTGACGGACCGGCACATGTCTGATTAAATGAGGATAGAAAAGGAACAGGAGGAAATTTGCATGAAGAAGGATTGTGGTGTGATTGCATAGCAGTGGCTATTGCAAACATATGAAAATGAATGTTATAGCCATTGCATACCTGAAGAAAAATTTTAGGAGGGCAATCATGGGCTATGTAAAGGCAGAGGATGTTCTGCCGGAAGAAGTACTTGAGTTGATTAGGCAGTATATTGACGGCGAGTTGATTTATATTCCAAGGAAGGGCGAAAAACGTTGCTGGGGTTCCGGAACAGGAATACGTGACAGTCTGGGATTCAGAAATGAAACTATCTTTAGAAAGCATCTGCAGGGAATGTCAGTGCATCAACTGGCGGAGGAATATTGCTTGTCAGTGAAAAGTATACAGAGAATTATAAGAAATTATAGAGTGAAGAAGGAGTTCTGACATATAAGGGGAAATTAAATTGAATAGAGAAAATAAAAGAAAGTCCTTTGAAAAAGGATACTATAAAAGGCATGCCTGCAGAGAGATATTTACCTGCAAGCTTTGCGGAAGAGAAGTGATGCCGCAAGCTGTGGGAGGCGCACACAGAAATCACTGTCCCAATTGTCTGACCAGTCTGCATGTTGATCTTACACCGGGAGACCGGGAGGCGGATTGTGGAGGATATATGGATGCGGTTGCTGTGTGGGTGAGAAAAAACGGAGAATGGGCGATTATCCATCGTTGTAGAATGTGTGGAGCATTTAGTTCCAACCGCATAGCGGCAGATGACAATCCTGTGAAGCTTATGTCAATTGTCTTAAAGCCGCTGGCAATGCCGCCTTTTCCGGTGGAGCGGATAGAGGAAATGACTCGCCTTATGGGCGGAGATGGAGTATTACAATAATTCTGCCTGCGCTCTAAATACAAAGCGCTTTGGAATGGAGGAAAGAGTGAATAAAAATGATAAAAACATACTTAAAGCTGGCTGCTCTTGTTTCTGCACTGGTTTTCCTTGCCGGATGCGGCAAAAAAGGGCAGATAGTAGAAAGCTGTGATCGTGAGCTTGCCTTATGTGAGACGGAAGCTTTTATTCCTGACAATAATTTTGGACTGTTAACTTCCTTTGAGGGAGATGATATTGTAGTGGCTCAATTGTCTGATGGGGCTGTTTTAAGTAAGATACCAATTGCATTTGATGAATATCGGGTATTTTTAAGCATGATAGATGAAAATGAAGGGTATTTGCTGTATTGCAGCACTCCGGGAGCCGGACAGATGATGAAAATACTATATTTTACGAAAGACAGGTGGAACAGTTATACGGAAGCAGATATTAGTTTAAAGATAGATGGATACCCTACAAGCCTGTCTGCAATGTCAAAGGAGCAGCTTTTTATTGGAACACAGATGCGGAGTAACGGGTTTTTATTTGAGACCACAGATGGAGGCAGGGACTGGATTTCTTTCACGGTAGATGGAAGTGTACAGAACTGTCAAAACGGATATGCGCCCATTGTTGATCAGGAAAATGACATTGCGTATGTGTTATTAAAATGTGGTGAAAACTATCTGCTATACCAGTTGAATGATGTATGGGAAAAGAAAGGCAGTTTCCCATTAGATACCTTTGTGGAGGAGTTTTTTGCCAGCGGTGGTGAGCTTTATATTGTTGATGATCAGGGAAGGCAGTTTCGGATAGAATAAAGGAAGAGAAGGTTGAAAGAAACTTTCAATCTTACGTATTTGGGCCTATTCCCACTTGGGAGGAGCCCAAGCGGGAAAGGCATGGGTATAAAAATGAAAAAGGTGATTGAAAATTTTTTGGAGTATGTAAGGATTGACACCCAGTCATCGGAGGAAAGCTTAGAGACTCCCTCCACCCAAAAACAGCATAACCTGGCGGAGGTTTTGGTACGCCAGCTTACGGATATGGGTGCAGAAGAGATTACCTATGACAGAAAGCATTGTTATGTGTATGCCTCTGTTCCTGCGTCAAAGGGATGTGAGGACGTACCGGTTATTGGATTTATTGCCCACATGGATACTGCTCCGGCAGTAACAGGGGAAGGCGTTAAGCCAAGGATTGTGGAGAACTATGACGGAAAGGACATCCTGTTAAATCAGGAAAAACAGATTATTATGAGGGTGGAAGACTTTCCGGAGCTTTCTTCTTATAAAGGAAAAAGGCTGATTGTGACAGACGGGACCACTCTTTTGGGTGCGGATGATAAAGCTGGTGTTGCTGAAATTATGGCAATGGCAGAAGAACTATTGCTGCATCCTGAAATTTCACATGGCAAGGTAAGGATTGGCTTTACGCCGGATGAAGAAGTGGGAGCGGGAGCAGACCATTTTGAAGTTAAGCTTTTCGGAGCAGATTATGCCTATACGGTAGATGGCGGAAAACTTGGTGAATTGGAATATGAGAATTTTAATGCGGCAGGAGCAAAAGTGATTATTCATGGCAGAAGCGTACATCCGGGTGACGCAAAGGATAAAATGCGGAATGCAATTTTAATGGCCCAGGAGTTTCAGTCTATGCTTCCTGTTTCGGAAAATCCTATGTATACCTGTGGATATGAAGGCTTTTTCCACTTAGATCAGTTAAATGGTACAGTGGAGGAAGCAAAAGCAGAATATATTATCAGGGACCATGACAGGGGAAAATTTGAGAAAAAGAAAGAATTGTTTTTACAAACCGGAGCATTTTTAAACAGCAGATATGGTGAAGGAACCTTTGAAATAGAGATGAAGGATTCTTACTATAACATGAAAGAGATTATTGAAGGGCATATGCACTTGGTGGATTATGCAAAAGAGGCAATGGAAGAGTTGGAAATTGTGCCGGTGGTGGTTCCTATCAGGGGAGGAACAGACGGGGCAAGGCTGTCTTTTATGGGGCTTCCCTGTCCGAATCTTTGTACAGGCGGGCAGAATTTTCATGGACGGTTTGAGTATGCCTGTGCAGATGAAATGGAAAGAATCGTTGATTTATTAATAAAGATTGTGGAAAAGTATCAGGTTTTTAATTAAATAAGTCGATATTAACAATAAATACAAGGATGTATTTATTATATTACAAGGATGTGATTGAATGAAAATTGGAGAGGCACAGCAGATTTACAGACAGCAGGTAAAGGAATACAGGGAGCAAAGGGCGGTTTTGTCAAAACAGCTTCAAAGCGTGCGGTCAAAAATGGAACATTTTCAGGACAAGGACGGACAGTTTGCTTCAGAAGCTGCTACACTGGAACTTACCATTGGCGCATTAGATGAAAAAGAAGATGAGTATCAGGAATATCTTGACAGGCTTGCAGATAAGTACTGTGCTCATTGGAATGCAACTGTGGCGGAACAGCAGGCAGATGCCGCTGAGGAATATGCAGTTGAAATGGGAAAAATCCTTGAGGTTGCAAGGCGCATTATGAAAGGTGCAACTGTACCGGCGGCGGATGAAAAAAAGCTCATGGAGTTTAGCTTTGAAATGTATCAAACTGCAAAAAACATTGGTGCAATAGCCCGCAGGGAAAAGAAAGAGGAGTATGATTCTCTTTGGGGAGATGAGGAAAAAAAGGAGTATGACGATCCAGGGGAGGTTGCAGAAAATGCCCAGGCGCCGGCCGGAGAACCGGAAATTGTGGATGTTTCAGAAGTGATTAGTTCGGCTGGAGGCTGAGGAGATTAATATTATAAGTAAACATAGGGAAACTGCACTTTGTGAAATTTTTTTATGTAAAATAAAAACGGCTATGCACTACTTTAAAAGTAATGCGCAGTCGTTTTTTGATGAATACATAAATATGTTTACTTGAATTTAAATATTATTTTTTGTATGTATTAATTTGGACATGGTTTCCAGTAACAATGGAATATCAATGGGTTTAGTCAAATGCACGTTCATACCGCTTTCCAAGGAAGCCCTCTTGTCACTTTCAAAGGCATTGGCTGAAAGGGCAATAATCGGGATGTTTGCCAGTTCAGGATCTTCCAGGGCACGTATGGCTTTTGCTGCTTTAAGCCCGTTCATTACAGGCATTTGAATATCCATTAAGATCAGGGAATAATCTTCAGGACGGGCATTTTTCATTTTTTCAATGGCAATACTCCCATTTTCAGCTGTGTCAACTAAAAATCCCTGATCACGCAGCAGTTCCGTTTCAATTTCCAGATTAATTTCATTGTCCTCAACAATTAAAATTTTCAGTCCTGCCAGGCGGCTGTATGGACTTTGAGCATTTTCAGACATGGCAGGAGCTGAATCCTGCATACGGAGGGTTAAAGTGACGGTGAAAGTAGTTCCCTTGTGGAGAGCACTGTCAATTTCTATGCTGCCGCCCATCATGTCTACAATATGTTTGGTGATTGTAAGTCCTAATCCTGTACCAAAAGCCCCGCTTAAGGTAGTATTATTTTCGCGTTCAAATGGCTCGTAAATATGGGCAAGAAAATTTTCACTGATACCAATTCCGGTATCTTGAATTTTGAATTGATAGACTGCACAATTATTTGTAAGGATATCCAGTTCTTTGATGTACATATCAACCTTGCCGCCTGGTTCCGTATATGTTATTGCGTTATTTGTAATATAATGAAGAAGCTGAGTCAGCTTATCGCTGTCTCCATAAATATCAGAGTGTAGCAACTCGTCAGTATGCAGGGAAAAATCAATGCTTTTTCCGGAGGCATGTGGAAAAAGAGTATTATATACATCACACATAATATCCTGCAGGCTGCATTTGGATTCTGCAATACCGGCATTGTTGGACTCCAGCCATGCAATTTTTAATACTTTATCAATTAAATCCAAAAGTTGTCGGCTGGAAGATTCAATTTTGTCAAGATAGCTTAAGGCAGTGCTTTTGTCAGCAATATTTTTTCTGGCAAGAGAGGTAAAACCAAATATGGCATTTAAAGGTGTACGCATGTCATGAGACATATTGGCAAGAAACGTATTTTTAACATCCATTGCCAGATTTGCATTTTCAAGGGCATTTTCCAACAGTTGATTTTGCTCCATTTCACGTTGGATTTCCTCATCTACAATCCGGTATCCCATAACAATCTGGGAAATATGTTCATTGCTCCCTACGTTTACGATTCGCAGCTGTAGATATTGTACTGCGTGATTATTTATTACCCTGTAATTTGTATAGTAAGTTTTGGAAACAGACAACTTGGAACGTATATAATTCGGAGCGGTTACTTCAAAAAGCAGCTCTCTATCCTCAGGATGAACCCATGTGTTTATGTATTCAGAGGTAAAGGCAGGAAAATCAAGAGAGCGTAATTTTTGATTAAACTGTTTTTGCGTGCGGTCGCTTAAACGGTAAGGAAGAACATTGTTTGTGTCTAAATCTATGTAAAGGATGGAGTCGTAATTTACACTAAGTCCTTCTATTACTTTTAGACGACGGAGCTGCTCCTGGTCAATGAGATTTCTTTCTTTATTGTACTCATCAATGATTTCCTGAAGTTCCTGTTCTTTTTCATTTATAAGAGTTGCACTTTCGGTTAACTGCCGGTTTCGCTTTTCAGTGGCATCTCCTATAAATACATAAAAAAAGTCTCCTGCAGTTTCGCTGTGGATAAAATGGCCATAATCTTCAATCCAGCGGATCGAACCATCTTTACAGAGAATACGGTATTCAACATAATCAAGATCATATTTGCTGGCAGCAATCTGTTCCTTAATGCTATGTTCTACCCCATCCAAATCTTCCGAAAAAACAATTCCCCTGAAAGAATTTCCGGTAAGTGCCTGAAATTCTTTCATGTTGTCGCACTGGAAAATCCGAAGAACAGCCTTATTTGCGTACACTATTTGCTCTTCCTGATCTGCATGATAGATAAAAAAGCCTCCCGGCATTTCATCCATAAAACGGATAAGACTATATGCTGTGTGCAGATCCTGTGAATCTGACAAAATGGAAAATGCCGTTTGCCAGTCATTTTCCATTAAATGTTCCAGATCAATATGATGCGTTTCAGAAAACTTAAGGAGTGTTAGTATATATTCAATTAAAAGTCGATCTGTATTAGTGTAATCCATGTTTTTGCTCCCTATAAAACTTTCATAAATAAATTTTAGCATAAAAAGCAAACGCTGTCATTATTTATGTGCTTTCGTATTATAAAAGAATATGGTATAATCACAACAATAATTGTGTAAAATCATATGATTTTGTGTAACAGGAAGGAGAATTTATGGGAAGAGCAGGCAGCAGAGGTGGTGGCGGAAGAGCCAGCTTTGGGGGCCGCAGCGCGGGACGAGTCAGCGGCGGCCACAGCGTAGGAAGAGCAGGAGGCGGAAGCCGTGCGGGGCGAGGCAGCTTTGGAGGCGGAAGCTATAGCAGCGGAATGGGGAGAGGGGCAGGGATGCCGCCTCCACCAACAGGGAGAGGACCAGGAATGCCTCCACCGCCTATGTGGGGAGGACCGGGGATGCCTCCACCGCCCCCGGGAAGAGGATATAGAAGACGCTCTTCCTATCATGGCGGAGGGTGTCTGACAACTACAATTATAACAGTTTTTATAATTGTGTTTATATTTGTACTTTTTCAAAGTATTGCAGCAAGTACGGGACGATCAAATTCTTATGGTAATTCTTACTCTTCGGAGCAAACCAGCAGGATTGTGAGAGAAAAATTAAAGACCAATAATGCATACATAAATAACTGTATTATAGATGAACTTGATTGGTTTGACAATGCTGCAAAAGCAGGAGGAGAGCTAAAGGGTTTCTGGGATGAAACAGGAGTTCAGCCTTATATAATATTGAGAGAATATGATCCGAAGCTTACTTCTGATAAGGAAAAAGAAGAGTGGGCGGCAGACTATTATGATGAGCATTTTGACACGGAAAATATTTTTCTGTTTGTGTATTTTGCAGAAGAAGATACGGATAATGATGTTGGATATATGGCCTATGCAAATGGATATGAAACCTCATCTATTATGGATTCTGAAGCAATAGAAATTTTCTGGAACAATATTGATAAGTACTGGTATACGGATATGTCCACGGATGAAGTATTTCAGCTTGCATTTAAAGATACGTCGGCTACGATTATGCATACACCTACAACAGGAAAAGATATTCTCAAATGGGTACTGATTGTATTGACGGTTGCACTGGTATGTGCACTTATTGTTTATCTGGTGAAGGAGAAAAACAGGCGTGCGAAAGAAAAGGCGGCAGAGGATGAAAGAATTCTGAACACTCCGATCCATGATATTGCAGACGATAATCTGGAAGATAAATATTTATAAATAACAAAACGAAAGGATGGTAAGAAAACATGGGATTAGCAGACACATTAGGAAGAATTCCTAAAATTTTGGAGGCAAATATTAATGCACTTTTAGACAGGTGTGAGGATCCAGCCAAGATGATAGATCAGTTACTGATCGATTATAAGAGAGATTTAGCTGATGTAAAGCGTGATACTGCAGCAGTTATGGCTGACGTGAAACTGGCAGAGAAAAAAGTAGAAGAGTGTGATGAAGACATTGCGAGAAAGCAAAAGGCAGCAGAGAATGCGCTTAAGGCAGGAAATGAGGGTGATGCACGTACACTTTTAGCGGCAAAGCAGAGGCTTGAGATGACCCGTGAGAGCCTGCTTCAGAATTTGGCAGTGGCGCAAAAAAATGCTGAAATGATGCAGGAGGGCTACAATAAGCTGGTGCGTAGTATTGAGGAGCTTGAAAGCAGAAAAGATGCTGCAAAAGCAAAGATATCTATGGCTAAAGCGCAGGATCAGATCAACAAAACAGCGGCGAAAGCGAACAGCACTATTAACATGGATGCTTTCAATAAGTATGAGCAGAAAGCAGAAAGAATGCTGGCAGAGGCAAATGCAGCAGCACAGCTTGATGCGGCGGCTGTTTCAGCAGATGACTTGACTGAAAAGTATACAAGCGGCGCAGATTCTTCTTCTGTAGATGATGAGCTTGCGGCTTTAAAAACAAAACTTGGGTTATAATATTTGCAGATGAAACAATTAGAGTTAAAGCAATTAATTAAGCTGTCCTATGAAATCTGTGAAATGCTCGCAAAAGCTAATGTAGGGAATATTCTGCTGGCAAAGAAGACACTGAAAGATTTACTTCGGGAGGAACTTTACAGCTTTGCTTTGTATTTGGTGGGAGCAGATGACAGGCTGGAAGAAAAGGAAAAAAAGGTCATACAGGAAATATTCGGAGATGAAAGTTTCCTGTATGATTCTTTGGCATCAAGGGCTGGAGAAAAGGCGGTAAGCGCAGACTTTGCAGATAAGCTTCCGGAAAGCCTTAAGTATGCCGTATTGGCAGATGCAGGGCATAAGTTATCCCCTGATCCTTATAAGGGACAAAAGGCTATGATATTTTATGACACCTTTAAGCTCTTGGGACAGACTATCCTTGTGCAGAATCCAAGGGACGTAAGTGATATTACAGGTCTTAAATTTACTTTATATATAGACCGTATGGAGAAGTTTATTAAAGAACTGGCAGTATGGTATCCGGCTAACCAAAAAATTTACAGACCTGCTTCACCTGTGGAATCAGATTTTGAAACAGTGGAAGAAAAGTCGGATAAGCTGGAAGAACTCCTTGAAAAATTAAATGGGATGATTGGTCTTGCCAATGTAAAGCATCAGGCAGGAAGTATTGTGAACCTTATCCGTGTACAGAAAATGCGGGAAAATCAGGGCATGAAGGTTACGGATGTATCCAAGCATATGGTTTTTATGGGCAATCCCGGCACAGGAAAAACAACTGTAGCCCGAATACTTGCGGAAGTTTATAAGTATCTGGGGGTTTTGAGAAAAGGACAGTTGATTGAAGTGGACCGTTCCGGGCTGGTGCGGGGATATGTTGGACAGACAGCATCCAGAACACAGGAAGTAATAGAAGAGGCACTTGGCGGCATTTTGTTTATAGATGAAGCCTATACGCTGACCGTTAATAAGGGAGAAGGAGATTTTGGGCAGGAGGCAGTTGATACGCTGCTAAAAGCTATGGAAGACCACCGGAAAGATTTGATTGTCATTGTGGCTGGTTATACTGATTTGATGGATCAGTTTTTGGAATCAAATCCGGGACTTCGCTCCAGATTCAGTAATTTTATTCATTTTGATGATTATACGGCAAATGAATTAATGGAAATTCTTCGCAGAAACCTGGCAGATCAGGAATATAAGTTATCTGCACAAGCAGAAATAAAGGCACATGAAATGTTGCAAAGCAGGGTGGCAAATAAACCTGCAAACTTTGCAAATGCAAGGGATGTAAGGAATTTCATGGAACATGCAATTGCAAATCAGGCATCAAGGATTATTGAAATAAAAAGTGCCGGGGAGAATAAAGAACTTCTTGGCACCATAGAGAAAGAAGACTTGCCGGAATTTGGGACGATAAATTAGTCCCAGGTTCCGGTTTTATATTGTCAGCAATTTATTCTGATTTTGATGTATCTTCTGTATCTTTGGGCGGCTGGTTGTTCAGCAAAGGGGTAATTTTTTCCAGGATTTTTTCAACTGCATTTTGGTCGTTGAATACAGATGCCATTGATAGCATGCAAAGTGCGCCCCAATAAGAATTTATAATTTTCCCCCATTTGTTTAAATCTGCATTTATTGTTTCTAAATAATGCATAGCGTCACGATAGACATTGGGGGTTGAGTTTTTTTGATTTTTTATAAATTTTTGCGTCATTTCACAGAGAAGCCAGGCTCGGTACTTTTTACTGTCAGTAGCATAATCAACTGCCCAAGTGTATAAATTTTGGAAAAGAGTAATTTTTTGTTCTGTAGTCATAGTTTTATTGTTTGTAGTTCGGGGAGTACTTGGCGCTGCATTGACCTTTTCTTGCATAATTGTTACTTGCTCCCCGACAGTATCTACAGAATGGATGATTGCTTCTAGTTTTTCCTTTACGTCATTTAATTCATTCAGTTGTGTATTCATAATAGATTCATTTCTGTCATTGAGAATTTCCACATTTTCAGTAGTTTTAGCCAGCCTTTCGGTAGATTCCCAAATTTTACTTTTAATGTCATTGGTAGTGCGTTCGCTGGAGATACTCATCCAGATAGCAATGACAGATAAAACAATAGAAGTAATTGTGCTGGCAAAGGAAACCTGAGCGACAAAAGTATCTTTATTGCATAGAGAAAGCACAATGCTTCCAATAGAAATGACCGAAGCAATAGCGATAAGATATTTGATATGCAGTTTATTTTTTTCGTTTTGGATTACATCTTTATTATCATTTTTTTCCATCATTTGTACCTCTCTTTGTTACCGAAAGTGAAATTCCTCAATTGCATTGCAATTAAGAAGGACTAGTGCCAGATATTGTATCATGAGTAAAGGGGGAAGTAAATAGAAAAATGATTTAAACTGTTCGATATTACCTAAAGTTCATTGAGAGTGATTTGAAAAGGGTATATAGTAGAGGTAAGAAAAATTTGTCGAGGAAAAGATATGTTTATGTTATTTTTACTTTTTGCATTAGCGGTTTTAGTCATACTCATTGCAATCGTCATTGAAATTAAAAATTACAAGGAGTATAAAGAATCTGAATATTATAAGATTACGAAAATTCCATATTGGAAAATACATTTTGATATAGGGGTATTTGGAGAATATGATACTTATAGATGCCTATGCCCTTTAGATGGATATAAAAGGTATCTTTTTAATTGTTATGTATCAACAGGGAAGATGCCGAAGTCAATAATAAATATAATATATGAAAAATTATATCCTTTAACACAAGTTGGGGAACTTGAGAAAAAGGAACATATAGAAACCATAAAGAAATGTTATGAGAAACCAGTTCTTTCTAAAACGACAACAGAAATGCAGGATAAAAAATGTCCCCGCTGTGGGGGAAAATTGGTACTTAAAGTGGCAAAAAGAGGGAATTATGCAGGCAGTAAGTTTTATGGATGCGCAAATTATCCTGGGTGTAAGTATATAGAGAATGTCAAATGAATACAAATTAGAGAGTGCTGGTTACACATGTTATATGTTATAATGTTTCTAAATATACAGGTAATATTTTAAGAAAAATAGGCTGGAATTATTATGGATAAGAGAGAAGCTGCGGTAAAAAAAATACAAGAAGGATGTAATACAGCATTTATTGATGGAACCTATAATTCAAATTTAGCATATCGTCCGGAATTTATAACTAATGATTATAAAAAAGGTAAGAAAATATTAGCTTCTATTGAGCAGGAACTATCAAATTGTGATGAATTTTGCATTAGTGTAGCTTTTATTACTCAAAATGGAATAACACCGCTTCTGCAAACACTATCTGAATTGGAAAAAAGAAATGTACCTGGGAAAATACTGACGACAGATTACTTGATGTTTAGTGAGCCATGTGCACTTGAAAAGCTTGCATCATTGAAAAATATAGAATTAAAAATGTTTTGTATAGATGCAGGAGGCGGAGGATTTCATACAAAAGGATATATTTTTAGAAAAGAAGAAATTTACCGCATTATTGTTGGCAGCGCTAATATGACATTAAGTGCAATTACTAAAAACAGGGAGTGGAATATGAAAATTGTTTCCACAGCGGAAGGAGAATTTACACAATGCCTGTTGGAAGAATTCGGCGGGTTGTGGGAGGATAAACATTCAAAAAGTTTTAATGCGTTTTTTGAGGACTATAAAACAAAATACGAAATTATAAAAGAACAGCGCAAAATAGCAAAAAAAGAACAGATTGTTGGCTTTGAACAATACAAATTACAGCCAAATAAAATGCAGACAGCCTTTGCAGAAAATTTACTAAAAATGCGTATTCAAAACAAAAAGAGAGCACTGCTGATTAGTGCTACCGGGACGGGAAAAACCTATGCATCAGCATTCGCGCTTAGGCAGATGCATTCAAAAAAGGTATTGTTTTTAGTTCATCGTGAACAGATTGCAAAGCAGGCAATGAAAAGCTATAAAATGGTTTTTGGTAATACCCGGACATTTGGTTTACTTTCAGGAACAAGCAAGGAATTGGACGCAGAGTATTTATTTGCAACAATGCAAATGATGACGAAACCGGAAATATATACACAATTTTCTGAAAAGAATTTTGATGTAATTGTGATTGATGAAGTACATCATGTGGGTGCTGATAGTTATCAGAGAATTATGAATTATTTTCAACCTGATTTCTGGCTCGGGATGACAGCATCTCCTGACACGAATCAATATGATATTTATTCGGTATTTGATCATAACATAGCGTATGAAATCCGCCTGCAGCAAGCATTGGAAGAAGACTTATTATGCCCATTTCATTATTTTGGAATTACGGATATAGAAATTAATGGACAGGTATTTGACGATAATGCTGGAGTGAGAAGCTTTAATGAGCTTGTTTCAGAAGAAAGAGTAAGATACGTGATAGAAAAAGCAGAATACTATGGGCATAGTGGAGAAAGGGTAAAAGGACTTATTTTTTGTAGCGGAAAAGAAGAGGCAAAGGAGCTCTCCAGAAAATTTAATAAGCACGAATATCGGACAGAAGTTTTAACAGGGGAAGACAGTCAGGAAAGGCGTGAAGCTGTAATTGACAGGTTAACAGATGATCAAAATAAGGAAAAACAGCTTGATTATATTTTTACAGTAGATATTTTTAATGAGGGAGTAGATATACCGGAAGTTAATCAGATTATAATGTTGCGTCCAACAAAATCACCGGTTATATTTGTACAGCAGTTAGGACGTGGACTTCGTAAATTTGAAAATAAAGAATATGTAGTGATTCTGGATTTTATTGGAAATTATATGAATAATTTTATGATTCCTATTGCATTATCTGGTGATCGATCTTATAACAAAGATACAATTCGAAGATATGTTATGGAAGGAGCTAAGATTATTCCGGGAAGTTCTACGATTCACTTTGATGAAATATCTAAAAAGCGCATTTATGCATCAATAGATACAGCAAGAACCAATGACATAAAATTATTGAAAGAATCTTATCAAAGCTTAAAATATAAACTTGGCAGGATTCCAACGATAAGTGAATTTCGCGAGTATGGAGCAATTGACATAACAAAAATCTTTGAAAAATGTGGTTCTTACTATGCTTTTTTAATGAAGTATGAAAAAGATTATTCTATACGTCTTAATAAGACACAGGAGGCTATAATAGATTTTTTGTCTAGAAAAGTAGTTTTTTTTAAAAGAATTCATGAACTTGCATTATTAAAATATTTATTACAACAGGATGATCGAATTGTGGCATACTTCAGGGCAATTATGAAACTGGAATATCAAATTGATCTATCAGAAAGAGTTGAAAAATCGGTTATAAGTAATTTGACAAATGAATTTCCCAAGGAAGAAGAAAAAAGGAAATATGCTGATTGCATTTTGATTGAAGATAATAATGGAAACTGCCAAATAGCAGAGTCATTTTATCAAAAACTTCAAAACAAGAACTTTGCAGATATGGTAATGGAAATAATTAATTTTGGCATTTCGAGGTATTTTGAATTGTATTCTGATACTTACAAGGATACCAATTTTCAGCTATATCAAAAATATACTTATGAGGATGTCTGCAGGCTGCTTAACTGGAAGCGCAATATGAATGCACAAAATATTGGCGGTTATTTTTATGATGAGGACACAAAAACGCTTCCTGTATTTATTAATTATGAAAAAGCAGCAGATGCAATTGCATACGAGGATAGATTTGTTTCGGAAAATCAATTAATTGCTTTGTCAAAGCATCCTAGAAAAGTAACGTCAAAAGATGCTGTTCATATTTATAAAAGAAGCGAAGAGGATAAAGAAAACCGCATTTTCTTATTTGTTCGAAAGAACAAAGATGATAATGAAGCAAAAGAGTTTTACTTTTTGGGAGAAATGTTTGCACAGGGTGATCCGCAGCCCATTCACATGGAAGCAACAAATGATGATGCTTTTGAAATTATGTATCATTTAGATGTACCGGTGAGGAATGATATTTATGACTATATTGTGAATGGCTAATAGGATTTAGAGAAAGGGAAACACAAGATGAAAACGATAGAGGTAGTGGCAGCAATTATTGTAGATGGTGATAAAATATTTGCCACTCAAAGAGGATACGGAGAGTTTAAAGACGGATGGGAATTTCCAGGTGGGAAAATCGAACAGGGAGAAACACCCGAACAGGCGCTGATACGGGAGATAAAAGAGGAGCTGGATACAGAAATTGAAATAGGAAAATTGGTTGAGACCGTGGAATATGATTATCCGAAATTTCATTTAACAATGCACTGCTTTTTTTGCAGGATCAGATCGGGGGATTTGGTTTTGCGGGAACATGAGGCTGCAAAGTGGCTGCTGCCGGAAGAATTAGACAGTGTGGACTGGCTTCCGGCAGACTTGGGGCTGATTGAAAAGCTTAAAAGAATTAAGAAGAAGGTTGATTATGATTACAAATGATAAAAAAGATAAAGTAAAAATTCCAAATTTAAAACCTGTTATGAGTAAGCAAAAAATATGTGATGTACCAGTAATTCATAAGATGAACGTTTCTGAGGAAGGCCTGAAAGAATATAAAGATAGCCTGGAAAAAACAAAAGATGCTGTTAAACTAAAACTTCTTTTTCAGTATCCGGTAGTTTATATTCATCATTGCCCTGATGGTGAGTATTATGAAGTCTATATTGGGGAAACAGCAGATATAATTAATCGTACTCATCAACATTTCTGCAATGTTGCTAAGGATGAAAACTGGCAGAAAATGCTTAAGAAAAAGGGCGCAGAAGTTTTTATTATAGGACATAAATATTTTAATAAATCACTTACTATGGATATTGAAAACATGCTGATGTTTTATATGCTGGGAGTTGAAAAGGTACGTAAAATCCATAATCGAAGAGGAAATCTGCAGAATAAATATTATACCTCAGATAAGTTTGAGGATATTTTTTCTGATGTATGGAAAGGGCTTGGGAAAATGAATGCTCATCTTTTTCCTGCGGAAAATCTGATTTTGGATTCTGCCCTTTATAAAGCTTCGCCTTTTCATGAATTGAGTGATAACCAAAAGAAGGCTAAACTTCAAATATTTAACAGGGTAAGGGAGGCATTAAAGCAGAAAAAAAGGGGACAGTTGATTTTTGTTTCCGGAGAAGCTGGGACAGGAAAAACAGTTCTTAACAGCAATTTGTTTTATGAATTATGTACAAATAATAAAGAGTTAGGATTTGAGAATATAAAGTGCAGATTAATGGTCAATCATGAGGAGCAATTGACGGTATATAAGCAAATTGCAGCAAAATTGTGTCTTGATTCTGTGCATAAAGATATTGTATGTAATCCAACTCACTTCATACTAACCCATAAGGAAGAGGATGAACCTATAGATATTGCATTTGTGGATGAGGCACATTTGTTGTGGACGCAGGGAAATCAGGCATATCGTGGAAAAAATCAATTGGAGGACATTCTCAAAAGAGCGAGAGTGGTGGTTGCAGTATTTGACCAATATCAGATATTGAGTATAACACAATATTGGGAGCATGCAGCGATTGAAAAGCTGGAAAAAGAGGCAAAAAGAAAACACAATTATATTGAGCTGACGGAGCAATTTCGTATTTGTGGAGGTGCTCCGGTAATTGAATGGATTCATAAATTTACAAAAAAACAACAGATAAATAAAATTCCGGAAGATGCTCATTATGAAATTAAAATATTTGACAGTCCCGGAGAAATGCAGCAGGAAATTGAAAAAAAGGGAAACAATGAAAATAGCAGGTTATCCAGAATGCTATCTACTTATGATTGGGAATATATTCAAAAAAAGAGTCCCAGGATGGCAGACTATTGGATGGTTTCAATAGGAGAATGGAAAATGCCCTGGAATAAACAGATGCCGGGAAACTCCATAGAAAAAGGGAAAAATAAGAAACTTGCATGGTCAGAGCAGAGCCATACAATTAAAGAAGTAGGCTCAACATATACAATACAGGGACTTGATTTAAATTATGCAGGAGTAATTCTTGGGCCTTCAGTACAATACAAAGATGGAAAGATTGTTTTTGATCCGTCTTGCAGTGCAAATAGGAATGTTAAAAATGCCAGAACTTTAAGTGATGGGAGTAAGAAAAAATTTGGAGAAATATTAATTAGAAATGAAGTAAATGTGCTAATGACCAGAGGGATAGACGGATTATATATTTATGCATGTGACGAGGAATTGCGCAGAGCATTAAAAAAAGCAAAGGATAAATAATATGAATGAATTTACAATAGGGCAGTTAATGGATATGGTCCGGAAATTTTGTGAGGTACGCGATTGGGATCAGTATCACAATCCTAAGGATTTGGCAATTGGTATTTCAACAGAAGCAAATGAGCTGCTTGATATTTTCCGGTTTAAGTCAGAAAAGGAAATGAGAGAGATGTTCCAAAATAAACAAATTAAGGAACATATAGAAGATGAGATTGCAGATACGTTTTTCTTTCTGTTAAGATTTGCCCAAATGAATCATTTGGATTTAGGAAAATGTATGACAGATAAGCTTGAAAAAAATAATATAAAATATCCGGTAGAAAAAATTAAAGGAAAAAATTTAAAATACACAGAGATATAATATGATTTTAAAAACTATTCCGATATTTTAAAGGTGAACTCCCATAGTGTCTTTTAAACATTCGGATAAAATGACTTACATTAGGGAAGCCTGCGCACAATGCAACTTCTGTGACAGGAAGCTTTGTTGTCTCTAAGAGCCTTTTTGCGCAGGTAAGACGCAAATGACTAATGTAATCTGAAAAAGTCAGCTTAAAATGTTCCTTAAAATAGCGGGAAATATATTTTTCAGATAAATGAAATTTGGAAGAAAGCTCTTTTAAAGAGAGCTTTTCAGTGAAATGCTCCTGAATATAGGCAAGCATTTCTCTTTGTAGATTAATTTGACTGCCGGGAAGAGACGTGGTAAGCAGCAGGTGGTGATCTGTCATCAGATCAAGTACTTTAAGCAGAAGAAGACGGGTTTCTATTTGGCAGTGAAGAGAAACATTTTCAGCATTAAGATGCACGATTTTTTCTAAAATGTCATAAATTTCTTTTGACAAGCCGGGGAGAGAAACCTCCCGGGACAGTTGGAGCTGGCCGCTGCGCAGCGGCATAAGCAGGTCAGATTCTAAGCCATCCATCGTCTGAAAAGAAATAAATTCCAAAGGAAATAATAAGGTATAATAGGCAGCGGACAGGTCATCAGAACCCATGAAATGCAGTTCCCTTGGGTTAACCATAAAAATGGAACCGCTATGACCAAGATAATCCTGCCCTTCAATGGAGACATGGAGGGTACCTTGCCTGATATAAATTATTTCAAGTTCATCATGCCAATGCACCGGAAATTGAAATGGGTGGCGGACATTGTGGATAAAATACTGGTCGTAAGGATATTCCTTTGTTCCATGAGGAATATTTTCTTTTAATTCTATCATCATAAATTTAAACACTCCAAACAAAAGCTTTTTCATATTGCCGGAAGGCTTATTTGCGGTGCAACACTCCTTCTTAACAATTATCATACCATATAAAGTAGAAATAGTGCAATTTCGTGCTGAAAAAATGCAAGTATTATCAGATGTAAAGGGATAAAATATGATATTAGTAAAATCAAATACCGAGGGAATCAATTGGAGGAATATCCATGAAGGGTGAAAGAAAAACTTTAGGACAGTTGTTTGTGCCGATCTGCCTTGAAATTTTATGCTTTATGCTGACAGGAATGGTGGACACTATGATGTTGTCTTCTGTGGGAGATCAGGCAGTAGGTGCTGTAGGAACAGCTAATACATATATAGGAATTTTTATTATCATGTTTTCGATTATATCTTCCGGAATGATTGCAGTTATGACGCAGTACATAGGTGCAGGAAGAAAAGGTATTGCTTATCAGGCAAGGCAGCTTGGACTTATATTTAACGCAGTAATCGGTGTGGTATTGTCAGTTATTTTGTTTTGCTTTGCAGAAAATGTGCTTTTGATGGTTGGAGTGGCGGACAGACTGCGGGGATATGCGGCCACTTATCTTAAAATTGTCGGCGGATCATGTATTTTAAATGCACTTATTCCTATTTTTTCCAGCTATTTAAGGGCATTTGGGCATACCAAACAGTCTTTGTTTGCCACAATTGCAGGAAATGTGGTTAATTTAATTTTAAATGCGGTTTTTTTATTTGTTTTTCATATGGGAGTGATGGGTGTAGCACTTGCTACCGTAATTTCCAGAATATTAAATCTTTTGATTGTAATAATTGCTTCCCATTTGCTGGTGGATGCGGGAAAAGATCCTGAACGCATCACAAACAAAGAAGTATTTGGAAAGATCATCAGCATTGGTCTGCCTTCTGCACTAGAGACGGGACTATACAATCTAGCCATGACACTGATTATCCGGTTTTTAAATCAAATGGATACGGATGGCATTAATGTAACAGCAAGATCTTATGCCATGCAGATCACTAATTTTTCATACTGCGCAGGGGCTGCACTTGCTCAGGCAAATGCTATTTTGACAGGATGGAGGATAGGCGCCGGCAAGTATGAAGAATGTGATAAGGGAACCAGGAAAGCAGCTGTAATTGGAGTGGTGGCAGCGGCTGTACTGGAAAGCGCCTTTGCAGCATCTTCCGGTATTTTAATGAGAATGTTTACAGAGGATTCCTTGATGATCGCGTTGGTGGGAAGACTGCTTGCGATAGATATTTTACTTGAAATCGGACGGACTACGAATCTGGTTTTTGGCAATGCATTAAAAACCAGTGGGGATGCTGTGTTTACTACAGTGATTGCAGCAGTATTTATGTATCTTTGTGCGGTGGGAGGCACATGGTTTTTTGGAATTCATTTAGGATGGATGGTGGCAGGGGCCTATGTAGGTCTTGCAATGGATGAGTGCGTGCGCGCAGTGTGTATGTATTTCCGCTGGAGGAGTGGTAAATGGAAAGAAAAGGTACTGATTAGTACTGAAAAATTGTCATAAAACATATTGCATGAGTAACGAAATCAGGAAGTGTCAGCTAAGCATTTTGCTTAATTCTGCCGATAAAAAAATAAACTAATATGCCGCTTGGACCTTTCTGGAAAGCGGCGCAGTTCCGAATGACAGAGGAACTGCAGAAAGGAGGAACATGCAGATTGGAGCAAATTTAGCTGGCAGGTCTTACGTCCCGCACAGAAGCAGCGCAAGAGCGGGTTATGCAGGCGCTGTTTTTGGCGTATCTAAGGAAGAGATGGCCAAAGAGCAGATGTTTGCTGCCAGCAATGCAGTAAGTAAGGCGGAAAATGTTTCCAAAGGAGAATTCTTAGGCCTGACTATGGTGCCTGAACCAGGAGAGTCTAATGTTTATGGAATGAGTGCGTTGTGGCCGGAGGATTCAACACCTGATAAGCCTATCGTACAGGTTATTTCTAATTTGGGAGGAAAGAAAGAAGTCTATAATGTGGATGTAAGTAAGGTAGATCCAAATAATGCTTCTTCCCTTGAAATGTTTGCCCTGCTTAGTTATTCTGACAAAATAGGGATTTCCGATGGAGGAACTTTCGGATCTTTTCATCAGGCAAAGGTGTATGCGGGCAATGCACAGGAGAATGGATATATTGAGGACTTGTCCGGGCATAAGGCATTTTTAAGCTACAAATTTGACTGGGAAAAATGCATTGGTACCATGATGGGTGAATATTTTAACGCTCAGGCTTATAATCAGTATGAAAATTGTAAAAAACTGCTTGCAGTATTCGATGTTTTTTCCAGGCAGTGGGAGCAGGCAGAAGAAGGCGTGGATAATCTGGAGCTGATCAGAAGCAGGATGGACGAAATATTGGAAAAGGTAAAAAAGGGAAAAACGGAGCCTGTGATTCAAACAGGAGCTCAGGCCTTTTCGGAAAAAGAGTGGGACAGATTACTTGAGCAGTTTGACTCAGCAGAGGATGCACTTAAAGAGATGATGCGTGAAGAACATGCAAAGAGACTTAAAGAGCAGATCAATAAAGCGGAAATCATGAACGATATGGACAAGGAAGCAGAAGAAATACTTACCAGTCAGTCAACAATGTGCACCCTTCCGTCGTCAGAAGCAGGAAAAGAAGCAGCGCGTTATATTACATGGTATACGGAAGAAGGAATTTTCTGCAGGAAAGCAGGGCAGAAGGAAGATTATGAATGGTCTATTGCTTTTAAAAGCAGTGATCAATATGATAAGGTGATGGAATATTTGCGCCAGCATGAAAATGATACGGACTGGAAATTTGCTGCTGATCAAAGTTTCTGGCAGGAGTTTTTAGGATAGGAAATTTAATATGTGACACGTAAAAAGCAAGGGAGGTCATAAAATGGCTTTCCTTGTTTTCCTATACAGATATCTTGAATCTGAATGGGATGTCGTATATAATTTATATGGTTACTTGCACCATGATGGTATCATGATAAGTTATTTTGCAGGTTAACTTAAAATTGGGAGGAATTGTACTATGAAACGATTTGTTGCAAAATTACTGATACTGTGTATCAGTATTGGCCTTTGCATAGGAGAGCTTGCAGGGTGTGGAACAGATAAAGAAGTTTCAACCACGAAGGAACAGGAAATAACAGAAGAACAAGTAGAAGAGGCAGAGGAACAGACAGTTAGCTTTTCCCTGCCGGACAGTCTGGAGGAAGCAGATATATATATAGAGCCGATTCCGGATATTTCCGATGATTTTATAAGAGGGATGGACGCTTCTTCTGTGCTTGTGAATGAAAAAAGCGGTGCAGTTTATTATAATTATGAAGGGGAAGTGCAGGATGTGTTTATGACGCTGGCACAGTCCGGAGTAAACTATATCCGCCTCCGGGTATGGAATGATCCCTATGATGAAAATGGAAATGGATATGGAGGCGGCAATAATGATGTTGCAACTGCCATTGAACTTGGACAAAGGGCGACCAAGTATGGTATGAAGGTATGCATTGACTTTCATTATTCCGATTTCTGGGCTGATCCTAAGAGGCAGTATGCGCCCAAAGCGTGGGAAGGTATGAGTGCTGATGAAAAAAGTGATGCCCTTTATGAATTTACCAGGGAAAGCCTTTCGGAAATTCTTGATGCCGGTGTAAATGTGGGAATGGTTCAGATCGGCAATGAAGTTAACAATGGTATGTCAGGTGAGACGCAGACACCGGCTGTGATGAAGCTTTTAGATGCCGGAAGCAGGGCGGTGCGGGAAATCGCAGAGAAGTATGAAAAAGAGATTCAGGTTGCCCTGCATTATACCAATATAGAAGAAACGGATAAAATCAACAGCATTGCTGCCGATTTACAGAATTACAATATTGATTATGATATTTTTGCATTATCTTATTATCCATTCTGGGATGGGACAAATGAAAATATGCAGACAGTTGCAAAAAATATTCAGGACAAATATGGTAAGCAGGTGGTAATTGCAGAAACCTCTTATTGCTATACTTCTGAAGATGGAGATGGCAGCGGCAACAGCTTTGACGGTGTAGAAGATTTAGTGGAAGGATATGCTGCCACGGTACAAAGTCAGGCATCCATGATTCGGGATATTTGTGCGGCGGCAAATAGTGCAGGAGTGCTGGGAATATTTTATTGGGAAGGAACATGGATTCCGGTGGGACCGGCGGATAAAGATAATTCTCCTTTGTGGGAGGAGTTTGGAAGTGGCTGGGCAAGCAGCTATGCATCTGATTATGATCCGGAGGATGCAGGTCTTTATTATGGCGGCTGTTCATGGGATAATCAGGCAATGTTCGACTTTGAGGGACATCCCCTTGCGTCTTTGAATGTATTTAAGTATTTAAAATATGGCGCTACCGCGCCACTGGCAATTGATTCTATTCCTGAAGTGCATGTTTCCTGTGATGTGGGAGGGGAAATAAAGCTTCCTGAAACAATTGACGTAATTTACAATGACCGTTCGGTCAATGCACAGACGACCGTTACATGGGATGAAACACAGCTTGCCGCCATTGATACAGAGAATGGAGGCACTTATGAGATCAGCGGCCTTCTTGAGGACGGAACAAAGACTACCTGTCATCTGGACGTAAAAATGATCAATCATGTGCAGAACTCAGGTTTTGAGGATGCCGATACTTCCATGTGGAAAGTTTCCTATGAAGGAAGCAGTAACCCTACGGATTTTCAGGTAAAGGCAGATGATGCTTATACAGGAGAGACAGCATTTCATTTCTGGTCCGAAAATACTGATATGGATTTTTCCATTGAGCAGGAACTTACAGATTTAGAGCCTGGAACTTATCAGCTGTCAGTTTATTCGCAGGGTGGTGATATGTCAGAAGATTCTCAGCTTGAATTATTTGCAATTACCAGCAGTGGGGAGCAGACTGCTTCCTTTATGGTAACTTCCTGGGCAGACTGGAAGAATCCTTCTATTTCCGAAATTAAGGTTACAGATGGAAAACTGATTATTGGAGTGCGGATGAAGTGTAATGCGAAAAGTTGGGGAACAGTGGATGATTTCACTTTAAATAGAATTTCCGATTAGATACAAAAGAACATGTTGGAGCAGTATTAAGGTACCGCTTTTGACAGCTATGAGGATTGGAATGGGAGAAAGAAAAAAGCGTATTTTTGATATTATACAGATTGGCAGGCGGGAGGATTTTATAAGCAGAGCCTTCGATATTTTTATTGTTTTGGTGATACTTGCCAATATTGCAGTTTTATTTATGGAGACTTTCGATTCACTAAAGCAGTATGAGACAGTGTTTAAAGGAATTGAAACTGTGACGGTGGCTATATTTTGTGTAGAATATTTTCTGCGGATTTGGACAGCGGAATTTCTTTATCCGGGTAAAAGCAAAGGGAAGGCAGTTTTTCAGTTTATTTTTTCCTTTGACGGGATGGTTGATCTGCTTACGATCCTGCCTTTCTTTTTCCTTTCGGGATTCGTTGTGTTTCGGATGCTGCGGGTGGTAAGAATTTTTCACTTATTCAGAATCAATGCTTATTATGATTCTTTTCATGTGATTACTTCTGTTTTGTATGAAAAAAGGAATCAGATCATTTCTTCTGTTTTTATTATTTTTGTGCTGATGATGTCTTCTTCCCTGTGTATGTACAGCGCAGAACATGAGGCGCAGCCGGAAGTATTTAACAATGCCTTTTCCGGCATCTGGTGGAGCATTTCCACCATTCTTACAGTGGGGTATGGAGATATTTATCCGGTTACTGTGTTAGGACGGGGAATGGCAATTGTCATTTCTTTATTGGGAGTTGGCGTTGTAGCCATTCCCACAGGTATTATTTCTGCCGGTTTCGTGGAACAGTATACACAGCTTCAAAATAAAAACAGAAATTCCGGTGGTACAAAAGGGACAGTAAGTGTTATGGTAGATGCTTCGGGGCCTTTTACAGGAAAAACGGTACAAAATATAGAAAACGGGTACCATATTGATGTGATTGCATTTGTTAGAAATGGGGCAGTAGTGCTTCCAACGGAAGAAATTGTAATAAAAGAAGGAGATATATTGCTTTATCAGCTTGGAAACTGATAAAAAGCTAAACTGACATGGAAAGGAGTGGGGAAATGTCCGGAAATAGTTCCGATTATATTGTTGAAGTATGCTGTGGCAGCTATTATGATGCGAGGCAGGCTTTTGAGGGAGGTGCACAGCGCATTGAGTTAAACAGCGCTCTGGCATTGGGAGGTCTGACGCCGGCCACAGCAACCTTGTGCCTTGTAAAAGAAAACATGCCTTCTTTGAAGGTAGTTGCAATGGTGCGGCCAAGAGGAGCCGGATTCTGCTATACATGGGAAGAGTTTTCAGAGATGGAGGCAGCATGCAGCGACCTGCTTAAAAATGGTGCCGACGGAATTACTTTTGGATGTCTTAAGGAAGATGCTTCTCTTGATCAGGAAAAAAACAAGCGTATGACAGCGCTAATCAAAGATGCCGGAAAAGAAGCAGTATTCCATCGGGCATTTGACTGTGTGGAGAATCCCTTTTTTGTAATGGAACAATTGATAGAAGCAGGAGTTGACCGGGTACTGACCAGCGGCTTAAAGGATAAGGCGATGGAGGGAGCGGAACTTTTGAAGGCTTTGCAGGAACGTTATAAAGACAGGATACAGATACTTGCAGGCAGTGGTGTAAATGCAGATAATGTATGTGAGTTAATAAGAAAGACAAAGGTAACTCAGGTGCACAGTTCCTGTAAGGGGTGGAAGAGAGATGCAACTACAGTCAGAAATGGTGTATCTTACAGTATGTTTCAGGGAGAACAAAGATATATGTATGATGTGGTTTCGAAAGAAATGGTGGAAAAGCTTCTTTTGCAGACAGCAGGGATGAGCAGCAAAAACGTATAAATGAAAGTTATAAGAAATGTAACATAAATAAATGCAATTATTTTAAGGAGGAAGATAAAAATGCAGGATATAATTATAACCGATACCATCAAATACGTAGGAGTAAATGACAGGAAGATTGACTTGTTTGAGAGTCAATATGTGGTGCCTAATGGGGTATCTTACAATTCTTATGTAATTATGGATGAAAAGATTGCTGTTATGGACAGTGTGGACAAGAGGGGAACAGCAGAATGGTTTGAAAATCTGGAAAAAGTTTTGGAAGGAAAAGAGCCGGATTATTTGATTGTGAATCATTTAGAGCCGGATCATTCAGGAAATATTCAGAATTTTCTTGAAAAATACCCTAAAGCGCAGCTTGTCTCTAATGCAAAAACGCTTAGCATGATGCCGCAATTTTTTTCAATTGATTTAGGCGGGCGCAGTGTAGTGGTGAAAGAAGGAGAAGAACTTTCTCTGGGAAAGCATGTGCTTACTTTTGTAATGGCGCCGATGGTGCATTGGCCTGAAGTGATGGTAACTTATGATAAAACAGAAAAGGTGCTCTTTTCCGCAGATGCTTTTGGGAAGTTCGGAGCGTTGGATACCCAGGAAGACTGGACCTGTGAGGCAAGACGGTATTATATGAATATTGTGGGAAAGTATGGTGCCCAGGTGCAGGTACTGCTTAAAAAAGCGGCTGTTTTGGACATTCAGATTATATGCCCGCTGCATGGCCCTGTTTTATCAGAAAATTCAGGAGGAAAAGGGCTTTCATATTATTTTGAAAAATACCAGACATGGAGCAGTTATACACCGGAAGATGAAGGGATTGTGATTGCTTATGCTTCCATTCATGGAAACACAAAGCAGGCGGCTTTGAAATTAGCTTCCATATTGGAAGAAAAGGGGGTAAAAAAGGTGGTGTGCTTTGATCTGGCGAGAGATGATATGGCAGAGGCAATAGAAGATGCTTTCCGCTATGACAAAATGGTGCTGGCAGCAGCTACCTATGATGCCGGCTTATTCCCCTGTATGGAAAGCTTTCTTGCGCATTTAAAATCAAAAAATTACCAGAAGCGTACCATTGGACTGATGGAAAACGGGAGCTGGGCGCCTATGGCAGGGAAGTTAATGAAGGAAGGACTTTCGGGAATGAAAGAGATCGCCGTATTAGAGCCTGTGGTAACCATTAAATCAACCTTAAACCAGCAGTCAGAGGAGCAGTTAAAGCAACTGGCTGATGCACTTCTTTCATAAAAAATTATAAACATATTTTTCTCCTATCTGCACACAATACTTTCATCAGGGTATATTTTTGGAGGTTTGAAAGAGTGGAAAAGAGAGAATCTGTCTGGAATGTGCAAAGCAGTATGCCACATTTTGAAAAGCTGAATGGAAGCATAAAAACGGATGTATTGATTATTGGCGGCGGAATGGCAGGTGTTTTATGCGCTTATTTTTTGCAGAAGGCAGGAGTGGATTATGTTCTTGTAGAAGGAAAAAAGATCTGCTGCGGAGTTACCCAAAATACCACTGCAAAAATTTCAGCGGCACATGGACTGATTTATAATGAGCTTCTGCATCAGGCAGGACAGGAGAGGGCAAAACGATACCTGGAGGCAAATTTAAAAGCGGTACAAAGCTTTGGGGAGCTTTGCAGGGGCATAGATTGTGATTACAAAGAAGTAACTTCTTATGTTTATTCACTGGATAATAGAAAAAAATTAGAGGATGAAGCAGATGCGCTCCGGCATCTTGGATGGGATGCCGCAATTTTGGAGACACCGAAACTGCCTATGCAGACAATGGGGGCGGTTTGCATGGAACACCAGGCGCAGTTTCATCCTCTTAAATTTGCTGCAAAAATAGCTCAGGGACTTACTATTTATGAAGATACCTTTGTGAAAGAGTTTAAGGACCATACTGCAGTGACTGAAAGCGGCAATATCACTTATAGGAAAGTAATATTTGCCACGCATTTTCCCATTGATAATAAATATGGACTTTACTTTTTAAAAATGTATCAGCACCGCTCTTATGTGATTGCACTGGAAAATGCAGAAGATGTAGAGGGAATTTATATTGATGAGAACAGGAAAGGAATGTCTTTTCGAAATTATAAGGATTTACTTTTTTTAGGAGGAGGTTCCCACAGAACAGGAAAAAAGGGGTGCTGCTGGCAGGAGTTAAAGGAGGCTGCGCACCAATACTATCCTGAAGCATCAATAAAGTATGCATGGGCAGCCCAGGATTGCATGACGCTTGATCACATTCCCTACATTGGGGTATATGGAAAGCATATGCCGGATGGCTTTGTGGCAACTGGATTTAATAAGTGGGGAATGACTTCTTCTATGATTGCAGCACATATTTTAACAGATCAGATTCTGGAAAAAGAAAATTCCTATGGGGAAATTTTTGCCCCTTCAAGAAGCATATGGAAGCTTCAGCTTGCAGTTAATGGATTGGAAGCTGTATTCAATCTGCTTACTCCGTCAAAGCCCAGATGTCCCCACCTTGGCTGCGCTTTAAAGTGGAATCCGGCAGAGCGCACATGGGATTGCCCTTGTCATGGTTCCCGGTTTGACAAAGAAGGCAGACTTCTTGATAATCCAGCAAATGGAGACTTGAAGAAAAGTTCCTGATACAGGGACTTTTTTGCATTTGATGTGGAAAAACTGGCAGAACAGGTTACGGCATCTTGCAGGCAGGAAAAGGGTATGCTATGTTCAATAACACAAGAAGTGACTAAAGGGGTGAGAGATTGAAGATATCAATAAATGTGGAAGAGGAAATTAAGGATATAGAAGTTGTAATTTCCTGCAGCAGGCTGACGCCGGAAATAGAAAAAGTACTGGCAACTCTGCGGATGATGGAAAGACAGTTATTGGTTAAAAAGGGAGAAGAAACTTATATTCTTGATGTTTCCAAAGTGATTTATTTAGAATCCGTGGACAGAAGAACTTTTGTTTATACCAGGGAAAATGTATATGAATCCGGTTTTAAACTGTATGAACTGGAGCAGCAGCTTGAGGAATGCGGATTTTTTCGTGCCAGTAAATCCTGTGTGGCGGCGTTGCGGTATATTAGGTCTCTGAAAACAGATGTAAACAGAAAGATTAAGGTAACTATGGAAAATGGGGAACAAATTATGGTATCCAGACAATATGCGGAAGAACTGAGAAAGAAATTGGGGGTGAAGTAGATGGAAGAGAAAAAAACAATATTTGATTATGTTACAATGACATTTTCCATATTTGGATTTTCTATTGCATGGCTGAATTTTTTTACCTTTTTGTTTGGGGAGGAGGCAAAAGAAATTTCCAGCATGTTTTCACTGGGAAGTAATGGACTTAGTATAGCAACGATGATGCAGTTTTTGGGAGTAGCAGTAATAACTACATTTATCAGATATATTTTTTTTACGGATATTATCATTAAAAAGATGCCGATTGTAGAGAGGACTGCCTGCATGGTTTTATCAGAAATAAGCACAATAGTGGTTTTTGTATTGTGTTTTGACTGGTTTCCTACAGATATGTGGCTACCTTGGATTATGTTCATTTTATGCTTTGGCCTTTGCTTTGTGGTGAGCACAGTAGTGACAATGTGGAAGGAAAAAATGGAAAACAGAAAAATGGAAGAGGCACTTGCCAAATTAAAGA
Source organism: uncultured bacterium (assembly GCA_947073545.1). GTDB lineage: Bacteria > Bacillota > Clostridia > Lachnospirales > Lachnospiraceae > UBA3282. Next base: position 157,272 of record CAMTMP010000005.1, read on the forward strand.
AGCAGGAAGCTGTTTTCTATGAAGGGGAAGGAGAGAAGGATAAGAATGGAATATGTAATTGAAATGCAGGATGTTGTAAGGAATTTTGACCGAAAAGAAGTATTGAAAGGGGTTAACTTAAAGGTTTCTCCCGGCGAGATTTTTGGGCTGCTTGGTCCTTCCGGAGCCGGAAAAACTACAATTATTAAGATATTGACAGGACAGCTCCGGTGTACAAAAGGCGCAAGTATGATATTAGGACAGGACACTGGAGCCCTGGAGCCTTTTGTTTACCGGAAGATGGGAATGATGATGGATAATCTGGGATTGTATGAGAGATTGTCCTGCTATGATAATTTAAAACTTTTTGCAAAAATTTATCAGGTACCACGCGGCAGAATATCAGAGGTACTCAGACAGGTGGATCTGGCAGATGCAGCCAGGGAACCGGTATCAAAGCTTTCAAAGGGAATGAGGGGAAGGCTGGCTTTAGCCAGAGCGGTAATGAATGAGCCGGAAATTCTTTTTCTTGATGAGCCATCCAGCGGTCTGGATCCCCAGGCAGTATCCATGATTCATCAATTGATCAAAAAAGAACAGGAAAGAGGCGCGGCCATATTTCTGACAACTCACAATATGGAAGAAGCGTCAAAGCTGTGTGATCATATTGCTCTTTTAAATGAAGGGAAAATTGTGGAATATGGAAGTCCTAAGGAAATCTGCTTAAGATATAATCATCAAAACAAGCTGCAGATCAGGCTTTTGGATGGAAGAAATGTGGCATTGCCAAATGGGAGTATGGCAGCAGATGAGGTAAAAGATTATCTGGAAAAGGAAATGGTGGAAACCATTCATTCCACAGAACCCAGCCTGGAAACTGTTTTTATGGAGCTTACAGGAAGGAGATTCGAGTAAATGAAAAATATAATTGCGATTTTTCAAAAACAGATTAAGGATACTTTGAAAAATAAGTCAGTTCTTATAGAATTCCTTATTTTTCCGATTATGTCAATTATCATGGAATATTCCATCCATATAGAAGGAATGCCGGAACATTTTTTTGCAAATATGTTTGCGGCAATGTATGTGGGAATGGCGCCTTTGGTTGCCATGTCGGCAATCATTTCTGAGGAAAAAGAAAAAAATACCCTTCGGGTACTTTTGATGTCAAATGTAAAGCCGGCAGAATATTTAATTGGCGTAGGCTGCTACATATGGATAATCTGCATGATGGGAAGCTGTGCGATTGGTATTTCAGGCGGCTATAAAGGGAAAATGCTTTTATCTTTTCTTACAATTATTGGGGTGGGGGTTTTAGTTTCCATGCTGATCGGCGCAGCAATAGGCACAAGCAGCAAAAATCAAATGGCGGCAACCTCCCTTACAGTGCCGGTTATGGTAGTTTTTGCCTTTTTGCCAATGCTTTCCACGTTTAATGAGTCTATTGAAAAAGTAGCAAAAATCGCCTATTCACAACAGGTCAGCATTTTAATAAACGGAATTGGAAAAACAGGGGCAAGTGCTGAAAATGCAGTAATTATTTCAGGTAATTTTTTAATAGCAGTGGTATTGTTTGGGTATGCATATAAAAAAAGCGGCATGGCCTAGAGGCTAAAGTGGAAATAATTGTGGGCAGCCTTCTTTTTGAATCTGCAGAATACGCTGATTTTTACTGCCACGGAATTTCAGACTGATATCATACTGGTTTTGATCAAATTCTCCATCTACCAGTACATCCACATAGGACAGAAAGGCTTCCGTTGCTTCGCAGTGGGCCCGCCCATCAGGAGATAAAAGATCCGTCTCATAGGTATATCCGGTATAGCACCAGATGTTTTTTTCCGGGAAGCGCTTTTTAAACTGTTCAAGCAGTGGAAGAAGCGCTCTTTGATTGGAAGGTTCCATAGGTTCTCCGCCTAAAAGAGTCAGGCCGCTGATATATTTTGGAGAAATAGATTCCAGGATTTCCTGGATCGTCTCTTCCGTAAAATCATTACCATAGTTAAAATCCCATGTGTTTTCATTAAAACATCCCCGGCACCTGTGGGTACAGCCAGACACAAACAGGCTGGTTCGAACTCCCAGCCCGTTTGCAATATCATAGTATTTTATGTCCGCGTATTTCATGTAATTTCGCCAACCTTTCCTGCACATGGTTTTCTTACAAATGCAGCACCCGCTCTTTGATTTCCTGTGTGCGTCCCTGATTCCAGAACTGGGTGCCAATATAGCCGCAGGTACGTCTTGCCACATTCATTTTGTTCTGATCTCTGTTTCCACATTTGGGGCATTCCCAAACCAGCTTATTGTGCTCATCTTCAATAATGCGGATTTCTCCGTCATATCCACATTCCTGGCAATAATCGCTTTTGGTATTCAGTTCCGCGTACATAATATGATCGTAAATATGCTGCATAACGGCAAGCACGGCATCTATATTATTCTGCATATTGGGAACTTCCACATAGCTGATTGCACCGCCGGGAGACAGCTTCTGAAATTGAGCTTCAAAGGTTAATTTGTCAAAGGCATTGATGGATTCAGTCACATGAACGTGATAGCTGTTGGTGATATAATTTTTGTCAGTTACGTCGGGAATAATTCCAAAACGATTCTGAAGGCACTTGGAAAATTTGTAAGTAGTGGATTCTAATGGAGTGCCATAAAGACTAAAGCCAATATTCGTTTCTTTTTCCCATTTTTTGCAGGTATCATTTAAATGATTCATAATTTGTAAAGCAAAGGGAGTTGCCTCCGGATCTGTATGGGATTTTCCGGTCATATAGCGGACGCATTCGCATAAACCAGCATATCCCAGGGAAATAGTAGAGTAGCCTCCATAAAGAAGCTTATCTATGGTTTCTCCTTTTTTCAGACGGGCAAGCGCGCCATTTTGCCATAAAATAGGGGCAACGTCGGAAGGGGTTCCCTTAAGGCGTTCGTGCCGGCACATAAGGGCTCTTCTGCAAAGGAGAAGACGTTCCTCTAAAATATCCCAGAATTTGTCCATATCACCGCCAGACGAGCAGGCTGCGTCCACTAAATTTAAAGTTACAACACCCTGATTGAACCTTCCGTAAAATTTATAGGAGCCATTTTCATCTTTGTAGATAGATAAGAAAGAGCGGCAGCCCATACAGGGATAACAGTTGCCTTCTTTCAGGGTTTTAATGATTTTTTCAGAAATATAATCAGGTACCAGACGTTTGGCAGTACAACGGGCAGCAAGCCGGGTAAGATGCCAATATTTGGAATCCTCAAAGATATTGTTTTCTTCCAGCACATAAATAAGCTTTGGAAATGCCGGTGTAATATAGATTCCCTGCTCATTTTTTACGCCCTGAATTCGGCCAAGAAGCATTTCTTCTATGATCAGCGCCAGGTCATCCCGCAATTGTCCCTCAGGCACTTCATTTAAATACATAAACACAGTGACAAAAGGTGCCTGTCCGTTGGTGGTCATTAGAGTGATTACCTGATATTGAATCATTTGTACTCCCTGCTTAATTTCCCGGCGAACCCGCATTTCGGCCATTTTGTTGACCAGCTCATCAGTTGCTTCTATTTGCTGGGCAGTTAATTCTTCCCTTACTTCCCGACGGAATTTTTCCCTGCTTACCTGAACAAAAGGTGCAAGATGGGACAAAGTGATGCTTTGACCGCCATATTGGGAGCTTGCAATCTGTGCAATGGCCTGAGTTGCAATATTGCAGGCAGTAGAAAAACTGTGGGGGCGTTCAATCATAGCCTCACTGATAATGGTACCGTTCTGAAGCATATCTTCTAAATTTACCAGGCAGCAGTTATGCATGTGCTGGGCAAAATAATCGGCATCATGAAAATGAATCAGTCCTTTTTCATGTGCATCAACAATGTCAGGAGGAAGCAGAAAACGCTTGGTAATATCCTTACTGACTTCTCCTGCCATATAATCTCTTTGTACACTGTTGACAATGGGATTTTTATTGGAATTTTCCTGGAGCACTTCTTCATTATTGCATTCTAAGAGAGATAAAATCTGCTCATCGGTGGAATTGGACTTGCGGACAAGCTCCCGTTTGTAGCGGTAAGTAATATAGTTTGAAGCAAGCTTATAGGTTTGCTGCTTCATGATTTCTTCTTCCACCAAATCCTGAATTTCTTCCACGTTAGGACTCCGCTTCATTTCGATGCAAAGATTTGTAACATTATCTACTATAGTTTTGATTTGCTCTAAGCTTAAGCGGTCAGATTCCTGAACACTGGCATTGGCTTTTTTTACTGCTTCTTCTATTTTACCGGAGTCAAAAGTAACCTCCATACCGCTTCTTTTGATGATATTCATTCTAATACCCCCATATATTGTATATTGCTGATAAAAAACAGGCATATTTAGTATTATACCGGTCGGAGCAAAATATGCAAGTATCCTTGGTTACAAATAAAGAAAAATAATAGACAAAAAACATAAGAGGAATTTGTGCAAAAATAAAGACGTTGAAAATAACTGGTTTTTATCAAATACATTCATGTTTTGCAAGCCGGTTTTTGGAAAAAATACCTGCGGCATTTTTAATGCAGCAGGTATACGAAATTCATTCATTAATGTTATTTTACTGACTTTGCAAAAAATCATCAATGCTTTTCTTGATTTCTTCGTCAGACATCGTTTTTAAAAGATAACCTTCCGGCTTTAGGGAAATAACTTTTTTGATACTTTCCCGATCGCCCCTGCCGGTTAAAAACATAACCGGAATGTCTGCAATTTCTTTTTCTGAACGAATCATTTCCAATGCCTGTCTTCCGTCGCATACAGGCATTTCATAATCTAATAAAACCAAATTTGGACGGTTTATGGTAATTTTCTGAATGGCGGATAAACTGGAACTGGCCTCAATCAGATCATAGTCTGATATTAGCAGCTTGACCATTCTGCTTCTCATAAACTCGGAATCATCTACAACCAGAATTTTTTGTTTTCGTTTTTCATTTTCTTCTTTTTCTTTCACCAGATAATCACTGACTGCAGTTAAAGCATTTTGAGAGTTAATGGAAATCTTTTCCCGAATGGAGTCAGCGGTGGCAGCACAAAAAGCAAAATATCCTTCCCCTGCATCAAACAACAGGCTGCAGGAAGGCTGTTCTCTTTCAAAAGAATTTACAAGCTGCTCATGTGTCAAAAGGCACTCTTTTTCCATCTTTAAGAGGGCAATTGCAGGAAAATTCTCCCTGATTTTTTCTAAAAACTGACGTGACAGATAGCGGGTAACGTTAATTACCATATCATCAATTTTAGGATAATCTGTATTTAAAATCCTGCTTACAATTTTAAGCAGCAGTCTGTCTTCAAATATAAGAGTGACTTCCCATTTTTCCTTTTGATCTCCCTTATAGAAAAAACGACAGCAGATCATTTTTCCAAAATCTTCACCAGCGTACTGTTCACTGATCAGTTTTGCCTTTAAATGAAACATTTCCTGAATTAGTTGAAGGATGGCAGATTCTAAAGCATCATTTTCTGCTTCATGTGAAATATTTTTCCATTTGCTTTTTGTTTTTCCTACAATGGCCAGATCTTCTGTCTGGGTATGTGCAACCACCCATCCGATGCAGACTGCCAGAAAATGCCGGATGGATTCAACGGAATACTGGGTTTCTTTTAATTCAGCTTCTAGTGCAGGCAGTGTTTCAAATCTGAAATTGTCATGGAGACGTTTATGTACTTCATACTCTTCATATTCAATTGACTGCATATATGCTTCTTCGTGTTCAAAATGTTTTTCGGTATGATTTTTTAAGTATTTGACACCTTCCCGGCATACCCATTCACTTTTTTCTTCATTGTCGCTGAGCTGCAGTAGTTTATTCATAGTTGAAAAAAGCTGCTTATGTTCCTTGTCAAGAAAATCCACACCGATTTTGTAACGGTCATGCCATACAAATTGATTTTGGTTCATGTCACTTCTCCTTATACTATGATTATTTCCTATAGTTGGCAATGCAATTATTATATCACCAAGAGATATTTAATACAAGAATCTTGCAAAACAATAAATAAAGTTGTTAATCACTTTTTGCCTGTATTTTTATCAGGAATTCTTGTTTTTTAAAGGATAATATGATAATGGTGATAGTCAATAACTGTGTTGGTCTTTCATCATAGTCCGTTTTATGGGACAACCAAATCTGTATAATATGATT
>CAMTMP010000006.1 GCA_947073545.1 uncultured bacterium
TGTTCGCCCATTAAAGCGGTACGCGAGCTGGGTTCAGAACGTCGTGAGACAGTTCGGTCCCTATCCGGCGCAGGCGCAGGATATCTGAGAGGAGCTGTCCTTAGTACGAGAGGACCGGGATGGACGGACCGCCGGTGCACCTGTTGGGTACCAGACCCACAGCAGGGTAGCCGAGTCCGGCAGGGATAAACGCTGAAGGCATCTAAGCGTGAAGCCCCCCTCAAGATGAGATATCCCATAGGGAAACCTATAAGACCCCTTGAAGAGTACGAGGTAGATAGGCATGAGGTGGAAGCGCAGCAATGTGTGGAGCTGATATGTACTAATAGGTCTAGGGCTTAACCAGAGGTAAATTTCTGCGAAATTAACCTCGAGAGAACCGCAAGCGGTTCTCTGCGGGTTGAAGAGAGCAGAGGGATAGAAAAGAGTAATTCTAAGGTTCTAAAGAACAGAACCTAAGAATCACTATAGTTTCGTCTCAGAGAACCGCAAGCGGTTCTCCGCAGGCAGAGACAAATGGAACGGATAGAAAGAAAACAGGAGATTCAGTATTTGGTATTGAGGGTATGTGCCTTCAAAGAGTTTCGCAGAAGCCAATGCGGAGAATCGCGGAGCGGTTCTCTGACGATTAATTTGCGAAGCAAATTTATCGTTTTCCTCGATAGCTCAATGGTAGAGCACGCGGCTGTTAACCGCGGGGTTGTAGGTTCGAGCCCTACTCGGGGAGTTAAAAATAGCTTAGAGAAAAACCTGTAGACGTGATTGTTTACAGGTTTTTTATTGCTTATGATTTTATGCTGTTGTCTGCGGGAAGTCTAAACAGACACTTAATACATTGCCGTGGTATTGTGCCGTAATAGTTCCCTCCATTTGTTCTACCAATGTCTTGGCGATCGCAAGCCCCAAACCCGTTGAGTTCCTTGCTGTTTCTACAGTAAAGAAACGGTTAAACAGTTTTCCGACTTGTACGTCATTTAGATTTTGCGCTCTATTTGTAAAAATAATTTCCCCCGTTTCGGACAACGAAACGGTTAAATCGCCGTCGCTGTATTTCAACGCGTTATTCAGAATGTTGTTCAGTACACGCAGGAAGGCAGTTCTGTTCAAAGTGCGCATAATCTTTTTATCAGTCATATCTATTTGCGGCGTAATACCACGCTTCGTCAATGCAGCATAGAATGAGGCAATGCTTTGTTCTAATAGATCATTCACACATAAAGGTTCTAACGGCATAGGTTCCTGCGCTGACATGATCATCGAATAACGGAACAGTTCTTCCGTTAATTGTTTTAATACCTCTGCACGATTTTGAATGGCCATGACATAACGATTGACTTTTTCGGACTTTTCTTCCTCTTGAAGCAAATCCAAATAGCCGCAAATCGCAGTTAAGGGTGTCCGCAAATCGTGGGAAATATTCGTTACGGCATCTTTCAATTCTCTGTCTCCGCTCAGATATTGTCTGCGCTGTTTCCGCAGCAGCCGAAGTTGTACGTTGATTTCAGACGCCAATTTTTTCGCGTGAGTGTCATGAGAAGAGATAGAGACAAGTGTGTTTGTATCGGTCGAAAGATGTTCCTTGAACGCTGCACAAATTTCGTCCATACTTTTTTTCAGCAATACAATTTTTACAGTAAGCACGAAAACGCTTATCAGCAGAATGCCGCACAAAATCCAAGGAAACATAGCTTTAACCCACCTTTATTTCAAATCTTTTGTTTTAAAAATTCTGATGCCGATGGCTGTAGTTACAGCAGTGACAAACAGTGAAGACAACAGCATTTTCCATATATAAATAACAGGCAGGGCAAAATTATCCAGATCCCCATACTGTACCGCCTGTCCTGTCGGAAGAAATGAGTGAAAGAAAGTAAGGCACAAGTATACAGGCGTTCCCGGACTGTTTAGCCAGTCGGTATACTCATTAAGCTGCCAGGCTATCATAGAAAAAATTGTCACACCTAAAACACTGATTATTGCCGATCCGGTTTTATCAGCGCAAACCATGCTGATTAGTGTAAAAACAGAAGAAAATGCGATTACTGACGCAATACTCCCCAAGAGTTTCAAAAAAATATTTCCACAGCTTTGTGTAACAAAGCCAACTAACGGTGTTCCCACAACAGTGACAGTGACAAGGTAAAAAGCACATAGGAGCAGAGCCGCAAGGATGACGGTTATTAAATTGGAAAAATAGATATTGATTTTCCGATGTCCGCAAATCACTTTGTTGCGCATCGTGCCGTCACTATATTCGGTGCCCAAAAACAGGCTGCTTAGGATAGCTGTTAAAATACCAATCAGCATAGAATATCCATAAAAAACCTTATCTAATGTGACTGTCTGTCCGTAAGCCAAATGAATTTTGTGTTGGGCAAAAGCCCCGAAAGCGGCAATTATGCCGGAAAAAATCATAAATATCATTTCTCCCCGAAAAAGTTTGCTTTTTGACAGGCGAAAGAAATTTGAGAATAGCAATTTACGCATTATGATCACCTCCGACAAGATTTATAAAATAATTTTCTAAACTTTCGTCGCGTTCATATATGGATTTCACATGGCAGTCCTGTGAAGCCAGCGCAAGCGTCAAATCGGTTATATCGAACGATCCGAAAATATCCGCTTCCCTGTCGGAAATAATTGTGTATTCAAGTTCCATTTCATCGAGAACGCGGGAGAGGACTTTTGTATTTGACACTTTGATGCGGGAACGCTTCCGGGAAGCTGCTTCCAAGTCTGAGGCGTTTATTTCCTTTACCATCTGTCCGCAGTCGATGAATCCATAATAAGTGGCGAGCCGGGAAAGTTCGTCGAGTATGTGGCTGGAAATGAGTATGGTAATCTGCTGCTCCCGGTTGAGTTTCAAAATCAGTTCCCGCATTTCGATCATACCTTGTGGGTCAAGCCCATTGGTCGGTTCATCCAGCACAAGAAAGTCCGGGTCGCCGCAGAGCGCAACCGCAATCCCCAATCGCTGCCGCATACCCAGAGAAAAGTTTTTGGCTTTCTTTTTTCCTGCCTTTTCAAGACCGACCAGTTTTAACAATTCTGTCAGCCCGTCAAAGGAGGGCAGACCGAGAATAAGGTATTGCTCTTTCAGATTTTCTTCCGCGGTCATCTCGAGATAAATAGACGGCGTTTCCACAACAGCGCCCATTCTCCTGCGTGATTTGTCAATTTCCTTATCCGTGTTTTTCCTCCCATACAGCGTATATTCGCCGGAAGTGGCAGTCTGTAATCCGCAGATCAGGCGGATTAAGGTGGTTTTGCCGGAGCCGTTTTTTCCGACCAAACCGTAGATCGCTCCTTCTGGAATGTGCATGGAGACAGCGTTCAACGCTTTGACTGTTCCGTATGTTTTAGACAAAGCGTTTGTAGTCAGGACATAGTCCATATAGATAACCTCCTTTTTGGCACGGGTATTTCATGCTTGATACTGGCATTGTAGCAAGAAATAGTTGAGAAAACGGTTAAGAAAAGGGTTGAGATTTCGTTGAGATCTATTCCGACTTCAATTTGAAGCCAATACCCCATACCGCATCGATATACTCTTTTCCCCCAAGATCCCGTAGCTTTTTTCGCAAGTGACTGATATGCGTTTTTAATGAGCTGTCCGTACAATCAGGCGTATCTTCGCTGATGCGTTCAAGCAATACAGACTTTGTTATCACTTGTAATGGGTTTTGCATGAGAATTTTTAAAATGGCGTATTCCGTCCTTGTTAAACTGGCTTTTTGCTGTCCCACAAAGACTTCGTGTGCCATTGTGTCCATCCGCAGATTATCACAAGACAGAATGGAATGACCCGAAAGGAAACCATTGCGGAGTGCAACGGTAATTCTTGCAAGCAGCTCTTTCATTTCAAAAGGTTTTGTAATATAGTCCGCCGCGCCGCCAAGCAAAAGATCAACCTTATCGTCAACATCCATCTTTGCACTGACAACGATAACGGGGATGCCCTTTATTTGCGGCAGCACTTCTTCCCCGGAAAGACCCGGCAGCATTAAGTCAAGCAAAATAAGGTCAGGTCTTGACGCGGACAGCACATATAATGCCTCTGTCCCCGAATACGCCCGTGATATCTGATAGCCTTCTTTGGTAAGCGTCTCTTCCATTACATTCCCGATATGCAGGTCGTCGTCAATGATCAAAATATGTTTCATGTTAAATTCCCACGTGTTCCTTTTCATCTTCCATCTGCGGGTATTTCCGCATCCGTTGGTATGAACCAAACAGTTCCCTTTTTTTCTGTCCCTGTAATGCGTATACACTTCCAATATCATATATTATATTTCGTTTTCTCGAAGAATACAAGAATAACACAGGAGCCGACAGAACCCTATGTGAATCAGTGAAGGGTCATGACCGGATTACGCTTCAAGCGTTGCCATTGTGAACCTCACGTCCATGAATGGCATAAACTGTATGAAAACCGTGTCCGGCTATGCCGGGACAAAGCGGTTTTCATACAACCGAAAATGAAAAAAAGTGATAGGAGACAGGTTATGAAAGAAGATGCAAAAAAAACAGAATTATATGTAGGGGATATCTCTCAATATAATACCATTCAACAGTATACTCTGTTGAAAGAACATTTTGACGGGATAATCGTAAGGGTCGGATACCGCGGCTACAGCGTTGGTACGATTAAGGAAGATGCGCTGTTTGCCAAACATATGCAAGGGCTTACAGAGAATAGCATACCCTATGGGTTCTATTTTATGGGGCAGGCAGTCACGGAGCAGGAAGCGGTCTTAGAAGCGGAGTATTGTCATGAAATGACAAAAAAATACAGCCCGTCACTGCCTGTCTATTATGACAGTGAGCTGTCCAATCCAAAGGGGGACGGCAGGGCGGATCATCTGTCCCGCCGCCAGCGGACGGACATCACCAGGGCATTCTGCCAAAGGATATTACAGTTTGGGATGCGGGCGGGCGTTTACGCGTCGGAGAACTGGTTTGAGACAAAATTGTATGCGGAGGAACTGGCAGAGTACAGCATTTGGGTCGCATGTTACAATGCCTCTTTGGATTATCATGAGACAGGTTATGACATGTGGCAGTATACCAGCGATTACAGGATAACGGGCCTGGATATAAAGCTCGACCGGTCATACTGTTACAGAGCATTTGCTAAGAATGACACGGACGGTGCAAAGCCGGAAGAGGAACCGCTGCTGGAGGTTAGGGAAGGCGTATACCGTGGCAGCGAATGTTATGAAGTGAGCGGCTGTGGGAAAACAGAGGGATATCTGGTCAAAGGGCAGACAGTCACAACCGTGCGCTACAATGACCGGAACGAATATGTCAGGCTGCTGCAGGAGAAACTTGGCGTGGATACAGACGGTATCTTTGGGGCAGAGACGGAAGCGGCAGTAAGGCAGTTCCAGCGAACGCATGGGCTTACAGTGGACGGAGTGGCAGGCATTCAAACATGGAATGCGCTTCTCTGACCGGGTGTGATACGGCAAATGAAAAGGTGGAATCTGTCAATGGCAGTTTGCTATGCAATGATCTTCTATGATTCGACAAAATATGGCAAAATTCCGGGCAATGCATAATATATTTAGTGAAAAAGGTATTTTCAATATATTTTTCAAAAAGGAAGTGTTTTAATGAATCAAAATTATTCATGTGACTGCAATCAGAAGCAAGACCAATACTCGTGCGGCATCCCCGGTCCTGTGGGACCAAAAGGAGACCAAGGCCCGGCAGGTCCGCAAGGTGTCAAAGGAGATAGCGGCTGTCCCGGTCCTAAGGGAGACAGAGGGGAACCGGGGCCTGTTGGCCCGCAGGGTATTCCGGGCGTTCCCGGTGCAAGGGGGCCAAGAGGAGATACAGGCCCGGTAGGACCTACCGGAAATACAGGCCCGAGAGGCTGCGAAGGCCCGAGAGGTTACGCAGGCCCGCAGGGTATTCAGGGTATTCAGGGAGTTCGCGGAGAAATGGGTCCGAAAGGTGACCCCGGTTGTGAAGGTCCGAAAGGAGACATAGGTCCTGCCGGACCAGCCGGTCCTATGGGTCCAGCCGGACCAGCCGGGCCGCAGGGAGATGCCGGACCCCAGGGTCCGAGAGGGATTCCCGGACCCACAGGGCCAACTGGCCCCATAGGAGCCATGGGGCCGCAGGGCGCGACCGGGCCACAGGGCATACAAGGGGAAGCGGGGCCGATTGGCGCGCAGGGACCCAAAGGATGTCAGGGAGATGAAGGCCCAACCGGAGCGACTGGAGCCACAGGAGCTACAGGCCCGACCGGAGCAACCGGAGCAACAGGTCCAGCCGGGGCAGCCGGAGCAACCGGGGCAACAGGCCCAGCCGGGGCAGATGGAGCAGCCGGAGCGACGGGAGCCACCGGGGCCACCGGACCTACTGGAGCTACCGGACCTGCAGGTATAGCATCAGGGGAAAAAATGCTCCTCTTTAATGGAATAAATCCAATTTTAATGACAACGCTTGAGGATGGCAGCCCAGGCTTTTCGGGTCTTGTGGGTTTTGGCACTAGCGGACAGGGACCTTCGCCGTTAACCTCTACGATGAACGTGGAAGGTATGGGAGGATATGGCAGCGGTTTTTATTTTACGGTTCCTGTCGCAATGGAGATTAACAGCCTGATTGCTTTTTTCGTCACCAATCGCTTGTCCGCGCAGACTTCCCCCACTGTCACGATAAGCGCACAATTATACGAGGCCAGGGAAGAGAGCGATATATTTTCAGCTATTGAAGAAACGCTGGTTACCCTGACGCCTTCCGTTACTGAGGCAACACCTGTTGGGACTATGCTGAGAGGCGAGATTCAGACGAACAGACTGGTAGAAAAGAACACAAGGCTGATGCTGGTATTTTTTACAACGTCAAACGGGCCGGAGCAGGTCGACGCATTTTTGGGATATGCAAGAGCCAGCTTGGTTTACACTTGATATTTCCGGATAAAACGCGACACAAGCCATATCAAGTATCCCGGAGGCTGCGGGCAACCGAATCTCCGGGATATCTTATGTTTTATGTAAGTGGAAGAATCTGCGCCTGTGCAAAATACGCGGGAAGATGGAAATTCGGTTCAGGTACAGGAATGGGAGCAAAGCTGGCAAAATGCGTCTGCCCTTCGCTCTCTTTTATTTTATAAAAATTACAGGTGAACGTGCTGTAGGCGCTTAGCGCAAGACCGGGATAAATGGCGGCAATCACGGACAGGGGAAGGGTCAGCCGGATGCGCCAGGACTGTTCGTCAATCTGGGCGCGGCAGAGAACATCCTTGCGAAGTTCATCCGATAAAGGAATCCGATTCTGGCGGCTTTCTCCGTAACAGGCCAGCATGGCGCCGTTTGCGTTCATTTCGAAGTTTAGATAGCAGGGGTCTGGCTGGTCGGGTGTAAAGCAGAAAAAGGCTTCCAGGGCGGAGTCCAGATAGACAGGATCATTGTCGTTCTGATATGTGCGGCAGGGATCGGTTTCCTGACATTCCATCTCAAGCAGAAGGCCGCTTCCGGGTATATAGCCAAGGCGCCCGGTGGTGACAGGACGATAGCTGCCTCCCCAGTTAAATTGATCTACCGAAAAAGTGGGACAGCTCGACAAATGTTCTGACGATTTTATGGAAAACACATCATATTTCATAATAAATCTCTCCGTTTTTTGAATTGTAAATATATCTTAACAAAGGGCAGTTAAAAACACAAGGGGCAAATCGGATGTGGAGCAGGCGCCTTGTGAGATAAAAAAAAGGGCCGATTGTGCTATTGTAGATTATGGGAAAGCCATATATACTTAAAATACAAGTATCAGCAGTGAGCGGTTGAAGGGACAATGAAATTTCAAACAGGAGGGCAGGAGCGTTATGAAGAAACCAATTCTTATTATTATGGCAGCTGGCATGGGAAGCCGTTACGGCGGTTTGAAGCAGATTGACCCGGTGGACGAGCAGGGGCATATCATTATGGACTTTTCCATATATGATGCGGTGAAAGCAGGATTTGAAAAGGTCATATTTATTATCAAAAAAGAGCTGGAGCAGGACTTTAAGGAAAAAATCGGAAACCGTATGGAGAAGCGGATCGCGGTGGAATATGTCTATCAGGATATTGCCAATCTGCCGGACGGCTTTGCAGTGCCGGAGGGCAGGGTAAAACCGTGGGGAACGGCACATGCGGTTCTGTCATGTCTGTCGGCAGTGGACGGTCCTTTTGCGGTGATCAACGCGGACGATTATTACGGACAGCAGGCGTTCCGGATGATTTATGATTTTCTGGTGAGCCATGACGATACGGATAAGCTGCAGTATACAATGGTCGGATATCTGTTAAAGAACACGATGACAGAGAACGGCCATGTGGCGCGCGGCGTCTGCCGGATGGATGGGGAAGGAAAGCTGACAGAGATCACAGAGCGGGTCCGCATTGAGAACCATGAGGGCGGGATGGCCTACACGGAGGACGATGGGGCAACATGGACGTTCCTGCCGGAAGACACGATAGTGTCCATGAATATGTGGGGATTTTCGAAGAGCATGATGGTGGAGATTCAGAACAGATTTGCTGATTTTCTGAACAGAAATCTGGAAAAGAATCCGTTGAAATGTGAGTATTTCCTTCCGTTTGTCGTGGATGAACTGATTCAGGAGAAAAAGGCAGAGGTGACGGTTTTAGAGTCAAAAGACCGCTGGTATGGCGTTACCTACAAGGAAGATAAGCCGACAGTCGTGAAAGCGATCCAAGCGCTGAAGGACCAAGGGCTGTATCCGCAGGATCTCTGGGATTGAGCATTTCTTTAGCCGGTATGGTCGGACAGCGCTTTGATGGAGGAGGCATATTCGGAGGGAGTCATCCCTGTAATCTTTTTAAACTGCCTCGAAAAATAGTGGACGGAAGAAAAGCCGATCGCATCCGCAATCTGGGTGAAATTGTACTGGTCCTCCCGGATCATCTGTTTGGCCAGATCTATTTTCCTTCTTGAAAAATATTCGATTGCGCCATAGCCGCTCCTGCTTCGGAACAGTTTTTGGAGCTGGGAGCGTCCTATGGAGTTGCTTTTGCAGAGCTGTGCAATGGTCAGCGTTTCACAGATGTGGGAATCCATGTATTCCTCTATCTGTGCAAAGAGAGCGCCGTCTGCTTTCTGTTTCATGGATTTGACATGGGCGGCGCTGACGGCTGACAAGGGGCGGATCATGTTGCGGCGGATCAACTGGATGAGAAGCTGTTCCAGATAAAGCCGTATCAACTGCTCCCCGGCAAACTGCGGATTTTCATTCCGCATCAGTTCTTCCTGATAGGGGTCATCCATACGCCCTGCGAAGGCATGTCTGGCCTCCTGAATGATCTGTGCCAGAAGAAGCTGCTCCGCCTCATTGACCTGAAGGACTTTTCCGTTGAAGAAAGAAATGGCGGGGGATGTACAGGCAAAGGACATGACGACAAGGTTAGGCGCGATCAGACCGTTGGAATGCACATCGTGAAATTCGTTGGGTTTATGGAAGATGATATCTCCCTTTTTCAATTTGTGAAATTTTTCACCGGCATAGACATTCACTTCGCCTTTGTCAACACATAAAAATTCCCAGAAATCATGGGATTCTCCCGGAAAAGAGAAATCGCACATATATTCAAAATAGTGGATGGAATAGATCTCTTGTATGGTCAGAACATCCTGAAGCAGAACGCTTTTGTAGCTCATAATGGACTTGTCCTTTCAAAAAAGATTAAGCGGATAATGCAAATAATAAGTCCTATAATGAACCTATTATAATGCAAATGTGCAAAAGCAGTAAATGGGAAATTTGGACATTTGCGGGGTGTTTTATATAAGATACAATAACTAAACGGGAAAAATGAAAAAAAATGGTCAATATTTACGAAGCAAAAAAGGACTGTAATGTAAAAAATATACCATAGAAAATACAAAAAGCGCAATCAAATATATAAAGTATACAATAATGAATCCGATAATGCAAAAAGGACAATGGATAAGACAAAGACATCGGGTGGGTGAACCAATTATAATAAAGACGACAATCAATAGATAGGGGGTTTTTGAATGAGCAAAGATAAGGCGGAATTGATACATATTGCGGAGAGATTTGCAATCGAGGGGGAAATTGGGAGTATTGAGCCTCATGGAAATGGGCATATAAATGATACGTTTCTTGTGACCTGTCAGATGGCAGAAGGGGAGTCGCGCAGATATATTTTACAGAGAATGAATCAGGAGGTCTTTAAGAATCCGAAAGAGCTGATGGAGAACGTTACGAGCGTGACCACCTTTTTACAGAATAAGATCAGGGAAAATGGCGGGGACCCGGAAAGGGAGGCGCTGAATGTAATCCTGCTCAAAGACGGCGGTTCATACTGGCAGGAGACGGACAACACGTTCTGGAGAGCGTATCGGTTTGTGGAAGGGGCAGACAGCCTCGACATGGTGGAGCGGCCGGAAGAATTTTATGAAAGCGCCGTGGCGTTTGGCCAGTTCCAGAAACTTTTGGCGGATTACCCGGCGGAAAGTCTGCACGAAACCATTCCGAATTTCCACAATACCATAGACCGGGTGGAAAAGTTTAAAAAGGCAGTGGAAGCGGATGCTATGAAACGGGCAGCGGACGTTCAGGAAGAGATCCGGTTTGTGCTGGACCGGGAGGCGGACTGCCATATCCTCTGCGATATGCTGGCGGCCGGTGAAATTCCGCTGAGGGTGACACACAATGATACCAAACTCAACAATATCATGCTGGATCATGAGACGGGAAAAGGCATATGTGTGATTGACTTAGATACGGTTATGCCTGGCTCTGCCCTGTATGATTACGGAGATTCGATACGTTTTGGGGCGAACACGGGGGCGGAGGATGAGAAGGACTTGTCGAAGATATCCTGCGATCTGGAGCTGTTTGCCTTATACACGAAGGGATTTATTGAGGGCTGCGGCGGCTCGCTGACAGAGAAAGAGATCCGTATGCTGCCCATGGGTGCAAAACTGATGACGCTGGAGTGTGGCATGCGTTTCCTGACAGATTATTTGGAAGGGGATCATTATTTTAAGATCCACCGCCCGGAGCATAACCTGGATCGCACCAGGACACAGTTCTGCATGGTAAAAGACATGGAAGATAAATGGGAAAAAATGCAGGAGATTGTCGAGAGCTTCCTGTAACAGGTCAAAGAGCGATGAAGAGCGTTACGAAACGGATATGTATGTGTCTGTTTCGTAACGCTCTTTTTGCTTATATGGGCCGGGAAGGTGTTTTCAGCGGTGTTTGCGCTTGACGTAGGAGTGAACGGCTAAAACGGTAAACAGCGGAATTTCCACCACATAAGCCGCGAGCATCGCATGGGGCAGCCAGACGGAAAGGGAACCGATATTCCAAAAATCGAAATCCGCGGCGGCATACAGAATGCTGGTCTGTATGCTGACTGCCGATGCGGGCAGAATACTGTAGATCCGGGTGGCGATCTCCTCGGGCAGAGCCATGTAAACGATGATCGGCAGTATGCAGAACAGAAGCGCCGCGGACAGACAAGCCGCCATGTTTTTTAAACGGGAAGAGAGAAACAGGGTAAGGCTCGTTGCGGCAAGCAGGCTGAGCAGGCCGGACAGGGCCATGAAGACCTGCATTTGTCCGATATCCATGTCCGGCAGACTGACAATCGAAAACAGCATTTGCATGGAAGATTTTGTACATTCCCAGCCCCAAAGGCTGTTTGATACCAGAAGGTAGACAGCGGCGCTGAGGAAATAGGCTGTTCCGCATATGATAAATGCGGACAAGATCTTAATGCAGCCAAACTTTGCATTTCCGTATTTTGTGCAGCGGTAGATATCGTCCGCCCCGGTCTGATAATCGGAAGTAAAGATGGGCGCGGCGATAACAGTACAGAGAAGAAGGATTAAAAAGGCGAGAAAATTTTGATACTCCATGGCTTCCGTGCTGTATCCGGGATAAAATACATACGGCGTCTCGACTTGACTATACAAGTTAACAGCGGTTTGCTGTGCAGCCGGATGGTATTTTTGTTCCTGTTTCATCAGAGATACGATACGTTCCCTGCATACGTTGTAATAATTGTCCACTTTTTCCGGATTAATCTCCAGGATACCCGGAGCAACTCCGGTATTCGGGTTGGCAAAGGCTTCCCGGATACCACGCATAAGCGGAGCATAAGGCAGAATCTCGGTTTCGTAAACGCCGTCGGGCAGATCGTAGGAAGATTCTACGCCGTATTTGCCCAGGCACGCCTGATAATCTTCCAAAGCCTGCCGTACTTTTTCGGGCGTAACGGTTCCCGCGATATTCGCCTGCACTTCCTTTTTATGGGCAATGCCCTGCAACCCGTTTACATCTACTTTGTTTCCCTGCGCATCCGTGTAGCTGAAACTGTTGGAGGGAAAGGTGATGGGCAGCCACGCCATCAACAAGCTCAAGAGCAGGGCGGCGGACAGCAGAATCAGAGTCAGTCTTGTTTTCAGGATTCTTTTCAGTTCTACTTTTAATAAACGCATGTCAGTTACCTCCTGTAACGGCTTCCTGTGGGAACAGCCATAAATATAAATCTTCCAGATGGGGTGCCGCAGGTTCGGAATCTTCGGTGTAAGGCGTATCGGCGAGATAGCGGATAGATATCCGTCCGTTTTCCTCGTTGCGGAGATTGACGATCTGCAGCCGTTGTTCGTATGCAGGCAGGCGGTTCATCGGAATCTGTGCAGTCCACACCTTTCCGGCAACCAGTTTTACCAACTCTTCTGTCGTTCCCTGCGCGAGAAGTTTTCCGCTCTTCATAATCGCGTTCTGCGTGGCGATGTATTCCACGTCGGAGACAATGTGGGTGGAAATCAACACGATACGATCGTGGGCAAACTCGGAGAGCAGGTTGCGGAAACGGACTCTCTCGCCGGGGTCAAGTCCGCTGGTCGGTTCGTCCAGAATAAGTATTTCCGGCTCGTTTAGGAGCGCCTGCGCAATGCCGACCCGGCGTTTCATTCCCCCGGACAGCTTGCTTATTTTTTTGCTTCTCACATGGGACAAGGTCATTTGCTCAAGCAGCTCGCTGATTCTTCGTTTACTGTCCCTGTTCGAAAGTCCTTTCAGAACCGCTACATATTCCAGATAATCTTTTACGGTAAATTCGGGATAAAAGCCAAATTCCTGCGGCAGGTAGCCGAACACGTCCCGGTAGCGTTCTTTCAGCTCGTCTATGGGAATGCCGTCATAGCGGATCTGCCCGGAAGAAGGGGGCATAATGCCGGCGATCATGCGCATAAGCGTGGTTTTGCCTGCGCCGTTTGCACCAAGAAGCCCCCACACGCCGGGCGTAATCTGCAGCGAAACGTCGTTCACGGCAGTCAAATCTTTAAAATGTTTAGAAAGGTGTTCCATACATAATTCCATTGCAATCTCCATTCCGGGACATGACATGACACGATGCGCTGCCGATGTCTGGCTGTAAAATAACAATCTGCGCACTGTGGATAAGTCCCTGATTCTTTAAAATGAAATAAGCTGCATCTCCTCATATGAGGAAAACGTTATGATATAGCGGAACTGGTATGCACAAAATGCAAAGAGCAAAACGCATAGGATAATCCGAACCGCTGAAAAGGACGGGTGAAACAATAGCGCGCACTGACCGGGAAGAGCGGCAAATACCAAAATTAAAGCGGAGCAGAAGAGAAGGCTTCCCGCGAGAAAACGACCGGGAGGAAAATGCCCCAGCATAAACAGGCAGCCGCCGCCCGAGAGGAGGAATGGCAGGCACAGATAAATGGCAGCACTGCCGGCAGACAAAGAAGTTTTTGCCAGTGCAGTGAGTAAAATGCCGCTCAGCAGGGAAAGATCTCCGATGCTGATGACAATCAGCCTTGCCAGCAGCAGCTTTATCAACGAAAAGTGTGTCGTCGTTTCTATTTCCTGCATTTGCCAGCGGATAGAGCGGTAGAGCAGAGGCAGTGCCGTCATTACCACCATGATTGACAGGCACAATAGCAGCTTTGTCAGACGCAGGGGGCTTTTCAGATAATCGGAAAGGTCGGAGAGAACCCCGTAAACCGACAGAAGGAAAACAGCCTGAAAGCCCCAGAGTTTCCAGCCGATCAAAGGTATTTGCTTCACTAAAAAGCGGGCAAGGGAAATGTGCTGCCGATTCTGCTTTTGAAATACTTCTTTTCTGGAAAGCCAAATCGTGGTACGTAAATGTGCGTCATTGACTGTGAAAGAGGTCTGATGGAGCGAGTGCATTAATTTTTGCTCTAAATTCATTTCCCCTTCCGGCGTGCCGCTTTCAGACCGTTTATTTGTCATGCCGGGCCTCCTTTCTGGCCATGTTTCCTTATTTTATGTGCCGTTTCTATTTCCTGTGGGTCAAGTTCCGCTTTCAGCTTTTTTAGAGCGGAGCGCAGACGGGACTGTACCGTTCTAAGCGGCAGATGCAGAACTTCTGCAGTTTCGCGCAGGGTCAGATCTTGTCCGAACCGCAGAAGCACGATTTCCCGCTGGTTCTCCGGCAGACTGCGCACAAGCTGTCTCATCACCATATCTGATTGCACAGCCTCGAAAGCCGGTTCCGAATAGCCGGGATCAACGGCAGATTCCTCCAGAGAGATATCCGGGCGGCAGTTTTTCCGCTGCATGTCTATGCAGGTGTTCGCAGCGATACGGTAGAGAAAGGACTTGAACTTTCCCTTGTGGGTATAGCGGTCGAAGTAGCGTACCGCTTTCAGAAAAGTTTCCTGCGCTGCGTCCTCTGCGATAGAAGGGTCAGGGGCATGCCAAAGGCAGTAGCGGAGAATTTCGGGGTAGTATATAGAAATTAATTCGTCTACCGCGCCGAGATCTCCCTGTTCTATTTTCAGTATCAATTTATCTTCACGCGTCAAGATGGTTCCTCCCGGGAATGTCCCCTCATAAGTATATAACGAAATCTCTGTTTCCAAATGATTGGCTGATTGCGATTTTTATCATTATTTTTCCAAATATCAAACAATGTGAAAAAGAACTGAAAAAGAACGTCGTTTTCCCTTGCCAAATAAGGCGGAGTATGATATCATATCGTCGTTGGGGCTCCATGGTCAAGCGGTTAAGACATCGCCCTTTCACGGCGGTAACACGGGTTCGATTCCCGTTGGAGTCATTGTTTCACGGATTTCAGTGTTACGGACCTTTAGCTCAGTTGGTTAGAGCAACCGGCTCATAACCGGTCGGTCCTGGGTTCGAGTCCCCGAAGGTCCATTTTAACGGTCGCAAAGGAAAAACAAGCGGCTGCGGAGCAGGCATTTGTTTTTCTTGCGGCGTTAACGGGCAAAAGTCCGGCGGAGGCGGACAAGAAGCGCGATAGCGCGACTTTGCGAGTATGGATATATTTTATTTGGCCCGGTGGCTCAGTTGGTTAGAGCGCCGCCCTGTCACGGCGGAGGTCGTGGGTTCGAGTCCCATCCGGGTCGTTTTTATGAAAGGTATATGCGGGTTTGAAAATATTTGCTATACTATTTCATATATGTGGGATCTTAGCTCAGCTGGGAGAGCATCTGCCTTACAAGCAGAGGGTCATAGGTTCGAGCCCTATAGGTCCCATTTAAAGCCTGTTAGACGAATTTCGATTTATGTGCCGATATGGCTCAATTGGCAGAGCAGCTGATTTGTAATCAGCAGGTTAACGGTTCGAGTCCGTTTATCGGCTTTTGGTGTTTAACATCATATGGACGGATTCCCGAGTGGCCAAAGGGGACAGACTGTAAATCTGCTGCAAATTGCTTCGGTGGTTCGAATCCACCTCCGTCCATTGACGTAAGTTCTTACAGAATTGCGTCACAAGTAAGTCATAATTAAATAACGCGGGGTGGAGCAGTCTGGAAGCTCGTCGGGCTCATAACCCGAAGGTCATAGGTTCAAATCCTGTCCCCGCTACTCAATGCCCAGATAGCTCAGTTGGTAGAGCAGAGGACTGAAAATCCTCGTGTCACTGGTTCGATTCCGGTTCTGGGCATTTGTTAATGGAAATCCTTGT
Source organism: uncultured bacterium (assembly GCA_947073545.1). GTDB lineage: Bacteria > Bacillota > Clostridia > Lachnospirales > Lachnospiraceae > UBA3282. The sequence continues at coordinate 15,984 of CAMTMP010000006.1, forward strand.
AATTATTTCATTTGTAATAATTATAAGGTTTTTTATTTTATATAATTTGATAACCACTGGTGAATAACGGATTTTTGAAAAGAAGTAGGTAAACAATACAAATGTAAATATATGTGGTAGAGTTAAATGAAAAAAGTTGTGTTATAAGATAGGGAAAATGTTGGAATATGCAGCATTTTCTCTATTTTTTAGTCCTTTTTAATCGGATTTTGGAATAGAAATTTCTAGCGGAGTATGATACCATTAGTAGACGAATGTTTTTTGAACATGATATTCACAATGAAGAGAAGGACGACGGATGGTGGAGGAATATGAGTAGGTTAAAAAAAGGCATTTTGGCGGCATTTGACCATGTGACGGAGTGCATGATGCCGATTATACCGATTTTGCTGGCGGGCGGTATTTTAAAAATTATAGTGATGCTTTTGACGGCGGTACATATCTTGTCGGGAACGACAGAAGTGATTCTGTCGGCACTGGCGACGACGCCCTTTTATTTTCTGCCGGTGTACGTGGCTTATTCTGCGGCGAAGCATTTTGAAACGGATCCGCTGCTTGCGCTTACCAGTGTGTGTATTATGCTGCTTCCGGATTTTGCGTCGCTGATGGAGAGCGGGGAGCGTGTGACCTTTGCGGGCATACCTGTGGTAGCGGCTACGTATGCCTATAATGTGATTCCGATTATTTTGCTGATTTACTGTATGTCGCATATTGTAAAGTGGCTGAAAAGGCTGATCAGGGAGAGTCTGCAGCCGTATTTTCTGGCAGTATGCGCGGTCTTTATCACTTCGCTGCTGGGTATTCTTGTAATTGAACCGATTGTCAGCCTGTTAAGCGGTCTGCTGGCGGATGGGCTTGATCTGATGCAGATGAGGGCGCCTATGATAGCATGGGCTGTGTTTGCGGCGCTGACGACTTTGCTGGTGTCCACGGGTATGCATTGGATTTTTATTACGCTGGCGATTAGCCAGATTGGGGTGACGGGCGTGGATTATGGCGTCATGGTGGCTTTTCTGATATCGAATATATCGCTTGCAGGCTGCGACCTTGCGGTGTTTGTCAAGTCGAAAACGGCAGATAAGAAGGCGATGTCAATAAGCGCCATGATAACGGAGTTTGTTTCGGGCATTGCGGAACCGTCCATTTTCGGTGTGTGCTTTAAGGAGAAAACGCCGCTTATCGGAAACATTTTTGGCTGTATGATTGCGGGGGCGGTACAGGGGCTTTTGACGGTACACTGTTACACTTTCGCGTTCCCGTGTGTTTCGACGATTTTGATGTTTTACAGTGTGGACGATCCGGCTAACTTATGGAAGGCGGCTGCGGTGGCGGCTGTATCTTTCGCGGCCAGTTTTCTCATTACAGCGCTTGTGTACCGAGATACGGAAAAGACATCGGGGAATTGATGTCTGTCAGTTTGAAGCGGTATTTTTGACTGTAAAACGCACGGTTTGCGGAGGATATGTTATACTTAGAGGAAGAGATCGGCCGTCCGCTGTGTAATTGAAAATGCGGATACCAAGCCGTATTTAGAAGCCGCATAGGGTAAAACGTGGGAAAAAGCGGCGAAACAATATCCGGAAAAGCCGGATGCGCAATAAGCGGCTTAGGGCATAGCGGCTGGCCTGTGATGAGATGGGGCAGTTACGAAATATGAAATACAGCCGATATAAAAAGTAGTTGACAGCACAACAAAAAGGAGTGCAGCGATGAAGAAGCTGTTGTTTTTTACAGGTGATATTGAGACGCAGGGGTATTTTTCTCTACAGATTGCGGAGGCGATGAAAGCGCTTGGGCATGAAATTTTTATTTACGATCTGAGCAGGCCGTGGGAGAGCACGGAGAAGTTCTTCCGGTTTTTTGAAAAGGGGAATACGGCTCTGATCAATTTTAACTTTCATGGGATGAGCGGGGAGCCATATTTTTTGGATGAGAATGATACGACAATGTGGGAGGCGCTGTGCATTCCAAGCTATAATATTGTGGTGGATCACCCCATGTATTATCATCATTTTCTGGAAAAGGTGCCAGCAAATTACCATCACATCAGCATAGACAGAAACCATGAGACTTATATGCGCAGATTTTTTCCGGAAATTGAGAACGGGCCGTTTTTGCCGCTTGCGGGTACGAAACTGCATCCGCGAAAGACAAATGTGCCGATTGCATGCCGGAAGTATGATGTGACGATGGTGGGGAATTATTGCAAACCATCGACGTTTGATAAATATATTACAAGGATTGACGAAGAGTACACAGCCTTTTATCATGGAATGATAGATGATCTTTTTGCGAACCCGGATCGAACGGTAGAGGAAGTGGCGGAGGCGCATCTTCTGGCGGAATTATCCGAAGTGCCAAAAGAGGAGCTGAAAAAGACTTTTGCCGCGCTTACCTTTATTGACTTGTATGTGCGTTATACGTTCCGGGGACGGGCAGTGCAGGAGTTGGCGGATGCGGGAATTAAGGTACATGTTTTCGGTGACGGATGGGAGCTTTTGGAATGCAGACATCCGGAGAATCTGCTCATTATGAACAGTCTGAACTCTGAGGGATGTCTAAAAAAGCTGTGCCAGACGAAGCTGTCCCTGAATGTGATGCCGTGGTTCAAGAACGGCGCACATGACAGAATATTTAATTCCATGTTGAACGGCGCGGTCTGTTTGACGGACAGCAGTATTTATCTGAATGAAATTTTGCACGACGGCAAGGACTGCCGTTTGTACTCATTGAAGGAGATGGAACGGCTGCCGCAAATAGCGGAGGAATTGCTGGCAGATCCGGATCGTATGCAGGCAGTTGCGGATGGCGGTTATGAGCTGGCGGAGACGGGACACACCTGGGCACATCGTGCAAAGAAGCTGCATAATCTGGTGGAAGAAGAACAGTAAAAATGCTTGCAGGCCTTACCAGCAGGAAATGGAGGAAAAGGAAGAATGGAACTGTTTAGGAACCATCAAAAGAAACGCAGAGAGCGTCTGCAGAGACTTTACGAACGCCACAAGAGAATCCATAAGCTGCTTCGGGAGCACGGAGAAGATATTCTGAGATCTGAAAACTTTATTAGAACCAGAAAGCACATACAGCACGGCACCATGACGGTGCACAATCACTGCATGGATGTGGCCCGTTACAGTCTTTTGATAAACAGCAGACTCGGGATTGGCTGCAATAAGCATGACCTGATCCGGGGCGCGCTGCTCCATGATTATTTCCTTTACGACTGGCACGATAAGGCGTATTTGTCTCAAAGAAAACGCCTGCATGGTTTTCACCATCCGATGACAGCGCTTCAAAACGCGGAAAAGGAGTATCATTTGAACGATATCCAACGGGAAATTATAAAGAAACATATGTGGCCTTTGTCGGTGGTGCCACCCACTTGCAGAGAGGCCTGGGTAGTGACGGCCGCTGATAAGTACTGCTCGCTGATGGAAACCGTGGGCTTTCACCGGGGACATGGGGCAAGAGCATCATGACGGCGGGAAAAGGCCTGTATGGGGCATTATCAGACTATGCGGCAAGCGACTTTTATCCCTGTCACATGCCGGGCCACAAACGGAATCCGGCTGGCGGTGAGATGGCGGATTATTATAGAATCGATATAACGGAGATAGACGGTTTTGACAATCTGCATCAGGCGGAAGGGATTTTGAAGGAGGCGCAGATTCGGGCAAACCGACTTTACGGGGCGGACGAAACCTTTTATATGGTAAACGGCAGCTCCGGTGGGGTGCTGGCGGCTATTATGGCGGCGGTCGAGCCGTTTGATGAGATTCTGATCGCGAGAAACTGTCATAAGTCGGTATATCATGCGGCGATTCTGCATGGACTGATTGTGCGGTATTATTATCCGAAAATAATGACGGAGTACGATATTTTTGACGGGGCGTCTGCAGCGGAGATCTGCAGTCTTATGGACGCATACCCTGAGGTAAAGGCGGTGGTTATCACTTCTCCGACTTACGAGGGCGTTGTTTCTGATATTCCCGGTATTGCGGCCGCAGTACATGAGCGGGGGAAGATTTTGATCGTGGACGAGGCGCACGGAGCGCATTTGGGGTTGGCGCCGTATCTGCCGCAGGGAGCCATCGAGGGAGGAGCGGATCTGGTCATTCACAGTCTGCATAAAACACTGCCGTCTATGACGCAGACGGCGCTTCTACATGTGAAAGGCGGCAGGATTGACAGGGAGAAGCTGCGAGGATATCTTTCCATGCTGCAAAGCAGCAGTCCCTCTTATGTACTTATGGCGAGCATGGATGCCTGCATGGGATTTTTGGAAGAGCGGGGACAGGAACGATTTGACGCAATGAGGAAACAGTATGAGATTTTTTGTGAAAAGACCGCGTCTTTCAAACATATCCGCATCGGAAAAATGTCGAAAGAGCTGCGAGAAAGGTATGAACTGAGGGATTGGGATTTTGGAAAAATAGTGATTTCCGTCAAGGGAACGAGTATGACGGGAAAGGAGCTTGGCGATATTCTGCGTGAAACCTATCATCTGGAGATGGAGATGGCGGCGGAAAGCTATGTGCTGGCGATTATGACGCTGATGGATGAAGGGGCGGGCTGGCAGAGATTGGCTGACGCGCTTGGTGAAATAGATGGTAGGATAGAGGAGAGCGCGGATGACGGGAGTCTTGAAGCCGGGAAAAGAGCTTTGTATTTGAGCGGACCGCTGAAAGGGCGTATGACGCCTGCACGGGCATTTCACAGCGAACGGGAGACAATTCCCATGCAGAAGGCAGTAGGAAGAACCGCGGCCGGATTTATCAATCTTTACCCGCCCGGAAGTCCCATTGTAGCGCCGGGAGAAGTGCTGGATGAGGCAATGGTAGAGCGGATCGGGGAATGCCGCAGAATGGGGCTGCACATACAGGGTGTGTCCGAGAAGGGGGAGATTGTTGTAGTGGCGTTGTAGCGGTTGAAATTCTTATTATATTAAGGTAAGATAATGGCATGGGGAGACGGAACTTTTTACAACGACCGGTTGGAAAGCTGTCTGAACGAGATTATGGATTATCTGTGGGAGCGTCTGATGCCGTAACAGAAAATCCGGAGATTGCGCTGTTATGTTGGGAGGTGATGGGAGTGGACATTAAAGTGAATCAGGTGCAGCAGGCGCCTCAGATTGAACAGCCGCAGCAGGCGCAGGAGGCGGACGGTACTTTCAAGTTCACTCTGGTCAGCAGGATCGAGGAACAGGATTTGCAAAATGCCCTGGCTGGTATGATGGAGGAGATTACCAGACAGGGAAATAAGCTTGCCAAGCACCGGGATATTAAGGATATGAAGCGTTACCGCGCGCTGGTGAAAGATTTTTTGAATGAGATTGTCAACCGTTCCCATGCTTTTTCCAGAGAAAACTTTCTGGACAGAAGAGGGCGGCACAGAGTTTATGGGATCATTCGTCTGATTGACCAGAATTTAGATGCGCTGGCGCAGGAGCTTGTTAAGGATGAACAGGACAATCTGGCGATTTTGGAAAAAATCGGAGAAATCCGGGGTTTACTGCTGGATATTTTTACTTAGACGCTGTATGGCGGCTGGGAACTTACGGGGGATAAATGTATGGCAAAGTTTTCGGATATTGTCGGGCAGGAAGAACTGAAGCAGCATATACGGAACGCGATTGAGACGGACAAGGTTTCCCACGCTTATATTATCAACGGTGAGCGCAATGCGGGGAAGGAGTTTGTCGCCCGTCTGTTTGCGATGGCTTTGCAGTGCGAAAAGGGCGGTGCGGAGCCATGTGGGGAATGTCATTCCTGTAAACAGGCGATAAGTGACAACCAGCCGGATATCATCTATGTCAGCCACGAAAAGCCAAATACCATCGGCGTGGAGGATATCAGGGGACAGATTAACAACGATATCGGAATTAAGCCTTACAGTAGTCCGCGTAAGATTTATATCATGAATGAGGGCGAGAAAATGACGCCACAGGCGCAGAATGCGCTCTTAAAAACATTGGAGGAACCGCCGTCCTATGCGGTGATTATGATTCTCACTTCAAACGCAGAGGAGCTTCTGCCTACGATCATCAGCCGTTGTGTGGTATTAAACATGAAGCCGGTGTCGGATACGCTTGTGAAAAAGTATTTGATGGAAGAGCTGGCGGTGCCGGATTATAAGGCGAATATCTGCGTTGCGTTCGCAAGGGGAAATGTGGGCAAGGCGAAGCATCTTGCGGGCAGCGAGGAGTTTGAGAAAGTCAAGGAAGAAGCCATTTCACTTGTGAAATATATCAATGACATGGAGATCAACGAGATCGTTAAGGCGATCAAAAAGATTACGGAGTACAATCTGGATATCAATGACTATCTGGATATTTTGACGGTCTGGTACAGGGATGTGCTTTTGTTTAAGGCGACGAAAGACATGAACAGTCTGATTTTCCGCAATGAAATCCAGCAGATCAGGAAGGTGGCGGACAGAAGCACCTATGAGGGGATCGAGACGATTGTGAATGCGCTCCAGCAGGCGAAGAGAAGGCTGGAAGCTAACGTTAACTTTGACTTGACGATGGAGCTTTTACTGCTGACGATCAAGGAAAATTGAATGGGAAGCTGGGAAATCATATTACGCTTTCGGTTTGGAAATTTAAGTTGTAGGTAATATGGAGGTTAATAGATTATGGTTAAGGTAATAGGCGTGCGGTTTCGTACCGCAGGTAAAGTATATTTTTTTGATCCCGGGAAACTGGAGATCAAACAGGGGGATCATGTAATCGTGGAGACGGCCCGGGGCATTGAGTACGGTACGGTGATCGGGGCGCCCAGAGAGATAGAGGCGGACAAGGTAGTTCAGCCGCTAAAATCGGTTTTAAGGATAGCGAATCAGAAGGATGATGAGCAGGAGGCGTCGAACAGGCAGAAGGAAAAAGACGCCTTCAAAATTTGTCTGGAAAAAATAAAAAAACATGGTCTGCAAATGAAACTGATCGACGCGGAGTACACGTTCGACAACAATAAGGTTCTCTTCTATTTTACGGCGGACGGCCGTATTGACTTCAGAGAGCTGGTGAAGGATCTGGCGTCCGTGTTTAAGACAAGGATTGAGCTGCGGCAGATCGGCGTGAGGGATGAGACGAAGATTTTGGGCGGCATCGGCATTTGCGGGCGGCCGCTTTGCTGCCATACCCATTTGTCGGAGTTTGCGCCGGTTTCCATCAAGATGGCGAAGGAGCAGAACTTATCCTTAAATCCCACGAAGATTTCCGGTGTCTGCGGCAGACTGATGTGCTGCCTGAAAAATGAGGAGGAGACTTACGAGGAGCTGAACAGAAAGCTGCCGAATGTGGGGGATTATGTGACCACCGACGATGGACTGAAAGGCGAGGTGCAGAGCGTAAATGTGCTGCGGCAGCTTGTGAAGGTCATCGTGGATGTGGGGGACGAGAAGGAGATACAGGAATATCGTGCGGATCAGCTTCGCTTTAAGAGAAGGCATGGCAAGAACCGCAAGGTGGAGGCTAACGATCCTGAATTAAAAGAGTTGGAAAAACTGGAAAAAAGGGATGAGGCAGGGAAGTAGACCGGAGAGCGGACTGTGCAGAAGCGTGATATACTTTTGAAAGAAAATGAGAGAATAGACGACCTGCAAAGAAACGGGTACCGTATCATACAGGACAGAGAGCGTTTCTGCTTTGGGATGGACGCGGTGCTTTTGTCAGGCTTTGCCGTTGTGAAAGACGGTGCGCGGGTGCTGGATCTTGGAACGGGAACCGGGATCATACCTATTCTGCTGGAGGCAAAGACAAAGGCGGCGCATTTGACAGGGCTTGAGATTCAGGCCGATAGCGCGGAGATGGCGGGGCGGAGCGTAGCCTTAAACGGACTGGAAGAAAAAATAGATATTGTCACGGGAGACATTAAGGAGGCAGACAAGCTGTTTGACGCTGCTTCCTTTGACGTTATTACCTGCAATCCGCCTTATATGATCGGGCAGCACGGCCTGAAAAACCCTTCGGATGCGAAGGCCATAGCCAGACATGAAATTCTCTGTACGCTGGAGGATGTGATATCGCAGGCGGCCGGACTGCTTGTGCCGGGGGGCAGATTTTTTCTTGTACACAGACCGTTTCGGCTGGCGGAGATTATTGCGACGCTGATGAAATATAAGCTGGAGCCGAAGCGTATGCGGCTGGTTTATCCCTTTGCGGACAAGGAGCCAAATATGGTTCTTTTGGAGGCGGTGCGGGGCGGCAGGCCGCGTATGACGGTGGAGAAGCCGTTGATCGTGTATGAGAAGCCGGGGGTGTATATGCCGGAGATTTATGAGGTGTATGGTTTTTAAAGTGAGAGGATAAAGGATTCGAAAGGATAAAAATATGCCGGGAATGCTATATCTGTGCGCGACGCCGATTGGGAATCTGGGGGATATGACGCCGCGGGTGGTGGAGACGCTTGAGAGCGTAGATTTGATCGCAGCGGAGGACACGCGTAACAGCATCAAACTTCTGAACCATTTTGGGATCAGGACATCTATGACAAGCTATCACGAATATAATAAAGTAGAAAAAGCAGACTATCTTGTGGGACAGATGCAGCAGGGAAAAAATGTGGCGTTGATTTCCGATGCGGGAACCCCAGCGATCTCCGATCCGGGCGAGGTGCTTGTACAGAAATGTCAGGAGGCGGGCATTATCGTCACTTCGCTGCCCGGACCGGCGGCCTGCATCACGGCGCTCACCCTTTCGGGGCTTTCGTCCAGACGGTTCTGCTTCGAGGGCTTCCTGCCTTCGGATAAAAAGGAAAAAGCACAGATCCTTGCGGAACTCAGGGAAGAATCACGTACGATTCTCATCTATGAAGCACCCCACCATTTGCTGCGGACGCTGGGGGAGCTCTATGAGACGATGGGGGAGCGCAGGATTACGCTTTGCAGGGAGCTGACGAAAAAGTTTGAGACGGTGCTGCCGACCACGATAGGAGAGGCCCTTTCCCGCTACGAGAGGGAGAAGCCCCGCGGGGAGTACGTGCTGGTGGTGGAAGGGAAGAGTCTGCGGCAGAAGGAAGAGGAGCGGCAGGTGTCCTGGCAGAGTATGACCATCGGGGCGCATATGGCATTTTACACGGAAGGGGGGATGGACGAGAAAGCCGCAATGAAGCAGGTAGCAAAAGACCGCGGTGTGGCAAAAAGAGAAATCTATGCGGCAATTCATGGCACGGGAATACACTGATCTTCGCATTCTGTGAGAATATGAGAAATTTATGAATATTTGTTGTCAAAGTGATTGACAAAAGTCCCAGAATCCGTAAAATTAGGATTGACAAATGTCAGACCAGATAATATACTTTGAATGTCAAACTATTTTAATGACGAAAAGGAGAACAGGAAAATGTTAGAGAGAGTGGTTGAGATTATTCAGGAACAGTTAAACTTAGACGGCGTAGAAATTACCGAGGATTCTTCTTTCAAGGACGATCTTGGTGCCGATTCTCTGGATTTATTTGAGTTGGTTATGGCTTTTGAGGAAGAGTACGGCGTAGAGATTCCTTCCGAGGATTTAGAGCAGATCACGACAGTAGGCGCTGTAGTTGAGTATATGAAGAGTAAAGGTGTAGAAGCGTAGGCTCGAATTGCGACTGTCTGATAACATGTGAGGAGAGTGCGGGGCATTCTCTGAATCGAGCGTGAGCGTTCGATTTGGGATTTGAGGTTTATAAAATGAAGACAAAAATTACGGAACTTCTGGGGATTGAATATCCGGTCTTTCAGGGCGGAATGGCATGGGTTGCGGAGTACCATCTGGCGGCGGCCGTATCGGAGGCGGGAGCGCTCGGCATTATCGGCGCGGGCGGCGCTCCGGCATCTTTCGTCAGGGAGCAGATTCAGAAAGCGAAAGAGCTGACGAAGAAACCTTTTGGCGTAAATGTGATGCTGATGAACCCGGAGGCGGATGAGATTGCGAGAGTGATCGTGGAGGAAGACGTTAAGGTGGTAACCACCGGCGCAGGGAATCCCGGCAAGTATATGGCCATGTGGAAAGAGGCAGGAATCAAGGTGGTTCCCGTGGTGGCGAGCGTTGCTCTGGCGAAAATGATGGAGCGCGCAGGCGCGGACGCTGTGATTGCAGAGGGCACAGAGTCCGGCGGACATATCGGTGAGGCGACCACAATGACTCTCGTGCCGCAGGTTGTGGACGCTGTCAGCGTTCCCGTGATTGCGGCAGGCGGTATTGCAGACGGCAGAGGATTTGCGGCGGCTATGATGCTTGGTGCAGAGGCAGTCCAGATGGGTACACGGTTTCTGGTGGCGGCGGAGTGCACCGTACATGAGAATTATAAGAAAAAGGTGATTTCTGCGAAGGACATTGACTCCGAGGTTACCGGCAGGGCGAACGGTCATCCTGTTCGTCAGATTCGTAATAAATTGACCAGAGAATATTTGCAGATGGAAAAGGACGGCGCATCGTTAGAAGAGATGGAAAAGCTGACGCTCGGCTCCCTGCGAAAAGCAGTGGTAGAGGGCGATGTGGTGAGCGGTACCCTCATGGCAGGGCAGATTGCAGGTATGGTCAATAAAGAGCAGTCCTGTGCGGAGATGCTTGCGGAAATTATGGATCAGGCGGAAATTCTGTTGAAGTTAAAATAAAAGAATCGTCGCTGCGGGGCGGCGATTTTTTTCAGATAAATACTTTGAAATTCAAAATATTTATAGCAGCACGGGGAATCATAGAGGAAAGGAAAGGTATTCATTTATGGGAAAGACAGCGTTTATGTTCCCGGGACAGGGAGCGCAGTACGTGGGGATGGGAAAGGATTTCTATGAGCAGATTCCGGTCTGTAAGGAGATGTTTGAACTGGCGGGCAGGGCCAGTGGTCTGGATGCAGCGGCGCTCTGCTTTGAGGAGAACGAGCAGATTAATATTACGGAATATACGCAGATTGCTATGCTGGCCACAGAGGTGGCAATACTTAAGGCTGTGGAGGAGAGAGGCATCAGGCCCGATATGACAGCCGGATTAAGCCTTGGCGAGTATGGTGCGCTGGTGGCAAGCGGCGTGATGAGCCCGGAGGATGTGTTCAAAATCGTGCGCAAGCGGGGCATCTATATGCAGGAGGCGGTGCCGCAGGGCGGCGCTATGGTAGCGGTACTCGGTATGGATACGGCAGTGATCGAGCAGATTTGTGAGGAGACACCCGGAATGGTGACGATCGCAAACTATAACTGTCCGGGACAGATCGTGATTACAGGTGAGGAAGGTGCGGCGCGGGCGGCTGTGGAGAAGCTGACGGCAGCAGGAGCAAAGAAATGCGTGCCATTGAAGGTCAGCGGTCCGTTCCACTCGCCTCTGTTAACCGGTGCGGGTGAGAAGCTGGCGAAGGAGCTGGAGACGGTGGAGATTCACGATATTGCTATTCCCTATATCGCCAATGTGACGGCGGACTATGTGAAGGATAAGGCCGATGTGAAACCCCTTTTAGAGAAACAGGTGTCCTCTTCCGTCAAGTGGCAGCAGACGGTGGAGCGTATGATTGAAGACGGTGCGGACTTATTTATCGAGATCGGTCCGGGTAAGACGCTGTCCGGGTTTATGAGGAAGATCAATCGGGATGTGAAAGTGATCAATATAGAGAAGGTGGAAGATTTGGAGAGATTAGTATAGATATCCGAACGCTCAAGTGAAAGCAGTTCCTGCGTCGCCGCGCTTTCGCTCCGCAAAATACGCAGCAGACGCTAAACTCGTGAAAGACCTCGTTAAGCGCTGGCGTATTTGGGGGGCTTCTACGGAAGCTGCTTTCACTTGAGCTGGTTATGAATAGAGAAAAGCAGTTTAGCAAATGGGTATTAGAATAAAAATGGCAGGAGGAGAGAGATATGCTGACTGGTAAAGTAGCTCTTGTGACAGGCGCAGGGCGCGGGATCGGGAGAGAGATAGCGCTTACGCTTGCGGAGTACGGCGCGGACGTGATCGTGAACTATAACGGTTCAAAGGAGAAAGCGGAAGAAGTTGTTATGCAGATCGAAGCCATGGGAAGAAAAGCGGCAGCCATGCAGTGCAGTGTGGCGGATTTTGAGGCCTGCGGGAAGATGATTACGGATGCACTCGCAGAGTTCGGGCATGTCGATATTCTGGTGAACAATGCAGGGATCACAAAGGATAATCTGGTGATCAAGATGACGGAGGCGGATTTTGACGCGGTCATTGACACCAATCTGAAAGGGACATTCAATACCATGAAGCATATGTACCGTCCCTTTTTAAAGCAGAAGGCGGGCAGAATCATCAATTTGTCTTCGGTCAGCGGTGTGCTGGGCAATGCGGGGCAGGCCAACTATGCGGCTTCTAAGGCAGGTGTGATTGGCCTCACCAAATCCATGGCGAGGGAGCTTGCCAGCCGAAATATTACGGTGAATGCGGTTGCGCCCGGTTTTATCGACACAGATATGACGCAGGCAATGACAGACACGGCGAAGGAGGCGACGCTTGCACAGATCCCCTTAAAGCGTGTGGGAACGCCTAAAGATATCGCGGAGACGGTGGCTTTTCTGGCCAGCGATAAGGCGGCGTATATTACGGGACAGGTGATCTCGGTGGACGGCGGGATGGCCATGTAAAAACGGTAAGGAAATGGCAGTATCGTGTTTGGACGTCAATCAGAAATTTGTGACGTTTCGGAACGGAAAAAAAGACGAAATTCAGTCAAGAGGATAAACAGAGAAGGAGTTTGAGTATGAGCAGACGAGTGGTTGTAACAGGAATGGGGGCCATTACCCCGATTGGTCTGAGTGTGGACGAATTTTGGACCGGCGTGAAGGAAGGCAAAACCGGGTTCGCGCCGATTACGAAGTTTGACACGGCGGATTTTAAGTGTAAACTGGCGGCTGAAGTCAAAGACTTTGACGGCAAAAATTACATGGACTTTAAGGCGGCGAAGAGAATGGAGTCTTTTTCTCAGTATGCGGTGGCGGCAGCCAAAGAGGCGCTGGAGGATGCAGGCATTGACATGGAGAAGGAAGACCCTTACCGCGTGGGTGTAGCGGTAGGCTCCGGCACCGGTTCCCTGCAGGCGATGGAGCGTTCCCACACCAGACTGGTGGAGAAAGGCCCGGGCAGAATCGAGCCTTTGTTTGTGCCGCTTACGATCTCCAACATGGCGGCGGGCAATGTGTCGATCCAGTTTGGTTTGAAGGGAAAGAGCATCAATGTGGTGACAGCCTGCGCGACGGGCACAAATTCTATCGGTGAGGCGTTCCGTGCGATTCAGTACGGGGATGCGGAGGTGATGGTGGCAGGCGGCACGGAGGGCAGCGTGTGTCCCATCGGCGTCGGCGGCTTTTCCGCCCTGACGGCGCTCTCTACCAGTGAAGATCCCGCAAGATGCTCCATCCCGTTTGACAAGGAGAGAAGCGGATTCGTCATGGGCGAAGGTGCAGGCGTGGTCGTGCTGGAGGAGCTGGAGCATGCGAAGGCAAGAGGCGCGAAAATATACGCGGAAGTAGCGGGATACGGTTGTACTTCTGACGCTTATCATATCACTTCCCCGGCGGAGGACGGCGCGGGCGCGGCCAAGGCGATGGAGTACGCGGTGAAGGACGCGGGACTGAGCCTGAATGATATCACCTATATCAACGCGCATGGAACGGCAACACATCATAATGATCTCTTTGAGACGCGGGCGATCAAGCTGTTGTTTGGTGATCACGCGAAAGATATTAAGATTAATTCCACCAAGTCTATGGTGGGCCATCTTCTGGGCGCGGCGGGAGCGATTGAGTTTGTCACCTGTGTGAAGGAACTGCAGGAGGGCTATATTCACAGAACGGTAGGCTATCAGGTGCCCGACGAGGAGTGCGACCTGAACTACTGTAAAGAGGCTTACGAGGAAGACTTCGAGTATGCGCTGTCCAATTCCCTCGGATTCGGCGGACACAACGCGAGCCTGCTGGTGAAGAAGTTCCACGATTGAGAGCGCGTGTTTGCGAGGCTGACAGATCATTGCGAAACGCCTATTCAGTGATTTTGGATCGCGCTTCGCAATTATATAAAGTTACTGACGCAGAGAGGAGAACAGACATGTCATTAATGGGTGCGAAGGAAATCATGGAGATTATTCCCCACAGACAGCCCTTTATGCTGATTGACACGATAGAGGAGATGGAGGAAGGGAAACGGGTAGTCGCTAAGAAATGCGTGTCCTACAACGAGCCTTTCTTTGCGGGGCATTTTCCCAAGGAGCCTGTGATGCCCGGCGTGCTGATTGTGGAGGCGCTGGCGCAGACAGGCGCGGTGGCGATCTTAAGCCAGCCTGAGTTTAAGGGAAAGACCGCCTATTTCGCGGCGATCAACAACGCGAAATTTAAGGGTAAGGTGGTTCCCGGCGATGTGCTGACGCTGGAGACGGAAATTATCAAGATCAAAGGCCCTATCGGCGTAGGCGCAGGAAAGGCATATGTGGACGGGAAATTGGTGACGCAGGCGGAATTGACTTTTGCAATCGGCGAAGCGTAAAGCCGGCACGGTTCCATCACCGCGCAAAGCGCGGGATGAAGCCTGCGCCGTAACGTTTGCAGAGCGTGGCAGAGGCGGATATTGGGCGAGTATCGGAAGGACAGGGAAAAACAGATGGGAAATGTGAAACCGTTAAGGATAGGTGATTTGTCAGCCCGTGTACCGGTGATTCAAGGCGGCATGGGCGTGGGAGTCAGTCTTTCCTCACTGGCCGGAAATGTGGCGAAGGAGGGCGGAATCGGCGTGATTTCCACGGCGCAGATCGGTTACCGGGAGCCGGATTTTGACACGGACCCGATCGGGGCGAATCTGCGGGCAGTCGGGACAGAGATCGCGAAGGCCAGAGAGATCGCAAAGGGCGGGATTCTGGGCGTCAATATCATGGTTGCGACCAGAAAGTACGAGGAGTATGTAAAGGCGGCGGTGGCTGCGGGAATCGACCTGATTATTTCCGGCGCGGGGCTGCCTATGGATCTGCCGAAGATTGTGGGGGCGGCGAAAACGAAGCTGGCGCCCATTGTGTCAAGTGTGAAATCAGCGCAGGTGATTATGCGGTACTGGTGGAAAAAGTACAACAGACTGCCCGATGCGGTGGTGATCGAGGGACCTTTGGCCGGCGGTCATCTGGGTTTTCACAAAGAGCAGCTTGCAGATATCGAAGGCTTGCATTATGATGAGGAAGTGGAGGCGATCATTGCGCAGGTCAACGAGACGGCTGCGGAGCACGGGGCGGAGATTCCCGTAGTCATGGCGGGTGGCATCTACACCAGAGAAGACATGGAACACTATCTGGAGATGGGCGCTTCCGGCGTACAGATGGCGACGCGTTTCGTGACGACCTACGAGTGCGACGCGGATCCGGCCTACAAGCAGAGCTACATCGACGCGAAGGAGGAAGACATTGTTATCGTGCAGAGTCCTGTGGGTATGCCGGGACGGGCGATTCTGAATCCCTTTATGAAACGGGCGAAGGAAGGACGGATTCCGCATGAGAAATGCCATCTGTGCATCAGCACCTGCAAAGGAGCGGAAACGCCTTATTGTATCACGGACGCGCTTGTCAATGCCGTGAAGGGAAAGGTGGACGAGGCGCTGCTTTTCTGCGGTGCGAACGCATACCGCGCAACGCATTTAGAACATGTGAAAGACATTCTCGGAGAGTTTGCGTGACAGCATTGAGCAGTGCGCAGACAGAGGAATAGGCGGAGCGGAGACAGCCCGCGAGCGAGGGAAACCGAAGGTTTTGGGAGCGGCACTGCGGGATAAAAGGAAGCATAAATTATGGGAGAGACGGTGTGAAGACAAGAATCATAGGAACAGGGAGCTGTCTGCCGGGGACAGTGGTGACAAACGATGATCTGTCCAAGGTGATGGATACTTCTGACGAGTGGATCAGCAGCAGGACAGGAATCCGGGAACGGCATCTGGCGAAGGAGGAGACAACCGCCAGCATGTCTGTCGAGGCGGCAAAACGCGCCATGGAGGACGCAGGGGTAACTGCGGAGGAGATAGATCTGATCATCCTGGGTACGGTGTCGGCGGACTTCGTGACGCCTGCCTGTGCCTGCGAAGTGCAGGCGGCAATCGGGGCGGCAAACGCAGTTGCTTTTGACATCAATGCGGCCTGTGCCGGTTTTATGTTTGCCCTGAATATTGCCAATGCGTATATACAGGCGGGGATATATCGGACCGCATTGATTCTGGGGGCGGAGACGCTCTCCAAGATCGTGGACTGGGATGACAGGAGCACCTGCGTGCTCTTTGGAGACGGCGCGGGGGCGGCGGTAGTACGGGGGGATGAGCTGTATGGACTGCTTGCCTTCGATCAGGGCTCCGACGGGACAAAAGGAGATGTGCTTGCCTGTCCCGGCCGCACCAATAACAATCCCCTGATCCGGACGGACCAGAGGCTTGGGTTTGTGCACATGGACGGACAGGAGGTTTATAAGTTTGCCGTGACGACGGTGCCCGCTTCTTTACAGAAAACGATTGAGGCAGCGGGACTGACACCGGAGGATATAGATTACTTCGCGCTGCATCAGGCGAATCTCCGGATCCTCCAGTCGGTATCGAAACGGCTCCGCATCGAGGAAGATAAATTTCCGATCAGCCTTGACCATTGTGGGAATATTTCCGCGGCGAGCGTGCCGATTCTGCTTGATGAGATGAACCGCAAGGGACTGTTAAAGCCCGGAATGAAGGTTGCGCTAAGCGGTTTCGGCGGCGGACTGACCTGGGCATCCGCGGTGCTTGAGTGGTAAGGGGTACGGTCTGATTGGTATTTTTCTGTACAATATAAAATAGTTACACAAATAAACGCAGACCAACGGTGATCTGCGTTTATTATAATAAAACTTTTCGAATGCCTATTCCTGATTTCTGATGCGCTCAATCAGACTCTCTTTTTTCACTTTTTTGTTGATAAACAGCGTAATGGCAGTCTGTCCGATCAATAGTACCAGAGCAAGCCCCACGGTTTCCCAGAGGGGATAATGGTAGCGGCTGATACTCATAAGGTGCTCCTTTTTTGCCCATAGGAACAGCAGGTATCCGGCCGCGTTGCCCAAAGTCAGGCTGATTAAGAGCGTGCCCGCTGTGAAGAAAAGCCCCTCCCCGGAGAGCATGCGCACAAGCTGCCTGCCGGAGAGACCGAGAGCCTGCAGAATGCCCAGCTCCTTTTTGCGCGTAACAATACTGGTGATCATCGTGTTGATCAGATTGATAAAACCGATCACGGCGATCAGGATCAGGAGCAGATAGAGCGGATTCTTCGTCAGATCTATGGAAGAGTGTCCGATCGCCAGTTCTACATCCATGGCATAGAGTGTAAAATGTTCATTTTCCGCTACAATTTTCGTGAGCGCTTCCTTTACGCTGTCATAGTGCGCGTCGTCCACATGCAGGTAGATGGATGTGGTGGGATCACAGGTCAGTCCCAGACTGTTCCATGTATCTTCTGTCATAATCAGGTAGGTATAGTTAGCGTCCGGCTCTGTCAGGGCACCCAGTGTTACCGTCAGGGGAATTTCCCGGCTGCCGTCGTGGAGGGTGATCGGGAGGACATCGCCTATGGAAAGACCGTACTGGTTAAAGGAGTAAGCATGGGTGCAGACGATCTCATTGTTGGCCGTCATGCGGTCGTAGTTGATGCTGCCCTGTACCAGATAGGCGTTTAGTTCCGCCACATCGTCTCTGGTAAAGTAGGAGAGCGGCAGGTGATTCTCGTAGTCCTCGTACATGGGCGACTCCATATCGGTGGAGGAAATGATCTTACCGGGCGCACGCTCCACGGATTCCACGCCCTCTATGGAGGACAGTCTGGAAAGAAATGTCTCGCTAAAGTATTCCTGCTGTACCAGATTTTCCAGATTGTTTTCGGGATACTCCTTATCATTATAGAGGGCATAGTCCAGAGCAATGCGGAAATCGCCCTTGGGGATGTTCCTTCTCGCCAAGTCTTCGGCGCTGACGCTGCATAGTACGGCGGATACACATATAAAGAGCACACAGCTTAAGCCCATGGTGAGGATGGTGACGGCGGTACGTCTTCTGTTGCGCGTCAGGTTGGCAAGGGTCAGCGTGGACACCTTCACCTCGGTGTGTCCCTTGCGGCTCTTGCGGTCGCTTGTGTTTTCCTGATAGCGGATTGCTTCCACCGGGGAAACCTTTTTCGCCATCCGTATGGGCTTACGCAGGGAAATAGCCACAGTAATCAGCGATGCCACCGCTGCAGTGAGCAGCACAGGCAGAGAAAACATGTGTATTTGCCCGATAACTGCCTCCGCCGCGTCGCGGGAGTAGGAACTGATGGCGGAACCGCTGCGGTATGCCCACAAAGCCAGCGGAAACAGCAGGTAAGGCAGCAGGAATCCAAGTAACAGCCCCACGGGAACCGCAAAGGCGGAAATGATGGCGCCCTGCCAGTAAAATAATCTGGCGATCTGGCGTCCCGATGCACCCAGCGCCTTTAACTTGCCGATCTCCTGCACGTCAGTGATCACGCCCACATAGTAGATACTGTAGATCACCAGCGAGGAAAAGAAGATCACGATCAGACCGATGACTGCCATGATCGCCATGGCTTCCGTACCCGGGTCAGTCGCGGTGAAAAGATACTCTTTGTTTATATTTACCTGTCCCTCGTCCAGTCCGATATCCGCAGCGACAGCGTTGATTCGGTCGGTCATTTCATCAAAGGTCAGCACTTCCTCCCCGTAGACGCGAAGGGTGGCATACGGCTCGGATTCGTAAAGCCCGTCCGCCTTGTAGCTGTCTAACAGGGCTTTGGAGATGCGGCCGGTCCACATCAGGCGGCTGTCGTCGATTTTATCGGAGATTTCCACGTCCGGTTCCAAGCCGCTGATGGTAAATTCTTTGGTCACAATTTCCCCTTTGCCGCCTACACGAAAAGAGAGCGTTACCTTACCGCCGATGACAGGCTCTGCGCCGACACGGCGGAAAAAGGCGGGGGAGGAGCAGATTTCGTTTTCCGCTTCGGGATAATGCCCGGAGGCAAGCGTCACAGAGTGCAAGGAGGCGCCGCCGTCTGCGGACTGTTTATCCTTCAGGGTCTCCTGATAGGAAAGGGCG
The DNA here is from genome assembly GCA_947073545.1 of uncultured bacterium. Taxonomy (GTDB): domain Bacteria; phylum Bacillota; class Clostridia; order Lachnospirales; family Lachnospiraceae; genus UBA3282. The sequence continues at coordinate 35,038 of CAMTMP010000006.1, forward strand.
CCGTTCATCTTTCCATTTTCAATATCCGCAAAGCCTTCCGTGGTGGATAGCGCTTCCACCTGAATATGATTTGACAGGACATTTACCTGATCGGGCGTTAAGCCGCCAAAGCGGGCATGATAGTCCGCCAGAGCGTACATCTGCCGGTTCATATCCAGTGTGGCGGTGCCGATCGTGCCGATTGCCATGAGCAGCATGGTGGTAAGCATGATGGCAATGCCGGTGAGCATGGTGCGGCTTTTATTGTAGCGCAGCTTACTCAAGGCAAGGCTCTTTACCGTGTTAGTTTTCTTCATCGGAATCCACCTCGCTTTCCCCGGAGGAGAGGATGCGCCCGTCTGCCAGAATGATCGTGCGCTCCGCCATCTGTGCAACTTCCTCATTGTGGGTGATGACCACGAGGGTCTGTCCGTATTTCGTGGCGGATGCCTTTAAGAGAGCCATCGTATCATCGCCGGTTCGGGTGTCCAGATTGCCGGTGGGCTCGTCGGCGAGTATGATGGAAGGCTTTGCCGCAATGGCTCTGGCGATGGCGCATCTCTGCTGCTGGCCGCCAGACAGGGTGTTGGGGAGATGTTTTACTCTGTCCGAAAGCCCAAGCGTCTTTATAATATCGTTTATAAACGATTCGTCTATGGGTTTGCCGTCCAGTCCGAGGGGAAGGACGATGTTCTCCCATACGTTGAGGGAGGGGATGAGATTGTAAGCCTGAAAAATAAAGCCGATTTTGCGGCGGCGGATTTTTGAGAGCTTTTCTTCCTTGAAGGAGGCGATGTTTTCCCCGTCGATAAAGACCTTGCCGGAGGTGGGATTGTCCAGCCCGCCCAGCATGTGAAGCAGCGTGGACTTGCCGCTGCCCGATTTGCCGACGATGGAGACAAACTCACCCTGCCGGATTTCCAGATTGACGTGATCAACGGCTTTGACCTGATTGTCGCCTGTGCCGTAATATTTGCATAAGTCCTCAGTTTTTAAGATAATGTCCATGTGCTTTTTCATATACGATCCTGCCTTTCTCTTTGTTTATAAATATAGATTACGGCAGTAACCTTACATGAGACTTACAAAATGCAAAAATAGAAAACTTATGAAATCGGCCTGCCGGTTTCCACTTACATATATTCCGGCAGGGGGAGATGCAAGGTGAAAATGCTTCCTTTTTCCGCTGCCGGTTTCACGCTTATGGTGCCGCCCTGCGCTTCCAAAATGCGTCTGGCCAGATAAAGCCCAACGCCGGAGCCTTCGGTCTGTTTGACGACCGGGTGGCTGCCCCGGTAGAAACGCTGAAAGATCCGGTTGGCATCCACCGGGGAGACACCGATGCCCTCGTCCTCAATTTCCAGACGGATATAGCTGTAAAACCGGTGGAGCCGCAGGGTTACCGTGCTGTCTGCCGGGGAATATTTGACCGCATTGTCCAGAAGGTTTGCTACCGCCTCGGCAGTCCAGCGTCTGTCTAAAAACAGAGGGATACGGGAATTGGTTCCTCCGTCGGGTTCAATCAACTCTATGGTGATATTTTTAGGCAACGTTTTTTCATATACCATATTCACAGCGTCGGCGAGCAGATCGGACAAAAAGACGTGCTCCTGCTTCAGTGTAACCATATCGGTTTCCAGGCGGGAGATATTGACTAATTCAGTTATCAAATTTTCCAGATGTGATAATTGTCCGGCGCACCTTTCCAGAAAATCGGCGCGTTCCGTCTCGGAATCGGCTTCCATACACATAGTAAAACAGCTCTTCAAAGCGCTGACAGGTGTTTTCAACTGATGGGAGATATCGGTGACAAGCGTTTTTGTGTGGTCACGCTCTTTGTCCAGCGCCCGCGTTTTTACCTTCAGTTTATGTCCCAGTTTGAGGAGGGTGTCGGTGAAGGATTCGCTAAAAACAGGCTTCCGATTTTTCTGGTCCACAAGGGGTGAATAGTTGTCTGCAAGATAGGATTCCAGTATTTCATGCAGACGCCATTCCTGTTGTCTCCGGCTTTTATAAAAGAAAAAGAAACAGAGCACGATGAGGAGGAGATCAATGAGGAGAACGACAGCCAGAAGGGGAAAGAGGGACAGGAGAGCGGAATGGTAGTAAGGGTCATCGGTTATCAGCATATTTTCCTGATAACCGTATTTGGTAAGGATGGAAAATCCCTTGTCAAGATAGTCATAATCTGTGTCCTGCATGGCGGCGATCAGTGCCTGTTCCGCCTCGGGATATTCGGAGAGAATCGCGCCCGCGATATTCCCGTGTTGTTTCTGCTCCAATGTATACTGCGCGTTCAGAAGGGAAAATCCCCAGAAGCCGTATATGCAGACAAAAAGCACGGAGAGACACGAAATAAGCGCGCAGGTTTTCCACGCAAACCCGGATGTTTTCAAAGTGGTTGTCATCGTTTTTCACATTTCCTTTCCCAGATATAGCCCAGTCCCCGGATATTTTTCAAGATGGCGGGGGCGGAAGGATTGTCCTCTATTTTTTCCCGCAGTCTTCTGATATTGACGGAGAGGGTATTCTCGTCGACAAAATTGCCCTCGATGTCCCAGATGGCTTCCAAGAGCTGCCCGCGTGACAGAACTTTCATGGGATTTTCCATAAAGAAGGCGAGCAGGGAATATTCTCTGGCGGTGAGTACCAGATTTTCACCGTTCTTTGCAGCCCGTTTTTCTTCCGGGTAGAGTGTGATATTTCCGGATACTATGGTTTTCGGCTGTTCGGCAGGAAACCGTTTTAAGAGTGCGCCGACCTTGGAGACCAGCGCGGTCAGAGAGAAGGGTTTGGTGATATAATCGTCCGCGCCCTGCCGGTAGCCCGCCACGATATCTTCCTCTCTGTCAAGGGCGGTCAGAAACAGGAAAAGCACGTCACTTTCCTGCCGTATGCGGGAACAAAAATCCAGACCGTTTCCGTCGGGCAGCGTGATATCACAGATAATCAGGGCGGGAGAAAACTGCCTGAAAAGCAAAAGCGCTTCCTTCACGGTAAAGGCGCTGCGGACCGTGTAACCCTCCTTTTTCAGTTTCAGACTGACAGAGTGGTTGAGACTGTCGTCGTCCTCTAAAAGTAAAATTTCCTGTTGCATGTAAGAAGGCCTCCCGTAGCATATATGATTTGGAAGGGCAGCAGTGCGCCCAAACAGATTATAGCATGGAGAGATACGCCCGTAAAGCGAGGGCCGGTGGCAGCATTGAGAACCGCAGACATAAATGGTATAATGGAATGACCGCAAAGGAATGGGCCGGAACAGGGCAGAGACAGAATAGGAACAGAGGGAGGCGGTATGCGTATTTTGATTGCAGAGGATGAAAAGGAACTGGCAAAGGGACTTAAGTTTCTGCTGGAAAAGAATAAACTTACCGTAGATATAGCGCATGACGGCGAGGAGGCGCTTGCCTGCTTCCGGTGCAGGGATTACGATGTAGTGATTCTGGATATTATGATGCCGAAGGCGGACGGTCTGGAGGTTTTGAGACAGATCCGTGAGGCGGGCTGCGGGGTTCCCGTGCTGATGCTGACGGCGAAAGCGGAGATAGAGGACCGGGTGGCAGGTCTGGAAGCGGGAGCGGACGACTATCTGCCCAAGCCCTTTGCCAGTCCGGAATTTATCGCAAGAGTGAAGGCTCTTTCGCGGAGGAATGCCGGATATACGGAGCGGTGTCTGTCCTTCGGAAGCGTGGAGCTTGATTGCAATCGCTACGAGATGGCTTGTGAGGGCAGGTCGGTGCGCCTGAATAATAAGGAATTTCAGGTGATGGAGCTCTTTATGCGTAACCCTCGGTTTGTGTTTTCCACGGCGCATCTGATGGACAAGATATGGGGACAGGATTCGGAGGCGGATGTCAGTGTGGTCTGGACCTATGTGGGATTCCTTCGGAAAAAATTAAAGGAGCTTAACGCGGATATTGAGATTCGGACGGCCCGGGGCGCGGGGTATTTTCTTGACTTGTAGAAAAACGGGATAGCGTGAAACAGGGAGGGAGAATGCGGAGCATATGCAGAGTCTGCCGCAGGCATACGCATAATGTACGCTGGCGGGCTATGGTTTTTTAGAGGAGAGCAGATGCTGAATAAGATACGGAGACGGTTTATTCTGGCGGCGATGGCAGCGTTTGGCACGGTGACGCTGTTAATTATTGTCGGAATCAACGCGGCAAATTATTATAGGACAACTGCCATGCAGGATGGTCTGGCGGAAGCGCTTCTTTCACATGAACAGACAGTTCCGGCGAAGCGTCAGGTGCCGCCGCCTCCTCTCAGGGAGATGGCGGGGAGAGACCCGGAGGCAGCGTTTATGACCCGGTTTTTTGCGGTTCACTGCGATACGGATGGAAGCATCAAGGCGGCTTCAAGGGACTATATCTCTTCCGTGGATGAGGTGACTGCGGAGGCATACGCGCAGGCTGTTCTGTCTAAAGGATGGGAAAAAGGGTACTATGAAGGCTATCGCTATCGGGTAAAGCGGGAAGAAAACGGAATCTCGGTTCTCTTTCTCAATTCCACAATCCAAATACAGTCCATGCGTTCCCTGCTTTTTGTGTCGCTGCTGATAGGAGCGGTCAGCCTTTTGCTGGTATTTCTTTTGATCTTTTTTTTGTCAGGGCGTGCAATCAGACCCTACATAAAAAATATAGAGCGGCAGAGACAGTTTATCACGGATGCGGGGCACGAGCTTAAGACCCCGATTACCTCCATTGCGACCAGCGCGGACATCGCGGCAATGGAACATGAGGGGGACGAATGGATTGATAATATCCGCAGGCAGACCGCCCGGCTCACGAAGCTGGTGGGAGATATGGTTGCGCTGTCGAAGCTGGACGAGGAGACGCCCTTTCCCGGGAAGAGCAGATTTTCCGTGAGCGAGGCGGCGTGGGAAGCTGCGGAGCCTTTTGCACATCTTGCGAAGGCAAAGGGGAAAAGCTACAGCCAGCACATAGCGGAAGATTTGACATTATACGGTGACAGAGATTCCGTTCAGCGGATGATATCCATTCTGCTGGATAACGCAGTCAGATATTCCGATGAGGGCGGCGCAATTCAGATGCGTATTTACCGCAGACGGAGCAAAATCTGCGTGGAGGTGTCCAACACCTGCGACTTGCCGGACGTCTCCGATCTGGACAGGCTGTTTGACCGGTTTTACCGCATGGATGCATCCCGGTCTGCCGCCACAGGCGGCACGGGAATTGGTCTTTCCATGGTGCGGGCGATTGCGGAAACGCACGGAGGGAAAGCGGAGGTACGAAGCGCCGACGGGAAGGAGATATGCTTTCGGGTGATGTTTTAAAGACGGGTTTTACGTCTGAGAGAATCCTGATATAAGTAACCGAAATCATGGCTGATGTGAAGCGGGTCATGGTTTCGGTTACTTTTGTGTGCTTTATACAGAGTATCAGAAAGAACCTGATGATTGGAGGAATCATTTATTATTGTTCATCAAAAAATCACATCTGATTTTAAGTACATTTCAGGAAACCCTTCTATACTTTACCCATGCTTTCAGCTGAGCAGGAAATACTTTCCCTTTTGTTTGGGAAGGTGCGAAACAGTGAGAAAACAACAGGGAAAGGAGAGGAGCGGGTGAAGCAGGAATACAGATTCCGGCATGAACTAAAATACCGGATCGGTTATGCGCAGTATATCGAGCTGAGAGACCGCCTGCGGGCGGTTATGCACAGCGATCTGCATACGGGCGTAGACGGAAGATATCTGATACGGAGTATCTATTTTGATAATTATATGGATAAAGCGCTCTGTGAAAAGAGGGACGGCGTTCCTGTGCGAGAGAAATTCAGAATCAGGTATTATAACGATGATTTTTCCTATCTGACGCTGGAAAAGAAAATTAAAGATAACGATCTTTGTATGAAAGTGGATGCGCAGATTTCGGAACGGGAGTGCAGGGAATTATTGACGGGAAGTGCGGACTGGATGGGAGAACATCCCTCGCCGCTTGTGAAAGAGCTGTACGCGAAAATGCAGTACCAGATGCTTCGGCCGAGGGTGCTTGTATCTTATATGCGCGAGCCTTATATTTATCATGCGGGAAATGTGCGCATTACCTTTGATTCCGAAATCCGGACAACCATGTTTCACAGGGGTTTTCTGGAAGAGCAGGTGTTGGATATCGACACGTCGCAGACGCAGCAGGATATGATTCTGGAAGTAAAATACGATGCCTTTCTTCCGGCGATCATTCGAAGACTGGTACAAATAGACACGCTGCGGCAGACGGCGTTTTCAAAATATGAGGCATGCAGGCAGTTTGGCTGAGAAAGGGAGGAAAAATGACTTTTAACGATATTTTCAAATCAAGCTTTTTGGAGAATGTAACGCAGTTTTCGGCGGTTGACACACTGGTCGGAATGCTTTTTGCGCTTATCATTGGTTTGTTTATCTTTGTAGTCTATAAGAAAACTTTTAACGGTGTGATGTACTCGTCCGGGTTTGCGCTGACACTGGTGGGGCTTTCCCTTGTGACAACACTGGTGATCATGGCGGTGACATCCAATGTGGTGCTCTCTCTCGGTATGGTGGGTGCGCTCTCTATCGTCCGCTTCCGGGCAGCAATCAAGGAACCGATTGAGATTGTGTATCTGTTCTGGTCTATCGCCGCCGGGATTGTCATCGGTGCGGGCATGATTCCGCTGGCCGTGATCGGTTCCGCGATAATCGGTGTGATTCTGATTCTCTTCGCAAACCGGAAGATACATGAGAATCCCTATATCCTTATTATGAATTGCAGGGATGAAGCAGCGGAGGATGCGGCGGTGCGGATGGCGCAGACGGCGTTGAAACGGTTTCTTGTGAAATCAAAAACAGTAAGCGGCGGGGGCATTGAGCTGACAGCGGAAGTGCGTCTGGCGGACGCGGCAACAAACTTTGTCAACAAATTGTATGATATAGAGGGGGTACATAACGTTACCCTTGTAAGCTATAACGGCGAGTATATGTCCTGACAGCGGGATCGGTACCTGTACGATGCCCGCCGAAGACTCTCTCACGGATGGTCTTGGCGGAGCGGCGGCAGGGAAGCGTGAAAGTGGGGTGAACTATGATTTCATATGAACATATTGCAAAGCCAATCGGTATGATGATGGCGGCGGCCGTCGCTTTCTGCCTTTGGATAGCGGCCTTTTCACAGCAGGCGGTGGAGACGCTTGGCGGGGTAAGCATGCCGATGGCGTATGAAGAGGCGTTGTTTGATACGGATGAAGTGATGCGGATTGATATTCAGATGAAGCAGGAGGAGTGGGAGAAAATGCTGGAGAATGCCACAGCGAAGGAATACTACGCCTGTGATGTACTGATTAATGGCCAGAAGCTTGGCAATGTGGGACTTCGCACTAAAGGCAATACAAGTCTGTCCGCAATTGCTACGAATCCCGATACGGACAGATTCAGCTTCAAACTGGAGTTTGACCATTATGTGGAGGGGCAGACCTGTCTTGGGCTGGATAAACTGATTTTGAATAACAACTATGCGGACGCCACCAGCATGAAGGAGGCTGTCGTCTATGATATGTACCGGTATCTGGAAGTGGATGCATCTTTGTACAACTATGCCGAACTTTCTTTGAACGGGGAATATCTGGGCGTATACCTTGCCTTGGAGGCTGTGGAGGAGAGCTTTCTTCGGCGAAACTACGGAACCGGGGATGGCGAACTGTATAAGCCCGACAGCATGAAGATGGGAGGCGGCAAAGACGGGAGATTTGGAGGACAGCTGCCGCAGTCCGGAGAGAAGGAAGAGGGCGCAGGAAAGGAACGGCCGCAGGATCAGGAAGGAGAAAACGGACGGGCATGGCCGCAAGGGGCAGAGCTTCTAGGCGGAGATATACCTGGGGGAGAGGGAATGCCGGATTTTGCGGAAAGTATGCCGTCTGACGGCGGCCTTGGACTGGAAGAAGGGGACGACAGGAAAAAGACAGCGCGCGGAAAGCCGTCTGGCGGCCCTTCTATGGGAGGCGGAAACGGCGCGAATCTCAATTACACCGACGAGGTGCTTTCCAGCTATTCTGATATCTGGGACGGCGAGGTGACGGACACGGGGAAAGCGGATCATAGCAGAGTGGTGACGGCTCTCAAAAATATCGGCGCGGGTACGGAGCTTGAAAAATATCTGGATGTGGAAAATATTTTAAAATATATGGCGGTACACACTTTTTGCGTAAATCTGGACAGTCTTTCCGGGAACATGGCGCACAATTATTATTTGTATGAAAGCGATGGTATGCTGAATATTCTTCCGTGGGATTATAATCTTGCCTTTGGCGGAATGAATATAGGGCCTGATAACGACGCGGCGTCGGTCGTGAACGATGCGGTGGACTCGCCCTTTCCGGGGACGACATTTTTCGACGCCCTGTTGGAGGACGAGGCATATCTTTCCCGTTATCACGAGTATTTGAATCAGTTGGCGGAAGAGTATGTTCTTGGCGGCCGGTTTCAGGAGGTTTACGAGAGAATCCGGGGACAGATAGACCCGCTGGTAGAAGCGGATCCCACTGCGCTCTATTCCTACGAGGAATACGAGGCGGGTGCCAAAATGCTGTATCAGACGGTGATGCTGCGGGCGGAAAGCGTGCAGGGGCAGATAGAAGGAACGATTCCTGCTACGGACGAGGAACAGCGGGCGGATTCTTCCATGCTGGTGGACGCGTCAGAGATAGATGTTTCGGTAATGGGGGTGATGGATATGGGAGGCGGCGCAGAGCGGAAAAGCGCGAAGGCGGTAAACAGACAGTAAACATATTATGAAAAAAAGCTCATAAAATGAAAGTAAGAAAATCGTGTTCCGGTATGCTGCTCATACAGCTGCAGTCTGATGCCAATGAGGCGGTATGCCAGAGAGGTTTCCATGTTAAATTATATCTGGGCTTTTATGATTTTAACCGGCGTCGTGTACGGCGCGTTCACAGGGAAAATGGCGGAGGTGACAAGCGCGGCGCTCGACTCCGCCGGCGATGCGGTATCTCTGTGCATTACCATGATTGGCGTGATGGCGCTGTGGGTGGGGCTTATGGAGATCGCACAGAAATCGGGTCTGATTGCAAAGCTGACGAGAGGGATACAACCCTTCATCAGCTTTCTTTTTCCGCGCATTCCCAAAGGCCATCCGGCAAGGGAGTATATCGCCACGAACCTGATTGCCAATGTGCTGGGGCTTGGCTGGGCGTGCACGCCTGCCGGGCTTTGAGTTATTATAATGACAGGTTGAAAAATCTATTGAGAAATCAAGGGTTTCCGCCGAATTTAGTCCTAATGAAAAAATGTAGTTTTGCATCAAAGCATTTCTGATTTTTCATTTGGACGGCGCCGATTCAAAAGAAAATAGGAAGAAATGTCAGTAATGTAACTCAAAGTGCCTGAAAGCAATGAGTTACTGGTTTTAGTATAGCATAAGGAGGGTAGAAGGTAAACAATTTCATATTGATGATTTAGATAGGACTAAATTAGTGAATGGCAGAAATGCTGTTAAAACTAGCTTAGTCCTATTTCTTTTTACAAATTCAAAATAATAGGAGGAATGAATTTATGAAGAACAATACAGCGTTAAGTGCAGAGAAAGCGATTACTTTTATCAGCGATGCACATGAAAAATTCTACTACGAGAAATTGAAAGAGGTCAGGTATCAGGACGTGTACCACAAAGCGCTTGTATATTGTCTTGGTATCAGCGATGACACAAGAAGGAACATTTACAGTATCTATGATTTTAAGACAGGCTGCGTGAAAACAGAGTGCCTGCATGAAGGCTGGCAGACCAGCGGGAGCTTAAAAGTAGTCAGGATGGCGTTTAACCTTTACTGCAATGGTACGCCGAGTGTCCTTGACTATGATGATGTGTAATATACTTCAAGTGGAAAATCACCTTAGTATTGGAGGAATGAAACTGAACTTAGCAGAGAAAAATGTGGTCGTACACGGTGCGGAGGTTATGCTTACCAATAGGGAATTTGAAATACTGTATTTGTTAGCACAGAGCCCCGGCAGGATATTCAGCAAAGAGCAGATTTATGATATTGTCTGGCAGGAGCCGTATTCCGGCGATTATAATATTGTCATGAGTCATATCCACCACATAAGGGAAAAGATAGAGGACAATCCGGGCAAGCCGCTTTACATACAGACCGTATGGGGCATTGGCTATCGGTTTAACAAAAATTTAAGCAGCAGTCTGTGATGTGAAAACAGATTGCCGCTTATTTTTTGTCCTGTACGCCTAAGAGGTATTCACAGGATACATGGAAGAACTCTGCCAGAGCCACCACTTCGTAATCCGGGACGAACCTTGTTCCCTTTTCAATCCGTAAAACGGTCAGGTCGCTAAACTCATATCCGGCAAGCTGGAGCTGCTCGGCAAGGGCTTTCTGTGACAGCTTCCTTTCCGTCCGCAGTTCCATAACCCTTTGACCAATCAGATTTTTGGAGTTGCTTTCTTTGTTCCAATAGATTTTAATATCCTACCACCAACTTTCTAAAGATGAAGTTCCTTATCATTGATTTTACGAAATATTGTTGATAATATACTTCTAAAGATGAAGTGTAGAAGAATTATCTTGTGGAAAGAAAATTGGGGATTGATAATACTGCCTGTAAAATGCAAAATTACGTTTAACAGAAAGGTGGAAACAGACATGAATGAAGTTTTTGAAACATTGGCAGGTGTCTTTGAGGAACTGCGCAGCGAATCAGAGGACAGGGAGTATTCCGTCCAGACGGAGGAAGCAAAAGCAGCCAGCCGGGAACTGAAAAAGAAACAGAAGGCATTTGAAGCATATCTTACCAAGCTGTCGAAAGTGGACAGGGAGTTTTTGGAGGACTATATGGATGCGGTGGATCATACCCATTACAAGGAGGAACAGAGAGCATATTATCAAGGGATTGTGGATGCTATACAAATATTGGATGGGCTAGGTATTATCCCTAAAACAGCAAAGGTAAGGGAATTACTCAGAAGGCTAGGCAGATAATAAGCAAGGTGGCTGGCGTATTCAGGAGCGAGCCACCTTGCTTTTAAAAGCAGCAAAGGATTTCAATATTGGAAATAAGCTATTCATTATTTGCTGGAAAGTGTTCTTTCAGAGAAGCAATCCATTTTTCAATTGCTTCCACTAAAACATATTGTTGCTGTAAAACTGCCATACCTGTTTCGGGAATTTCCGGAATATTTTCTTTTTCAAGGATGTTTTCCTCTAAATAAGTTTTCAGCGTTTTGATGTTCTTTTCAATGCTGTTTACACAAGATTGCTGGATTTCCAAAGGTAAACTGTCTAAGTTGACAATCACAGCATTAAAATCTAAAAAAATATGGATAGGTTTAGCGGCGATTTCCAGCATCAGTCTTTCAAATTCCTTATTTCCAGCATCAGTTAGGGAATAAACTGCTTTTTCTGGCATTTTCCCTTCCTTTACAATATTTCCCTTGATAAATCCCTTCTCTTCTAACTGGAGTGCCTTTTTGTAGATTGACGGGGTACTTATTTTTACCCATTTGGATATATTGCGGTATTCCACCAGCTTTTGAATATCATAAGCGCCCATAGGCTCTTTTTTTAACATTCCCAATACAATTAAATCAATCGTAGCCATTGTGACCAGCCTTTCTCTCTGAATTTATATGTGTTCTACACTGTAATTTATAGTATTAGATTTTATAGCTACTGTCAAGAAACAAAAAATTATCACTACTCTCTTGACAACTACTATAAATTAGAGTATATTTTCTTTGCAGGAAATTAGTATAAATTATATTACTGTAAATAATAACGATTGTCAAGAGAAAGGAGTATTCAGAAATGAGTGAACGTAACAACAAAATGGAACTATTAGGGAGTGCGCCAGTCCCCACAGCTCTTGTGGCTCTTGGTGTACCGATTATGATTGGTATGTTGATCAATGCCCTTTATAATCTGGTAGATGCGTATTTTGTGGGAGGTTTGGGAGAAAGCCCTATGGGTGCGATTTCGATTGTGTTTCCATTAGGACAGGTAGTAGTAGGATTGGGGTTGATGTTTGGCAATGGTGCGGCATCTTATCTTTCAAGGCTGTTAGGACGTGGGGACAGAGGTACTGCAAATAAGGTGGCGAGTACGGCAGTATACAGCAGTATTATGATCGGTGCAGTTATTATTATTTTGGCTGCTGTTTTTCTGAAACCGATTTTAACCATGCTTGGGGCAACAGATACCATTATGCCTTATGCCTTGACTTATGCAAGGATATATGTAATTTCCTGTATCTTTAATGTATTTAATGTGACAATGAATAATATTGTGGCAAGTGAAGGGGCAGCGAAAACAACCATGTGCGCCTTATTGTTGGGAGCTGTATTAAATATTGGCTTAGATCCGGTTTTTATTTATGCGTTTGATATGGGGGTTGCGGGGGCTGCGATTGCCACTGCCATTTCTCAATTTGTCTCCACGCTTGTGTACTTAACTTATGCGCTTCGTAAAAAGAGTGCGTTTTCATTCAGCATAAAGGATTTTAAACCCTCCAAGCAGATATATATGGAAGTTTTGAAAATTGGAGTCCCAACACTTACTTTTCAGCTTCTTACCAGTCTTTCCATAGCACTTATCAACCGGGCGGCAAATGGATATGGTGATGCTGCTATTGCCGGGATGGGGGCAGTCACAAGGGTTACAGCTATGGGAACATTAGTGGTATTTGGCTTCCTGAAAGGATTTCAGCCGATTGCAGGATTCAGCTATGGGGCAAAGAAGTTCCAGCGTTTGAGGGAAGCGATTCGAACATCTATTTTGTGGTCAACAGTTTTCTGTGTAATAGTGGGTTTGCTAATGGCTCTGTTTTCTGTACAGATAATTTCGCAGTTTGCAAATGGAAATACGGAAATGATTGCGGTAGGGCAGAAATCCCTTTTGGCAAATGGATTTTCATTCTTCCTGTTTGGTTTTTATACGGTATATTCCTCTTTGTTTCTTGCACTTGGTAAAGGAACAAAAGGCTTTATCCTTGGGGCTTGTAGGCAGGGAATTTGTTTTGTTCCAGTGATTTTACTTCTCCCGAATGTTTGGGGAATCAATGGGATACTTTATGCACAGCCGATTGCAGATGTGATTTCAGGCATTATTACAATCTTTATGGCATTACAGCTTCATGGAGAACTGACGGAAGCAGAAGCACAGCTTCATATTGAAAAACAAGAGTAAGATTTAAGTTAATATATGAAACATAAATGGTCTGCTGGATAACGGTAAAAGAGCCTGTTGTCCGGCAGAGCTGCTTTTAGATGATGCTGCCAATAAATGGAGGGCGGCATCATATACGGGGGCGATTTTTTGAGTGAAATATTGATACTTCATGTTGACAGTGCAGGAGAGGATTTATATAAAAAACTGGTAGAGGTAATAAAAGAGAGTGGTCATAATATACAGAAAGTGGCGATAGAAAGCTGTTTGCCACTTCAATTTGATAGTTTAAGAATCCTACCAGACAGACATCAGGTATTTCAGGGGAGTAGGGAAATTGTATTAACAATGAAGGAATTTCAAATACTTGTACTGCTTGCACAAAATAAAGGGCGAATATTTAGTAAAGAGCAGATATATAATGTCGTTTGGCAGGAGCTGTACTCTGGAGATTGCAATATTGTTATGAGCCATATCCATAATATTAGAGAAAAGATAGAGGTCAATCCGAGTGAACCTGTTTACATACAGACAGTGTGGGGCGTGGGTTATCGGTTCAATAAAAATTTATGCAATGGTCTGTGATGGAAATATTTTGGATCGTTGCCATTATGTTTAAGATGATAAACAGATAAAAACAAGGCGGCAGATGCGTTGAGAGAGCCGTCTTGTTTTTGCAGAAAAATTCAGAAATAATCCAGAGATAATCAAAATGTTTAAGGTATCCTATTCTTTGGGATGTCTGTATGTCCGAAGATAGGCTTCCACAATAGCAAGGATTGTTGTAATCTGTTCTTCCGTACATTGTGACAGATAAACCAGCAGACGCTTGTAGTCAAGATTGTCTGCCGGGGTATCTGGATAGAAAAACGGATCAGCGGAAATATGTAAGGCACGTATGAGCTGCCCTAGCTTTTCAATGCTTGGCACGTTTCCATGATTTTCGATTTCCTTGATATAGCGGGAGGAAACGCCGGATTTTTCAGCCAGTTCTTCATAGGTCAGCTTCTGGTCGGTTCTAGCTTTCTTCAGACGGAATCCCATTTCCTTGTCAATTTTCTTTTTTCTTGCCATATATGCACCTCCATGTATAGTGCATATTGCACATTTCGCTTTGAAAATGCACTAATAAATCACTTTATCAGAGGGGCATAATGCACACATAAGAATAAAAAGACTTTGGATATTGCATATAAAAAAACGCAGTATCCAGAGGTTTTTTGCGTGGCTTTTATCCTTTGGGTACGTTTAGGGGAATTTATGTGTTCTGAACGGTCTGAGGGATATTTTTTTGACTTTATGAACCTGTCCGGCTTCTGGCGTGGAAAGGCTCTTTTATAAGGTGTTTTACAGGCAGTAAGACAGGATACACCCTGACAAGTGAATTATACGCTCCCATAGCGTGTGGAAAAAACAGAATAGCAGATATGAATAACGTCCAGCGGGCATCTTGCCTGTCCGGGCGTTTTTTATATACAAATATTTTTTCAACATTTTTTGCCCTTACCCGAACATCAGCCTATCTCCATTTGGCAGATACAACGGAAAGGGAAAAGGCGTATGCCTTTGTCACGTCACAGCGGGGGAAGAGGTGAACTCGTATGAAGAAACCTTCTTGCCATGATGAAATGACGGTCAGGCATCGCTTTGACCGCCTGTGCCAGATGTCGCTCAAGGGCGAAGCAATTAACTATTACCGGCACATGGATTACCGCAGGGAACATGAAGCCATGTTTTCTGAACTGTCTGAAAGGGAGCTGAACCAGTTGTTTGTTATGGATGAATACGGAGTGGAAAACAGCCATTTTACAGTGCATGGATATGACATTGAGGTGAAAGACACCCTGATTGCAGAAGCGTTGCAGGCACTTTCGGAGAGGAAGCGGAATGTAATACTGCTTTCGTATTTTCTGGAAATGAGCGATGCGGATATAGCAAGGGAGATGAACCTTGTCCGCAGCACAGTCCATGAACACCGGACACGCTCACTTGAGATTTTAAGGAAGATTATGGAGGGAAAAGCAGATGAAACAGAGATGTAAGAACAGAGAAGAAAAGAATTTGTTGCCTTTCCATATCATTAAGGCAGCATCAGAAGGCGATGTACTGGCAATCAACACAGTCCTGAAGCATTATGAGGGATACATAATTACCCTGTCCACCCGGAAGATGTATGACGAGGGAGGGCGGCTTGCTGCCCTTTTCCATAGCTGACAGGATTTACAGCGGTGTACCTTGAAAATTGAATATACAATAACCTCACAGGACGTGAGAAACTGTGGAGCTACGCAGCAGATACGCTATGACTGTCTGTTCCGGTAAGGAATTGAAAGTGAAGAAGCATCTGATGATGTTGAAGCAAAGGCACGAGCGAAAAAATATCAGTGTTGGAGTAGAAAACTTCCTATACAGGAAGAGGGGATTCTATTGGCGAAGAAACAGTTTCGTGATAATGATACTTCTGGCGAAAGTCAGTCACATAGAAAAGATGATGGTGCAAGTCCAATGTGGGCAGGTTTCCCGCCTGTCACCTGTGAGGATATTTTTAATATGTTTATCAATGAAAGTTTATCTTACAGACGAATTTTCATTGATAAACATATCAAAAAATAATGATTTGGCGTGGGACATGATACATATAGGACAAGCAGATGTCAATATAATGGAATGTGGAAAAGTGAAAGAGGTGTATGTATATTGAGCATAGAAGAAATGAAAAATGTGGATGTAAGGACAGTAAAAAGGGAGGAACTTGCAGATATAAGAGAAGTGGAGGTAAATAAAAGGAAAAGCCGGGAAGGACAGATTAAGGACTATCTCGAACAGATTAAGAATCCTTACTGTTATAGATATGGGGAATATGTTGTTAAGATTGGCTTTGAGGATACAACAGTGACACTTACGGATCGGCTGCAGGAGCTGATATTAAAAACTGCCAGTGCAATGTGAAACTTTCACAAGTGAAATTGCGTATTTCTTCATTGGACAAAAGCGGGAATCTGTGCTAAACTATATTCAGGACTAAATTCATATGTGGAACCCTGATTTTATGGTTTGTCAGCACTATAAAATTAGGAGGAAGCGGTATGGGTGAATACATTTCATACATATCTTATTTGGCTGCTGTGTACCTGCGTCTGTCAAAAGAAGATGAAGATTTGCGGGAGAGCAAGGACAAGAAAGAAAGCAACAGCATCGCCAATCAAAAGGCATTGATATTAAAAGCAATAGAATCTATGCCAAATGTTACCCTTTATGACATTTATATAGATGATGGATTTACAGGACTTAATTTTGAACGTCCAAGTTTTCAGCGTATGTGCCAGGATATTTACGATGGTAAGGTGAATATGGTCATTGTTAAGGACTTGTCAAGGTTAGGACGTGATTACATTGATTCTGGACGCTATGTGAAAAAAATTTTCCCGTCCTATCATGTCCGGTTTGTATCTGTACTGGATCATTTTGACAGCCTGACAGCTACGCAAAGCGATGTAAATCTGCTGATTCCGGTCAAAAATTTTGTAAATGATAATTATAGCCGGGATATATCTGGCAAAGTGAGAAGTCATCAGGAGGTTATGCGTGAAAGCGGGCTGTATATCGGCGCTCATGTTGCATACGGCTATAAAAAACTGGAAACGGACAGGAATAAAATCATACCAGATGAATATGCGGCTGATATTGTACGCAAGATTTTCGACTGGAAGTTGAAAGGTATGAGTTCGGCGGCAATCGCTGAAAAACTCAATGAACTTGGTGTAGCAGCGCCTTCCGAGTACAAAAGACAACTTGGGGGAAATTATAAATGCGGTTTTCAGAAAAATGCAAAAGCAAAATGGTCGGCGGTATCTATTAACCGCATATTAAAGAACAAGATTTATATAGGTGTGCTTGAACAGGGAAAACGTGAAAAAGTCAATTATAAGCTGAATAAGGTTATAGAAAAGCCGGAAACAGAGTGGGCGGTAAAAGAAAATACCCATGAAGCGATTATCAGTAAGGCGGATTTTGAAAATGTGGCAAAACTCTTAAATCTTGACACCCGTAAATCTCCGGATGAAGAAACTTTGTTCATGCTGTCCGGTTTGATGTTCTGTGGGGAATGTGGCAGGAGTATGGTCAGACGTTGTAACCGTTATAAAGCGAAACAGAACATATACTATATATGTGCCACTTATAATAAAGGAAAAGGGTGCAGCCGCCACAGCATAAACCAGTCAGTGGTAGAAGATATACTGCTGGATGCAATCAAAAGGCATATTGAACACGTTGCCAAACTGGATGAACTTTTGACTTTAATGAAAGAGAATGAAGCCTGTTATGATGATGTGGTGGCGAATGACCGGGAAATCCTTGCTAAGTATCAAGAGCTGGAACAGTGTAAGAAGGTGGAAATGACTTTGCACAGAGATCTGGCGGCAGGGATTATTTCCATAGATGAATATGAGCAGTTTAAAGAAAATTTTGCTCGTAAGTCCGCAGAGATAGAGGAAACAATCAGAAAATTGCAGGCGGAGATAGAAACAGTTTTTAAAGAAGGACTGTTTGCGAATGAATGGATTGATACATTTACGAAAAAAGGAAATATCACATCGTTAGATAGAAGTATCGTTCTGTCATTAGTGGAGAAAATTACTGTTTATGAAGAAAACAGAATTGAGATCACCTTTAAGTATCAGGATGAATACGAAACCTTATGTAAAATTACAAGTAGTATTGCCTGCAATCCTACTGGGCACATTCCGGCATCTATGAAGGGGGTGGGCATCAATGGCTAGGACAGCGGACAGGTATAGAAAGAACTATGTTAAAACAAAGAAAACTGACAAAGTATATCAGGTTGGAGATTATTTAAGGCTATCGGTGGACAGTGACTATACAGGGAGCGACTCCTTAGAAAATCAAAGAAAGCTGGCACAGGAATATATAAGTAGACGTCCTGACCTGAATATAGTAAGAGAATATGTTGATGATGGGAAAACAGGAACAGATTTTTCACGTCCGGCATTTAGCCGGATGATAGCAGATATGAAAGCAGGAATCATTGACTGTGTGATTGTCAAGGATTTATCCCGGTTTGGAAGGGAGTACATAGAAGCCGGCAATTATATTGAGAAGGTATTTCCGTTCTTAGGTGTGCGCTTTATATCCATTGTTGACAGGTATGATAGTGCTGATGCAGATTGCAGCAGAGAACTTTTGCTTATTTCTCTTAAAAACCTTATGCATGAAATGTATGCAAGGGATATTTCCAAGAAAGTAGGAAGCACCTTTCGGACGAAACAGGAAAAAGGGATGTTCTATCGCAGTGCTACGATTCCTTATGGATATAAGATGAATGGAAGTGGTACGAATTATATGATCTGTGAGCAGACAGCTCCGATTGTACGGGAGATATTTAAACAGTGCGGCGAGGGGATTTCTAATTATGCAATAAGCCGATGGCTGTATGATAACCATGTTTATACACCACAGCAATATGCTTTGACAGGCAGTGTATATAGGAAGCCGGAAGAAGAGCTGAAAATATGGCATTGTTCTACAATTAAGCGGCTTCTGGAAAACCCTGTTTATATCGGAAGGGTTATAAGACATCAATCAGAGCAGAGCTTTTTTGCGGGGAAAAAGGCAAGTCCAGTACCGGAACAGGAGCAGATTGTTATTGAGAATAACCATGAACCGATTATTGAAAAGTCGATGTTTGAGATTGTCCAGAAGATACTAAGTCAGACAAAGGATAAAAAAACCGAATCTGCCTGTGAACGCCAAACGGTTGTATTTGAGAGAAATATATTTCAAGGGAAGCTGTTCTGCGGCTCTTGTAAGGCAAATATGGTCAGGGTAGGCGCTTATCGCTCTGTCAATGGGGTAAAGGAGCAATACAAGATTTTTAAGTGCAGTACTCATAGAAATCACTGCGATTTATGTGATACAAGGTGGATTGCAGAGGACTTGCTGTGTGATATTCTGTATGGCACGATACGCAGGCATTTGAGTTTGATAAAAGGGATAAAGAAAAAGATAGAAAAAGATATTCGTTATTCCTTTGAAGAAAATCTGAAACAGACAGAATGGAAAAGACAAAAGATTGTGAGTACAAAGAACCTATTGGAGCAAGAGTATATGCAGAAATATTCAGATTATGCGGAAGGAAGTATCTCACAGGCGGCATTTCTGCAATATAAAAGTACCTATCATGAGAAAATAGAACTATGCGGGAAACAGGAGAATGTTTGTGCTAAAGAGGTAAAAGGGATAAAGAAGTGTCAGGCGGCTTTGCAAAAACTATTGTCGGACTGGCTTTGCTTTCAGAATACAAGGAAATTGACGGAAACAATGGTAGAAATCTGTGTTGACAGAATAGAGCTTTTTACTGATAACCGGGTGGAAATAAAGTTAAGGTATCAGGATTGCTTTTCGGTTCTTGATAGTTGGATGCAAAAGGAGGTGTGATTTTATGCTGTTTATGATTCTGGCGCTGTATTTAAGGCTGTCAAAAGAAGATGGTGATATGGTTGATGAAAGCAATAGTATCACAAATCAAAGGCTCATTCTACGCAAGTTTGTGGAGCAAAAACCGGAATTTGCGGGTTTTGAGATAAAGGAATACATAGATGACGGATTCAGCGGTAAAAATTTTGAAAGACCGGGGGTTCAGGAACTATTGGAAGATGTAAAATCCGGTAAAGTGTCCATTATCATTGTGAAGGACTTCTCACGCTTTGGAAGAAACCATATTGAAGTCGGTAATTACATTGAAAAGATATTTCCATTATTGGATGTTCGATTTATCGCTGTCAATAACAGCTTTGACAGCAAAGACTATAAAGGAACGACACCAGATATGGATGTTGCGTTTGAGAATCTGATGTATGATTATTTTAGCGAAGAAAACTCTGTTAAAATTAAAAATGACCTGATGGGAAGGCGTAAGAGAGGAAAATACCTTGCTACATTTGCGGCGTTTGGTTATAAAAAATCGCCTACTGACCATAACCGTATAGTAATAGATGAGGAAGCGGCGGCTATTGTACGCATGATTTTTGAGAAGTATGCAGAATGTGGAATTAAGGCGGAGGTGGCGAGGTATTTAAACCAGAAAGATATTCCTACGCCACAAATCTATGCAGTGAAAAGCGGCAGCACCTACCAATGGAAATATCAGGGCGAAAAAAAGGTGTGGAATGGCTCTATCATAGGAAGAATTTTGAAAAATGAGATATATGTGGGAAATACAGTTTTTCACAAAAAGGAAACTATTGAGGTCGGTTCAAGAAGAACGAAATGCCTGTCGAAAGATGAATGGGAAGTCTGCGAAGGCACACATGAACCAATCATATCAAAGGAATTATTTGAATATGTGAACAGCATGGATGCCCGGACAAGCAGCATAAAAAAACTGGCAGATCGAGAAAATTTAGATAAGACGGTATATTGTGAGGGAGAAAAGAGAAAAAGGGGAAGTGCGGATTCGCCTGTTAAGGGATTGGTAAAGTGCGGTGGATGCAGACACAATATGCAGCGTCGAAGCAGATTAAATGCGTCTTATTATTGCAGATATTACTATGAAACGAAGCAGGAGGGATGTTGCCCGGAGAATGTCAAGGAAACGGAACTCATAGCAGTTGTTTTGTCAGCAATCAGGAATCAGGCAATGCTGGCAGGGGAAATGGGAAGGTTACAGGATTTATATAACAATCAGTTCCAGGAGCGTGTCAAGGCGGATCAGGAGCAAAAGGAGCAGCTTCAGGAACAGATTCAAAAACTTACAGATAGCAATTTTTCACTGTATGAAAGCTATGCAAAAGGTGAGATTGATGCTGACTGTTTTTTACAGAAAAAAGAAAATAACAATAAGCAGATAGAAATATATGAAGCAGAACTTAGGGCTTGCCATTCAAAAGAAACAGCAGTACCGGATGAAAAGTCTGATTTGTTAAACTTGTTAAAAGGAAAAGAAAATCTAACAGACCTTACAAAAGAGGTTGTCAGACAGCTTGTAGATGCGGTTTATGTATATGGCGGCAACCGGGTTGAGGTTGTCTTTAAGTTTCAGGACAAAAGCGTGGAAACATTGAAAAATTAAGGTTTTTATGATATTATAAGGACAGGAGAATAGGATATGACAAATGAGCAGAAAAGGGAAGAGAAACAGAAGCTGCTTTTAGAACGCTTACAGGAAATGAGTTATTTTGATGACGAATTTATGACAAAATGTCTGGAAGATTATTCCAAAGGGGTAGAACTGATGCTGCGCATTATTATGAATGATGCAAAGTTAGTTGTAAAAGAAGCACAGGTACAGGCGGTAATAAAGAACCTGCAAGGGCGTTCTATCAGAATGGATGTTAAGACAAATGATGTGTCAAAGAAACAGTACGATGTAGAACTGCAACGAGCCGACAGTGGGGCAAAGCCGAAACGTGCGAGATATAACAGCAGTTTAATGGATGCAAATTCCATTCTTCCGGGAGATGATACGGAAATGCTGGCGGAAACGTATGTGGTATTTATTACAGAGAATGATGTGCTTGAAGGTAATCTCCCGATTTATCATATTGACAGGACAATTCAAGAAACAGGGGCGTTGTTTAATGATAAAGCACATATTATATATGTAAACGGAGAGATTAAAGATGATACACCATTAGGGCGGTTGATGCACGATTTAAGCTGTGCTGATCCAGACGATATGAATTATAAGGAATTAGCAGACCGGGCAAGATACTTCAAGAAAGATGAGGAAGGACGAAAAATTATGAGTAAAATCATGGAGCAGCTTTTAAATGAAGAAAAAATTGAAGCAGCAAAGCGTATGCTGGAAAGAGGAAAAATGACAAAAGAGGAAATTGCAGAGGATTTAGATTTGCCATTGAGTGTAGTGGAAAGACTTGAGAATGATTTACAACTGGCATAATGAATTTTGCGGTGGATTGTGAAAGCAGGAACTCATGAAACGGAGAAATCCTGCTTTTATTATATTGATTTTCTTGTTTTGGTATTATTCAACAATAAGAGAAAGGAAAAAACCATTATTACAAGATATTTTTCACAAAGTTCGTGTCACTAACTTGACACAAGGGGGGTTGAAGGCGATGGAGGAACTGGCAAAGCTGGAGGCCGAGCGGGGGACGCCGGGGTATGCGGCGGGTGGGAAGGGCATTTTAGCGGATGAAAGGAAAGGGCAGAACAGGGCAGGTAAGAACGGCGGGGAACTGTCCGTGGTGACAAGCGGAAAGAGCGGAAGGATTGCCAGCAACGAGATGTGTACGTTTTTGATTTTGAATATTTCCTCGTTGCAGCTGATACCTGTGAATATGATTGCTTACAGGCAGCAGTACGGGAGTGTGAATCCGGCGGGGATCATTGCGCCGGCGATTGTTGCAACGTTTATTAGTACGCTGGTGGCGGTGGTGTACTGTAAAATGAAAGATAGGAGACGGAGAGTGTGAGGACACTCCGTATTTGTTTTGCGTAAATCAATTAGACTCATTTGAAAATAATATGAAGTAAAAAGTTAATGGATTCAAAGACAAAAGATAAATATTCCTAGGAAATGATTAAAAAAGCATTGGAACCATTAGGACTGTTTTGCGATTTCCTGCCGATTTGCATATTTGATTTTTTGATAGGGAACACGGACAGGCATCAGAGTACTGGGCGTTAAAATACACTCATAATAATTATTTCGAGCAGACAATAGAAATTGTAAAGAAAATAAAGGAATTGCTGAGCTTTTTTCAGTTTTTTCTAGTGGTTTGCCAGACAAAAAAGAAAAAACATTTAAGATATTTTGAAGAAGTATGAATTAGAAGATTATGACGATAGAGTTTACTGATTCTATTCTGGATGGAGAAAAAGATATAACGAGAATTTTTTGTATCAGGAGCCAGACATTACCTGAATTTGAAGGGGATGTTTGTTTAAAAGCAGTAGAAATTACAAGAGGAGATGAGGTTTCTTAAAAAAGGATTCAGAAAACAAATATGATATAAATGCAGTGCAAGTGTTGGACCATTCAGGGAAAATATTAGGTCATATTCCTCGATATTATAGCAGTAGTGTGGCTGAATTGTTTCAAACATCACAAACAAATATTGTAGAGCACATAAAACAAATTTATGCAGAAGGAGAATTGGACGAAGCTTCAACCTGTCGGAATTTTCGACAGGTTCGGCAGGAGGGAACAAAATAATAGTTTGGAGGACGTATACGGAGAATGAATACGGAAAAAATCAACCGCGAGGATATGCTGGAGCTGACCAGACGCATGACCTTGAAACGCAACTGTTTTGACAGGATCGCGGGGGCATATCTGGATGAAGAGGGATTTGTGGACGGCACTTTTAATAAGCATTTCCTGAAACTGTCACAGAAAGACCAGCAGGCAAACCTAGACATCGCAAAGGCGATCCCTTTTTCGGAGACAAATGTACAGCTTAAAGAATATGATTTTGGAGAAAAGGACAGGCGGCCGGGGAGTATATGGCAGCTTCTCATGGCACTGAAAGAGTGCGGACTGAAAAATGATGCGATGCTGGATACGTTTTATGAGGAGTTTGGGAAAAGATATCAGGCAGACGGCAGTTATGCCATTTACTTTTTCCATGGCAGTTATGATGTTCCACTGAAAGCAAACGATAAAGAAAGCCTTTGGGAATCGGAAGAGGTTTATCAGTTTTTGATCTGTGCCGTGTGCCCGGTGAGCGGCGATTACGAGCCGGGGAAGCCTGAGTGCGGTTTTTTGTTTCCCGCTTTTAAAGACAGAAGCAGCGATATACATAGGATTGATGTTTTTGCGGCAGGGCAGTCGCGTCAGGCGGAGGATCTGAGGGAAATCCTGTTTCTGAAATCCTAAGCGGATTCTAGGAAAGGACATAACGAAAAGAATGAGGAAAAATGTTTTGACGACACCGCAATTTGCTTCGCGGGAAAGCGTCATTCGCACATTGTTCGGAGAAGGGACAAAAATCGAAAAGACCAGTCCCATATCCGGTGGGGATAGCAATGAGGCTTTCAGACTGACGCTGACAGGCGGTAAACATATTTTCATGAAATCCAATACAAGAGGGAACTTTTCCTTTTTTACTGCGGAAGCGGCCGGATTATCTGCCATTGCGCGGATGGAAACGATCGGTACACCGCGTATTCTCGGCGCTGGGACGGATGAGGGAAGAGGCGGATATTCTTTCCTGCTGTTGGAATTTATATCGGCGAAAACACGCAGCAGGAATTATTGGGAGGATTTTGCCGGACAGCTAGCCGCAATGCACCGGGCGTCAACGGAGGGCTGGTTTCAGACGAAAAATATGGGTTTGACTGCGATAACTATATTGGCAGGCGCAGGCAGATCAATACAGCGCATGACAGTTGGATTAGTTTTTTCCGGGAGTGCCGACTTGAGCCACAGTTTCGGGATGCCGACCGCTATTTTGAGCGGGAGGACCGGAGAAGGATTGGCAGGTTTCTTGATCATCTGGATGAAATTCTTGTGGAACCTGAGTATCCGTCACTATTGCACGGTGATTTGTGGTCTGGAAATGTGATCGCAGGAAATGACGGTTTGGCATGTTTGATTGATCCGGCAGTTTATGTGGGACATGCTGAGGCGGATCTCGCAATGACGGAACTTTTCGGTGGATTTCCGGAGAGCTTTTATGCTGCATATAAGGAGGCTGCGCCTTTACAGCCGGGATTTTTGCCGTTTTAATTCATCGCCCTTTTCCTCCGCCCGAAAAGACAGCACGATTTTTCCTCTTTTCAACATATGCTAGGAAATTTATTTTAACCAAAAATGCGGCACAATAGTTATATCCTAGACAGAAAATTTCCTGATTCAGGAAGGAAGTGGATGCTTTTTGACCTTTGTCTGGTCTTGCGCATAGGATAAAGTAAAACTTTGCAGGAACAAACTATGGAAATTTATGTGGTACAACCGGGGGACACGGTAGATTCCATTGCGCTAAGCCACGGGGATTCCGTGTCTTCCGTCATTTATAACAATCAGCTTGCCTATCCTTATCCACTGGCGGTGGGGCAGGCCCTTCTTTTATCTTCGGGGGAGACGAAAGAACCTTCCTATTCGGCATGGATAAACGGTTATGCTTATCCTTTTATTCAGCGCGATACGTTACATGAAACGCTTCCCTATCTGTCTTCGCTTTCGGTATTTTCCTATGGATTTACCACAGAGGGGGATTTGGTGCCGCCGACGGTGGACGATACCTTTATGATAGATGCGGCGCTTACGCAGGGTGTACGCCCAGTTCTCACACTGACGCCGCTTGGGCCGGACGGGAACTTCAATAATTTACTGATTACCGCTGTGGTAAACAATCAGGAAGCCAAAGATAATCTCCTGTCCAATCTTTTGACGACTGTTCAGGAAAAGAACTTTCAGGGTGTGGACATTGATTTCGAATATATTCGCCCGGAGGATCGGATACCCTTTGCCAATTTTGTGGCGGATGTAAGGAATTACCTTGCGCCTTATGGGTATCATGTCTCTGTGGCGCTGGCGCCAAAAACTTCCGATGAGCAGGCTGGCCTTCTGTATGAGGGAAAAGATTACGGGCTTTTGGGAGAAGCGACCGACAGTGTCCTGCTTATGACCTACGAGTGGGGCTACACTTACGGGCCGCCCATGGCCGTAGCGCCTGTCAATCAGGTACGGCGGGTCGTGGAGTATGCCGTCACACGCATTGACCCTGCCAAAATTGATCTGGGAATACCGAACTATGGATATGACTGGGAGCTGCCATTTGTGCAGGGATCTTCCAGAGCGACTACCGTGAGTAATCAGGAGGCTGTGCGGATTGCCATAGAGGCCGGTGTCCCCATCCGGTTTGACAAGACGGCCATGTCGCCTTTTTTCCAATATGAGAGGGACGGGCAGCTCCATGAGGTATGGTTTGAGGATGTGAGAAGCTATCAGGCGAAATTCGCTCTTGTATCGGAATTTGCTCTGCGGGGAATGGGCTACTGGCAAATCATGCGGTTTTTCCGCCCGAACTGGCTTCTGCTTGAAGACACGTTTGTGATACAGAGACCATGACAGGCGGCTTTCTGTGATGGAGATGCGTTATTTTTAAGGAAAGTGACATCTTTAAAATTTCACATACAGAATAATTCGGAAGCGGTTATTTTCGCAGTAACATTCAATCGTCCCGCCCATCTTATCGCAGAAAGCCTGTACGCTCTGCATGCCAAGGCCGTGGCCTTTACCGCGACTGCTTTTGGGAAGTCCCGTTATGGAGTCGAAGCGGATTTCCTGCACGCAGTCGTTTTCTATATCAATCAGAAGGTATTCGCTGGTACAATGCATTTTTGCGTTAATGGGGTTCTCGGAAGGCGCAGCATTTTTGGCGCTGAATACGGCATTTTCCAAAAGGTTGGCGAGAACCATCGCAAATTCATATTCATTGACAGGAAGCTGTCTGGGTATCAGTGCATCTAGGCGCAGAGTAATCCGGAGAGACTTTGCCTGTTCTGTCATTTTCATAAGAATTGTGTTGACAACCAGGTTTTCGCAGTATTGGTCCACTTTATTCTCATTTACCACTTCATTGATGTGCCCGGTGATGTTTTTGATCTCATCATATTCTTTCTGGTCCAGAAGGGAGTCTATCATCATGGAAAAATGTCTCATGTCATGCCGCAGTATTTTGAGGTTGCGCTTTGACTGCTCCGCCAAATAGTTTTGGCTTTCCAGGCCCTTGATATAGGACTCAAACATCACATTTTTCCAATATTCTTCCATATGCTTTGTTTCGCTGCTCAGATAGCGCAGCACCACCACATAGGAGACCAGCATGGTAATCATTAGAAAAATACTGACAAGAATGTTTTCGGGGTGGTCGTAAAGGGTATATGGGAAAAAGGCGATGCTGGAGAGACTGCAATAAAAGAATACGGGAATCAGGCAGATTTCCCATCTGCTCTTTTCCAGATCCCGCTCGCAGAATTTAAAAATCATATCTCTTATTTTAAAGCAGAGTACCAATAAAATAACCACATGGGACAGCAGACTTCCAGCCATTGCGAGTCCGATACTGCCTGTAAAAATGTAGAGGATAGATGCGGTTATGCTTCCGGCCGCTACATAGTTGGAGGCGCTTAATCCCACGAAAAGCGTTCTGCTGTCCCGCTTTTCTGAGATCAGGAGACCGGTAAGCTGTGCGACGGCTATCTGCGCGATTGTTGTAAAAAAGTAAAATAATGGGCTGTCTGTGATAAAATTTAGTTTCAACTGATTCATTACGGTTGTCAGAAGAAAGGAAAGGAAGCAGACTGCCAGCGTTTTCCTCCTGGAATAACGGTGTATCGTAAATAGATAGACGAAAACCAAAAAGAAAATGTGAGTCATCATATAAGATATATTCTTAACGTAGATCATGTCATTCCCCCACCGATATTGCCGGAGACAAAGAGAAGATACTCCCGCTTGACAGTGGCAGCCTTTGCCCGGCTGACGGGCAGACGTTTGCCGGATTCCATGATAATGCTGTCAGGGGTCAGCTGCTTTACATAGTCCAGATTGACAAGAAAGGACTTGTGAATCTGCAAAAAATTTCTCTGTGCAGTGATTTCCTGTGTCTCCTCCTCAAAGGATTTTCTGATAAACAGGCTTTTCAGGATCTCGCCGTCCGTCATATGCACTTCCAGCTTCCTGCCTGCGTTTTCCACATACTCGATCTTGGAGTAGGGTCTCTGCAAAAGACCGTCCTTTGTCTTGATCAGACAGAGGGAATCCACTCTCAGTTTAGCATAGGAAAAGGAATAGTCTAACGCCTCAAACAGTCTGTTCTCGTCAATGGGCTTCAGGAGATATCTTACCGCATGTACGCCGTAGGCATCCAGGGCATAATCCTCCGAGGAGGTAATGTAAATGATCACACTTTCACAGCCGGACATTCGAATCAGGTTGCCTATGTCAATCCCGGTCCGCCTCGGCATCAGCATATCCAGTATATAAATATCTGTCAATTTTCCTGTTGAAATCTTCTGGTACAGTCTGGAGGGATCGGAGAATTTCTCCAGTTCAAACTCTTTGTCAGGGTGCAGTGATTTATATTTTAATAACAGCTTCTCCGTATGTAGAAGATCTTTGATGCTGTCATCACAGATGGTGATTTTCATAATACGACTGATTCCTTTCCGTTTAACCGTATTTTAAGTGGCATGTCGAAATGTTGTAATGCTAATATAAATTATATCGAGCCTGGGGAGAATTTATCAACCGATTCTTCAGGGAAATTTTGGGCTGATTGCGAAAAATTAACAGGTAAATGCGAAGAAGTGAAATTGACGGAAAAACCGGGGCTGGATAGTATAGAAAGTGCAGATCCGGAAACTTGTAAAGCGGTCTGCATGCTTATGAAAAAGAGAGACAGACAGGAGGAAGCATTATGAAAAAATGGAAATGGTTGTTGATTGTGGGAACGATGGTTGTGGGATGTATGGGCTGCGGCGCGCAAAAGCCGGAGGAGACCGGGGCGGTGGATGTCAAGCCTGTGGATGTGGTGCAGCCGGTGAGCAGCCCGGAGGAAACTGAATCTGAGAATGCGCCGACAGAGAGTGAGACGGAAGAAAAAAATAACAGTTACAGTGATTTAGAGCAAAAAGCGGCGGACGGAGATACGGCGGCTTTTGCGGCGCAGATTCAGGCAGCGGTGGAGGCCGAAGATATGGAGGCGCTTGCGAAGCTGTGCGCCTTTCCGCTTGCCGTAAACGGAGAGGTTATCGAGAGCGAGGAAGCGTTTATGGCGCTTGGAACCGACATTGTGTTTACGGAGGAAAGGTGCGCGGTAATCGGTGCGGTGGATGTTTCTGCACTGGAGGAGACGATGGCGGGCGTCATTATGGGAGACGCGACACCCAACATTATTTTCAAATCTGTGGAGGGAGAGCTTTGTATAACGGGAATTAATTGACCGTTCGCACCAAATAATCGTAAATGCATAGGAAATCCAATGTGGGCATGAATAACATTGAAGGAAAAGCAGAGGTTCGGGAAGATCTCTGCTTTTCAAATTTGTGCGTCTGCATTATACTATAATTAAACGTGGGTGATGCAGCAAAAATATTTTTTCGGAAAGGAAAGGAATGAGCTTTGCAGGACGTATTACTTATGAAACAGCAGCACAGAGATTAAGTACTGCCACGGGATGAAGACGGAAATCAAAGGCCTACGACAAACGCAAAGTAACCACATCCGGTATTAAATAGCAGACTGTAGTCGAAAGCGCCCGCGTAAAATGCATGCCGGAACTGCTCGGAGGTCATGAAGTGGCTGCTTTCCAGATGGTATTGTAAAGCCAGATCACAGCGGATGGCTACCTGCTCCGTGATCTGGATGGCAAGCTCTTTGCCGATAGACAGGACAAGCTGATCCATCTTATTTAAAGGGATATTCAGAATAGAGCTTACGGCCCGCAGGACAAGGTTTTCTTCCAGTGCCATAAATATTTGGACTTCTTCGTGATCTATTGAGAGATAGGTCAGCCGGATAATCATACTCTGGCCAAAGTTCTCGCCGCTGTAGTGCTCGCTGACAATTTCCGTGGGAAGCCGGAAGACTTCCCGTATGGTGTCTGACAGTGCGTTTTCCAGCGCTTTCATTTCTTCTCCGGTATGATCGGTTTTCCATTTATTTGAAATCAGTCCGGCGATGGCCCGATCTTCGATTATGATATGGGTGGTGAGCCACCCGACACAGATACCGAGAAAATGATGGATGGATTTTTCGGAATAGCCGGATTCCGTGAGATCTTTTTCGAGGATCGGCAGTGTTTTGAAACGCATGTCATCGTGCAGGCGCTTGTGTATTTGGTATTCGGAATAACCGATTGACTGCATATATGCCTCTTCGTCGGCAAAGTGCTGTATGGCGTAATTTTTAAAATACTTGATACCCTCGGCGCAGGCCCATTGTCCGCTGCTCTCTTCTTTGCTTAATGTGATCAGTCGGTGTACGATAGAGAATAGCTTTCGATGTGCTTTGTCGATGGAATCAACGCCGATGTTAAATCGTTTATCCCATTCTGCTTCTTTCGGCATTGGTGCTCCTTGCTCCATTGCTTGCAAAGGTTTTTCGGGTTCGCAAGTGGGGTTTGCTCTATTACTGTATTGTATGTCGAAGTTTGGCATATTGTGTCGTGGCAGAAAAAATTTTTCCGGTCTTCACCACTTTGCGCAGATGTCATAAAATAACCTTAAAACATGTGGGAGTTATTTTATGCCAAATTACGAAATTACACCGGGAACCGCCTTTACACAGCTTTTGATCCGCAATTACCCGGGCGCCATAGCGTGGATAAACGGCAGTGAACAGTATCCCGATTTAAACGGTTCGGTCAGATTTTATCACACTTCCTATGGCGGTGTGCTTGTGGAAGCGGAAATCTTCGGACTTCCCAACATCGATATTCCTGGAGCCAGCAGCTTTTATGCCATGCATATACACGATTCGGGGGACTGCAGCGATCATTTCACCCATACGGGACTGCACTATAACCCGAGAAATATGCCGCATCCCGGTCACGCAGGCGATATGCCGCCTCTTCTCGGGAATCAGGGATATGCATTCAGCGTCTTTTATGATAAGAGGTTCACCATTCAGGAGATTATCGGGAGATCCGTAATTATACATGAAAAACCCGATGACTTTACGTCCCAGCCGGCCGGAAACGCCGGGAACAAAATAGCCTGCGGAACGATAGAATGGGTCGCCTGAAAGGGCGGGAAACGAGGTACACATGAGAAGAAAAACCATACGCCGTATAGGGGCATATCTATTGCTGGCACAATTGCTTTTTTCAACGGTGATTCCATGTCGCGCGGCGCAAACCGTCTCCGACGAGGCGGCAGATTCCGGCGTGGATCGGCCGTTTATTACGTCAGTCAGCATTTCTCCCGGAACCGCTGTTGTCTCTAGGGATGCGAAATGCAGCTTTACGGCGTATGTAGCCGGGGTAAATGATTACAGCAGGGAGGTTGTGTGGAGCATTTCCGGGCAGACGAGCCAAAGTACTTTTATCGATACGAACGGTGTTTTAAATGTGGCTTCCGACGAAAATGCCCCCTCCATCGTGGTGAAGGCGGTTTCCAGACAGGACAGCAATTACAGCGCGGCGGCGCTTGTGTTCGTGCAGACCGTTACATACGATCTGCAGGTGAAGGTTTCTCCGGAAAACGGCGGTACGGTGAATGGCGGCGGCACGGTAAAAGAGGGAGACAACGTCGTGATTGCGGCTTCCCCGAATGAGGGATTCGACTTTGAGGGCTGGACGTTAAACGGGAACCGGGTCTCTCAGGATTTGCAGTACACGGTCAATAATGTACGCGGCGATGCGACGTATGTGGCGGAGTTTCGGCCGGTAAGCTGCCGGATTACCGTCAATGTCAATGATACCAATGCCGGCACGGCGACGGAAAGCCGGGATGTAAACTATGGAGAGGGCTTGGCGCTGGAGGCATGGGCGAAGGCCGGATATCAGTTCGAAGGCTGGACGGAAAACGGGAATACGGTCAGTAAAGACAGCAGGATGCAGCTGGACCGCATCACCGGTTCCCGAACGTTTACCGCGGTGTTCTCCAAGAAAAATGAGCAGCCGAAAACTTATACCATCACCGCCTCCGCATCCTCGGAAAACGGCACAATTATGCCTGTGGGGAAAAGTACGGTTAAGGAGGGGGAGAGCCTTTTTTATACCATAACTCCCAAAAGCGGATATGCTGTCAAGTCAGTGTACGTGGACGGAAAAGCGGTGGGCTGGATGGACTCTTTTCATTTTACGGATGTGAGGGGCAATCATACGATTTCCGTGGATTTTGCGGAATCCCCCTCAAAAGATAAAAACAATGCGTCGGCTGAAAAACCGGAGCAGAAAGACAATAAGACGGATCAAAAGACCGATACGGCGGATCGGGATAAGGGAAACGATCAGGCGAAAGAAAGCGGTCAGGATAAAGAGGAAGAGAAGGATAAACCGGATCAGGATAACGACACGGAAAAAAACGACGACGAAGGAGCGGCGGAAGATTTTGACGGAAAGACGCAGGAAAACAGGCTGACGGGTACATTGAAACACATGAACGTTTCCGTGGAGGAGGCGGAGCGGCTTGTGAAGGGCAACAACGACGCAGAGCTGATGAGCGGCGCGCTGGAGACCGGAGATCTGCAGGTGACGATTCACAATGATTTTTCGGATGCGGAGCAGGAAATTTCATATTACAATTTTGAAGCGGTCGTGGACTATTTCCTGAGCGGCGAGGAGAAGATGGAGCTGCTGCGTGGGAACGCACCGGCTGCCATTCATCTGTACATAGAGGACACCAACGGGAAGGAGTCTGCGCAGGTGCAGAAAGGCTTTGCGAAGTATAAGATGCCGGGCATGAATATCGGGCAGTACTTCGAGGTATCCCTCACAGCGGAGAAACAGGGGGAAATGCAGACGATTTCCGGGCTCCCGACGGCGTTGAAAGTGGTGGTGGATGTGCCGGAGCGCTTAAAGGCGGAGAAACGGCAGTTTTATGTTTTGCAATTACACACAAAGGAAGAAGGAGGCCGGGAATTTGCGCAGTTTGCGGACGAGGATGAAAATCCGGACACAATTACATTTCATACCGATAAATTTTCGCCGTGTGCGATCGCCTATATTGACTGGAACGCGGAAGACGGGGAAACGGGAGCGGCCAAAAGCCGTGGGATGCGAAACGCGGCAGGGATTGTGATTGTCCTGCTGGCGGTGGTTGTGACAGTGACGGGGATGCTGTATATCGCCGGAAAAAAGAGACGATAGAAACAGGGGAAGGATGCGGACATGGAGCTTTCAGAGATCGGTGCATTGCAGATTGCGAAAAGGGTAGATGCGATCTTGCATGTGCCGGGAAATTATCGGGGCGGCAATCTGGAAATGACAATCGTGATTGACACGTCTCTGGAACGGGAAGATTTTGGCGAAGCGGTGGCCGCCGTGGTCAGGGCATTAAAGCGGAGCAATGAGATTTTTCGAAACGTGCGGCTCAATCTCGTATACTGGGGACAGGAAATTTCTTCGAAGGTGACGCCGATGGCCATGCTGATGACGGGAGGGGCGTTTCGGGAGTACCGCTCTTGTCCGCAGAAAAAAAGGTATGAGGAGCTGTTTGCGTATTTGAAAAAGTTTCATGCCAGAAGCAAGGTGGTTTTGGTGTTTACTGACGGGAAACATGAGGTTTCGGACGCGCAGGCGGCAAGGGATGCACTTTCGCCGTTTTTGAAAAGCAAGCTTTTGCTGATATCGGAGCGGGTTGTGAGCGGGACAGAGTTTTTGCTGGGAAGATGGAAGCAATAGATACGAAGGAGATTGCGGAGAGTGGAATGTAAGGGAAAGAAATGATTGATTTTTATCTTCTGAGTTGCTATACTATGTTCAACAGTAGAAAATGATTGGAGAGACAATATCCTGTCGCAGATCAGATGAATATTTGAGGGAAGATCAATGTAAGTCTTAACGGGCTTACATATGTTCTTTCCTTTTGCTTTTTTAGGAATAAGGTAAAATGAGACTTTTAATAAATCGGATGAAAACTGCATTTTGCACAATAGGGGTAGCGCTGGTTCTTTTTGGTGCACTGGCTGTTCTTGACAAAAACAATGATTTTTCTCTTGCACAGAGGGAAAGTGCGCACAAATTCGGAGCAACGTATATGACCATGAACAATCCGTTCTTTGAGGTGATCGACGAAACGGTACGTGCTACCGTGGAATCAAACGGGGATATTCTTATCACAAGAGACCCGGCTCTTGATGCGGTCAGACAGACGCAGCAGATTTATGACCTGATAGATGAGGGCGTGGAAGCCATATTTATTGCACCTGTTGATTTTGAGAAGATTATTCCCGCTGTCGAGTATGGGAGGGAGAAGGGCGTAAAAATCATATTTGTGGACACGGAGATTTATGATGAAACGCTGGCGGACTGTATCGTTGTTTCAGATAACTATCATGCGGGAGTTCTCTGTGCCGGGTATCTTCTGCAAAAAAAGGCGGAGGGAAAGATTCTGATCTTTGAACATCCGACTACCAAATCTTCAAATGACCGCGTGGAGGGATTTGTAGACACGATGGAGATGAACGGGAACTTTGAGATTGTGGGCAGGCTGGACTATGCAGGACAGCTTGAGATCGCCATGCCTTTGATGATTGACGAACTGAAAAAGGGTACGGATTTTGATGTTGTTTTTTCCATCAACGATGTGGGCGCTCTTGGCGTGATGGCAGCACTGAAGGATTATGGGAAATTGGACGGTATATCTGTTCTTGGGGTGGATGGCGCGCCGGAGGCGAAGTCCATGATAAGAGAAAAAATCATGCTCGCAACGTCGGCCCAGTATCCGTCGGAAATCGGACAGAATGCGGTGGATCAGCTTTACAATATGATAGAAGGCAGGCCTGCTGAAAAGAGAATAAAAGTTTCGGTCAACTTAATCAGTGAAGAAAATATAAACGAATTTAGCACAAAGGGATGGCAGTAACAAATGGACACATCGGCATTAAAAAATTTCGTATTAAGTTTTATGAAAAGCTTTAATTTCATAACAGTGCTGTATATTTCCATTATTTCTGCGGTAACCATTATAAAAATCGGAAATTCCGGCGGGGCAGTCATGTTTCTGAAAAAAGTAAATACGTTACCTCCGGTTCCGGAGAAAATGCTTTTGACTTCCCTCAGTTTTTTCGTGTTTTTGATGGCGCTGATGTATATGCATGACAATTATGAAATGAAACGCCAGTGGTATATTATTGTTATGGAATTTATATGTACTGTTTCTGTGATTGCCGCGCTGCAGGTAAACTATAACGGGATTATCCTTCTCTTTGTGGCGCACATTATGAAATCTTTTGAGGGAAGCAGCAAAAAACTGCTCCCTCTTATATTGGGCAGTACGTTTTTTCTGATTTTTGATTTCAATGTCTGCTCCAATATTATTAAAATTACTTCTTTTGAGACCTATGCGGAGTATTATATCGGAACGGTAGCGGCGGTTTTAATTCTGATCAAAAACCTTTTTGCGACTTTAAACATCATTCTTTTTATCGTGTATACAATTTTACACCTTCGGGAACAGATGGATGAAAAGGATGAGATAAATTCCCTGAATGAGCGGCTTCAGGCTGCAAACAGAGAACTTGAAAATTATGCCGCTGAATCGGAAAAGCTGGCGCAGACAAGGGAGAGAAACAGGCTGGCCAGAGAAATACATGACACGCTGGAACAGAGAGATTTGCTGTCGGCTGTCCATAAAATGATTTCGCAGATGAGCGCTGCCTCTAAAGCCAAAATTATATTGGATAACAGTGCGGGCAGGCTGGCATTAGGCGAGGATGAGGAGGAAGTAATCTACCGGATCATTCAGGAAAGTATCACCAATTCTATCAGGCACGGAAAGGCGGACACAGTAAGGATATGGATGACGCGGGAATACAATATTGTGACGATAACAATAAAGGATAATGGTGTCGGCGCCTCAAATATCGAGCCGGGATTTGGGATTACACATATGAAAGAACGATTGGATATGCTCGGCGGGAAGATACAGGTGGACGGAAGCGACGGATTTTGCGTGGTGGCGGAAATTCCGATAAGATGGGGAACGGGAAATGATTAAAATATTAATTGCAGACGATCAGGAACTGATAAGAGACAGCCTTCGCATTGTGCTGTCCGGCAATCCGGATTTTTCGGTAAATACTGCGGCAAACGGCATTGAGGTGGTCAGAGCTGTCAGGCGGGATAAGCCGGATGTTATTTTAATGGATATCAGAATGCCGGAAATGGATGGCGTGCAATGTACCCAGATCATCAAAGAAAACTATCCTGAAATAAAAATTATTATTCTGACAACCTTTGATGATGATGAATACATTTTCAGCGCATTAAAGCATGGAGCCAGCGGTTATCTTTTAAAAGGTATTTCCGCGGACAGGCTGATCGAGGCGATCCATAAAGTTTATCATGGAAATGCCATGATCAATGAGGATATTGCCGGAAAGGTTGTGAAAATGTTTTCGCAGATGGCAAGAGAAAATGCGGCGGTCATTACGGTGGATGAGGATTATATAAGGGAAATTACAGAGTCGGAGTGGAAGGTGATCGGGCTTGTGTCAAAAGGGCTGTCCAATAAGGAGATAGCGGCAGAACTTTTCCTTACGGAAGGCTCTGTAAGAAACTATTTAAGCTCTGTCTTAAAGAAGCTTGATCTGCGTGACAGAACACAATTAGCTATTTGGGCTGTACAGTGGAGGAAAAGTTGACTTTGAGGAAAAAGAAGATTATCGGAAAAAGATTTGCTGCAGGCGTTTTTCTGGCGGCAGTTCTGGTGACAGCGGCAGTTTCATTGCATTATTTCCAGCATAAAAGGACAATATCGCTGGGCTTTTTTACCGAAAGCGCATGGGATGTTCCGGATGCTTACACTTACCGGCTTATCGATGATGCAGTGGAGAAATTTGAAGCTGATCATCCCGGGGTAAAGGTGAAGTTTGTAAGCGGAATACAGAAGGACGACTATTCGGAATACATTGCGTCTGCATTGATAAAGGGAAACGCACCGGATGTTTTCTTTGTACTGCCGGAGGATTTTTCCACATTTGCGGGCACGGACGCTCTGATGAAACTGGATGGCTATATTGACGGGGATGCGAATTATGATAAATCCAGATATTATATGGCATCCTTTGAATTTGGAAATATTTCCGGCAGTCAATACGGGATTCCGTTCGAGAGTGTGCCGCAGATGATGTTTGTAAATAAGACGCTTTTGAAAAATGAAGGGATAAAAGAAATACCGGAAGATTGGACATGGGAAGATTTTTACGAGATATGCGACAGGGTTACCAAAGATACTGACGGCAACGGAATAGAGGATCAGTTTGGCATCTGCGATTATACATGGGAACATGCTTTCATCACAAACGGAGTGGATGCCTTTGACGCAAACGGTGCGAGCTGCAATCTGCTCAGTGAAAATGCAGTGGAGGCTGTGGATTTCATCAAGAAAATAAATATGCTTACAAAAGGCAGTATTGTTACGGCGGATGACTTTGATAAGGGGAATGTGGCATTTATGCCTGCTCTGTTGTCGGATTACAGAACGTATAAGCCTTATCCCTGGAACATTAAGAAGTATACGAATTTCGAGTTGGACTGCATTACGCTGCCACGGGGAGAAAACGGTGATAACAAATCAACCATGAGCACACTTTTACTCGCCATGAATTCCAGAACAGATAATGAGGGGCTTGCCTGGGAACTGATAAAAACTTTTTGCTATGATATCGAAATTCAAAGTGAGATATATACTTATAAAGAAGGCGCGTCTGTATTGAAAACGGTTACCGATTCCATGACGACTATGTTAAGCATAAATCAGGTGCTGTCAGAGGAGGGCGGAATGGATATAAACCTTATCACATCTATTATGGATCATGCCGAGCCAGACTATAATTTCAAGGATATCACATCGGTCAGGGAAATGATTGACGCCGGCATCGACGATATTGTAAATAACGGGACGGATTCGAAGATCGGATTGCAGATGATAGAGAAACGAGTCAGAAGTTTCTTGAAAGAATAAATATTTTAAACGGTTTGAAATGACATTTGTCATATACAAACCGTTTTTTTTATATGCCGAATGTCACTATAAACGATATGACATCCGGCAATAGGAAAAGTAAAGCAATTTTTTTACAATTAAAACAGTTAAGAATTGCGAAAGCCAAACGAGTATTACAGGAGGGAGGTAAGGGGTTAGATGAGTGACGGCTATATTTTGCAGATGAAGAACATCACCAAAACATTTCCGGGAGTCAAGGCGCTTTCCGATGTGACGTTAGAAGTTTCGGAGGCTTCCATACATGCCATATGCGGTGAAAACGGCGCGGGGAAATCCACCTTGATGAAGGTTTTGTCAGGCGTTTATCCATATGGCAGTTATGATGGAGAGATCTTTTTTCAAGGTAAAAAAATGGCATTCAGAAACATCAAAGATTCAGAACGCGCAGGGATCGTTATTATTCATCAGGAGCTTACGATGATTCCCGAGCTGTCCGTTACAGAAAATATTTTTATGGGCAATGAAATTGTAGAAAAGGGACTCATAAATTGGGGGAAAGAACGAAAAAGAACAAGAGAGCTGTTGGAAAAAGTCGGATTACATATTGATCCAAATACAATCATCAAAAATCTGGGTGTCGGACAGCAGCAGCTTGTTGAAATAGCAAAAGCATTGTCTAAAAATGTCAAAGTGCTTATTCTGGATGAGCCGACATCGTCGCTAAATGAATCGGATTCAGAAAATTTGCTGCATTTGATGCTGGGGCTGAAAAAGCAGGGAATTACCTGTATTATGATTTCCCACAAGCTAAATGAGATCGCGGCAGTTTCCGATTACGTGACGGTAATCAGGGATGGAAAGACCGTGGACGGTTATGCCGTGGAGGCAGGCAAGGTTGACGAGAACAAAATTATCAAGGCCATGGTGGGACGTGAAATTGAAAACAGGTATCCTGAACATACGCCTAAAATAGGGGAAGTGATTCTTGCGGTTTCGGGCTGGCGTGTTGAGGATGCGAAGGTTCCCGGAAAAATGCTCTGCAAAGATTCTGCATTTCATGTCAGGGCCGGAGAAATTGTCGGGTTTGCCGGTCTTATGGGAGCGGGCAGAACGGAATTGATGAGATCTCTGTTCGGAAAGAATATGGGGATCTTCAGAGGCGGAAACATGAAAATAAGAGGCAGGGAGGTTAAGATCAAT
Organism: uncultured bacterium; assembly: GCA_947073545.1. Lineage (GTDB taxonomy): Bacteria > Bacillota > Clostridia > Lachnospirales > Lachnospiraceae > UBA3282. The sequence goes on from CAMTMP010000006.1 coordinate 73,992, forward strand.
TCAGTCAGGGAAGCGATCAAAAATAAGATCGCCTATGTGCCGGAGGACAGAAAAGGTCTGGGATTAAATCTTCTCGACTCGATTAGAAAAACCGTTGTAGCCGCGAATCTTGATATGATTAAAACAAGAGGGCTTCTGGACTTTGATAAGGAAAGGGCAGCCTCGGAAAAATATAAAGATTCCCTGAGAATTAAGTGCCGCGATGTGGGTGTTGGTGTGAATACATTATCAGGCGGAAACCAGCAGAAAGTCGTCCTTTCAAAGTGGATGTTTACGGAGCCGGATATTCTCATTCTGGATGAGCCGACAAGGGGCATTGATGTGGGAGCAAAATATGAGATATATAAACTGATCCATGAGCTTGCGGATCAGGGAAAAGCAATTATTCTTGTGTCTTCCGAGCTCCCGGAGCTTCTTGGAATGGCGGATCGCATTTATACGATCTTTGAAGGTAAGATCACAGGAGAGATTCCGGCAAAAGAGGCAAATCAGGAAATGTTAATGAAGAAGATGACCATAACGGCTTAAGAGGAGACGATAATGAAATATATTAAAAAGGTGTTGGGCGAAGATCTTCGTCAATATACGATGGTAGTTGCTCTGATAGCGCTCATAATTATTTTCAATATTGCATCGGGAGGTAAGATGGTTACTTCCTCGAACTTTCAAAATTTAATATCGGGAAATGCTTATGTATTGGTTTTGGCTTTAGGAATGCTCATGGTAATTGTAATCGGGCAGATCGATCTGTCTGTGGGATCGGTTGCGGGATTTGCTTCCATGGTAATGGCGATAACCGCCCGCCAGTTTAACCTGCCGTGGTATATTGCAATTCTGATTGCGCTGGCAATCGGCATGATAGCCGGGGCATGGCAGGGATTTTTCTTATCGAGGCTTGGCATTCCAGGATTTATCACAACGCTCGGCGGTATGATGATATTCAGAGGCGGTGTTATTTGGATATCAAACTCAATTTCAGTTCCTGTTCCCTCAGAGCTGAAATGGTTTGGTGCCGGTTATCTTCCTGAATGGGGACCTGCTTTTACCGGGATGAATAACTCAACTTTGCTGCTTGGAATAATTGCAATAGTTGCGTATGTAATTGCCCAGATGAAAAAGTTTACCCATTCGGGGGATGTTACCGGAAAGAAAGAGGCGTTCTGGCCCTTTGCAGTCCGCATCGGGATTGTGGCGGCGGTGATCGGATATATGACATGGCTTTTCGGAAGCGGAAGGACGGGCACAAGTTTTCCGATCCCGGGGTTGATTCTTGTGATACTGATCATCCTGTATTATCTGGTTACGGAAAGAACATCCTTCGGACGTCATGTCTATGCGGTAGGAGGGAATAAGTCGGCGGCCGAACTTTCCGGCGTAAATGTAAAAAGAACGTATTTTCTCACGATGCTTAACATGTCGGTTCTGGCAGCCGTGGCAGGCATATTGTTTGTAGGGCGTTCGACAGCTGCGGGGCCGGCAGACGGAACTTCCTGGGAGATGGATGCCATCGCATCCGTATTTATCGGCGGCGCGGCTGTATCAGGTGGTGTTGGAACCGTTATTGCAACGATGGTCGGCGGCTTGGTGATGGCGGTTTTGAACAACGGGCTTATGCTTATGGGTGTCGGGGCAGACAAAACACAGGTCATAAAGGGCTTTGTGCTATTAGCGGCCGTAGCCTTTGATGTATATAACAAGAAAAGCAGGGGTTAAAATCATGAAATGCAAACAAGCAAACAAAAGGGAGGAATGAAGATGAAAGCAAAAAAAGCAGTATCACTTTTCATGACAGCAGCTCTCACAGCAGCAGCACTGACAGGCTGCGGCGGGGGCAGGGGAAGAGAGGAGGCTGTACAGACGGCCAACGCACCTGCAGCGGTGGAGGAGACTGCTGAAGCCGAAAGTGTGGAGGAAGCAGAACCGGCAGATGCGGAAGAGGGAGCCGGGACGACGTCCGCAGGCGGTGGCATTGTTGGTGTTGCGCTGCCGTGGCTTGGAACACAGAACTGGGCAGAGGCGGAAGTGATGTTTAAAGAACAACTTGAGGCTGCAGGCTATGAGGCGATCATTCAGGCCGCTGACCAGAAAGTGCCGCAACAGCAGCAGCAGATCGAGTCCATGATTGAGAACGGCGCACAGGTTATCGTTGTCGGTCCTGTTGACGGTTCACAGCTTGGCTCGGTGTTAGAGAAGGCAAAAGATGCAGGTGTATATGTAATCGGGTATGACAGACTGCTGGAAAATACAACAGGCGTTGACGGTGTAGTGCAGTTTGGCAGTGTGAAGACAGGTGAATTACAGGCACAGGCGCTCTTACAGGGGTTAGAGGAATTAAAGGGTGAGGCTCCTTACAATATTGAACTTTTTGGCGGCGGCCCGGCTGATCCGAATGCACCGAATTTCTTTACGGGCGCAATGTCAGTGCTCCAGCCACTCATTGACGATGGGACTCTGGTTGTTGTATCAGGGCAGACAGATTTCACACAGTGCGCGACAGTCGACTGGGATAACGCCAAAGCACAGTCGCGTATGGATGCCCTTCTGGCGGGCAATTATTCAGACATTGAGATTGACGGTGTTCTGTCGCCGAACGATGGCATTGCCCGTGCGATCATTACATCCTGCGAGAATGCGGGGCAGCCGATCCCTGTAGTATCGGGACTGGATGCGGAAAATGAATCTGTCGAGTGGGTATGGTCCGGCAGACAATATTCCACAGTTGCAAAACCGACGAATGCGCTTGTTGCGGAGACGGTTTCTATTATTGACAGTCTGATAAGCGGTAACGGGATGCCGGAAACCGATGTGACGGCAAACAATGGCGTAATAGATGTTCCTGTTTACGAATTGCCGCCTGTCGTAGTGACAAAGGATAACGCAAAAGAAGTATTTGCAGATGATCCTGACAGACTGGCTCTGTTGACAGATTAACAGGTCATTTGATCTGCTATATGATACTAAATTGTACCGGGCATGTTTTTCAGGCCCGGTACAATTTAGTATTATATAAAAGTTTTTGTACCCGCAGACTTTAAAATCGAAATATCTGCTTTTTATAACGGAAATATGTCTTTTCTTTACGGGAGAAACCCAGTATAATTGAGATAAGTGATTTTATGATACAGGGGGGCCGGTGTCAGCGGGAGGACAGCCATAAGACGGTAATGCGGCAGTTCGCGCTTGCTGAAGGGGGACAGGGTGCGGTGAGAATAGCTGCCATGGCAGTAGAAAGAAGGAATTTCACATGAAGAATTATTCGGAAGATGCGAGCAGACAGTACCACATACAGGTGGCGGCAGGAGAGGTGGGGCGGTACGTGATTATGCCCGGCGACCCCAAACGCTGTGTGAAAATTGCGCAGTATTTTGAGAATCCGGTTCTGATCGCGGACAACAGGGAATACATTACATATACCGGGACCCTTGACGGGGTGAAGGTCAGCGTGACATCTACCGGCATCGGCGGCCCTTCGGCGGCTATCGCCATGGAGGAGCTTGTGCGCTGTGGCGCGGATACCTTTCTGCGCATCGGCACCTGCGGCGGTATGCAGAAGGAGGTAAAGAGCGGCGACGTCGTGATTGCCACCGGGGCGATCCGCATGGAGGGAACGAGCAGGGAGTATGCGCCTATCGAGTTCCCCGCAGTGGCGGATCTTGCGGTGACAAACGCGCTTGCGCAGGCAGCGCGGGCGGGGGAATGTGCTTTCCACACGGGAGTGGTGCAGGCCAAGGATTCCTTCTACGGGCAGCATGAGCCGGAGACAAAGCCTGTCAGCTATGAGCTGATGAATAAATGGGAGGCGTGGAAGAGGCTTGGGTGTCTGGCTTCCGAGATGGAGTCCGCGGCATTGTTTACGGTGGCGAGCTATCTGCGGGTGAGAGCCGGAGCCTGCTTTCTTGTGGTGGCGAATCAGGAGCGGGAGAAGCTGGGGCTGGAAAACCCGGTGGTGCATGATACGGATACGGCGATCAGGGTGGCTGTCGATGCGGTGAGAGAACTGATCGGGAAGGACTGAAAACAGGTCTTACAGGGAGAGATATATGAAATATGACGTAATCATTATCGGCGCGGGGCCGGGCGGCATTTTTACGGCCTACGAGCTGACACGGAAAAATACGGATTTGAAGATAGCGGTATTCGAGGCGGGACATGCACTGGAGAACCGGCATTGCCCCATAGACGGCGACAAGGTGAAGTCCTGCGTGAAATGTCCCTGCTGTTCGATCATGAGCGGCTTTGGCGGCGCGGGCGCATTCTCCGACGGAAAATATAATATCACCAACGATTTCGGCGGCACGCTCCACGAGTATGTGGGAAAGAAAAAGGCCATAGAGCTGATGCATTACGTGGATGAGATCAACATGAAGTACGGCGGCGAGGGGACGAAGCTGTATTCCACGGCGGGCACCCATTTCAAAAAGTTGTGTTTACAGAATAATCTGAACCTGTTAGACGCGTCCGTGCGGCATCTGGGGACGGATATCAACTATGTGGTTCTGGAAAACCTGTATGCGGAATTGAAGGACAAGGTGGAATTTTATTTCGACACGCCGGTCCGCTCTGTGGAGCGCATAGAGGATGGATACCGTGTGATCGGCGAAAAGACGGACTACGAATGTGACAAATGTGTCATATCTGTGGGCCGCAGCGGCAGCAAATGGATGGAAAAGGTATGTGAAGAGCTTGCGATTCACACGAAATCAAACCGTGTGGACATCGGTGTGCGCGTAGAGCTCCCGGCGGTAATTTTTTCCCATCTGACGGACGAGCTTTATGAGAGCAAGATCGTTTACCGCACAGAGAAATTTGAGGACAGTGTGAGAACGTTTTGCATGAATCCCCACGGAATAGTGGTGAATGAGAACACGAACGGGATTGTGACGGTGAACGGACACAGCTACGAAGGGGCGGAAAAGCAGACGGAGAATACGAATTTTGCGCTTCTTGTGGCGAAGCATTTTTCGGAGCCCTTTAAGGACAGCAACGGATATGGGGAGAGCATCGCCAGACTTTCCAACATGTTAGGCGGCGGTGTGATCGTGCAGCGGTTCGGGGATCTGGTGCGGGGCAGAAGGAGCAACGCCAAGCGGATCGAAGAAGGGATCATCGAGCCGACGCTTGCGGCCACGCCGGGTGACTTAAGTCTTGTCCTTCCGAAGCGGATTCTGGACGGCATTATGGAAATGATTTACGCCCTTGACAAGATTGCGCCCGGCACGGCAAATGACGATACGCTTCTGTACGGTGTAGAGGTTAAGTTTTATAATATGGAAGTGGAGATTGACGAGCATCTCGAGACGAGGCACAAAGGGCTTTATATCATCGGGGACGGCAGCGGGGTGACCCATTCCCTGTCGCACGCTTCCGCCAGCGGGGTGTTTGTGGCAAGAGAGATTGCAGGTTAAGCGTTCAGCCAAAGAAGCGCGGACGCGCGTTTTGCGTATGGCGCGGCTGATCATAAATACAATGGGGCGGGAAATGCCCCGGAATGGAGGAGCGAAATGATATTAGGTGCATTAGAGGCGGGCGGCACAAAGATGGTGTGCGCCATTGGCAACGAGAACGGTGAGATTCTGGAGCAGATTTCCATGCCCACGGAGACGCCGGAGATTACCGTGCCCAAGCTGCTTTCCTTTTTCAGGGGAAAAGAGATCGAGGCGCTTGGCATCGGGTGCTTCGGGCCGATTGACGTGGACAGAGGCTCCGAAACCTATGGTTATATCACCACCACGCCGAAGCTGGCATGGCAGAATTACGATATTGTCGGGGCATTTAAAAAGGAACTTGGCGTGCCGGTAGGATTTGACACCGATGTGAACGGCTCTGCGCTTGGAGAGTACACATGGGGCATTGCGAAGGGCTTACATAGCTGCATTTACATTACGATCGGCACCGGCGTGGGTGTGGGTGTGATCGTGGACGGCAAACTTTTGCACGGGATGATGCATCCGGAAGGCGGACATGTGCTGCTGAGCAGACATCCCGAGGATACCTATGAAGGGTTCTGTCCTTTCCATAAAAACTGTGTAGAAGGACTGGCCGCAGGACCGGCGATCGAAGGAAGATGGGGCAAGAAAGCGGTGGAGCTTGCGGATCGGGCTGAAGTCTGGGAGATGGAGGCATACTATATCGCGCAGGCGCTTGTAGATTATACGGTGCTGTTATCCCCGCAGCGCATTATTCTGGGCGGCGGTGTGATGCATCAGACCCAGCTTCTGCCTATGGTGCGCGCCAAGTTTAAAGAACTGCTAAACGGCTACATCAAGACAAAGGAGCTGGAGGATTTGGACAGCTATATCGTGGTGCAGAGTCTGAATGACAAGCAGGGCATTATGGGTGCGCTGAAACTGGGGATGCTGGAGCTTTAGAGAAAATAGCATAAGATATGGAAACGCCTCCTTGTCACACAGACAAAGAGGCGTTTTTACTGTATTACTTTTCTTTAGAAAAATAGTCCTGCAAGTACTCGGTCAGCACCCGTGCCGCCCTTTTGTGGGAAGCCTCTCCCGGATGATTGGTGGAGCCGACGGTTTCCTCGGTGAGGCTTGGAAGCTGTAAATAGATGACATTATGATCACCGCTTTCTTTGATATAGCGGATCATAGCTTCGTTGATCGCAAAGGAGAGATCGTAACAGAGCATACCGTAGCACCAGACGATGTGGGCCTGCGGGTTATGCCTGCGCAGCATATATAAGAAGGAAACGGCGGCATCCTCGAACCGGGTTAAATCCTCTTCCATGAAAGTGCCGTCCGGATTCAGGCGCTGCTTGAATGTCTGTCCTGTGGCGGGATTGCGCCATGCGGGCTGCCGGAAAGCGGAAGCGTCGTTCGTGCCGAGGTTTACAATCACAGCGTCGGTTTTTCTTGCGGAAAAATCGTAGGGTGCAAAAGCGCCGAGACTCTCGTTTTTCGTGCCGCTGCAAAGACCGCAGAGCTGTTCATAGCGGGAGGGTATATTGCAGGCAGGGTTGTTGTCCCAGGAAGACAGCACGCCCCAGCCGCCTTTTGAAATCATATAGACATCCGCATCGAGCGCCGCTGCTGTGATTTTTGCGTAATCGCGGCTGTAGCTCATGTACATTGGAAGCCAGTCAAGATCCCCGATGGCGCCGTAAGTGCCCTCGCCGGAGGTGATGCTGTCGCCCACAAATTCCAAGGTGTATTTCCCTTTGGGAACCGGGTAGAAGATGCCGCCTGCCTGAAAACCGTGGACAATGAGGCAGCAGTCCTCGTCCTCGATCATGGCCTGCGTCTCTCTTGTAATGCGCACGTTTTTAACCGGCGCCTCGCTCATGCCGCGGAACAGGCACAGGGATTGGACACCCGGCATAAGCATCTGACGGCTTATAAGTGCGCCGTTGATTTCTACGGTAACCCACATGTCAAGGGTATGCCAGTTTACTTCCAGATCGGCCCAAAGTTCGGAACCGGACACGTTCAATTCCACCGCGCTCCCGCTAAAAAAGAGCGGCAGCGGACAGGCCCCGGGAACCGTGCGTCCGTGTACTTTATAATGGGGTATTTCATTTAACGCATATTTTTTTAGATGGTGCATCATTCATTCCGCCTTTCGTTTTAAAAGTACTGAGGCAGTGGGAAAAAGTTGGGTTCCGTTATTTTTTGCCAACGGCCGCAGGGGCATTTTCTTCAATCATAGCGTCCATATATCCTCTGTCCCAGAGCAGGATGTGCAGTTTTTTCGCGGCCTCCACCGCGGGGGAGGTGAAATACTGGTTTGTCATAACAGCGCCCACCATCCGTTCATAGTAGGCCAGCCCGCCGTAGGTGCGAAGCACTGCTTCCACGCCGACGGGGCCGCTGTAACGCTTGCACTGGACGGCGTAGGTAATGCCGTCTTTTTCCGCCAGAATATCCACGCCGAAGTCGCCGCTGCCGCGGGTTACTTCCACTTCGATAAACCCCTGCGCCCGCAAAAGGTCGGCGCAGAAAAATTCAAAATCATGTCCTTCCAGCTCGTCCATCCGGCTGATACGGCGGTCCCGCCTGCGGCGGAGGAAAAAGTCGATGAGTATGGCAAGGACAGCCATAAAAGCAATCAACCCGATCAGTGCGGCGAGAACCGTTGTATTCGATTGTACCATAGAAATCTCCGTTTCAGTGTAAGCATTGCTGTGTTTCATGTCATCATGTCAGGGAAACACCCGGTCGCCGGGTTTTTCTTTGACATGATATATGGTAGCAGTATTTCCGTGATTTATCAATATTTGTATAGGGATAAAAGCTGTGTCCGGCGCATAAATTTTATAAAACGTGTATACGGGTTACTTATGGCGACAGTCTTATCTAATATTTCCAATATTATCATTCCGGTTATCCTTTTTTATATTGTGGCCTACGGCATTTCCAACCGCTGTAATGTGTACGAGGATTTTATCAAAGGTGCAAAGGACGGTTTTCATACGGTGATACAGATTATGCCGACGCTTATTGGGCTTATGGTTGCGGTGGGCGTTTTGCGGGCATCGGGCTTTCTGGAATTTGTCGGGGGACTTTTTGGCGGCGTGGCGGACAGACTCGGGTTTTCGCCTGAGCTTGTCCCGCTGATGTTTGTGAAAATGTTCTCCTCCTCGGCGGCTACGGGACTGGTGCTGGATATTTTTAAGAATCATGGGCCGGATTCCCTGATCGGCCTCACCACCTCCATTATGATGAGCTGCACGGAGACGGTCTTCTATACCATGAGCGTCTATTTTCTGGCGGCCAGAGTCACTAAGACGCGCTATACGTTAAAGGGGGCTCTGCTTGCGACACTCGCCGGAATTGCTGCGAGCATTGTGCTGGCGGGGAGGATGCTGGCGTGACAGGGAGATTTTGTGCAAATGTTTCCTGCGGAGCAGTATTCCCTTTCGGATCGCATTAAAGTGGGAATTTACGACGACTTGTACATAGATTTTTCGGAACTGGAATTGGGCTGGGGAGCTTGATAAGCCCATGTCAAACGGCATTTTCTGTACGAATTTGCATCGCATGGCCAGCATATAAATTACATGAGAAACGGCGCTCCGTAGGGGGCGCCGTTTCTGTGTGTGAGAAGGATAGAAATGTTGGTTCAAATATATGTCAACAGCAGCTTTATGGGCGGCTGTTATGGTTAGTCGAAGCCGGTCGGCGCCAAATCAGCACCGGCGACTCCATTGTAAGTGTAGTATAACCATCGCCAAAGAATCTGAGTCATGAATTCCTGCGGACCGAATTTTTTGATCCGGCTCTGTCTTAACTACAATTAATACTATACAAGCTATTTGTGAATGCGGTGTGTCAAAATTCGAAAGAAAAAAGAAAGAAAATATAAACTAAAATTTATAATTAGTACTTTCGATGGAGGGTTGACTCACACAAAGTTTGACTTTCAAACTATTTTTTGTTACACTGTTTGGAGATTAAAGAGACATGTTTGCGCAGCAGGGGAAAGAAAATGAATATCAGCAATACATTGAACGAAGTGTTAGTCAGGCTTTTCCGCGATATTAACACGCTGGAGGAGCGGGCGATCAGGACGGAGGAATATAAAGATGTGACGGCCAACGATATGCATGTCATAGAGGCAATCGGGCCGGACTGCTCCAAAAATATGACCAGTGTGGCGAGAGAGCTGGAGGTCACCACGGGAACGCTGACTATAGCGGTCAACAGCTTGGTAAAAAAAGGGTATGTGGACAGAACCCGGAGCGAGGAAGACAGGCGGGTGGTGCTGATTTCTCTTTCGGGGAAAGGGAAACAAGCGTATCTCCATCATCGCCGGTTCCACGAGAAAATGATCGATGCCGTTTTGAAGGAACTCTCGGAGGAGGAGCAGAGAGCGCTTGAAAGCGCCCTCACCAAGCTGACAAGATTTTTTCGGGAAGTGAGCTGACCCTGTATCCCACGAATGGCGTTTGTGGAGCAGGAAACAGGGCACACGGGCTTTTCACCGGGCGTCACTCCGCCGCCAGCCGCTTTGCCAGAGTACGATAGTCGGCGGGACCGTTTTGCAGCAGATAAGAATGAAAACGGTATAGAAATTCCGTGTCGTTATAGACAGCGGTTGTCTGATCCGGCGCAGACCAGAGGACCGCTGCCTGTTTTTTTAATTCCAGAATTTCCAGATATCCCAAATAATATTTCAGATAATTGCACGGCTCCTCCGCGATATATTGATAGAGGGCGGCCAGATTTGCCCGGTCGCTGATGCCGAGGCAGTAACATAGCTTCTGCACATCCTCGAAGGATGCGTTATCATAGTGGATGGCGATGTCCAGAAGGGAATAAAGCCCAAGCCGGAACTGCCTGTCAAGACGGCAGACCTGATAGTAGGCGGCCGCTTCCGGATGGGACTCTTTTGCCAGCTCGATGGCCCGGTCGAAAGAGTCCAGTTCCACATACATGGCCCAGCCTTCCACAAACCCGCCGTAATAGAGGACATTTCCGAGGGGCAGAATATTTTTCTGCTCCTGATAGCGCTTACTGTATACGGTCTGGTATAGATGGCCGGGGTAGCCTTCGTGGGCCAGTGTAGTAAAGAGCGCCAGATCGTCCTGTGTATCGCTCGCGTTTAAACAGATCAGATTATTACATATATTGTCGATGGGCGGCATCATATAAAAGGCGGGCGCGCTGTAGGCTTCCAGATTGGCGTCCACGTATTTGATCGTGGAGCGTATGGGCGCGTTGTCGCGGCCGGCGGGTATAAGCGGATACTCTTCGCCGATTTCCGACTGCAGATCAGCCAGAATTTCTTCCGGCGTCATCTCCGGCAGGAGAGAGGGAGACTCGGCAATCATATTCTTGAGCGTCGGGTTTGCGGCAAGCAGCGCCAGCAGGGATTCGTAATGAAAGCGCAGGTCTCTTGCGAGAAGGCGTTTGATTTCGTCTATATCGCGGTAGGAGCCGGTGCGCAGACGGACAAGCGCCCGGTAATAATCCCGTCCGTTTTCCTGCCCGGCCAGACCGCAGGTCGTTTTTCCGGAGCCTTTCAGCACGGTCAGACCATCTGCCAGCCGGTCGTAGGCGGGTATGACTAAAGTGGTTAATAAGCGGTTGTGCTCGGAAACGTAGGAAGCCGACTCCTCTTCGGTCAGGATTTTTTGGCTGACAAGCCGCTGCAGCCTTTCCTGAAAGGTAATTTCCAGAAAATGCGTACCGTTTTCTATGGAGGAAGCGTCCAGCAGTTCCGCGCACTGCTTAATTACCCGGTCGGCGGTCAGATCCGACATAAACAACCCTGCCTGCGCCTTTTCCTGCTCATAGACAAGAAGCCCCTCAAAGTAAGCGGGAATCTGGGTGAGAATGGATAGATAGTTCTCGATGTCGGCTTTGTCGTCCAAGCGGTACTCGGAAAACAAAATTGGCAGTTCAGAAGGAACGCCCGAGGAGGGGGAGAGCGGTTCAGCGAAATAGGGGTAGGCGGCCGTCTTTGCCGCGGCCGTAAGGTAACTGTCTAAAAGTTCGTAAAGGCGGCGGTTTTCCACGTTCAGGGCATCGGGATCGATGGCGTTTAAATCCTTTTTCGCTAAAGACAGCGCGTACACTTCGTTTGCGGCATCCCCGGCCTGATATACAGGCAGGGTAAGCGACGACTCATCCACGCCGTAGGCGGACGGGTTGTCTATGGTATAGTGGAAATGAATGGGATTTGACTGCACCTCGTCTAAGAAAAAGGCTTGGGCAAAAGCGCGGAATTTCGTGTCCTGATGGGTACGGCTGTACCAATGCAGAGTCAGGATGCTCAAGGCGGTAAACAGAATCAACACAAAAGTCCATTGTCTGGAAGAGAGGGAATGTCTCAAGGGAACACCTGCAGAAAAGAATTTGTATTACTATATGAGAGAAGTGAAGAAATAATGACCGGATCAAAATATGATCCGGTCGCGTCCGTTTTCTTTGCCGACATATAATTTTTCGTCCGCTTCTTTCAGAAGCGTGGTAACATCGCTGTGATAATCGTACTCCACTAAGCCGTATGTAAGGGAGACGGTAAAGTTTTCAAAGCCGCCGTCGAAGGTGATCTCCCGGATTTTCTGTCTGAGCGTCTGCAGTGCGGTGATGGCTTCGTCTCCGTTTAGACGGGGAAAAATCAGCAGAAATTCCTCACCGCCCCAACGGGAAATAAAGGTGTCGGGCGGCAGTCTTTTTTGGAAGGTTTGTGAAATTTTCTTCAGAACCACGTCGCCCACATCATGTCCGTAGGTATCGTTGACCCGCTTGAAATGATCGATATCGCACAGGCAGATGCTGATCTGCGTTTCTGCGGATTTGAGAAGGTTCTCCAGGTATTCCAGCGTCCGTCTGCGGTTAAAAAGCCCGGTCAGTGTGTCCGTGCTGGCCTGCTTCATAAGTTTCCGGTTGTATTCGATCAGTTTGCCCTCCATCTCCTGAGACGAAGAGCTGAAAAGATAGGCTAGCATTCCCAGAGACAAAAATATGAAGAACGTGTTTGTCATCTGCAGAGCGTCAGTTAAGGTGTCATCAAGAAAAATGGCCGGTTCATGGGAGCGGCAGTAATAGTATAAGATCAAACGCATGACAAACAGGGAGGCGGCATATAGGATTTTGACCGGCTCGTGTCTGTACTTACAGAAGAATACAAAAACCAAAAGCACGACCAGAAAGTGCTGAATGCCGATATTCCAGCCAAAACAGTAGACATTCAGGCAGGACCATAATAAAATACAAACATTCAGAATGCAGTAGGATATAAAGGTACTCCAGTGGTATGATATTACAAAAAGGGCCAGAAACAAAACGGAAGAAGCCAGCGAAAAGGCCAGCGCACCCATATGCCCTGTGATGGAAACCAGCACGCAGCATGTCAGAGAGTGAATCAGCATGGACAGCGTTAATAAACGAACCACGACGATCAGCTTGGTGGATTCGTTCTGCTTTCCGGTATCCCGGCAGATATTTTCATAAATGGCAGCGAAAACAGAATTTTCTTTCATTTTGACTTCTTTCATTTAAATTTTTTTAAAAAATCGACACGGTTCTCCAAATTATCAGAAAGGCACACTTATAAATATAATACACCTTGCCGGGTAATATTGCAAACCTGCATTGATAAAAAAATGAATTTATCTTTAGCCGAAAAATTGGTAGAATGAATAGATGAAGGAGAAGTCAATATGCAGCCTGCAAAAGTAAAGTATTCGATTAAATATAAACTGATTTTGCTGTCAGTCGTGGTAGCCGTGCCTTTTTTGGTGATGGTGCTTTACCTGCTCTATGCCCTGCACAATTATAGCGGCGCCTATGACGCGATTGTAGGAAACCTGACAGTGGCGAATAGCTATAACCTGAATTTTAAGGAGGAGATGGACGAGAGTCTCTACAAGCTGGTGGTGGGATTCGTCACTTTTGACACGGTGGGAGACGACGGGAGTCTGGTAGATCCGTATGAGCATCTGAACAGGCTGCGGGGCGAGTTTGGCGACCTTATGAGCATTACCACGGACATTGAGAGCCGCGCAAGACTGCAGATTCTCCTGCGCAATATCAATACGCTGGAGGACCGCGTGGACGACATCCGGACAAATCTTGAGACGGACGTAGGGTACGATGTCAATATCGAGATGCTTGACAATAATATTTACATTCTGACGGAGCTGATTCAGGATAATATCCAGTCTTACATCTATTATCAGACGAAGAGCATGGAATATCTGACAAATCAGTTGAACGTAAAGGTGCACAGTTTTACCGTGTTTTGCGGGGTGCTGCTTGTGCTGCTGCTCTTTATGGTGGCGACTTTGATCGTGATGTTCGTGACGGATATCATAAGACCGATTAAGGAGCTTTGCGGCGTGACGGAACGGGTGGCCGAAGGCGATTTCTCGGTCAGAGCGGAAGTGGAAACGCAGGATGAAGTGGCTGTTTTAGCGGACAGCGTGAATTTGATGACGGAGAGTTTGGAAGGGCTTGTGTCGAAGATCAAGGAGGACGAGCGGAAGATGCGAAAAGCGGATCTGCGGCTTTTGCAGGAGCAGATCAATCCACATTTTCTTTATAATACGCTGGATACTATTGTCTGGCTGATCGAGGGAAACGATTCCGACAAGGCAGTAAATATGGTTATGTCGCTGTCGGAATTTTTCAGACTGGTTTTAAGCAAGGGAAAAGAATATATCACCATTCAGGAAGAAGAACTCCATATTAAAAGCTATCTGGAGATTCAGCAGGTGCGTTACCGGGATATTTTGGAATATGAAATTCAGATTGATCCCGGACTATATCAATATCAGATTTTGAAGCTGACCCTTCAGCCGCTGGTGGAAAATTCCCTCTATCACGGCATCAAATACAAGCGCGCCAAAGGCCGTATTACCGTTACGGGTCAGATGGAAGGAGAACAGATCAGGCTCCGGGTGGCGGACGACGGCGTCGGCATGGAGGAGGAGGACCTTCGCAAACTGCAAAAGGAAATCGAGAAACCGTGCAAGGAGACAGAAAAGGGATTCGGACTTGCAAATGTCAATGAGAGAATCCGCATGAATTTCGGGGCGGAATACGGCATGAAGATAGATTCTTACAAAGGGCAGGGCACATGCGTGGAGATCGTGATTCCGGCGGTGCCTTATGCGGCGGAAAAAGAGTCTTCTCCGCCTGAATTTGAGATTCCTAGAAGCGGAATTATGGAGGAAAAGTGGTGTTTCGTAAAAGATCTTACAGTTTGATAGTGGTTGGGCTGCTCTTTGTAATGACGATGGCGCTTTTGCTTTACGGCAGCAGGCTCTTTACGAATATTGAGGAAGAGGCCCATATGACGCAGGAAAACCGGATCGTGGTGGGGGTATCACAGCTTGGCAGTGAATCCGGATGGCGGACTGCCAACACAGAATCCGTGCAGAATGCGTTTACCCGGCATAACGGTTATTTTCTGATATACAACAATGCCAGACAGAAGCAGGAAAACCAATTGAAAGCGATCCGCAGTTTTATTTCCCAGCGGGTGGACTATATTATTTTTTCTCCCGTGGTGGAGACGGGCTGGGAGACGGTGCTGCAGGAGGCGAAGCAGGCTGGTATTCCCGTGATTCTCATGGACCGCAATGTGGATGTGGAGGACGAAAGTCTGTACGTGACCTGTGTGGGCAGTGATTTTGAGGAGGAAGGCGAGAAGGCCGGACGGTGGCTTGAAAGGGAACTTGTGCGGCAGCGAAGGTCGAGCCAGTCGGTCAATATTGTGATACTGACCGGAACGGAAGGGTCTTCCTCCCAGATCGGGAGATCTGCAGGGTTTGCAGCGGTGGCGGACAGACATGCAAACTGGAATATCCTCGAAGAGAAGTGCGCGGAGTTTACGTCCACAAAGGGGAAGGAAGTGATGAAAACATTTCTGAAAAGATACCCGGATATCGATGTAGTGGTTTCACAGAATGACGATATGACCTTTGGAGCCATCGAGGCGATCGAGGAGTCGGGGCGTACGGTGGGTGTGGACGGAGACATAATCATTCTTTCTTTTGACGCGGTGCGTGGGGCCCTCGACATGGTTGCAGACGGCGTGATTAACGTGGACATCGAGTGCAATCCGAATCAGGGTGAGTATCTTCTCCGGGTGATAGACATGCTGGAGGCGGGCGAGAAGGTCGAGAAAAAATATTATGTGGAAGAGGATATTTTCACCATAGACAATGTGACGCAGGAGCTGCTGCAGGAGAGAACTTACTAGACAGCGAAGGTGACGGTAGCGGAAGGGAGAGGTAAATGCTGAAAGTATTTTTGGTGGAGGATGAGAGTATTGTCCGGGAAGGGATCAGGGATAATATACCGTGGCAGCAGTACGGCTATGAGTTTGTGGGGGAGGCGAGTGACGGGGAGATGGCACTGCCGCTCATTCAGAAGACGAAGCCTGACGTTTTGCTCACGGATATCAAAATGCCCTTTATGGATGGGCTGTCCTTAAGCAAGCTCGTGCATCAGGAATTTCCCGACATGAAAATCATTATTATCAGCGGCTATGACGATTTTGAGTATGCCCGCGGCGCGATACTGGTCGGTGCGGAGCAGTATCTTCTGAAGCCGATTACCAGAGCAGCCATGCAGAAAGTACTGGCGGAGCTTAAAACAAAGATTGAAACGGAACGGGAACAGAAGACCTATCAGGAGAAATTTCAGAGTGAGGCCAGAGAATATGAGCAGTTTTCCCGGACGGACTTTTTTGTCAAGGTGTTCGAGGGCCGTATGCCGGTACAGGATATTTATGAGGAAGCCGCAAAGCTGTCATTGAAAATAAATGCGCCCTGTTACAATATTTTGTTGTTCAATTTACAGGAAAAGCGTACTGGAGAAAACAGGGGGATGGAATCCGAGGACTTTGCCAGAAAGCGGGAGGAGCTTCTGCATTATTTTATCCGTTACCCGGAAAATCTGGTTTTCCGGTGGAATGTGAATACTTACGGCGTACTGATCAAGGGGAGCCCTGCGCAGATGCAGGAGCTTGGCGCAAGGTGTCTCGAAAACGTGGACCGCATTTGCCATCAGGCGGAAGAGTTTCTGGACTGGTATGTGGCCTTGGGTGAGCCGGTGGAAAGACTGAGTATGCTGACCGAGTGTTACAGCAAGGTCAATCATATTTTCGCGTATCGTTTTCTGATGCCGCAGGTGCATGTGTTTACCAAAGAAACGATGGGCCGGAATATGCCGGAAAAGGAGGAAGGCGGAAGGATTCTTGATATCGATCCGGCGAAGGTGGACGTGGAACTGATCCGGGACTTCTTGCTTCATGGCACACGGGATGAGATTGCGGATTTTGTGGAGAATTATCTTCTGGAGATGGGAGAAGCGATGCAGACGGCCATGTTCCGCAACTATCTGACGCTGCATGTCTATTTTGCGGCGGTTTCCTATGTGGAATCTTTAGGCTGTAATAAGGAAGAGCTGCTGCAGCTTTTGAGCGGGGCGGGACTGACGCCGGAGGGGCAGTATGACGTGGACACGCTATCCGATTATCTCTGCGGAATGTTTGAGAAAACGGTGGAGCTTCGCGACAGGGAGTCGGACAACCAGAGCAAACGCATTTTGAAAAAGGCGCTCTCTTATATAGAAGAAAATTATTCGCAGGAGTCTCTTTCTTTAAACTCCGTTGCGGGCGAGGTCAATGTCAGCGCAAACTATTTCAGTGCGATTTTTTCTCAGGCCATGCAGGTGACTTTTGTGGAGTATGTGACGGGCAAGCGAATGGACAAGGCGAAAAAACTTTTACGCCAGACGCAGATGCATACAGGAGAAATCGCCATGGAGGTGGGCTACAAAGACCCGCATTATTTTAGTTTTGTCTTCAAAAAGACGCAGGGCTGTACGCCGAGGGAGTACCGTGCAGGCGGGAGGGGCTGACAGGAAATGACGCCCGCCTGTCGCCGGAGCTTATGCAGGTCCGTCGCTTTCCTTGCGCACAAGCTCCCACGGGATTTCCTGAGAGATAACGGGTATGCCCTGCAGCATCTTCATCATGGTTTCCGCCACACATCCGCCCATCTCATGAGGCCGGTGGGCGAGGGTGGTGATGCGGACTTTACTCAGCTCACTTAAATAGGTGTTGTCGAAGCAGACAACGGAGAGATCGCGTGGAACCCGGATGCCGGCGTAGGACAGTTCCTTGATGAGCCAGTACGCGATTTCGTCGTTATAGCAGATCACGGCGGTACAGCCGGAAAGATGTTCTTTGATATAGGCTGCGAGAAAACGGCTGTCCTGATTTTTCTCAAGTTTCTCGAGATCGAAGCTGTGAAACCAGCCAACGTTTCTGTCTGACATCGTTGCGTTCTGGTCGCGGAGACAGCAGAAAGCGCCCAGATAGCGTTCCGGGCCCTGCTTGTCGTCTGCCTTAAAGATGCCTGCGATGCGGGTGTGCCCCAGTTCGGTCAGGTGACTGGCCAGGAGGTAGCCTCCGTAATAGTTATCGTCTTTGATGCAGATCTCGTCCGGAAAAGCGTCATATTTGTTATGTAGAAACAGCAACTTCGTGCCTGCGCCTTTCAGCCTTTCAAAGAGATCGGTATTGGGCGTGGGGAGCGCGCTCTTTGCGCCTTCCACGATAACGCCGCGGGGCGGGGCGGCGAGAAGGGAAAGCAAGAGCTGCCGTTCCCGGGAGACGTCGTTCTCTGTGGGATGAACCTCTAGCTGGTAGCCTTTGTCTGCGAGGGCGGCGCGTATATCGGTGAGCAGATGGGGATAAATGTACTCCTGATTGCTGGCGATCAGTATGGGGACGATGTTCCGGTCCGTGTCGGGGGAGAGTCCTGTGGCATAGGAACCGCTTCCCTTGCGGCTCTCGATCAGCCCTTGGCTTCTGAGGAGGGAGAGAGCGGCCCGCACGGTCTGCCGACTGACCTGATATTGCCCAGCAATGGCGGCTTCGGTGGGAAGCGCGGTGATTCCCTGCTTCAAATTCCGGGAAATCAGTTCGGTAAGTTGTTTCGAAAGTGTTTCGTACTTGTTCATAGTAAAAAAACTCCCCTTTTGTTCATGGTTTATTAACAAATTATATTAAAATTATTCACAAAGTTTGTCCCAATCGGAAGAAAACACCTTCCGAATCACGGTTCTGAATAGATTGCCTATAAAAGAATAATGTCTAAAACAGGAAACAGCATCATAAAAATCTATAAAAAAATAACCGTATCGTAAAAAATTACCCCTAATTTTAAAATTTGTACTATTTGATCTGATTATAACACAGATTTGTATTGTTAAACCCATACAAAATGCACAAAAGGATGATTTTGGGTGTTGAACTGTATCGTGCATTTTGCTAAAGTGATCTCAGGGACGGGGAAACAGGAAATCCCGCCACCTAAAAACATATGCCCTCATCACAGGGATGGGGGTCAGTGAAAGGGAGGAAACAAACAATGAAGAAAAAAATGGCAGTTTTACTGACAGGCGCTATGGTTATGGCTACTCTGGCAGGCTGTGGCGGCGGTGAGGCAGCTCCCGCGGCAGAGACGACAGCTCCGGCAGCAGAAGAGGCACCCGCAGAGGAGGAAGCTCCTGCGGCAGAGGAGGAGGCTCCTGCAGCAGAGGAAGAGGCACCCGCAGAGGAGGCTGAGGCTCCTGCAGCAAGCGGTGAGCTGATTACCGTTGGTATCATCAACAACGACCCCAGTGAGTCCGGTTATCGTACCGCGAACGATGCGGATCTGAAGGCAGCATTCACTGAGGAGAACGGCTACTCTGCATCTTTTGCATATGGTAACCCTGCAGTAGGTAATGCGAATGAGGATCAGGTAAAGGCAGCGCAGCAGTTCATTCAGGATGGTGTTGACTATCTGCTTCTCTCCGCGGCTGATACCGCTGGCTGGGATACCGTTTTACAGGATGCGCAGGCCGCAGGCGTTGAGGTTATCCTGTTTGACCGTACCATCGACGCTGATGAAAGTCTTTACGCAGCATCCATCGTGTCCGACATGGACAAAGAAGGTGAGACCGCAGTAGAATGGCTGGCAGGTCAGGGTCTTGAGACCTACAATATCATCCACCTTCAGGGTCAGATGGGTTCCGCGGCACAGCAGGGTCGTACCAAAGCTCTGGATGAGAAGGTAGCGGCAGAGGCTAACTGGAACATGGTTGAGCAGCAGACAGCTTCCTGGAATGCAGAGAATGCACAGCAGATTGTGCAGTCCGTAATCAGCTCCGGCAAAGAGTTCAACGTAATCTACGCTGAGAACGACGATATGGCTAAGGGCGCTGTTGCAGCTCTGGATGCAGCTAACATTTCTCACGGCGTAGGCAAGGACGTTATCGTAATGGGATTTGACTGCAACAAGTGGGCTCTGGAAGAGCTGCTTGCAGGCAACTGGAACTACGATGGACAGTGTAATCCTTTCCAGTCTTCCTACATTGATGATGTTATCAAGACCCTCGAGAGCGGCGGTACACCTGCTGAGAAGGTAATCATCATGGAGGAGAAGGGCTTCGACGCAGAGACCATCACACAGGAAGATGTAGATACCTACGGAATTTAATTAGGTAGTTTACTACTGAAATAAAAAATATGCTATAATGTATAAGACGAGCGCGGCGCAGCGTATAGCCTGCCCGCGCTCGCTTTCTATAAAATCCTACGGATTTATAAAAAACTATATGAAAATTGGGAGGTGGACCTGAGAGTGGAAGGAAATGTTGTATTAAAAATGAGAAACATTCACAAGATATTCCCCGGAGTGCACGCCCTGCAGGGTGTGGACTTTACACTGCGCAAAGGTGAAATCCATGCGTTGATGGGGGAGAACGGCGCCGGAAAATCGACGCTGATCAAGGTTCTTACCGGGGTTTACGGCAAGGAGGACGGAGATATCTTCTTAGACGGCAAGGAGGGCGCGGTTGCGATTCATTCGCCTCAGGATGCGCAGAATATGGGCATCAGTACCGTGTATCAGGAGATCACGCTCTGCCCGAATCTCACTGTGGCTGAGAATATGTTTATTGCTCGTACCAAGGGCGCGGTGCAGAACTGGAAAAAAATGAACACGGATACGGACAGGATTCTGGAATCGCTGCAGATACCGGCGAGGGCGTCGCAGCAGCTTGGCACTTGTTCTCTGGCGGTACAGCAGATGATCGCGATCGCCCGTGCGGTTGACATGGAATGTAAAGTTCTGATTCTGGATGAGCCTACTTCTTCTCTGGATGAGCAGGAAGTTGAGAAACTCTTTAAGCTGATGCGGGATCTCCGCGCCAAGGGCGTAGGCATTATCTTCGTAACACATTTCTTAGAGCAGGTGTACGAGGTCTGTGACAGGATCACCGTTATGAGAGACGGTAAACTTGTGGGCGAATATGAAATTGAAAATCTTCCCCGCGTACAGTTGGTATCCAAGATGCTTGGTAAAGAGGTGGACGATCTCTCCGATATCAAGGGCGAGGTTAAGACCTTCGATGCAGGAAAGAATGCGGTTCCCGTGCTGGAGGCGGAAGGTCTTGTCAGCAATGCGGGCATCAAGCCCTTCGATTTCCATATCAACAAGGGCGAGGTAAACGGTTTCACCGGACTCCTCGGTTCCGGACGAAGCGAGTGTGTGCGCGCTATCTTCGGCGCGGACCGGGTGACCGGCGGAAAAGTCAAAATGGGCGGCAGGGACGTAAAGATTGCGAAGCCGCTTGACGCTATGAAGAACGGTATCGCATATCTGCCGGAGGATCGTAAGGTTGACGGTATTGTGGGAGATCTTTCTGTGCGCGACAATATTATTCTGGCGCAGCAGGTGCTTAAGGGCTTCTTCAAACCCTTCTCCAAGGCGGAAGCAAATAAGGTTGCGGATGAATACATAAAACTTCTGAATATTAAGACGGCTTCCAAGGATACGCCGATTAAGTCGCTTTCCGGCGGTAACCAGCAGAAGGTTATTCTGGCAAGATGGCTCTTTACCCATCCTGAATATCTGATTCTGGATGAGCCTACCCGTGGTATTGACGTGGGTACAAAGGTTGACATCCAGAAGCTGGTGCTGAAACTGGCGTCCGAGGGCATGAGCGTAACCTTTATCTCCTCGGAGCTTGACGAGATGTTAAGAACCTGTTCCCGCCTGATTGTCATGCGTGACCGCAAGGCGGTAGGCGAGCTGACAGGCGACGATCTGAATCAGGGTACGGTTATGAATACGATTGCGGGAGGTGACAAATAAATGGCAAACAATGAAAATGCGAAAACATCGAGTGCGGGTTTTCTAAAGAATCTTGTTAGAAATCAGTGTTTTATCCCGGTTGCGGCGCTTTTGCTGCTGGCAGTCTTTAACCTGATTGCCGATCCTGCTTTCTTTAAAATTACATTGGGATACAACAGCGCGGGCAACCCGGTGCTGTCCGGCTTTATCATTGACATTATCAATAACGGTTCCGAGCTGGCGATACTGGCGATCGGCATGACGCTTGTCACGGCAGCTTCCGGCGGACAGGATATCAGCGTGGGCGCGGCTATCGCTATTGCGGGCAGCGTGATTCTGCGGGTGCTCTGCGGAGGAAATGCCCGTCCCGAAACCCTGCAGGCGCCTATCATAGTCGCGTTTCTGGTGGCTTGTGTAGTGGCAATGCTCTTCGGCGCATTCAACGGCGTGCTGGTGGCATATTTTAAGATCCAGCCCATGATCGCGACGCTGATTCTGTATACAGCGGGACGTTCCATCGCGGCATGGATCAATAACAACGAGCTTCCTGTTATCAGCGATCCGAAGTTTGCTTATTTCGGCGGGTTTATTCCGGGTATACCGATCCCGACGCCCTGCTTTATCGCAATCGCATGTATGCTCTTGATCGGCATTGTCTTAAAGGTGACAAATCTGCGGCTGTATACGCAGGCGGTTGGTATCAACCAGAGTTCCTCCAAGTTAAACGGTCTGAATCCTGAGATGATCAAGGTGATGACTTTCGTGATTCTTGGCTTGTGCGTAGCGGTTGCGGGACTGATCAAGGTAAGCCGTGTGTCTTCCATCAACTACTCCGTTATCGCGAAGGATATTGAAATGGACGCGATCCTTGCGGTTGCTCTTGGCGGCAATGCGCTCTCCGGCGGTAAGTTCAATATGGCGGCTTCCATTATCGGCGCATTTGTAATCCAGTGCTTGACGACGACACTTTACAAGTTCGGCGTTTCTTCAACGGCGCTTCCCGCTTACAAGGCGGTAGTGGTTATTCTGTTGGTAGTTGTCAGTGCACCCACTGTGAGAGAGTATTTTGATAAGATTACCAAAAAGATGAAACTGAGCAAGGAGGTGGCGTGAAATGGCAAAGACAGATAAGAATAACGCGTCTGCGAACAAGGGTGTCGGGGCAAAGCTGATGGGCATGACTGATACCAATCTGCTCCTGACGATCACGGTCATCGTATTTTTCCTGATGTATTTAGGGGCTGTCGTATTTCTACGCGCAGGCTTTTTAAAGCCGCAGACCTTTTTTCTGCTTTTAAATTCCAATGCTGCGCTCATTATCCTTGCCTGCGGCATGAGTCTTGTCATGATTACCGGCGGAATCGATATTTCCGTGGGCGGCGTGACCGCTCTGGTGAGCATGTGCTGTGCAGTCTATCTCGATTATAAGGACGGCAATGTCTTTGGTGCGATTCTGATTGCGCTGGCGATTGGGCTTGCTTTCGGCGCGTTTCAGGGTTTTATGGTGGCATACTTGGATATACAGCCCTTTATCGTTACACTGGCGGGTATGTTCTTTGCAAAAGGTATGACCACTGTAGTGAACAGTTCCCCCTTTAATGTGGCGAACGAAGCGTTCGTTGCGCTTAAGACGACGCGTATTAATGTGCCGGGACTCGGCTCTATCAATAAAAAGGGTATCTATGTGCCCGCGTATGTGGAGATTGGTGTGCTGATTGCCATTTTGGTAGTGATCGTGATGTTTGCGCTGCTGCGCTGGACAAAGATGGGACGTAATTTCTACGCGGTAGGCGGCAACAAACAGAGCGCACTGATGCTCGGTATCAACGTGAAGAGAACGAAATTCCTCTCTCATTTGATCTGCGGTCTTCTGGCAGGAATCGGCGGCTTCATTTATTTCCTGCATGTGGGTTCCGGCTCTCCCTCCAATGCAGCCGGCGCTGAAATGGATGCAATCGCTTCTTCCATTATCGGGGGTACCATGCTGACAGGCGGCGTGGGTAACGTGGTTGGTACTTTCTTTGGTGTACTCTCTCTGAGTACGATCCAGAATATTGTATCATCCATCGGATTTGATGAAGCGTGGTGGACCGGCATCACAAAGGCGGCTATGCTCTGCCTGTTCTTGGTGGTTCAGAGCGTGATTATGTCCGTGAGAAAGAAGAGAAATGCGGCGGGCTAAAAGGTGATGTACCGCTAAAGACGGGAACATTTTTATAGAAGAAATAAAAAGACCGCCGGGTGTGCTGTACTGCCCGGCGGTCTTCGTATATCATTCTGAATCTCACATCATATCTGTCTCCGAAAGATCCAGATACAAGTTGTGTCCGTTATGAGAGAAGAACGAAATGTCAAGAACGGAAAAACGCTTATATGTCAAAAATATCCATGCGTCTGCCGCGAGGTACAAGTTGACAAATCGGTGATAAATAGTAAAATAAGAGATAATGGATCGATGATAGATTGAGCATTTTAATGTTTGAATCCTTTAAAATCCCGACGGAGGAGATCTGGCGGGGTTTTCTGTACTATACGGATATGGATAGAGAAATGGTGAAAAAACTGATAGACCGTCTTCGAGCAGGCGGCAGTCTCTCCGATGAGGAGTGGCGGTATTTAATCGAGGGCGATTATGAAAAGCAGCTATTATTTTATGAGGCGGACAAGGTGCGTCGGAGATCTTATGGGACGGATGTCTATATCAGGGGACTGATCGAGATTTCCAATTTCTGTAAAAACGACTGTCTCTACTGCGGCATCCGCCGGAGCAATGCGAACGTATCGCGTTACAGACTTTCGCAGGAGGAAATTCTTACCTGCTGCGGGCAGGGATATGGGCTGGGATTTCGCACCTTTGTGCTGCAGGGCGGCGAGGATGCCTGCCATACGACACGGTGGGTCGAGAAGATGGTTTCCGATATCAAAGAAAGATATCCGGACTGTGCGGTGACGCTTTCTCTTGGGGAGCGCCCCCATGAGGATTATGAAATCTGGTATCAGGCGGGTGCTGACCGGTATTTGCTGCGGCACGAGACGGCGGCCCGCTCTCATTACGAAAAGCTGCACCCACCGGAACAGACTTATCTGCGGCGTATGGAATGCCTGCGGGATCTAAAACGGACCGGATACCAGACAGGAGCGGGCTTTATGGTGGGTTCTCCCGGTCAGGGAACGGAAGCACTGATCGCGGATATGCGGTTTTTGCAGGCGTTCAAGCCTCATATGGTGGGAATCGGGCCGTTTATTCCCCATCGTGATACGCCGTTTGCGGGGGATGCGCCGGGGAGCCTGACGCAGACTTTGACTATGGTGGCGCTGACCAGGCTGGCTCTTCCGGACGCGCTTATTCCCGCAACCACGGCGCTTGGCACCATTCATCCGCAGGGACGGGAGCTTGGCCTAAAAGCCGGGGCAAATGTGGTCATGCCGAACTTGTCTCCGCCTAAGGTGCGCGGGCAGTACAGCCTCTATGATAACAAGGCATATGCCGGGCAGGAGGCGGCCGAAGGTCTGGCAGCATTGAAGGAAAGCGTGGCGCGGGCGGGGTACCGCGTGGTGGTGGACAAAGGCGATGCCCGGTGAGTGCGCACTGACGGGGGCGGCAAGAAGACTTGGGCCTGCAAGCAGAGGCGCGGATGTTACAGAATAAATAACGGCAGTTATCAAAAACGGAAAGAAGGTAAAATAAAATGTACGATCCGAAATCATTGTGTGCAGACGATTTTATCAGCCATGAGGAAATTCTGGAAACGCTGAAATACGCGGAGGAAAACAAGGACAACAAAGCGCTCATCCTTGAAATATTGAACAAGGCGAGGCCGAGAAGGGAAGGAAATGCCACGGTGTGCGCGGGCCTTTCCCACAGGGAGGCATCGGTGCTTCTGGCCTGTGAGGACAGGGAGATTCTGGAAAAGATTTATGCTTTGGCGGAGGAGATCAAGCTGGCCTACTACGGCAACCGGATCGTGATCTTTGCACCTCTGTATCTGTCAAATTACTGTGTGAATGGCTGTGTTTACTGTCCTTATCATATGAAAAACAAGAACATTCCCAGAAAGAAGCTGACTCAGGAGGAAGTGGAGCGGGAGGTAATCGCCCTGCAGGATATGGGGCATAAGCGTCTGGCGATCGAGGCGGGGGAAGACCCGGTCAATAATCCCATCGAATATATACTGGAATGTATCAAAACGATATATTCCATCAACCATAAAAACGGCGCGATCCGCCGCGTCAACGTGAACATTGCGGCCACCACGGTGGAAGAGTACCGTATGCTTAAGGAGGCGGGCATCGGCACGTATATTCTTTTTCAGGAGACTTACCACAAGGAGAGCTACTTAAAACTGCACCCGACCGGGCCGAAACATGACTATAATTATCATACGGAGGCCA
The DNA here is from genome assembly GCA_947073545.1 of uncultured bacterium. GTDB lineage: Bacteria > Bacillota > Clostridia > Lachnospirales > Lachnospiraceae > UBA3282. The sequence goes on from CAMTMP010000006.1 coordinate 99,982, forward strand.
TGGACCGCGCCATGGACGGCGGGATTGACGACGTGGGGCTGGGCGTGCTTTTTGGTCTGGAATTGTATAAGTACGAGTTTGCAGGGCTGCTCATGCACGCGGAGCATCTGGAGGCTGTCCACGGGGTAGGCCCCCACACCATCAGCGTGCCGCGCATCAAGCACGCGGACGACATTGATCCGACCGCCTTTGACAACGGCATCGACGATGAGACCTTTGCGAAGCTGTGCGCGCTGATCCGCATAGCCGTTCCCTATACGGGCATGATTATCTCCACCAGAGAGAGTCAGGCGGTACGGGAGAAGGTGACCCGTCTGGGCGTGTCCCAGATTTCCGGTGCGTCCAGAACATCTGTGGGCGGCTATACGGAGGAAGAAAGACCCACCGATACGGAGCAGTTTGACGTGTCCGATCAGAGGACGCTGGACGAGGTCGTCAAGTGGCTTATGGAGCTAGGTTATATTCCGTCCTTCTGTACAGCCTGTTATCGTGAGGGCAGGACGGGCGACCGCTTTATGAGCCTGTGTAAGGCAGGGCAGATTCAAAACTGCTGTCACCCTAACGCGCTGATGACATTGAAGGAGTACCTGATGGATTACGCCTCAGAAGAGACGAAAGCCATTGGCGAGGCATTGATACAGGCGGAGCTTGCGAACATTCCGAAGAAGCAGGTGAGGGAGATCGCCAAGGACCATCTGGCGAGGATCGAGGAAGGGGTTAGGGACTTCCGCTTCTAATACAGCACTGAGAGTATGTAAACAGTTTTAATCCGAAGGATTTAAACAGTTTTAAGGGTCTGCTTATGAAATATACAATCCGCGCGACACACAGATACAGAAAGGGAAGCGTAAGTATGGGTATGAACAACACCCCTGCGGGGGAGCGGGTGCACATCGGATTTTTTGGAAGGCGCAACGCGGGCAAGTCCAGTCTGCTCAACGCGGTGACGGGACAGGAGCTTGCGGTGGTGTCGGAGATCCGCGGAACCACCACCGATCCTGTGTATAAGGCGATGGAGCTTCTGCCGTTAGGGCCTGTTATGCTGATCGATACGCCGGGCTTCGACGATGAGGGCACGCTTGGGGAACAGCGCGTAAAAAGGACAAAGCAGGTGCTTGATAAGACGGATATCGCGGTTTTGGCGGTGGATGCGGCGGAAGGAATGAGGGCCTGCGATAAGGAGCTGGTTTCACTATTCAAGGAGCGGGAGATTCCGTTTATGATAGCCTGCACGAAGTCCGATATAACTGACAGATGCCCGATAAAACCGGATCCGGAGCAAAGCCGTGCGGATTTGTCGACTGGAGGCTGGACGGAAAAGACGGATGAGAATAAAATAGCAAGCGTTATATATGTGAGCGCAGTTACAGGCATGGGCATCCCTGAATTGAAGGAAAGGCTGTCGGCGATGCTTCCGGATAAAGTTGAACGCCGTCTTGCGGCGGATCTGGTCAAACCGCTGGATGTTGTGGTGCTGGTGGTGCCTATCGATTCCGCGGCGCCCAAAGGAAGATTGATCCTGCCCCAGCAGCAGATGATACGGGATCTGCTGGAGGCGGGGGCGGTTCCGATGGTGGTGCGCGATACGGAACTGCGAGAAGCGCTTTCGAAACTTTCGGACAAGCCTGCGCTTGTCATTACGGATAGTCAGGCATTTGAGGAGGTGGCGGCCATCGTGCCGGAGGACATTCCCCTTACCTCCTTCTCGATTTTAATGGCGCGGTATAAAGGTTTTCTGAAAATAGCGGCCGAAGGCGTGCGTGCCGTCGACGGCCTGAAGGACGGCGACAGGGTGCTGATTGCCGAGGGCTGTACACACCATAGACAGTGCGACGATATCGGGACAGTGAAAATCCCACGTTTCCTGAAAAAATACACGGGAAAGGATATCATCATAGAGACATCGTCGGGCACGGACTTTCCGGAGGATCTTACGCCTTACGCGCTGGTGATTCATTGTGGGGGATGTATGTTAAACGAGAGGGAAGTTTTGCGAAGGATGCGCTTCGCGAAGGCGCAGGGTATTCCGGTGACAAACTACGGCATTGCCATCGCGCGGATGAAAGGGATTCTGGGGAGGAGCATTGCATGTATACATTTGACGGAAGAGTAAGGTACAGCGAGGTGGGAGAGGACGGTCTGTTGACGATGCAGTCCCTGTTAGACTATTTTCAGGACTGTTCCACCTTCCAGTCCGAGGATATCGGGCTGGGGCTGGAATATATGGATAAAATCGGGCAGGTGTGGCTTCTGTCCGCTTGGCAGATCTGCATCGGGCGGTATCCGAAGTATGGCGAGCGCGTTGTGGTCGGCACGGCCCCTTACGAGTTCCGCGGCTTTATGGGACTTCGTAATTTTCTGATGCGGACGAACGAGGGAGAGGCGCTGGCTTGGGCCAATTCGATCTGGACGCTGATGGACAGGGAGAAGATGCGCCCGGTCAAACCAAATGCGGATATGCGGGCGGGATATGCGCCGGAGGAAAAATACCCGATGGACTATGCGCCCAGAAAGATCGCAATGCCTGCGAATGGACAGCCAATGGAGGCTTTCACGGTGAAACCCCACCATCTTGACACAAACCATCATGTCAATAACGGACAATATGTGCGCATGGCCATGGACTGCATTCCGGGCGGACTCAGGATCAGCCAGCTCCGCGTGGAGTATAAAAGTCAGGCAGTGCTTGGGGATGAGATTTTTCCCGTGACGGCTGCAGCAGAGAACGGAAAGCGCTATACAGTTTCCCTAAACGGAGCTGACGGCACCCCATACTGTATTGTAGAGTTTACATCACCAGCTCAGCCAGACCTCGACTGAGGGCCAAAACGTGCTAGCACGGTTTTGGCGGGAAGGAAGATAGTATTTGTAAAAGAAACGGAGATAAAGATGATTCAATTAGGTGAAATACAGACGTTAAAGATTGTAAAACAGGTAGAGTTCGGCGTTTATCTGTATGACGGGATGAATGCGGAGGAACGGGTGCTTCTGCCGAAAAAGCAGGTGCCGGAGGGTGCAGCGTGCGGCGATAAAGTGGAGGTTTTCTTATACCGCGACTCCAAGGACAGAATGATTGCGACCACAAACAGGCCGAAGATCACCCTGCACGGGGTGGAGAGACTGCGGGTGGTGCAGGTGGGAAAGATCGGCGCGTTTCTTGACTGGGGGCTGGAGAAGGATCTGCTTCTGCCTTTTAAGGAGCAGACAAGAAGAGTGTCCGCCGGGGAGGAGTGTCTTGCCGCGCTCTATATTGACAAGTCCGACAGGCTTTGTGCTACCATGAACGTGTATCCTTATCTGCAAAATAACAGCAGTTATAAAAAAGATGATCGTGTCAGCGGCACCGTTTATGAGATCAGTCCCAATTTCGGCGCGTTTGTGGCGGTGGACGATCGGTATTCGGGGCTGATCCCGAAGCGGGAGCTGTACGGGAATGTGGCGGTAGGAGATACCGTAAATGCCCGTGTTACGGCGGTAAAGGAGGACGGAAAGCTGGATCTGAGCATACGCGAAAAGGCGTATCTGCAGATTGCGGGGGACGCGGAGAAGGTGATGCAGACGATCGACAGCTTTGGCGGGACGCTGCCTTTTAACGATAAGGCGTCGCCGGAGGTAATCCGCAGAGAGATGCAGATGAGCAAAAATGAGTTTAAACGGGCAGTGGGAAATTTGTTAAAAGCGGGTAAGATTACGATAACGGAGAAAGCGATAAAACGCAATGACGAGTAAAAGAGCGAATTGGTTATTTCTGACTATCATACTGGTGCATTTCGGGGTGGTGGCATTTCTGATTTTCGGCGGGCCGCGTCTGCCGGACAGCCTTGTACTGAATTTTTTGCTGAGTCAGGGAATTTTGGTCGTACCTACCCTGATCTTTCTGCTTGTCTTTGAACGAAGGGACATGGCGCGGATGTCTGGCATGCCGATGCCCGGTGCGCCGTACGCGTCTGGCATGCCGCAGATGCCGATGCCCGGTATGCCGCGGCCGTTCGAGGCGGCCGGATTTCATAAGGTGAAAATTTCTACCCTTCTGATGATTACCCTGTGTACGTTTTTGTTTATGCCGCTTGTCACGGTGCTCAATATATTGACTATGTTTTTCGCGGACAACGCGGTGGCGGCTCTGGAAGGGGATATCGTAAGTACGCCTTTTCCGGCAATGCTTTTTATGATTGGAATATTCGGGCCTTTTTGTGAAGAGTTTGTTTTTCGGGGCGTGATATACAGAAGCTATAGAAGAAGCGGGGAGTGGACGAATGGCATGTGCCATAAAAAGCTGCGTGATAACGGCTTATCGGCGGTTCTTTTGTCTTCGCTTCTGTTTGGTCTGATGCATATGAATTTCAATCAGGCGGTTTATGCCTTTGCGATCGGCGTAATACTGGTGCTGCTGGTGGAGGCGGCGGGGAGCCTGTGGGCTTCCGTTTTCTGCCATATGTTTTTTAATTCCTGTCAGGTCGTGCTGATGTATGTATCTGAAAGCATTTTAAACAGTGTGTACGGGCAGGCCGCGAATGAAACGGCGGCGAAGTTGTCCACGCAGGAGCTCTTGTCGGCGCTCTCCGTATATCTGGTGATCGCGGCTGTCACAACGCCCATTGCCGGATGCGTGATCGCGTGGATTGCAAAGAACGAAGGGCGGCAGGAGGCGCTTAGAGCGCTGTTGCGGCGGGGTGGACGCGTGCCGCAGTCGAACGTACCACGGCCGATGCCGCCGAACGTGGCGCAATCGGGCGTATCGCGGCCGCAGAGAGAGTCATATGCGAACGCACCGCATCCGGAGACGGTGAATGTGTCGTATCCGAACATGCCGCCGCAGCCAGTGCAGTGGAGCGCGCCGGAGCTGCCTCATGCGGATTATCTTCTGAGCGTGCCGCTTATTATCGCGATTGTGCTTTGTCTGGGGTATATGAGTTTGGAGCTGCTTCTTCTATAGGGGAGTTTTTTAGGAGCCTTTCGGCGTACAAAGAGCTCGGCATGCATGATCCAGTCTGTCGTGCTTTCTGGCTCTGCTTATGAACGCAAAAAGGGGGTGCCGCTTAACCATCTAAATTTGATGATTTTGCGACACCCTCTTTCGCTTAGACTGTCATATCAAAGTTTCCGCCGATATGGGGATTGACGGACAGTTCCATTGCCGCCGCGTCCATCATGCCGACAACCTGACTGCCTGTGGTTTCTGCCTGATCCAAAGATTTGGCAAGCATTGCTACGCCGAAGGCGTCATTTGTTTTGGCGGTGGACATGGCCATAGATAATCCTGCAATATCCATAACAATCACCAACCTTTCTTCAATATTCATTTTATCATATCATCGCCGACGGTAACAATATGCAATTTTAACAATGCCGTGAAATCCTTTATATCGTCAAAAATCTTAAAAAATACACAAAAAATTCACGAATGCAGGTAGATTTTTTTGTAAATATAGATTAAAATAGAACCTAGCTTTTGCTCTTTCAGAAATTATGGGGCTGAAAGGCATGGTGAATTGTTACGAAACATAAGAGGGGTGGGGGAATGATTTCAAATCAGATATTGCAAAACACGATTGAAGGTCTGAAAGCGATCGCCAGAGTGGAGCTTTGTGTCATGGACGTGGACGGGAAGGCGGCGGCTATGACGACGGAGGAGATGGAGCGGTGTGCCGGAGCTGCCGCGGAGTTCGCAGGATCTCCGGCCGATTCACAGGAGATTCAGGGGTACCAGTATTTTAAAATATTTGACGAGCAGCAATTGGAGTATATTCTGGTAGCAGGCGGCGTGGGCGAAGACGTATACATGGTCGGTAAAATGGTGGCGTTTCAGATACAAAACCTGCTGATTGCCTACAAGGAACGGTTTGACAAGGATAATTTTGTAAAAAATCTGCTTCTCGACAACCTGCTTCTGGTGGATATATACAGCCGCGCGAAGAAGCTACATATACAGACCGACGTCAGGCGGGTGGCGCTCATTGTGGAGACGGACAACGTCAAGGACTGCAACGCCCTTGAGAGTGTGCGTGCTTATTTTGGCGTGAACAATAAAGACTTTATCACTGCCGTAGACGAAAATAACGTCATTGTAGTGAAAGATCTGTCCGAGGATGACAGCCCGCGGCAGATTGAACGGTGCGCGTCGGCAGTGGCGGCGTATTTGCGCAAGGAGAGCTTTAAGAACGTCCGCATTGCCTACGGTACGGTGGTAAACGAGATCAAAGGTGTGAGCAGTTCCTACAAAGAGGCGAAAATGGCGCTGGATGTGGGAAAAATTTTCTTTGGCGAGCGCGATGTCATCGCATACAGCGAGCTTGGCATCGGACGGCTGATCTACCAGCTTCCGATTCCCCTGTGCAAGATGTTTATCAAGGAGATTTTTGACGGAAAAAGTCCCGATGAGTTCGACGAGGAGACGCTTGTTACCATCAATAAGTTTTTCGAGAACTCCCTGAACGTGTCGGAGACTTCCAGACAGCTTTTTATCCACAGAAATACGCTCGTCTATCGTCTGGATAAGCTGCAGAAGAGTACAGGGCTTGATCTGCGTGTGTTTGAGGACGCCATCACGTTTAAGATTGCATTGATGGTTGTAAAATATATGAAATATATGGAGTCGTTTGAGTTTTAGGGGAAGTTAATGCGCTTTCATAGCGCGAAAAGAACTTCTAAAGACGTCCCGCCATAGGACGGGACGCCAAGAAGTTCTAAGTTTCGCGCAGGAGAATGCCAAAGAACGGGCATTCTCCGACAGGCAAATAAAAATTTAGGAGTGAAGAAACGTGGCAGTAAAAAAGAAAAGAAAAGCCCCCGCGGTGGAGAATGAGATTATCAACCTGACGAATGTGAGCAAGGCTTACTCGACCGGTGCGCCGGCTTTAAAAGATGTGAACCTTCATATCAGCAGGGGAGAATTTGTCTTTATCGTGGGTGACAGCGGCTCGGGGAAATCTACCCTGATTAAGCTTCTTTTGCGGGAACTGACGATCACCAGCGGCTATATCAATGTGATGGGCTATGACCTTTCCAAGATCAAACACAGGAAAATCCCGAAATTCAGGAGAAATCTGGGGATTGTGTTTCAGGACTTCCGTCTTTTGAAGGACAGGAACGTCTATGAGAACGTTGCCTTTGCCCAGCGCATTATTCAGAAATCAAATAAGGAGATTAAGAAAAATGTGCCCAGCATTCTGGCCATCGTAGGTCTTGCGGGCAAGTATAAAGCGAAGCCAAGGCAGCTTTCCGGCGGTGAGCAGCAGAGAGTGGCGCTGGCGCGCGCGCTTGTGAACCAGCCCACGATTCTGCTGGCGGATGAGCCAACGGGTAATCTGGACCCGAAAAATTCATGGGAAATCATGAAACTTTTGGAGCAGATCAATGAAAACGGAACGACTGTTATCGTTGTTACCCATAACCGTGAAATAGTGAACGCGATGCAGAAGCGAGTAGTAACCCTGCGCCGCGGCGTCATTATCAGCGACGAGGAAAAGGGAGGGTACATCGATGAGGATTAGCACTTTTTTCTATACGCTCAAGCAGGGCTTCCGCAATATTTTCCGCAATAAGCTCTTTTCGCTGGCATCCATAGCGACCATTGCGGCCTGCCTTTTTCTTTTCGGTATATTTTACGCTGTTTTGGCAAACTTCCAGCATATTGTGAAGAACGCGGAGGAGGGTGTCTCTGTCTGGGTTTTCTTTGATGAGGGTATAGAGGACATCAGGATTCAGCAGATCGGCGATATGATTGCGAAGCGGCCCGAGGTGGCGAAGATGGAGTTCATCTCCGCGCAGGAGGCGTGGGAAGGTTTCCGGGATGAGTACCTCGGCGAGTACGGCGACGGCTTTACGGAGAACCCGCTGGAAAATTCCGCAAACTATCAAGTATATTTGAACGACGTGTCCATGCAGTCCGCACTGGTGACGTATCTGGAGTCCATTGACGGCGTGCGGATGGTAAACCGTTCGGAGCTGGTGGCGACCACTCTGACAGGAATCAACGCGCTGATTGCTTATGTCTCTGTGGGCATCATTGCGATTCTCCTGGCGGTGTCCATCTTCCTGATCAGCAATACCGTGGCGATCGGTATTTCTGTCCGCAAGGAGGAGATCAATATTATGAAATATATTGGCGCTACCGACTTTTTCGTCCGTTCTCCCTTCGTGGTGGAAGGCATTATGATCGGACTGATCGGTGCGGCGATGCCGCTTGGCTTTATTTATACCATTTACAACGTAGTTTTGTCTTATGTGACGGATCGCTTTCCGCAGCTTTCTTCTCTGTTGAGCTTCGTGCCGGTGGGTGAAGTTTTTCATGTGCTCGTGCCCATTTCTCTGGGACTTGGCGTAGGCATTGGATTTTTGGGAAGTATCGTGACGGTGAGAAGGCATTTGAGAGTTTGATAGTCTGTCTAAATAGGGGTTATAGCTTGAAGAGAGAAATACGGAAGAAGTTTAAAAAAATAGCGGGTGTTACATTATGCCTTGCGCTCGTGCTTTTCTGCGCCGTGCCGGGACCTTCCGTGCAGGCGGTTACCAGTGAGAGCATCCGCGAGAAGGAGCGGGAAATCGAGAAGGCGAAGGAGCAGGTTTCCGGCTTAAAGAGCAGCTTAACCGATGTGGAGAAGCTGAAAAAGGAGCTGGAGCAGTCGAAAAACGATTTGACGGCCTTTGTACAGCAGCTAGACGGGCAGCTTGCTGACATACAGGAGAACATAAAGAAATATAACACAATGATCAGCGAGAAAGAGAAAGAGATTGAGGAGACGGCGCGTGACCTAGACGAGGCGCAGGCCAGACAGGAGCAGCAGTATGCGGCCATGAAGAAGCGCATCCAGTTTATGTATGAACGCAGCGATTCTTTCTACATGGAAACTCTTTTCGGTTCCAACAGCATTGCGGGGATTGTGAACCGTGCCGACTATATCGAAGCGTTGTCACGCTACGACAGAGATAAGCTGAATGAGTATGTGGAGACGCGCAAGTATGTGGAGCTTTGCAAGGAAGAGCTGGAGGTGGAGAAGCAGCTTCTGGATGAGGCCAGAGAGGCGGTAGAGCAGGAGGAAGCCAACGTCAACAGCCTGATCGGGGAGAAAGAAGCCCAGATTGTTTCCGTCAGTGGAGATATCGCCAATAAAGAGGCGGCTATCAAAGAATATGAGGACATGATTGCGCAGGAGAACGCCGAGATCGCCGCGCTGGAAAAGGCAGTGGCGGAGGAGAAGGCAAGACTGGAGGCGGAGAACGCAAAGGCGAGAGTTTATAATGGCGGTATGTTTGCGTGGCCCTGTCCGAGTTACAAGCGGATCTCCGATGAGTATGGCAACCGCATTCACCCTATTCTTGGTACGCAGCAGTTCCACAACGGACTGGATATGGCAGCGGCTTCCGGCAGCGCCATATTGGCAGCTTACGATGGTGATGTGGTGGCAGCGGCCTACAGCAGCAGTATGGGCAATTATATTATGATCGATCACGGCAGCGGACTTTATACCATTTATATGCACTGCTCCGCGCTGTATGTTTCCAAGGGCCAGACCGTTTCCAAAGGGCAGAATATTGCGGCGGTAGGATCCACAGGCCGTTCCACCGGCCCGCATCTGCATTTCAGCGTGCGCCTAAACGGAAGCTACGTCAGCCCATGGAACTACTTGAAATAGCATTGAGTCCATGCAGTACGGCTCAAAACAGAATGATGAAAGCTTGCTTTCAGCAGGCTGATTTTGAGCCGGACTATACGGCGAAAGCCGTACATGAGCGAAATTGACTCGAAGAGGCAATTTGCGAATGGCATGGACGGGAGAAAGGAAGCCGGAAGAAAGTTTGCTTTCAGCAGGCTGATTTTGAGGCGATCTATACGGCGAAAGCCGTACATGAGCAAATTGACCCGAAGAGGTAATTTGCGAATGTCATGGACAGAGTATGAATTGAGGAGATGACTTGATTTGGATTCAAAAAACAATGACAATCGTTATTATAATGACTATCCCTATCCGGGGGACGGCCGCCAGACCAATCCCTATTATAATAGCGGTAATAACAGTGGCTCGGGCTTTTATAACGGCGGTTTGGCCCCGCAGCAGCCTTCGCAGCCGGGCGGTGGCAGTGGCGGCAGCTTCCTGCTCGGAATGGTGCTGGGCGTTTTTCTTACAACGCTGATCTGCGGCTTCGTATTTGTGGGCATGAAAGTTTATGAAGCGGTGGACAGCAAGAACGTAGCGAAAAGGGGAACTGCGGCCAGTGTTGTCAGCGAGGACACGGACAAGAAGCTCGAGGCGATTGAGGATGTGATCGACGAGTATTATTATCAGGATGCGGATATCGATGTGGGCACCATGACCGAAGGTATGTATAAGGGAATGGTAAATGCCCTTGGCGATCCTTATTCCGTCTATTACACGGAGGAGGAGTGGAACGATTTGATGCAGGAAACGGCCGGTATCTACTTTGGCATCGGTGCGTATCTGATGATCGATCCCAGCACGAGGCTTGGGAAGATATCGGGTGTTATAGAAAACACCCCCGCGGAGGAGGCGGGACTGCGTGCGGACGACCTGCTTTACCTCGTGGACGGCGAGAGTACCATGGGCATGGAACTCTCCGAGATCGTGTCCCGTATAAAGGGAGAGGAGGGCACAAAAGTCCACCTTACCATCTATCGGGAGGGGGAAGCGGACTATCTGGAGATAGACGTGGAGCGGCGGCAGATTGAAGCGCCCACGGTCAAGTATGAGATACTTGAAAATAACATCGGTTATATTCAGATTACCGAGTTTGATGATGTGACCACCGATCAGTTTACCGAGGCTCTGGCCGTGATTAAGGGTTCCGGCGCAAAGGGGCTTGTTCTTGACCTGCGGGGAAATCCCGGCGGCAGTCTGAACGTGGTGGTGGATATCGCCAGACAAATCCTGCCAAAGGGCCTGATTGTCTACACCGAGGATAAGTACGGTGAGCGCGACGAGTATACATGTGACGGCAAAAATGAGCTGGATATGCCGCTGGTGGTGCTTGTAAACGGCAATTCAGCCAGTGCGTCCGAGATTTTGGCGGGTGCGATCAAGGATTACGACAAAGGGACTCTGGTGGGAACGACTACCTTTGGCAAGGGCATTGTCCAGCGGGTACTGCCATTGACTGACGGTACGGCGCTGAAACTTACGATCAGCGCGTACTATACGCCAAAGGGCAACAATATCCACGGGGTCGGCATCGAGCCGGACGTAGTATGCGAGTTCGACGGCGACGCTTACTACGATAGGGATGTGGATAACCAGTTGGAAAAAGCGCTCGAGGTGCTGGGGGAATAGTGGGATATGGAGGCAAAAATTAAGGAGTATCTTTATAAACACCGCGCTGCGCTGCTTTCGTGCATCCCGGCGTTGGTCATTTTTCTGCTTGCGACATACAGGCTGCCTGAGACAGGGCAGCCCATCCTGTTTAACGATGAGATCGGATACTGGTCAAACAGCGCCTTTTTTCTGGGGATGGACTGGACGTCGGTGACGGGGAGGATCAATTATTATGCGTATGGATACAGTCTTCTGCTGATGCCCCTTCAGGTGATGGCGGAGCGGTTTGGATGGGGCTGGGAGACGCTGTACCATGCGGCGGTAGTGATGAACGGACTGTTTATTGTATTGAGCTATGGGATTGCCCTGAAGCTTACCAGACGGTACCTGCGCGGAATGAACGGAGTGGTCCGGACGGCGGCCTGCTTTGTGGTATGCACTTACTCCGCATATCTCGTCTATGCGCATATTGGATGGACAGAATGCACGCTGCTGTTTTTCTTCTGGCTGTTTCTCTATGTGATGATGCGGGTTACCGATCGGCCGACGGTGGCGAATCACATTGCATTTGCGGTGGATGCCTTTTACCTCTATATGGTGCATCAGCGTTCGTTGGGGATTGTGGTGACGGCGGTTCTGGTCGTACTTTGTATGCGGATTTTACGCAGGAACCGCATGAGGGACACGGCGGCGTTTTTGGGAAGCATGTATCTGTGCGGTCTTATTCACGGTGCGGTCAAGTGGAATCTACAGCATGTGAATTATCTGGGCGGGGAACCGGTTGCTTTTCGGGAAATTGTGGGACATGCCTTTACGGGAACGGCGAAGCTGCTCTTTGTGGCCGGGCTTGTGCTGCTGTTGCTTTTGTACCTGATAGAGAAAAGAAAGTATAAGATCCTGTTTGCGCTTCTCGCTGTGGGAATCCTGCTTGCGGCCGGCCTGTTCTACAGCAGAAACGGCGGCGGGGCGGAAAGCACCGTGGCGGTGGATGCGGCGGCAGGCGAAACTGTGGACAACTCAGGAGCAGGTGCGGCAGGCGAAGCCGTGGATGTGCGTATCTCTGTAAATGACTTTTCCGGTCAATGGGGAGTGGTGCGCAACCTCTTTACAGTGAATGGTCTGATCCGGCTGGGAATCAGTGTTGTGGGAAAATGGTTTTATCTGGCATCGGCTACAGGCTTCGTGATTTGCTGGGGGATTGCGGGACTGTGCAAAAATGCGTGCATTCTGTGCCGGGACGGGGGGATTTGGATGTACCGGCTATGCAGACGGAAGGGGGAGGCACCCGGACAGACGGAGGAAAAGGAGGCGCTGCTGCGCGAAAGAATCTGGCTGCTCGGTGTGTTTGCAGCTTGGTTTTCCACTTTCATGATCAGTGCAATCTATAAAGAGGGCTTCTATAAAAACGATGACCTTTTTAACGGCAGATATGCCGAGTTTACGATCGGTTTTTTGCTGCTGTATGGTTTAAACTGCCTTATAAATGACAAAAAATGGGTGCGCAAGCTGTTGCTGTGTGTGGTATTATATATCGCAGCAGGGCATTTGTGTCAGTATGCGATCGACGAGGTCGGCCGGACGGAATTTGAACTGGCGCACTGCGTCATGTTCGGGCGGATGGTCTGGAACTACGAGGTGCCGCTCGGTAAGGTGCGGGTGGTGGAAGACCATATCTTTCCGCTTGCCATAGCCTTTTTCGCCGTACTGAAGCCGTTGAGAGAGCGCTTCCCCAGAGTCGCGGCGGCAAGGACGGTTCTGGCTCTTGCGATTCCTTTCGTGGCATGGTCTTATCTGGGAAAATCGATCGTGGACAATTATGTGGTCGTCAGGAATGAAAAACAGGCGGAGCCGCTGCCACAGTTTGCCACCTGGATCAGTATACTGGGCAGGGGGGACGAGAAGATCTATTACACGATGGATTCGGCTAACCAAAGATATGCGGGGGCGCTGCAGTATATGGTGCAGGATCGGTCAGTTATCGTGACAGATCTGGCGCATGCGCCTTTTACGGAGGATGCTTTCTTTGTGGTGAGACAGGAATACATAGATTCGGATCAGGTGGCCGGACACTGTGAACTTGTCATGAACTCCAGAAGATATCTGCTCCTCATCAACAAAGACGGGGAATTGGCACAGCGGTGGCAGCCTTTCAAAGAATGATACGGGATTCAGGAGGCGTTCGATGAAACTGATTATACAAATACCGTGCTATAATGAAGCGGAGACGCTGGAGATCGCGTTAAACGAGCTGCCGAAGCAGATTGACGGTGTGGATGAGATCGAGTATCTGATTATCAACGACGGCAGCGACGACGATACGGAGAAGGTGGCTCTGGAATGGGGGGTGCACTATATTGTGCACTTTAAACGCAATCTGGGATTGGCAAAGGGCTTTTTGGCCGGAATTGATCTGGCACTGCGCCACGGGGCAGATATCATCGTCAACACGGACGCGGACAACCAGTATTGCGGAGCGGATATTGAAAAGCTGATCCGTCCGATTCTGGATCGGGAGGCGGATATCGTGATCGGGGAGCGGCCCATCGAGGACAATGCAGAGTTTTCTTATGTCAAGAAAAAGCTGCAACGGTTCGGCAGTTTCGTGGTGAGACTGGCGTCTAAGACCGATATACCCGACGCGCCCAGCGGTTTTCGGGCTTACAGCCGGAAGGCGGCCATGCGTGTGAACGTACATAACGAGTATACCTACACGCTGGAAACTATCGTTCAGGCGGGCAGGAATAAGATGGCGATCACTTCGGTGCCCGTGAAGACGAATCCGGAACTTCGAAAGTCCAGGTTGATGCACTCCATTTTCGACTACGTGAAGAAGTCTATGCTGACGATCCTTCGGGCGGTTTTGATGTACAGGCCCCTGCGTGTGTTCACTATTTTGGGGACAACCGCCATGGCGGGCGGCGTCGCGATCGGAATCAGATTCATGATCTTCTTTTTTCAAGGAAATGGCGGCGGTCATACCCAGTCGCTGATTCTGGCGGCGATGCTGATTATCATTGGCAGTCAGACCTTTGTCACCGGACTGCAGGCGGATATCATATCGGCGAACCGCAAGCTTCTGGAAGACATTCAGTACCGTGTAAAGAAGCTGGAACTGGGATTGTTAGATCCGGAGGGCAGGGCGATAGAGAAAGAAGGTGAGAAACAGGATTAGGTAATGTTTCAGCATTGTGATGTTTTTTTATGCAGGAAAAGGACATTATGCACAAAAATGTATTTTTTCGAGGACAATGCTTGTGAAATCGGGAATAAAGTTTTATAATCAATGATAGTGTCAACAAATATCAAAAAAATAATTTAGTGGAGGAGAGAGACAATGAGAAGTGTGAAAAAGTTGCTTAAAAAAGCAATGGTGTTTACGCTGACAGCAGCTATGCTGGTCGGGACGCCATTGACGGCATCTGCAGCGCCTCTTAACAGTGTGTACAGTATAACAGATCACTGGGGCGAACAGAAAGATGATGGCGATGATAAGAGTCATACTGGCACCGTTACGAACACAGTAACGACAAGTAATTCCGGCGTATTGAAGGACAATGAGACAAAGATTATAGGCATTGCCCTTGACAAGAATCATGTGGACGTAGAAGTGGGCGGCAAGCGTGAGACGTTAACCGCGACGATTATTACGGATCTGGCTCCCGGAGAATCTCTGGTGAACAAGTTCGGTGAAGAAGCGACAGAAGAGATGCTCACCCTGATCAGAGACATGATTAAGTGGCAGGTGCAGAATCCCGACGGAAGCATTGACGATATGACAAATAAGAAACTCAGCACTGACGTGGTGAACAAGGCTGAAGGCGATGCCAGCACGGTTATTTTGAACCCCAGACAGGGAACAAAAGCTGGCGAGGATATGATCGTTAAAGTTTTTCTTGACGGGACATACTACTTTACCCCGGATGGCATAAGAGAGGAGCTTGTAACCAACAAGACAGAAGGCTATTCTGCAGAGGCTACTGTGTCCATCAAAGAGTACAGCAGAAGACTTTACTGGGAAGATGAAAAAACTGAAAGTAATATGTATCTGAAGCATACGCTTGATCTGGGTGAAGTTCTTGGGCGTGATCCTGAGACGGCGAACGATACGATTACATGGACATCTACCAACACTTCAGTAGCTACCGTTTCTGCAACAGGTGTTGTTACGGCCAAAAAGGTTAATTGGGATGCTGATAGCAAAAAATATACGCAGACAAAAGGCAAAGATAATGTATGTAAAATTATTGCCGTAGGTGAGCGGAAGGGCACCAGAGTTGAGCGTGAGATTAAGGTCGAGAAGGGTACTCCGGCGACGGGCGTTGCTGTCTTTATAGAGACTGGAGATAGTAAAAATCCCTATCAGCCTTTAACGAGCTATACACAGGATTTGGCTACAAACAGAACAGATCGAAGATTTTTAATTCAGACATATGCGAAAGCAAATGTGGCTGTAGATGCCGAAAACAAGTTATTAGTTGGCGATTCTGCCGATGCTGACCCGAGCAAAGCAAAAAGCATCAAAAAGAACGTACAGTTAATGGGTGGCGATTATTATGTCACAACAGATGCGAATGGACAGTTCGTCCAGAAGCAGATGATTATTACGGACGTAGTTACGTTATCTACGAATAAGCCTGCATTCGCAAGCGCTGAATTAACAAAATGGAACAATTGGGGATCTGGTGAGGCTAAAGTAATCCATAAAGGTGTCGGAACCGCTACAATTACTGTTAAGACTACCAGCAATAAGAAAGCCAGCTTCAAAGTGAACGTGAAAGCAACTTTAGGCGAACTCTCTATTGATGGCGTAGACAATAACCATACCTTATATTCCGGTCAGTCTGTAACTTTAACTGCAAATCGCACGCCTGCTGAGAGTAAAGACGCCGTGAAGTGGTCTATTGCAAAAGTAAATAACGGCAAGAAAGATATAGCGAATCCAAATGCTAAAATTAATTCAAAGGGTGTTTTGACAATTGCTAACAAGATCAATCCTGATTATCCTGAAGTTACTATTCATTTAGAATCTTCAAGAGCAATTAATGGAAGCAAAGTTGTGGCAAAAGATGTGACTATTAAGGTTGCACAGAGCAGCATTAACGGAATTACGATCCGTGAGTCCGGTAAGGACGACCCTGTTTCTTATTACACCTTTAAGAATGAGAAGGACAACAAGAAGGAATCAACATCGATCCAGCAAGAAATTTCCGTGCCTTTGAACAAAACGTTTGTAGCGACAGTGGTTCCGGGCTTTGGGGCAAAGGAATTATCTGAGGATACTCTTGCAGGCACTTTGAAGTGGACAGCAACAGGTAACAATAAGATCGTCGAGATCATAGGTTCTGGCAAAAATGCGAAGATTAAAGCAATAGGCGCTGGTACATCTACCGTCACGGTAAGTGGTATCCGTGTAACTGAGAAAAATGGAAAGGCCAACAAGGCAAGCGTTATTAAAACAACCTTTAAGGTAAAAGTAAAGCAGCCTGTTAAATCTGTTACGATGAATAAGCCTTCCGTAGTGCTGGCTTATCAGACACAGACAAAGAAAGGTGTAACTACAACGAAGCCTCAGAAAGTTGCTCTGAAAGTAACACTTGGGCCGAAGGGTGTAAATAAGAACGAGGCAATCACTTGGAGCGTTTCAAAGACTGTCGGTGAGGCTGACGGAACTGCAGTTCCTCAGACAGGAAAGGGCGCAAATGCAAAGGATACAACGAAGACCAGTGCAACCTTTACTCTGGTGAGTCCGGAGATTGGTGATGAATATATCATCACAGCAAGGACTGCATCCGGCGCATCTGCAAAATCCATAGTCAAGATTGTGAAGAAGACACAGAGTGTACAGATTGCACAGTCAGAACAGTTGGGTGAGGATAAGAAGCCTGTACCCTTCAAGGAAGGCAAAAAGAATAATACCAAGAACATTGCCATAGGCGAAGATTTCCAGATGTTTACCTTCGTAAATGTCGGCAAAGATGCGAAAGCAAATGCTGACTGGAAGGAAGCAGGTGATTCTGGTGAAGACTTTGTAGCTGAAGACGTAACCTACAGTGTAAATAAGAAAGGAATCGTGTCCATTGACAAAGATGGAAATGTATTCGGACTTAAGAAGGGTACAGTTACGATCACAGCTAAGACACCTATGGGTAAGAAAGGTACGCTCAAAGTTAACGTACAGTAATATGTAGCACATTTTAAAATGAACCCCCTTGGGATTAGTCTAAGGGGGTTCTTTCTTATAAATACTATTTCTAGAGGCAGTGTTTTCAAAACACAGAGGAAGTGTACAATAAAAGAAGAACAGTGCCTCTGTTCGAAACACTGCCCTCCCTTATAGTTTACACTATCGTACAAATTGGTAAATAGAATGGAACACTCTACTTTATTTGACGAAGCTTGATGATTCAGTTACTTGCCACCCTATTGCTCTGCGGGCTCTACATACGCTTTGCTGGCATCGTCAATCTTCAGCTTATAAGGCTTACCATCTTCCGTCTTAACGGTAATAGTAACACTGCCGTCTGCTATGCGATATACGGTATCTCCAACAATTCGTACAATGCCCTTTTTGTTCGCGCTATAGGTGACATCTGCCGCTACCTTGCCAGCCTCTGTAGATGAATCAGCTGGTATCCACTCCTGATCAGTAACAGGCTTTGATTTTCCTACATTCACTACAGGATGTAATGTTAGAGAGTCGCCCGTCTCGAGTACGGTAGCATTTTTAACCTCTTTTCCCTTTGAACCGTCATTCTTCTTCGTAAAGTAAGAGTAAGGGATCTTATCGTCCTCGTTCGCAAAGCCCTTCCAGATTGTGACACCCGCACTTGCTGTAACTATCTTGATGGTAGCATGTGCTTCAATATTTGACTCAGCAGAGGTAGCTGTTACGGTAAATTCATCACCTGCGAAATATTCGCCTTTCCTAATAGTAACTTTCCCTTTTGTATTAATATTTGCCTTAGATTTTTCTGCGTCACCCTTTGTTAAAGCAATCGACCAATTAATCTTTTCAGCCGCGTTTTTATTCTGCTTCACCCTGAAAGTTGCGCTTAAATTCTTACCTGTATCCTTCAGAGCAACCGCCGGCTTATCAATGGTCAGGGACGTCGTCGGCTGTGTAACCGCCACCTTAAATGTAGTCTTAATTACTTTGCCTTCACGGACACCGCTTACGGTAACAGTGGCCGAACCCTTGGCTACTGCTGTAATGCTTGCTCCGCCGTTTTTATCATAGTCAACCTTGGCAATTGTCGGCTTGGAAGACTTCACATCCAAAGTTTCTACCGTTGCACTATCTCCTACAGGATCTGCATTAATCGTATAACTCCTATCCAAAGGAACTGAAATATTGGTAGTATTGTCGGCTTTCTTTAAAGGACTTCCATTTACCACAACTCTATTCTTCTTGGAATCATACTTTGCTGTCGCAATAACCTTATCAGTATCATCTTTAACTGTAATATTATCGACGCTGCTCTGTTTAAGGGTGATTACCACCTTTTCAGCTTGGACAAGAGGAACTTTTTTGCCATCCACTTTCTTGGTAGCCTTAGTCTCAAGCAGAACGGTAACCTGATTTCTATAATCCTCCTTGCTCAGATCCAGCTTCGGCATAATTGTCAGAACGCCTTTTCCATTGATCTTGGCATTCGGGTTGGGTTTTCGCCCTACTTTCTCAATTGACCATTTCACAGCATCCTTGTTAGGATAGTTCGGATCGTCGTTTCTGATGGCTGTTAACTGCACAGACTGTCCGGAGTATAACTCCTTAGGAGCCTCTCCAATCGCAAGACTGCTTAATGTTGCCTTAACGGTAACTGAAATGTTCGCACTCTTTCCACTGGAAGCCTTGGCGGTGATTCTAGCGCCACCAAGCGCTGTCCCTGTAGCCATAATCGTCGCCCAATCATTAGTACCATCAACCGTAGCAATTGTGGGCTTACTTGTCGTCCATACAATATCGTCGGTAATTTCTAACGCTTGTTCTACCGGCTTACCTTCACTATCTACAGTAAAATAAGGCTTACCGTTTTCAATGATTAAATTGCCGGTTTCAAATTTTCCATTACTCTTTTTTCTAAGATCATCGGCCGATTCAGCAGCTTTCTTTTTATTTGCGTTACTTTTGATAGCGCCTTTAACTGTGGCGAACATCTTTACCTCGACATTCGCTTCAGAATTGTTACCCAGGTCAAGCGCTTTGGGAAGTTTTGTCCACTTTTCCCATTTATCATCCCCGAGCATTTTTCCAATCTCAACTTTGCTAGCGGGCGTTCCCGCCTCAACCTTAAGCTCATAAGAGGCCTTTACGCTTCTGTTTTTCCCGCCTATTGCGTAAATGGTGCACTTGCCCTCTTTCGTATAGTCTGTGCCATTCCAGTTTACTTTAAGGCAGGTAAGTAAGCCGTCATCGCTGACTTTTGCGACCTTTGTATTGCTGGAAGCCCACATGATCTCATCATTTGCCGTCACAGGAACACGTGTAATATACTCATTCAGGTCATATGTGTGCTTTACATAAGCTCTCTCCGGTCCGTTAAATGTAATCGCTGTAGTGTATTCTTTAATGGATACCGTGGCATCAGCCTGACTAACACAGTTGTCGAATTCAACCTTTACAAGCGCGTTATAGGGCTTGCCGTCTTCGTTTGTGATTTCCTTATAGCAGTAATACCAGGGATCAATCTCCGCGCGGACCGTTATGTCTTCTTCCGTACCCTGCTTTGCCTTTAAAATTACTTTTGATCCGGCTTCCGAATCAGCGGGGGTAAGTTCCAGCCTATCCTTCGGATCATCCTCTCCGTCAGCATACAACGTTGCCCACTTGACATTCTTAGTCATTTTGGCAATAACAGCTTCTGTAATGTCATCACCTTCCTGGTAGGTCGTCGTATCCTTCAGATTCATTTTGATGGTGCCGATGGCTGTAATGGGCGCCTCCGAACGCACAGTAGCCGTCAAGGATTCATCCTCGCCTCCTGTTTCCAGATCCAGCACATCTTTGTCCAAATCAATGCTGATTACGCCATTCCCTGAAACTGTCTCGTCAGGTTCCTCGGGCAATACACTACTGCCTGACCCCGAACCACTACCCGAGCCTGAGCCACTTCCTGAACCCGAACCTATAGCATCTTCGCCCGAGATACTATACAGATCCAAGAGACCCACTGCAGATGCCGTCAACGGCGTCCCGACCAGCATTGCTGCTGCCAGCGTAAACACCATTGCTTTTTTAAGCAACTTTTTCTAATTTCAAATAGGATTCCAATATCCAGAAATCTCGACATTTTTCTTTTGGAATGTTCCGATTACACCAATTTATACACCGAATCAGATTATTTTAAGACTCTTTTCAATACTCCGAACTTCTTTCACTTTTTCTTCATCCGTTACATGAACATATAGATTCATGGTAACGCCTATGGTTGAGTGTCCCAGAATCATTTGCAGGGTCTTCGGGCGCATGCCGCTCTCGATACAGCGCGTAGCAAATGTGTGCCTTAAAACATGCATCGAAAACCGCCGGATTCCAGCTTTATCGCAGTAGTAGAACAGGGTGGAATCGTAGGTGGTATTTTTTTCGGGCGTACCGTCTTTGCGCAAAAATACACTGTCCGGGAATCTGGACGAATCAACATTGAGAGAAATTAGCTTTTCTTTTTGCCTTTTTAAAATATTTACGGCCTCTTGTGTTAAGGGGATATCTCTGATACTGTTTTTGGTCTTGGGCTCTCCGGTAATCCATTCGCCTGTAGATTGACGAAATTCCATTGTCCTGCGAATATGGAGCACTCTTTTTTTAAAATCTACATCCGCCCAGCGCAGGCCGATCATTTCACCGGTTCGGAGTCCTGTCTGCAAAAGCAGGGCATACTGGTTATAATTGCCGGTTCCTTTGATGGTTTCAAGAAATAATTTTTGCTCTTCGATTGTCAACGCGCGCATTTCTTTGGCTTTTCTGCCGCTTGTGCATTTAACACTTTTTGTCACCGGATTTTTTGTAAGCAGTTCGTTTTCAACCGCGCTGTCAAACATCATCCGCATGACAAGACGGGTTTGCTCTATGACGGAATTTGAATAACTGCTTGCCATTTGATTCAGTACGCTTTGACAGTGCAAAGGTCGGATCTGCTTTAGCAGCATGTCCCCAATTGACGGCTTTATGTTTTTTTCGTAGCGCTCGCTGTAATTTCTTCTTGTGTTATAGCGGATATTATTGCCTTTGATATTCTCGATCCAGTAATAATACCACGCGCTTACAGTTGGGGCCTCACCCGGTAGAATACTTTCGTGCCCGCCGTCAAACTGTGCGTCGGCAAGCCATTGGCGGCATTCCTGTAATTTCTGAAAATAGCGCTGTCTGCGCTTGCCGGAGCTGTCTGTATATCTGGCTGAATACAGACCGTCTTTCCGCTGGCTGATGCCGATTCCTAATTCTTTTCCTCTTTGATCTTTACCCATTGCTCTTTTCTCCTTTGTATGTTTTGTGCGTGGACTCATTTATAAAAAGTTGTCCGGCGCACAATTTTCCATATTGTAACACATGAGCCTGCCATTATTTACAAGCCATAAGCAGTGTGCTATTCTGAATATAAATTCAAAAACAGGAAATGACAGAAAAATGAAAAAAAATATTATTCTGATCGGCCCCGTGTATCCGTACAAAGGCGGTATATCCCACTACACGGGTCTCATGTGCCGGGAGCTGGCAAAACGACATGAAGTGGAAATGATCTCGTACAAGATGCAGTACCCGAAATTCCTTTTTCATAAGGAACAGCGGGATTACAGCAATGACAGTTTTAAGATCGAACAGGCGAAATACCTGCTTCACACGGCGAATCCTTTTAATATCATCAAAACGGCGCGCTATATCAGACGCAGACGGCCCGACATGGTGGCGATCCAGTGGTGGCATCCCTATTTTGCCCCCTGTTATTTTCTCCTGACACGGTTTATGGGAAAACAGAATGTTACCTTTGTCTGCCACAATGTGTTTCCCCACGAGCGGTTTCCCATGGACAGGCCGTTGACAAAACTGACATTAAATAACGGCAGTCATTTTATAGTGCATGCAAGAGAGGAAGCGAAGGAGCTGGAAAAAATAAAGCCGCATCCCGATTACGTGGTGACGCCGCATCCGACTTATAACGCGTTTTGCTTTGAAGGTATGAGCCGTGAGCAGGCGCGGGAGAAGCTCCATATCGGGCCGGAGGAACGGATTCTGCTCTTCTTTGGATATGTGAGGGAGTATAAAGGACTGAAATATCTGCTAAAGGCTATGCCGGAGATCTGCCGTGAGGATAATAAGGTGAAGCTGTGGATTGTCGGTGAGTTTGGCGCAGACAGGGAAGCGTATTTGAAATTGATACGTGATCTGGGCATAGAGAATCATGTGCAGGTGCAGGACTCCTATACGCCGGACCGTGAGGTGGAAAAGTATTTTGCGGCCGCGGATCTGGTGGCGCTCCCTTATACTTCCGCTACCCAGAGCGGGATCGTACAGATCGCGTATGGATTTGGGAGGCCTGTGGTCGTGACGAATGTGGGCGGTCTGCCGGATGTGGTGGAGGACGGCAGTACCGGCTATATCGTGGAGCCGGAGAGGCCGGAGGCGATTGCCGCGGCAGTGACCCGGTTTTTCAGGGAAAATCAGGCGCAGAGAATGAGGGAAAACATTGAGAAGGAAGCGTATCGTTTCTCGTGGGAAAGGATGGGGGAGGTAATCGAGGGGTTTATGCCGGATGAAAAAGGCGGATGATTACCGCATCCGCCCCTTCATCCGCCGTTCCAGTTTCTCCGTAATCCGGTACTTTTCTACAAACGAACGGATGGCATTGATAAGTTGGTTCATAGAATAAGCCATAATGACGTGCTTTTTGCGCAGCAGAGGTATAATTACCGTGTTCCGCACAAATCCCTTCTGGGAGGGAACGATGGTTGGCGCAGATTGTATATAAGAAATACTGTCACATTTGAGGAGATTTCTTATGTTTACACGGAATGAACCGGAACCGCGCGATTGCTTTTGAGCGGATAATGCCGCAAGATTATCCAGCTGCAGCAGCGCATTCCGGCATTGCTGTACATAAGTGTATTCTTCTATAATATTCGCTGAAATTTTGTGACTCACAAGCTGCCCGCGCACATAGGACATCAGCTTACGCTGCCTTTTCTCCAGATCAGGGCGGTATTTTTCCGAACTGCTGTGCGTCTCCGACTGTGGATTGGTATTCCAGTAATAAAGAATATCAGCCAAAGTAGAGATCCTTTCGGCGCACAAAAAGAGCTGCAGCAGCATAATAAAGTCGTCTTCGTGTGTAACAAATGTCCGGAACTTCATAGCGTTTTCGTCGATAAGTTTTTTGGAGATAACGCATTTCCATATGCTCATATAGATGCTGATCTCATCGTGGGCGTGCACAGCGAAGCCCTTAAAAAGCATGGGAAGCAGCAACTTTTCCGTGACAGACTGCCCTTCATATATATGATCCGTATAATGCTCGAAAACAACGATTCCGCCGTTCTTTTTCTGCCTGTAAGAGCCGCAGAGAGCCGCCTGAGTTCCGTCTGCATCGATTCGGGTCAGCATTTTCTGATACATTTCTTCGGAAACTCGGTCATCCTGGTCACAGAAACCGATATAGTCGCCTGTGGCGTGAGCAAGGCCGAAGTTTCTTGCCTCGCCGATCCCCTCATTTTCCTTGTGGTATACTTTTATGCGGGTGTCGGATTTGGCCAACTGTCTGCAAAGCACGAGGGAACTGTCAGTGGAACCGTCGTCGATCAGGAGAAGCTCCAGATTTTGATAGGTAGAGCTTAAGAGGCTTTGGACAGTATTCTCTATGTACTTTTCTCCGTTGTAGACGGGAATGATAATGCTTAATTTGGATTTTACGCCCATGAGCGGATAATGACCTCCCGGATCGTGAAATTAATATGTTTTGGAGCAGATTTATCATACCATGAAATTGCAATCCGTGCAATTTATGCATGCAATGGGAGCGGTGGAAAGAAGCACTTACATGCGCCATTTACGTAACAGTTCAGCTTTCGGCTTCACTGTTACCCCTTTACACCTTTTGGGGATATTGCTATACTCATATTGTAGGAATCAATATTAGACACGATAGAAAGCAGGTGATTAGATGCCCTCCAACGGTGAAATTGTTAAGGACGTAGTTGAACAGTTCCAGAAGGTACAGGCACATATGAAAAACGCCAGAGAAGAAAATGCGACGAAAACATATGAAGGATTAAAGAAAGATTATAAATCTTTAAAAGCAATATTAAATTCTCTGGGCGTGAACCTGACGGACATTGACGAAATAAAAGAATAGCAGCAGATTAAGGGCGCAGAGTCTTTCGTATAACCAAACACGGCTCTGCGTCTTATTTATTATAGTAAGGGAAAGTCAGGATCAAAACATGAAAGAGATAGAAGAACGGCAGGAAACAACGATAACTCAGGAGACGCCACTGGTTTCCATTATTGTACCAGTGTATCAGGTGAAAGAGTATATCAGTGAATGTGTGGAGTCGCTGCTTGCCCAGACTTATACGAATCTGGAGATTCTGCTGGTGGACGATGGCAGTACGGATGGGTCCGGGGAGATATGTGATGAATATGCGGCCAAGAATAGCAGAGTGCGGGTAGTGCATCAGGGAAATCAGGGACTTTCGGCGGCCAGAAATACCGGGATTGAGATTGCAAAAGGTGAGTATTTGGCGTTTGTAGATTCTGACGATGTGGTGATGCCTGCCTTTATAGAGACTTTATATGAACTTTTGGGGAAATATCAGGCGGATATTGCGGCCTGTGCTTTTATCAAATGCCCGACTGAGAACTTGGGGCGTGTCAAGAATAAACTTTCAAGTATGGAGGCCGGAAGCGGCGAATATGACAGTGCAGATAATAGGCTGATGGCGCGGTGCAGGCGGGCAGAGCGTGAAGAACTATGTATGACTTCGGAACAAATGCTGCGCCAGTGGCATGGGAAATATAAAAAATGGGAGACTGTCGCGTGGAATAAGTTATACCGGAGACAGATTTTTGGGGGAATAAGAGAGGTGCCTTCAGTGCGTTTTCCGGCCGGCCGGAGACATGAGGATGTACTCACCAGTCATCTGTTTACTGCAAATGCCGGGCGTGTCGCAATAACCGCGACCCCCCTTTATTTATACCGGGAAAGACCGGGAAGCATCACAGACCGGCGCGTTATGATGGGGTTTAGAAGTGAGAACCTTCGCGCCCAGAGAGAGCGAATGGCGTTCTTTAGGGAGAGACGGTATTGGCGGGCGTATTTGAATCTGTGGTGGGGGTATGTATTGCATTTGGGGTGGTTTGGGTGGAAATGGGTAACGGGAAAGAGGTAATTTGCGTTAATCAAGATTCCCGTTATTTGCCAGCACATGCATATCAATTCGCTGAACAAAAGGTTTTATTGCTTCTTCACGCCAGGTATAAATCAGATATTGATTTTTGCGGTCAAACAAAAGAGTTATTTTCTTTTGGAAAGGGCAGGCGGTTTCATATTCTGTTATGTGCAGGGAAGCTTTGTATTTGTTTTTCAATTCCCAAACATCCATTAATCCGATACCTGTGCCGCCAGTTTCTGCATGTGTTGTAGCTGCTCGTATTCCCAAGTCTGTAAGAACAGAGATCTCAAATGGTATACCAGAGTCGGACAGCTCGATGAAAGGATATTTCCCATGCCGATATATCTGCAGCTTTATATCTCGGGAAAGGCAGTCTGAAAGACAAATAATCGCATTTTCAATCAAATCAGCAAGCAGATGCACGATATCATCGACAGAAACGATTTCAGAAAGTTGCGACAGCGCTGACGGTGATATACTGGCAGTAAAATTTCCGCGCAAAGTAGCGATCCTTTTATTCATATAGTTTAAAAGAGCGTCCAGAGGAACGATACCGGTGGCAAAATTTTCGTTCTCTTCAAACGAAAGGGAATAGAGGATATTGTGGCGGTTTTCTGACAGATGCTGCAGTTCCTCCAATAGTAAAGTTCCTTGCGACATGGTCTCGGCTTGTCCGGAAGGATTGGAACGGAGATATTCATAAACGGCATTTTCCATTGCCGGAATTAGCTTATTGTCTTTATGTATCAGTCTGCTTAACTCATTGTTTTCCCGTTGAAGTTTGTCCAGTAATAACACCTTTTCCTGCAATTCATTGCGGAGTGATTCCAACTCCAGAGCTTGTAGCTTTCGCCTATATGCTTTGGTTAATTGGGATTGCCACCAGTATATGAGGATAATAATGCATATGGCCAGTAGGAGATGCAGAATTGCTGCCAGTTTTACGGAAGGAGTATTGTCTGAATGCATATAGGACAAAATTAGCATATAGAACAGGCATGTAAATATTCCGTAGTTGGCGAACTGGGAAGTATAGAGAAAAGTCATACCATTATTAAATCTTCTTATTGCTAAAAGGCGGAAAAGTAACGGGATGCCCAGTGTACCAGCTAAAATCATGAAAAAATTATTGGGGAAATAATTTGCTTGATAATAAATGGGCGTAAAAATAAGTAGCAGGATACTACTTGAAACAGCAAAAATACCATAGCTGATGCCAAATGAAAGAATAGTGACAATATAGGATATTATAGGAGAAGCGGTCAATAAGCTGAGGATGACCCATAATAGTGTAACAGGGATAATATCCGAAAAGGCAGGCATGTTTTTTCGGAGCATATATGTAAAAAACCAAGCAAAATGGTAGAAATGAGAAAGAGTATTTTGCGTGTTTTATAAATATTTTTTTGCCTGATGAGATGAAAATAAGTATAAGTGCAATATTGATAAATAAATATATATTTGATAAATGTATCCATTTTTTCTCCGCTACAGCTAATAAATTATAACAAATATAAACTACAAAACATAATCGAATTGTGCCATTCAGCGGCGTATACTCCTGAAAAAAAGGAGGATGTAACATGCTGGAATGGTATATTTTAAAATTGTATGATATTATTGGAAAGTAATATCAGCGCCATGTGCATTTTGTACATGGCGTTTTTCATGCGCTTAATTTTGTCGCATAGTAATATATAAATTCCATCATAGTCGGTACCCCACGGTCAGAACGAATTCTTGCAGTATAATATTTGAGAAGCTCTTCGGGATTATTTGTCTGCCATGCGCGATTGATAGCATTTTGCATGGCGCGTTCGATACTAGCGCTGCTCTTTCCGAATGTAATGGCAAGCGTATGTGATAAATTTGTTTCCGGCTTTTCGGCAGTTAATCGAATTGCCTCGATCAAATACTGAAAGCCGACAGCCTTTGGGCTGATACCGATCAGATTGAGTTCGCGCTGAATTCGCTGCGTGAGGTTCAGCTTCGGCAATGTTTGGGTTATGGTTGCATTCATTCTGTTTGTGGCGGATTCGTGTGATAGAATAGCGGTTTTCATCAGTTCCACAAATTCCAGAACATATTGCGCGGAATATCCGGCTTCGTACTTTGTAAGGATGAAATCAGCCCCTAGCTGCCGCGCGGAGGCCAGAGTAATCGGGCTCACATTGTTCGTAGTTATCAGGATATATGGTGTGAAAGGCAGACTGAGTTTGCGGAGTTTTTGCAGAAAAAGCAATCCGTTGCCGCCGCCCGAATGGAGTTCGAGATCCAGCAGAATGATATTGGGGAGAAGGGACTGTACCATTTCCAGCGCCTGACATGCATTATTGGTGATACCGACCAGCTCTATATTTTCAGCGTTAGCAAAACAATTCTGGATATCATAGCATTCGTCGATGTCATCCTCGATTAGCAGAACCGATAGTGTGTCGTTCATTCCAGTCTCCCCTAAAACTGTATTTACTAAAATTATAGTTGAAATGGATGGGATTTACAACAATTTACAACAAAATTCAACATGCAAAATTGATTTTACCAACAGAATGTAAGCGAAATTGGGTTAAAAAAACAATATAATAGAAGGAAATTGTAAACTTAGGGAATTTATATCAGAAAGGGCAGACCATGTTATCGAAAAATCATAGCTATTTTTATGTGCCTTTTAGAATTAGATCTATAGAGAATTGGAAAAAACAAATTGAGGATAAGACGCATTCCAATGAAAAACGGAAAATATCAAGTATTCCGGTCTGGCAAAAAATTACGGATACTGTGCCGGTACATCTGATGAAATTTATTAATGATGGATTGGGATATCAGACGGAGCGCCAATATGCATATCAGCTGGCAGAAAAGAGGGCATATGGGCTGCCTTATACAGATGGAAAAGGGAAACTGCTTACCTGTGTTATACGTCATAAGGGCAAAACAAAGGAATATACAATTGATATACGCAATATTAAAATTCATTGCTTTGGAACAAATATAGGCTTTTTGGTTTATGATGTATGGTACTCCATCGACATGGATTATCAGGAAATTTTGGAATTTAATTATATGTTTAAGAAAGTAGGAACATCAGACATAAATATCAAAGATGCCGATGTGCCGGATAGAGGGGATAAAAATACCTTCTTATACAGGCTAAGTAAAAACTTAATTACAAATGGCCTTGATGATGTGGAACTTTTTTTCAATACCAATCATCCGGTACGAATGGAAAGTAATGTTTTCAGTATATTTTGTGATACGGGCGGCGATAGAATTGAAGATAAGCTGTTTCACTTCTGCCATTCCTATACTATGGATTATGGATGCAGTCAGGTGTACCCGGAAGAAAGTTTTTTTCGCTTTCATCCTTTTACATATATTCACTGGGGTGGCTGCCAGGACGGTCTGTCTTGTATTTACTATGATATCAATGAATTTACCGCTAATGATATCAACGGAAAATTGAAGAATGATTATTATTTTATGTATCTGGTTCTGCTAAACCAGAGATATACACTGCTGTCGCTTGCAAATGAAATGATGGGCTGCAAAAAAGCAGTTTCCGAAGAGTGGAGACATCTTCAAAATAAATTGGTTACCTATCAGATGGAATATTCATTTCGCATTGTTTCCGATGAACTGACATATCACAGAATCTATAACGGCATGAGAAAGATTTTGTCAATTAATGAATTGGAAGATGATTTGAAAGACATTTCAGACCGTATGTATGCCTTAAAAAATGAGGAGCAGAGAGAAAAGGATGAAAAGTTAGCTGTTGCCAGAAGCTGGAGGATGGATCTTGGATTGGGGATATTGTCACTGCTAACGATTTTTTCGGCGTTTGTCGATGGAGCGGATATGATCGATTTATTTTCTCAAATTAGTGAATGGGGTTGCCTGCCTTGGCAATATTTGCTTGCCTACGGCTTTATTTCCTGTGTAGCTATTGTGGTTGTAGTGGTTCTGGTACGCAGCTTCATCGAATACGGGCATAGCGGAAAAAGTAAAAATCAAAAAAGGAGTGAGCAGAATGATGACACAAGACTATAGTAAATTAAATAACAGCCTTGATAAGATGGAAAGAATTATGGGGATCACGGAGAAAAGGATGAGCTTCGATGCAGTTATTGTAGAGTGTGACCCGGATTATGCGGTAATAAAGGCGAGAAAAATAGTAGAAGGAATATGCAGATATCTTGTTTTGACAAATCGGCTGATTAAAGACGATAATTCAATTAGAAATGCTACGCTTGAAACGTACTTGAAACAGTTTTTGCGTAATAGAGAGGATTTATTTCCTAAAAATATTATTATTAACATTGAAACAATTCAGAAATATGGCAACTATGGAGGACACTTTCAAACAGGGAGTGTTATTTCGGCGCGAGATGTAAGTATATGCTTAAGTACATTGGGCGTTATTCTGGATTGGTTTAATACGGAGTATGATCCGGAGGCGATGAGGTTTGAATCCTTTTTCATGTCTCCTGCATCAAATACGGGTAATAAGTCTGAGCAATCAAAAACAAAAGGGGAAAATGCAGGGCCACATCATGAACTTGTAAGGAAGGAAAAGGCAACTTTTACGCCGCAGCCGGAATATGCAAGAAAGGCAGAGGTGGAGCGGGAAGAAATAAGCTTACTGGTTAAAGCGCTATCCTATAAGTTTTCCTATAACATATACGAGCGCATTGCCTCAGAAGAACAGTATGTTCAATTCAACAGTTTGGCAAACAAGATGTTCAGACATTCTGTCAGCATATTTAAACACGGAAAAGAAGTAAAGGATGTATATGATAAGAGCACATATATTATTGAACAGTTGACTTCCGGGAAACGGATTATTCAGGTTCGCGGCTTGCCGGGCACGGGGAAGAATATGCTTCTCCAACTGGCGTTTTACAAGATGCTGGGCGAATTTCAGGAGGGGAGCAGTAATTATTTTCCGCTGTATATTTCTGTGAATTATTATGAACAACTGATATATCAGAAAGGGGATGTGCAGAAACAGATCAGAGATATTATGGAGCAGGATATTGGGGAATATCTTGACTATGTACAGGGAGACAAAAGCATAAAACCTGTTTTATTTATTGATGCCGTGCGGGAACATCAGATATCGAATGTCATAGTCGAAAATATATTAAGCGAACTGATTAAACCGCTGGGCAAAGTAAGCCGAATTATTTCCATTGATGCTGGACTGGTTAAATCCAAAGCCCGTATTAAGAAAGTGATAACAGTAGCGTCCGGGGATGACGGGTATTGTTCTATTTTTGTAAAAGCAATTTCTACAAACAATAAAATAGAGGTTATGGAGTTCATAGACTGCGTCTTGAAGATGTATCAGTATGAAATAAGTGCGGGAGAAATTTATGATGTTGTAAAGGAACTGGGATATTCTGAATTGGATATTTTCCTTGTCCGTTTATTGACAAAGGAGATGTTTCATAATTTACATTTTGAAAATGTAACTCTAAGTGAAATATATGAAAAAATGGCATTGGCAGAATTTGCCGGTGATGAGGAAAAACTGTTTGAGGTTTCTGAGCAAATTTTCAGGTATACTTTTGATGAAACATATAGATTCAGTGATATGGAAAAAGCCGGTGCGATGTGGGCCTTGGCACATAAGCATCATTCCTTTATGGAATTTCTAATTGCATTTTATTTTGTAAGCCAATTAAGGGCATATAAAAGTCAGAAGGATTTTATGTTTTTTCAGGTTATGCTGACATCTATGTCAAACCAGTTCGTCAGCTCTTTTCTACAGAATGATTATACGCTGCAGGTAACGGTTGTCGAATTTGTAAGCGAACACTATGGAGCCTTTAATGTCCACCAGAAAAGCAATGCGGCATATTGGATGGGAAGAATTACATATAAAAACTTATCCAATATGGTACTAACTTTTTTGACCAGTGAATTTAGTAAATTAAAGCTGTTGGTGAAAACAAATAATAAAAATGTACAGGAGAATCTGGACAATCATTTTTTGTTCAGGTCTGTGTGTACAGGGCTGCTGTCACGCGGTCAGGCAAATATGATGGATGAGTATTTATGTATTGTTGTTACTAATGACATTGCAAATGCTCTCAATAGAGGAACGGCTATTGAATATTTTGGAGATTCTTTTCAGCTTGCCGCACACAATACATACTATCTCGATACGGATCTTACAATTGGAGAGAGAGCACTAATTAAACTGAATGAGCGCATAGAAGCATCTTTGTATCTGCGAAATGGAAAGTTTGTTGAAAATAATCTGGTGACAATGCTTACAATTTTGCAGGCGCGTATTCAAAACAAAAGCAAAGAATTAAAGTTTGACATCATACCATATGTCCACAAGGCACTGGAATATTTAAATACATACAAAACAAAGCCACAGAATGTAGCATCATCTAAAATAATTATGTATTTTGACAGTATAAAGGAAGATGTGGAATGTTATCTGGATCAAGAAAAATTTGATGTTGCGCCACTTGTCTATAATAAGTATAGAGGTTTAAAAGATGTTAAACGTAGACAATGGATAGAGCATGAGGTCTATGATCCGGAAAGTGTGTCTGAACATAGCTTTAGTGCCTGGCTGATGGCGGTTTTGTTTTTGCCAGAGGAATGTAATTTAGAGGGATATATAAAAAAAGAAATTTTAGATATGATTCTAATTCACGATATGGCGGAAGCGGAATTGGGGGATAAGGTTATACCTTTAAATGAGCCAACCAACGAATTGGAAAGCCAAAATTATGTTATGAAAAAATTGTTTCTAAAGGGTACTTATCCAGATATAGCTAATTTGACATACTATTATAATGTTTGGACAGGATACTATAATGGCATAAATATCAATGCAAAGGTAGCGAGGGACATAAATCTTATTCAGACTGTATATACGTTTCTTGAATATTACTGTCGCTATAGAGAAAGGTTTACAGAGGATGATTTGGAAACATGGATGGCGGAAGAGGGTAATCTGATTACCGATCTGGGATATCGTTTGTTTGAGAGGTTGATAAAGAAAAATTTGGATTTTGCGGAGATATTAATTAAGTAAGCAGCTTACAGACAAGAGAAAGGGACAAACGAGATGGATTATATTATTAAAAAATTAAATTCCTACATAGAAGTCAGCGAAGTAAATTCGGTCGACAGGCAGACGCTATTAAAAGAACGAATTGAGTACATGAATTTTCTGAGTCTGGGATACCTTTGGAACCAGACGATTAAAACGATCAGCGTTGAGAACAGGAAGAAGATTGTCGAAAACCTGAATAAAATGTCTATAGGCGAAGTCGTGGATGCGATTAGAAAGCTGGATGTAAATCAATGTTTTGCGACTAAGAAGCAGTATGCTGTTTTTAATAAATATCCTAAATTGAGAAATCAGCTATTGGGGCATGGATATACACATGGCGATCAGGAATCGGAACTTGAAGAGGCGCTTGAGGTGTTGTATCAGGAGCTGATTGCGCTACCCTTTTTTCAAAAAGAATTCGACATAGTGAGTGTGCATGATAATAGAGACGGGAAATATCAGGGAATAAGGTACTCATCCAAGGATGGGGGGATACCCCTTAAATGGACATGCCCTGCGGAAATTTTGGGTGTTGATATTTTGCCGGATACCATATTTTTGCTTGACAACAATATGGGCTATTATTGTATATCACCGTTTGTTTTTATCTACGATAAAGGTGAGAATGTTTATGTATTTCAGTCATTAGAAGATAAACTGTCGGGAAATGTTAAACTTAATCAGTTATTTAAAAGCGGAATAAAGAATGTTCTGGTTCCCGAGCTGGTAAACCTGTCATATGAATCAGAGAGAAGGCGGATCAGCTCAAACGGAACAATTATGAATTATTTTGACAGAAATTATGGGAAGTACATAAGTGTTCCCTTACAAAAGGACATAAAGGATTTTTTGAAGAATAACAGATCAAACATACAGGCTACTATATGGGGAAATGGTGGAGTAGGGAAAACGGCATGTGTCCAGAGTGTATGTATGGAGCAGTTTGAGGGACTTCAAAGTGATTTTGCGTACATTATATTTGCAAGTGCCAAGGATAGAAAATATGATACAAGAACGGGAAGACTGGTAAATATTACCAATATAAGAAGTTATGAGGAAATCCTAGATTATATAATTGCGGTTGTATACGATGAGGATGGTCATGGTGGAATTGCTGCTAAGGAAGAGAGGGTACTGTCGATTACGAACAGAGTTCTTTTGGTTATTGATGATTATGAGACTTTTGAGGATAAAGAAAAGGAAAAAATACAGCAATTTATCAATAAGTTAAATTTTGATTATTTTAGAATATTGATTACGACCAGAAATAAGCGGTTTTCAACATGAGTGGAAATCAAGCTTGATGAGCTGAGGGAAGATGATACTAAGAAATTCTTGGAAGAAATATTCCGCAATGAATATCCAAAATATTTTAAGGAAATCAGCCGAGTGTTGAGTGATCGGGAAAAACTGGCTGTCATACAGGAAGCGACATCCGGCCGTGTATTGTTTCTTTACCATTTTGCCAATTTATTTGTTCAGAAAGGAATGAGCAATAGGATTGTTGAGGATTTGAAAAGCAGCGATAATGCCAAAGAGTTCCTGTATGGTAAACTGTATGATTACCTAGGAAAAACAGCCCAGATGGAGTTTGTGGTTATCTCTCAGATTGCAGGAGAAAAGGATTTGATTTTCAAGGAGAGTGTCCTTCTGTATATTTTGAGTGAAAAGGATAAAGAAGAGCTAAACAACGGTCTTTTGGAGCTGGTAGAACAGAAGATCATTGAAAGATACGATGAGGAAAATTACCGGATTTATTCACAGGATATATTTGAAAGGATGGAAAGCTGCTATCAAAATTCGGAAACTGTTTTTAAAGATAAGATCAAAACAAAAATAAATACGATTGGTGGAGCACGAATAAAAGGTACTGTGTATGAAGCACTGCTTGAAGAAGCAAATGCAAGCAGGAGCAAGGGTAACGTTAAAGATACGCTTCAAAAATATAAACATATACTAAATGAGAAAGAATGTCCTAAGGAAATCAAAAAAAGGGCTATCTTAAATCTAACCAGTTATATAAATATTAATTTAATAGATAACGAGCAGACAATAGCTATATTTGAGGAATACATGGATAAACTGGAGTTCCATGATGATGTTGACATAGTAAAAATGTATGTTCAATATTTGTGGAGGGCTGATGAGACTGCGAAAGCAAAAGCCTGTGATATATTAGAAAGATTTTTTTCCAAAAAGTATCATAGGAAGACAGATAAAAAATATATAGAGCTGTTTGCTATGACTGTACATTATTGTAGCCATAATGTTATGGAAAATACGCCGGAAAAGGTTAAAGTTAGTGCGGAGAATCGTATTTTAAATGAATATGGGAGGGAGTTGTTTGACTGGATATCAACGAGAACATTCGATGAGTATAAGCCGTCAGAAAGACATAATATTTCTCTGGCATTAATTGCTACGATTAAAGTAGCTATTGACCTCACAAGACAGGGATATGATAAAACGCGTTTGATCGAAAAGATCAAAAAATTTGGATACAGTAATTTCAATGAACTGTTTAGAAAACAACTGAAAGGATTACAGGTTGGTAATAAAAATAGCTATATTTCCGGAGAGGTTGTTGAGGCATGTATAACATATGTTGCCAGATATTATCTTCTGGTGGATATAAAAAATATTGGGAGGGCAATTATTCATAATACGGAGTTTAATTCTCAACAGAAACAGCCATATAGAGTGGGTGAAGTTGTTAAAGCTAAGATTATAGGACAGAATGATCAGGGATATATTTTGTCGTTAAGGGCTGTGGAGAACTCTGAAAGGTAAGCGATATTAAACAAGAGAGAAAGTAATGGATGCCTCAAACAAATGTAAGCGTCAAAATAAGGCAATGCAGAACCTCTGGACTGACGAACCAGGCATGGAGCGAATAGCATGATATCTCTTTAAAAAGCTATTATTACTGAATCGCAAAGATCCGGAATCTGGCGCTTACGGGTGAGCTGATAATTGGAGCCTGATAGGAGAGGCATAATACCGATACTGGTGTGGCGGTGGCGAAACACCGTATACTGACATAAAATTATGTAAAAATTTGAATAAAAAAGAGGCAGGATTGTGAACCGGAAATATGATTCACAATCCTGCCTCTTTTTTGGCATTAAATGCTTAGTGTAAATGACTCTAAATCCCTTATTTATTATAAATATGCGTTAAAATAAGTGAGATTTAGATAAGTTTTGACAAGATTAAGTTTTTGACAGGGGACAGAAACAGAGGCGGCAGTGCGATGAATAGAGGATGTATATATTTTTTTTATGACAAAGATGGGATAGTAGATGATTATATACCGTATCTATTGGACGATTTGACTAAAAATATAGATGAGCTGGTCATAGTATGTAATGGAAAATTATGTGAAGAAGGGGAAAGGATATTTAAAAAATATACGACAGAAATTATTGTCAGACCAAATGAGGGGTTGGATGTTTGGGCATATAAAGCGGGATTAGCCCGTTTTGGCTGGGATAGGATTGAGCAATTTGATGAACTTGTTATGTTAAACCATACAATTATGGGGCCGGTTTATCCCTTTCGTGAAACATTTGAAAAAATGGCGGGCAGAGATGTGGATTTCTGGGGAATAACGAAACATAACAAGATGGATGAGGATATATTCGGTATCAATCCATATGGTTACATGCCGGAACATATACAATCCCATTTTATGGTTTATAGGAAAAAGCTGCTGTGCTCGAAGGAATTTCAGAATTACTGGGATAACTTTAGAAAGGTTAGTAATTATAGAGATTCAGTTGGGTATCATGAATCTTATTTTACGAAATATTTTTCTGATCTTGGCTATAAATGGGATGTTTCTGTAGATGTTGACGACTTACAGGACATGTCAGACAATCTTGGTTTTTACTGTATCCGAGAATTGATTGAGAAAAGGCGCTGCCCAATTTTCAAAAGAAGAGCTTTTTTTCATGATTACGGACAGTTTCTTGAAACGACAGCCGGGCAGGTAGTGTTTGAACTCTATAAATATTTAGAGGAGAACGAGCTGTATGATACGGGGATGATTTGGCAAAATATTCTCCGGACCATGGATCATACTGATGTAGCTAAAAATCTGCATTTGGATTATACGCTTCCTTCTAAAATTTCGGGACAACAAAAAGAAGAACAACAAAGGCGAAAGATTGCTCTTTTAATACATATTTATTATCTGGATGAATTTGACAAGATGATGAAATATGTAAAAAATATACCAGCGTATGCGGATATTTATATAACAACGCAGACGAACGAAAAGAAAGAGGAACTGGAAAAAAAATGTGGTGTGCTGCCGAATAAAATAAGCGTAAGCCTTGTTAAAAACAGAGGGCGGGATGTTGCTTCTCTGCTGATTAAGGGCAGGGAGCTGATCGGGCAGTATGAATATATTTGCTTTATACATGATAAGAAAGTTACGCAGGATAAGCCGGGGACAGTAGGGGAAGGTTTTGCGTATAATTGTTATGAAAATGTCCTTGGAAGTAAAGAATATGTAGAAAATGTAATTGATCTATTTGAGGAAAATAGCAGATTAGGGGTATTATGCCCACCGAAACCAACGCATGGCCCGTATATTCTTAGCTTACTGGGAACGTGGGAAAAGAATTATTATAACACGGTTGAATTGTTGGAAAAGCTGGGGATAGAGGTTCCCATTGATAAATTTAAAGTGCCGATCGCACCTCATGGTTCCTGTTTTTGGTTTAGAACGGAGGCAGTTAGAAAACTATTTGAGTACAATTGGGATTATGAAGACTTTCCGGAAGAGCCGCTTCCCATCGACGGTACGATTTCGCATGCGATAGAGAGGTGCTATGCCTATGTTGCTCAGGATGCCGGGTTTTATGCGGCGGTGGCTATGACTGACGAGTATTCCAGAATTGAGTATACGACATTGATGCATTATTCTGTGACCCATGTAAATCAAGTCGTTAACTCCATGAATGGAGGATATAAAGTTAATTTTCATGGATGGGATTACCGGATTAAATATTTTTTGAGAGCGATTTTGCCTAAAAAAGTGTTTGTCAGCGTGATAAATGCGAAACGGAGAATCATGGGACCGCATAAGGTGTATAGGTATGAGGATAATTAGGGAAGGTAATACCTGATATGAAAGAAATATATGAATATAAAGAAATGATATTTAGTTTGGTTAGAAGAGATTTGAAAGGTAGGTATCGGAATTCTATCCTAGGTTTTTTTTGGACATTTCTAAATCCTTTGGCGCAGCTACTAATATATACGTTTGCTTTTTCTGTTGTTATGCCTATGCACATTGAAAATTATTATATGCATTTGTTTGTTGCGCTTGTACCATGGATTTTCTTTTCAGTGTGTTTTACAGGAGGAGCACGGGCAGTTATTGATCAGCAGGAATTGGTTAAGAAAATATATTTTCCAAGACATGTTTTGCCGATTGCTTTTACAACGAGTCAATTTGTTAATATGCTGTTAACATTTGTTGTAGTATTTGTTGTTCTTCTGATTTCCGGTATGGGAATCAATATAAAATCTATATGTTTTTTTCCGCTAGTTGCGGTAACTCAATATATTTTTGCATTGGGAGTGACTATGATCTGCAGTACTATTTCGGTTTATTACAGAGATATGGAGCAGATTTTCGGAATTTTATCCATTGGTTTAATGTATGCTTCGCCGGTGGTTTATTCTTTGGAATCGGTACCGGAACAATATAGACACATATTATCGTTAAATCCAATGACAATAATCATTGTGGCATACAGAGACATTTTGTTTTATAAGAAAGTGCCGGATCTTCATGTATTGTTTGTTACTTTTTTAGCAAGTTTGTGCTTCATGATTATAGGGTGGTGCATTTTTGAAAAGAAGCAGAGAAGGTTTGTTGAGGAATTTTAAATGAATATATTGGATGATGAGAAAATTGCAATACGGGTGAAGAACGTGTCGAAAAGCTTCAGGCTGTATTTTGATAAAGGGCATATGCTCAAAGAAAAAGTTTTGTTTAAAAATAGGGGACAGTTTGAAAAACATGAAATATTAAATGATGTAAGTTTTAACATTTATAAGGGAGAAAGCATAGGGCTAATCGGTAAAAATGGCTGTGGTAAGAGCACGGCGCTAAAGCTGTTAACGAAGATTATTTATCCTGATAGTGGCAGCATTGAAGTAAATGGCCGAGTAGCAAGTCTGCTGGAACTTGGAGCGGGATTTCACCCTGATTTGTCGGGGCGGGACAATATATATATTAATGCTTCCATTTTTGGTCTTAAGCGGAAGGAAATAGATGAGCGTGTTAATGACATAATTGCTTTCTCAGAATTGGGAGAATATATTAATAATCCGGTAAGGACTTATTCTTCTGGAATGTATATGAGGCTGGCGTTTTCGGTAGCGATAAATGTCAAGGCAGATATATTGTTGGTGGATGAAATATTGGCAGTTGGGGATGCGTCATTTCAGGAAAAATGCCTAAAAAAAATTGAACAAATTAAAAAAGAGGGTACAACGATTGTACTGGTTTCGCATTCTATGGATCAGATACAGACGGTATGCGACAGGTGTATCTGGATCAATAATACGAAGATTGCAGCGATGGGAGATACAGAGAATGTAATAAAGGAATATATAACGTGGATGAAACATGGGAAAGAAACGCAGGAGGAGCAGAATACAAAGGAACAAAGTCCTGTAAAAAATCATTGCATAGATCAGTATACGGCAGAACTTATTGATGTAAACGGGTGCGACAAACGTATATGGCATGCAGGCGAGAAGATGAAGATAAAAGTTTTGTTTCGGTATGAAACAGAGGCGTGTGTTAGGGTGAAACTAGAGATAGTACGTTTTGACGGAATAAGAGTTTATGGTGAGACATTTGATAATGATGGCACAGAATTTGCGGTCAAAAAGGATAATCAAGTAGAGTTTGAAATAGAAAATTTGAATTTATTGCAGGGAAAATTTAGCATGATGCTGTATCTGACAGATAGTTTGGGAAATACAGTAGGAAGTGTTGAGCCATTTGCGGAATTTGATGTATTAGATTCTAAGGACAGGCAGGGAATGGTTTATTTAAATTGCAGGTGTATTTCTGGAAGGTAAAAAGTAAAGCGGAAAGTTTAGGAACGGTTATAGAAGAGTAAAGAAAAAAGAGAAGGGAAAAACGGAAATGAAAGTATTAGTCACAGGAGCGGCTGGATATATTGGCAGACATGTGGTAGACGAGTTGCTAAACATGGGGCATGAGGTAGTGGCGGTTGATATTGTTTCTGAGGGAATAAATGAAAAAGCTCAGTTTTTGGATGTTGATATATTTTCAGGGGATGAAGATGTTTTTGATCAATTAAATAGGCCAGACGCTTGTATTCATCTGGCATGGCGAGATGGCTTTGTGCATAATTCTGCAGCACATATGAGCAATTTATCATCACACTATAAATTCTTATGCAGCATGGTTGATGGAGGATGCAAAAGAATTGCAGTCATGGGGACGATGCATGAGGTTGGGTTTTGGGAGGGAAAGATTGATGAGCATACTCCCTGCAATCCACTCTCTCAATATGGCATTGCCAAGAATGCTTTAAGGCAGTCGCTACTGTTGTATGCGAAAGATAAAGATGTAAATATATATTGGCTTAGAGCCTATTATATATTAGGTGATGATTTAAAAAATCATTCGATTTTCACGAAATTATTACAGGCAGCACAGGAAGGTAAAGAAGAGTTTCCGTTTACGCTTGGACAAAGTAAGTATGACTTTATAGAAGTGAGGGAATTGGCAAAGCAAATTGCAACTGCGAGCACGCAGGATAAATATACGGGAATCATAAATGTGTGTTCCGGAGATCCGATTTCTCTTGCTGATCGGGTAGAGCAGTTTATCAAGGAGAGAGGACTTAAAATCAAGCTTATTTATGGGGCATTTCCTGATCGGGCGTATGATTCCAAAATAGTGTATGGGGATAACGCAACCATTCAAAAAATAATGCGAGGCTAACACAATTGGGGAGTTAAGAGGAGGGGGACGTGTATTGGAGAAAAAAAGGATATTGTATTTCGATGCAATCAAATTCGTTGCGATAATATTTGTCTTTGTATGTCATTTTGCAAGGACGTTGGAAAGGTATCATATATCATATGGTTTCAAGATTTTACCAGATGCGTTGTTCTCTATCTATACCGGAACTGCTGGCAGCGTTTTATTTTTTATTGTAAGTGGAGCTGCGTTAATGCATGTGTACCAGGATCAGATTAACTTGAAAAGCTATTTTATGAAAAGGGTCAAAGGGATTTATCCGATGTTCTGGATATCCTTTATTATTTTCTTCTGCATACAATTTTATACGGGGGGGGGGTATGACAAAAATATTCCTTTGTTGAGAAGCATATATACATTGGTTGGAATGGATGGACTGGCTGAAAACTTCTGCGCGACATTTTATACGGTTGGCGAATGGTTTCTCGGAATTATTATTATATTGTATATATTGTTTCCTGCTTTAAAGAAATTTGTTGATGAATTTCCCAACGCGACATTAGCGGTGAGCTTTTTGACAGGGATTATTGTAGACTATACATATAGTGCTGGGCATGTAGATATTACCAAGATATTTGTAGTATGGATTCCGGTATTTGTTTTGGGTATGGTATTTAGTAAAAACATGAAAACAGTTAATAATTGTATGGTTTTGGCGTCGATGGTTTTATTAACAGTATTCACAGTTTTTGATTTGGAATTTATAAATACAATGACCAGAATTTATATCGTAGGAATGGCACTATTTTTTTTATTAGTATATTTATTTAATAATATTGAAAACCGTGTATTCAGGATAGTTAGCAGCTTCGTTAGCAGATATACGTATCCTATATTTTTAGTTCATCATAGGGTCATGATTATTTTTATAAAAAAATTTTCGAATCATGTACTTTCCGCAGGTGAGGTGGTATGGCTTTTCATTTTTGTGATTCTTATGACAATGGTATCATCGTATTTAGTCGAGCGGATAACCAACGCTGTTTTGGTCCTATGGAGGGAAAATGATGCATAATAGAATTATCAGATTGCTAAAAAATGTGCTGATTGTTTCCTTTTTGATTCTTTTGACAATGATAAGCTTCGAAAAAGAAAAGTGCAGAGCACAAAACGCAAGGGAGTATAAGAGTGTAGAACTTGATGCGGAAATCATTTCTCATACGGCTCCGGCAACGGTCAGACAAAAAGAGATTTGCCAGATTTATATTACTGTAAAAAACCGTGGGGAAACGGTATGGTCGGACGAAGATAAGATTGCATTGTGTGTATGGCAGGATGATGTTGATTGGGGTTTCCGCGCAAGGATACTTGATGGGATGAAAATTCAAAAAGGAGAGAGCTATACGTTTTTGCTGGAGGGTTTTTCAATTTCGGATAAAGAGAGAACAAAATTAGAATTTCAGATGGTTAAAGAAGAAGTCACATATTTTGGGGAACGTGAGGCTGTAGAAATTGTTGCGGTTGAATAGGATTCGGAGGAATAGAGATGAAGCTGAGTGAGAATGCGAAAAGAATGGGAATTTTCTTTGTATACGACAAGGATGGGATTATAGATGAATATATCGTATATCTTTTGAATTCTCTCAAGAATTTTATGGACAGACTGATTGTAGTGAGCAATGGGCTGCTGACTTCAGGAAGTAAAGAAAAATTAAAGAGAATAACTGATGAGATATTGATCAGGGATAACACGGGGTTTGATGGCTGGGCCTATAAGTATGGAATAGACTATATAGGCTGGGATAGGCTGGAAAAGTATGATGAGCTGATTATGTTCAATCATACGATTATGGGGCCAGTAAACTCTTTTGAAGATATGTTTCAAGAGATGGACGAGCAGGATTTGGATTTTTGGGGCATCACTAAACATTATAAGGTTGATTTTGATCCTTTTGGCGGATGTGAATATGGATATATACCAGAACACATCCAATCACATTTTATAGCTATTAGAAAGGAGCTTTTGGTTTCAGAGGAATTTAGAAATTATTGGAATAATTTTCCTAAAATTAATTCCTATCTGGAAGCGATATCGAAACATGAGGCAATTTTTACAAAGAAATTCAGTGATATGGGGTATAAATGGAATACCTATGTTCAGACAGACGACATCGCATTTATGAACAGATATCCATTAATGTATATGCCCATTGAACTGGTAAGAAATAGAAAATGTCCAATTTTTAAACGACGTATGTTTTTCACCGATCAAGCTGATATATTGGCTAATACTGTCGGAAATACGGCAAGTGACTTCCTTAAGTTTTTAAAAGAATCTGATAAATTTGATGTAAATATGATATGGGATAATATTTTACGCACGTGTAATCAGGCGGATATTCTCAGGTGTCTTAACCTCAGATATGTATTATCAGGCAAAGATTGTGATTTGGAGAAAGCGCAAAAGATACTTGCGATACGAAAAGTGGCCTTGGTTATGCATATATATTTTGAGGATTTGATTGAGGATATGTGCAGGTATGCATCCTACATGCCGAGTGAAGCTGATATTTATGTTACAACAGATTCGTTAAAGAAAAAAGAAAGCATAGAAAAGGTATTTTGTGAGAGACTTGTTAACAGAAATATAGAAGTGCGTGTCATTGCTAACAGAGGTCGGGATGTGAGCAGTCTGCTGGTTGGAGTTAAAGATTGCGTTTTTGAATATGATTACATCTGTTTTGTACATGATAAGAAGACGGCACAGGTAAAGCCGGGAACAATTGGTGTCGGATTTTCGAATAAATGTTTTGAGAATACGATGTTTAGCCCGGCCTTTATACTAAATGTGATTGAACTGTTTGAGGAGAATCCGCGTCTCGGAATCATAAGTCCTCCAGGGCCTAATCACGCAGACTTTTTTGGCGCTATTGGAAATGAGTGGGGACCGAATTTTAAAATAACCGTTGAATTAGCCAAAAAGCTTGGCATTAATGTACCCATTAGTAAAGAAAAAATGGCAGTAGCACCATATGGCACCATGTTTTGGTTCAGACCGCAGGCATTTAAAAAATTGTATGATTTTGACTGGGAATATGAAGACTTTTTAATTGAACCAAACAAAAATGACGGAACGCTGCTTCATGCCATAGAAAGGATATATCCATATACTGCCCAAGAGGAGGGGTATTTTCCGGCAATTGTTATGTCAGATTACTATGCCGGTATTGAGCTGACAAATCTTGATTATTATGTGAGAAGTTTTAATAATGCGGTTTCAGATCTTGTGGGATATAGTTACCACTATATACTTTTGGAAAAGTTAAAGAAGCTCAAAATGTCCTCAGGAGATACGCTTAAACTATTGGACAAGTGCAATGATTTGAGTGGTGAAAAATATGAACTGGAATTAAAAGCGATAGAAACTATGAAATATGTGGATGATTTACACCAGGAGATTGCGCGGGTAAAAGGAGAAAAGCAAGAACTTGAGTTAAAGGCATTGGAAACCATGAAATATGTGGATGGGTTGCTCAAGGAAATATCAGAGGTTAAGGGAGAGAAGTATGAGCTTGAATTAAAGGCGCTTGAAACAATGGAGTATATTGAAAAACTGCAGAAAAAAGCAACTTTAAAATATCAGCTTTCTAAATTTGTTCGAAGAGATAAATAATGTTGTGAAAGGATTATGAATGAAGGAATATATCGGTAATGTAGAGCTGGACTATTCTTATTATGATGCAGAAGATATATATAATGAAGGCGATGAGGTCGAAGAGAAGATCCTAAGAACCTTGAAGGAAACAACAGATTATAAGGAACACTTAAATGTGATTGCGGAAGACGATCGATGGCCTATTTTATATCAACTGTCAAAACAGCGGGAGAACATTATTGAACCTATGGAGATAGGACCAGAAGATGTCGTGCTGGAAATAGGAGCCGGTATGGGAGCGGTTACAGGGGCTATTGCCAGCCGTGCCAAGCATGTAGACTGTGTGGAACTTAGCAAACGTCGGTCTCTGGCGAATGGATATCGGAACAGGCTATATAAAAATATTCGGATTTTGGTTGGAAATTATAAGAAGATCCCAATCGAAAAGAAATATGATGTAAT
This sequence comes from uncultured bacterium, assembly GCA_947073545.1. Classification (GTDB taxonomy): domain Bacteria; phylum Bacillota; class Clostridia; order Lachnospirales; family Lachnospiraceae; genus UBA3282. The sequence goes on from CAMTMP010000006.1 coordinate 144,813, forward strand.
TACTTTGATCGGTGTATTTGAATATGCACAGCACTATATATCCGGTCAGAATCCGTATACGGATTTCCTAAAGGATATTTACAGGAACCTTAAGCCTGGTGGAAAGCTGTATATAGCAATAGAAAATAAACTTGGTATGAAATACTTTGCAGGATGCGTGGAGGATCATATTGGAAGAAGTTTTGCCAGCATAGAAGGCTATCACAAAGGGGATATGGTCAGGACGTTTACGAAGTCCGAATTGGAAAAGCTTTTGACAGATAATGGATTTAAGGACCTATATTTCTATTATCCATATCCAGACTATAAGCTTCCTGTCCAAATATATAGTGATGACTATCTTCCACAGAAGAATGATAGATTACCGGCAGTTACAAATTATGACCTAGATCGTATTGTGGTCTTTGATGAAGAGAAAGCGTTTGAAAGTTTGAAAGGAACAGAGGAAATAAAGATTTTGTTTAATTCTTTTCTCGTGGAGGCGGTGAAGATAGATGGCTAGAAAGATATATATGAAGTTCAGTGATGAGCGAAATCTGGAGAATTCTATTAGAACCATCATTTGTGAGGATAAGGACAGGCGGTTTGTCATTAAGAAGCCAGTTTTTGAAGAAGGTGTAGCTCATATCAGGGATATGTATGAAAAAGCGTCATTGCTAAAGCAGGCGTTTTCGAATATCAGGTTGAATAATGCTGGAATAAACGGAGATATATTGCAGTGTGACTATGTTGAAGGAACGAATCTGACAGAGCTGTATATGAACTGTATTTCCGATCGAAATAGAGAAGAACTGATGCAGGTGATAGCAAAGCATGTTGAATTGATCAAAGGCAATGAGGATAATCAATGTGTGTTTTGTGAGTCGGATGAGAGCAAGCGATTATTTGGAGATTTGAGTCGTTTTAATAATAAAAAAGCTCTGAAAATAACAAACTTTGAAGCTACAGCAAATAATATATATCTTTCAGAACAGGATATATATTTTATAGATTATGAGTGGATTTTTGACTTCCCGATTCCGCTGGATTTAGTAATCTATCATTGTATTGTCTGGACAGGATATGCCAATATGCCTCGATTAGCGGATGTCATTTCAAAAGAGGAATTAATGGGGCATTTGCAGCTTGACAATGAACTATGCGACAATCACTTTAATTTCATTAACTTCATTAACTTCGTTAAGGGAAATAATGCCTATTATTTAGCCAAATCGGATTACGCTAAAGGTAAATACAGTATTTATGATATTGATCAGATATGGCTGGCAAAAATGGCACAGCAGCAAAAATATATTGATAATCTGGAAGACGGAATGAAAAAGCAGCAGGAATATATTTGCAATTTAGAAGGAGACAAGGAAAAGCAGCAATTATATATAAACAATTTGGAAACGGGATCGAAAAGTCAGCGGCAATATATCAATGATTTGGAGGAAGCAAAAGACAATTTGCAGGAATATATTGATGGATTAAATGAGGAAGCGGAAAAGAAACAGGAGCAGATTCAGAATTTGTCTGAAATCAGTGATGAACAGAAAGAGCGCATTGCTTATTTAGAGGGGGCATTAGAAGTTCAAAATAAGTATGCTGCGAATCTGGAAAGTAAGATAGAAAGATATATTAACAAACAATACAAAAAGTAGGCATTACTATTGCGAAATACAAAATATTATTTTTAAATTGTTGAGCAATAAAATTATGAGGAGACAAGCCCGATGGATTTTTCATCTCCGATTTTTTTGTTTTTATTTTTGCCAATAGTGTTGATATGTGCGTATTTAATAAGGGATGAAATAAGAAATATCTTATTGTTTGCAATATCGTTGGTTTTTTATTGGTATGGTCAGGGAAATTTTATTTTACCTTTGCTATTTTCAATTCTTTTTAATTATGTAGTTGGGTTGACAATTGATAAGAGTGAAAGCGGGAAGGGATTTAAGAAAGTCATATTTGTCTTTGGTGTTGTATGCAACGTACTCATGCTTTTTGTTTTCAAATATTATAATTTTACGGTTGCGTCTATAAATAAACTGTGTAACACGAGTATTAGTGCGATTGATTTGATTTTGCCGATTGGCCTGTCCTTTTTTACGTTTAAGGCAATTTCATATCTCGCAGATATTTATGTGGGAAAAACCAAAGCAGAGAGGAACCTTTTTAATTTTGCTCTTTATATCTCCTTTTTCCCGCAAATCATGTCAGGTCCAATAACCAGATACGTAGATTTTAAGGCGGATCTGGTCAGAAGAAAAACGGAGATTGAAGATGTCTCTAATGGTATAGAGAGATTGATTTGCGGCCTTAGTAAGAAGCTTATTCTATCAAATACATTTGCAATTATTGCGGATAGAGCATTCAATAGCATAGGGAGTAACGAATTGACTGTAGTTTTGTCTTGGATGGGATCTATATGCTATACGTTTCAGATCTACTTCGATTTTTCGGGGTACAGTGACATGGCGATTGGGATGGGTGAGCTTTTAGGATTTAGCTGTAAGGAGAATTTTGATTATCCTTACATATCAAAATCCGGAACAGAATTTTGGAGGAGATGGCATATCTCGCTGGGAAGCTGGTTCAGAGACTATGTGTATATCCCTTTAGGCGGATCACATGTTGAAAAAAGATCGCGGCTTTTAGCGAATCTGGCGGCAGTTTGGATTTTGACAGGAGTTTGGCATGGCGCCAACTGGACATTTATTGTGTGGGGAATTTACTGGCTTGTTATTCTGGTAGTTGAGAAATTTATAATATTTCCTAACAAATTTCAACATACATCAAGCAAGGTGATATACAGGATTATTACATTATTGTGTATTAATTTGGGCTGGGTTCTTTTTAGGGCATCGACGCTGAGTGAGGCTTGGAGCTACATCAAGACTATGTTTGGGTTTAGGCAAATTTCGATCATAAACTCGTTTGACTTGTTCCTTTTGAAAGATAATTTCGTATTGATAATGGTTGGAATTGTGCTGTCAACTCCGATAGCAAAAAAATTATGCACTAAAACGCAAGATGTCGTTTTATATAAAGTAGTGAAAATGGGTGTCCTATTAAGCTTGTTTTTCGTGTGTGTGGCATATAGTGTGAATGTCAGTTACAATCCATTTATTTATTTTGATTTTTAATATGGGAGCGCATATATCGTGAAGACGAGAATTTCTAAAAAGAGTATAGATTGTCTCTTTTCTTTTAGCTTTATGGGTATTATTTTAGCGACATGTATTTTGAATTTTAAGACATTTTACGATCAGATCAAAGATGGGGAATTTGAAAGAGAGGAAGTTGAAAATTTATATAAATCGGAGTTTCGTGACAAAGACAAATTTTCTGATCTGTATGGGATTTCGCTGGATTTACTGAATAAAAGGATTGTTGGAAACTTTGAGTATGTGAAAGATAACTCGGGAATTATGCATTCGAATGCTTCGGCGAATTGTTCTGAGGCCGATGCAGAACAGTTTTTGGAAGACATGATTACTTTAAAGGAGGACTTAGATCGACGAGGAATACCAATGGTCTATGTGCAGATACCATCCAGAGAACTTGCGGGGTACTCAGACTATCCAAGTGAGGTGTTCAACAAGACGGCTGGGGTAATAGAAAAATTGATGGTGGGGCTGGATGATGCAGGTATTGATACTATAAATGTTGGAGAGCACTGCTTGAATGCGGAGGAGGCAATGTCCCAAGATCAGTTTTTCTTTAAGACAGATATACATTTGACGACGGATGCTGAAATGTGGGTTGGAAAATATGTAGCGGACTATCTCAATGAGAATACGACATGCGAGATCGATAAAGACATTTTTGATGTTACGCAATATCGAAAAGAATCTTATATTTTTCGAGGTAATTTGGTGAAGGATAGTGGGAGGTACTTTTCGCAAGATGATTTGTTTGACGTGTATTATCCAAATTTTGAAACATCTATGGCATTGGACAATAGGTTGCAAGGGATCAGGAAAGAGGGGGAGTTTAATGATGCTATATTGAATGAGGAATTTGGGAAATACTGGATATTAAGCTATCTGCAATGGACAAGTCCCTACTATAAAATAACAAATGATTATCAGGCTAAAAATAATGTATTGATGGTTATGGATTCCATGTGTATGAGAATGGTGTCATACCTATCAATAGGCTGTCACAAAGTGACAATATTGGATACAAGATACTTTGACGGAATAGATTTGATTGATGTAGCGTTAAAGAGTGAAATTTATGATGCAGTGGTTATATGTCATCAGTCATCGCTTTTTGGTCATGATTTTTATCCGGAACGTGCAGGAAAAGAAGTACTTAGTTCTATGCAATCAGTAAACGGGGCTAATATGTGCGACGTAGAGTTTTGCAATGGGGTGCGGGCCGAGAATACAAATATTCTAAGCGTAGATACCGCACAGCCTTATTTTGAATTGAGTGGCTGGGCGGCGGATTTACAGTCGGGATTAGCGGCAAAAAATGTATATATTGCGGTTGGATCACATGTCATAGAATGTGAATACGGTATTGAAAGCCAATCACTGAGCGCTTTTTTTGAGAATGAGAATTTGTTTGAGTGTGGATTTCGTGTGAAGATTCCAACGGAGTTAATTATGGAAGAAAATGCAGACAGCTATCAAATCTGGGTGGTATCTGCAGATGGTAAGATAGTTTATAAATCATTAGATTATATTATAAATGGGGATGGCTAAGATTGCTAGGGTAAAAGCGTGAAGAAACGTGTAAATAGGGGAAAATTATTTATTATTTTAATTATGGCCATAGCTTTTATAGGGACTTGCATGTATTCAGGGATTTCAGGAGGTATTGAAATGAAAATTTATTATAAGGAATATCCTGTAAATGCACTATTTAGCTAAATTGGACTACACTAAGGGCAAATACAATATTTATAATACTGATTTAAAAAATGGCTATTCATGTTGGAAGAAACAGTTAATGTGGGGAAGGTAATTTATGGTTCGAAAAAATAGCAATAGGATTTTAGATAAACATATAGTAGTATTGATGCTTATTATAACAAGTTTATTTGTGATTATATATCATGAATTCATGTTTGATAGCCATAACTATGTTGTTGTATTTGATGCTTTTTATCAATTTACTTCATATTTTGCAGCAATTGGCAGACTATTAAGAAGCGGACAACTACCTGAGTGGTCCTTCCAAATAGGTATTGGCGGCGTTTTCAATTTAGAGTCATTGACAGATATATTTAATTTATTACTTGCAATGATAGGTAATGAAAGTGCGATTATTTATTTCGAATTATTGAAAGTATATTTGAGTGCGTTTTTTTGCTATAAATATTTGGAAAAACTGGATTTTGATGCGAACATTTGTATTTATGGATCAGTTTCGTATTCGTTTTGTGGAATTATGATTATTAGATCAGCTTGGTATAGTTATTCTACGGAAATGATGTATTTTGCAATGATACTTTATGCATGTGAATTATTTTTTCAGAAACAAAAAAGCGGACTTTTGATTTTAAGTATTGTGATGTATTGGGGAGCCGGTAATATTCATCGGGTATTCTTGAGCAGTGTGTTTTTACTGGCATATTTATTTACAAGATATTATATTGTTGGCGGATATGATTTAAAGAAATGCTTCATGGATTCAATAAAAGTATATTTCTTGACGTTATTATTATCGGCTGTATTTTTGATTCCGTCTATAGTATCTACACTTAATGCAGGTAGGCTTTCCAATCAGATTAATAGAATGAAAATAGGGCAATGGTTACCGGATGCGGACAGGGTGCTGGCGGTAATTTGCGGGTTCTTGAGTGAATCTCTTGCGGGGCTATGCAATGAATCCAGTTTTCAACCAGATGGGCTGGATGGACCATTGTTTTATGTGGGTATAGTAAATATATTTTTGATATTTATAGGTATTAAATGGGCAAGTAAAAAAATTAAAAAAGTATCGTGTTTTGTGATGGTATTTATGATTTTGTATTTGTTTTGTCCGAACGTTAATTATTTATATAATTTAGGTATTTCCAATAAATATTATAAGTTATTTACGATTTGGATGGTTATGTTTCTAGTCGTATTAGCCTGCTTAGGGGTAAAGAATATCATATTTCAGATAGAAAATAGAAACAATACACTTATTTTAGCTATATGTTTTATATTGGAGTCGGTGCTTACATATATTGCCATTATTAACACCTATTTTAAGGAACATATAGTAAGTGGTATTGCCATGTACTGCATGCTGCTTGTGGTACTTTATTCGGTTTTGTTTATTTGTATAAAAAGCGTATCAAATATAGTATTCTTTTTGTTGCCATGTTTAATGACTGAATACATGTTTATGGCATATCCTACGGTTGAAAAATATGTTGGTTATAGTGAAATATTAGCGAACCAATATGACAGTAGTTTGAACGACATTTGTGATGAACTGTATCGTGAAAATGATTTCTTTAGGGTTGATTTTAAAGGAAAGACAACGGAGGCGTTAAAGTATAATTTTTATGGAACGTCGTATTGGAGCACATATATGGGGAGGAGTTATTTAGACTTTTTAAGTAATACTACCAGAGATTACACTGATAAAATTAATAGGAACGATGGCGTAGTAGAAGATCCATTATTAGAACAGCTATTAGGTGTAAAATATAAAATTGACCCGAATGGAAGAAGAGAATCCGCTAATTATATTTTATATAAACAATATGGTTATTATGATATATTTTATAATCCATACGCATATGACCTCATTACAGTATTTGATAAGTATATGTATGAAGAGGAGTATAACAAAAAGAATGTAAATCAAAAACAATTAAGTCTGTTAGACACATTAGTGATAAAAAGTGATAGTAAGACGGGCTCTATGCAACACGATGATTCAGAAAAAAAGCTGGAAGGTGAAGAAATTCTTCCGAGATTAAATACGTGGGCAGATGTGGTTACAATGTCCGAAACAGATTATGAATTTATTGTTAAAGATAACGCTGATTTGCAGTTCATTTTTGATAAAGCGTATGCTGGAGAATATATAGTAAATTTTGTAATGACGGGGGAAAGCAACACGGATATTGAATTGCTTTATAAAAAAGGAGAGGATGAGATTTCTATTGGAAAAGCTCTTGTATCTGAAACAGGAGAACAAAATACTTTCAGTATTAACGAAGGTGAAATTGACTACTTAATCATCCGTATAAATCAGCCGGGAAAATATAAGATAAACAATTTTATGATGGAGATTCAGAATATTTATTCGCATTTGACAGTTGTTAATAATCCAAGGAAAAGTAACTTTGAAATTATGTCATTTGAGAATAATCATGTAATCGGACAGTTGGAGTCTTATGTTGATGGAAAAGCAATGATAAGTGTTCCCTGCGAAAAGGGATGGAGCTTGTATGTAGATGGTGTGAAGACGGATATTGAAAAGGTTGATTTTGGATTGATGGCTTTTGATTGTAATGCGGGCAATCATATTGTGGAATTAGTTTATAAGAGACCAGGACTTAGACTAGGAATCATGGTATCCTTCACCACTTTGATTATCTGTGCGGGATATAGTGTCTGGTTGAAAAGAAAAAATGCGAAAGGGCAGATGGAAGCATAGGAAAATATTAATTTGCGAAATATGGAAGGGAGATTAAAAATGTACAGTATTTCGGTAGTAGTACCCGTATATAATGAAGAAGGCAATGTGGCAGAACTGCATAGAGAAATTAAGGAAGTCTGTGAAAAGAATCATTACGATTATGAAATAATATTTATCAATGACGGATCATCCGACAGGACAGAGGAAATCTGTAGAACTTTGGAACCGCTAAAATATATCGCTCTGCGCAGAAATTTCGGACAAACTGCGGCTATGGATGCGGGGATCAAAGCGGCACAACATGATTACATAGTCACGATGGACGGGGATAGACAGAATGACCCGGCGGATATCCCACACATGTTAGAGTATCTAATTGAAAACAATTTGGATGTGGTATCCGGATGGAGAAAGAACCGCAAGGACAGTTTTATGAAGAAATTTGTTTCCAGAGGTGCCAATTTCTTAAGAGGTATTCTTGTCAAAGACAATATTCACGACAGCGGGTGCTCTCTAAAGGTTTATCGCAAGGAATGTTTTAAAGGCATCAATCTGTATGGAGAGCAGCATAGATTTATACCTGCGATATTAAAAATCAAGGGATTTAAAGTCGGGGAAGTGGTTGTCAACCACAGGCCGAGGACTGCGGGCAAAACCAAATATAACTGGAAGAGAACAATCAAAGGATTTGTAGATATGATTTCTGTCTGGTTCTGGAATAAATATGCCTGTAGACCTATGCATATCCTGGGTACTTTCGGCATGTTTTTCCTGTTCTTAGGTGCTATATGTGGTGTGTGGTCAGTAATACTGTACATTATGGGTGCGAAAATGTCGGGGTTCGTTATGGTTCCGCTTTTGACAGTATTCTTTGTGATTATTGGGTTGCTGATGTTTATATTTGGTCTGATGAGTGAAATTATGATCAAGACATACTATGGAGTGCAGATCGATACACCGTATAGTATTAGGGAGGTTGAATCAAATGGAAGCAGTAAAGGAAATTAGTGATTCTTAACTTTTGATAGGAGGGTATAGAATATGAAGTGTAAATTATGTGGGAAGGATATGAGATGTATTATAAAGCATGGCCGTGATTATTTTGTTGGGGGAGAGGGAGAATTTTCAATATATTTTTGTGATGACTGTAAAATAGGATATACTTATCCGGCTACGTTCGAGGCATATGTTTCAAAGAAGGGTGTGCTGAATGCTTTGCAAATTTCAAAGTATATGTCAGATATGAGAATAATAACGGAAAATATGCAGAGAACACCGAGAAAAGTGTATGAATATGGGGCAGGAAGAGGTCAGTTTCTGGCGACATGCGGGAAAAAGTGGAAGGATTTATTAGTTTTAAAAGGGAGCGAGCAATCTGAAAACGGCGTCAAAAACGCGATGGTAGAATATGGCATTAAGCTGGAGTGTAAAAGAGCAGATGATATTGTTTTTGACCAAAAATATGATTTGATTGTTTTACGGCATGTTTTAGAGCATTTGAATAATTTTAATACGGTTATCAGGAACATATATGAAAATGGTTTGGAAGATGGGGGATTGTTATTTCTTAAGGTTCCAAAATTGAATAGTTATGAAACGAAAAAGTTCGGGAGATTTTGTCATAACCTTGATATGCCGAGACACAGGGTGCATTTTACTGATACAGGGATGAGAAAGTTTCTGACAGCTAATGGGTTTAAGAATATTAGGATATATAATGAGATAGTGCCATCTGATTATGACAGAAGCATGCAGTACAAGAAATTGGGAAAAGAATATTTGTCAAATAGAAGCAAAATTTTACGATATTTGTGGATTGAACTGAAATTGTTGATGCATAAACGGGATGCGGGGAGAATGACGATTGTAGCAGAGAGATAACTAAATAGTGGAGGTCAAAATAAATAATGAAAATTATTATGATAGCGCCGACGCCGTTTTTTGCGGACCGAGGATGCCATACCAGAATATATGGGCAGATAAGCGCATTACAAAGATTGGGATATAAAATAAAATTAGTTACATACGGACTGGGACGTGAAATTGAATCAGTTGAAACAATTCGATGCTTCAATTTTCCTTGGTATAAAAAATTATCGGCCGGACCATCCGTATGGAAAATTTTCCTGTTGCCGTTTATTGCTTTCAAAGCAAAAAAAGCGATAAAAATTTATCAGCCGGATATTGTATATGCGTATCTTCATGAGGGCGCTTGTGTGGCTAAGTTTTGCAGTTATTTTCATAAGAAACCTATATACGTGTTTGACTGTCAGGGGTCTTTAAGTGGTGAAATCATTCAGCATAAATTTGTAAAAGAAGGTGGCGTATTTCACAAGTTATCCTGTTATCTTGAAAAGAGAATAGACAACTGGTTTCCTGTTGTTACGCAATCCGAAAATTTATATCGGCAATTAAAAAATATGGGTGTTTCGGAACAAGGAATGATCAATGCTTTGGATGCTGTCGATACAAGACTGTTTACTCCGCGAGAGCCTGATATGAAATTAGCAGAAAAGTATCATATTAACGTATCTCAGCCTAGAGTATTGTTTATGGGATTACTGGAAGAGTATCAGGGTGTAGATTTGATGTTCGAGGCTTTTCGTCAGGTCTATCAGCAAATACCGCAAACCCAGTTCATTATAATTGGTTATCCTAATATTGAAAAATATAAAAGACTAGCTGAGAAATTTGGGATTGCAGAGAATACCATTTTCATAGGAAAGATAAAATTTGAAGAAACTCCCCGTTATCTTTCTTTGGCTTCCATCGCAATTGCCCCTAAAATATCGACATCTGAAGGTGATGGTAAGATTTATAATTATATGGCAATGCAAATGGGTGTGGTTTGTTTTGATAGATTAATTTCAAGAGAGATTATGGGAGACACCGGGCTGTTTGCCGAATTGAAAAATACCGAGGATATGGCAGAAAAGATTATTATGTTGCTGACCGATAGTGTTTTGAGGAAAACACTGGGACATAAAGCCCGGCTGCGAGCAGAACAGGAATTGTCAACGGATTTAAGCGCTGAGAAGATTGATACATTTTTAAAAAAATTGATACTTGAGAATTCTGGTAATAGCAAAAAGAGATAATATATGTTAAAAGGTCTTTTCCATGATAATATTTTTATAGGTACATTATATACGTTAGGCGGAAAGGCGGCGGCAATGTTATTATATATGGCATTTGACATTGCCTGCGCTAGGCTTCTGGTTCCGGAAGAGTATGCAGAATGGGTCTTTTTCTATGCAATACTGACAATGATGTTTTTTGTTGGATGGTTCGGAATTAATACATCAGCTAAAGTCTTTGTCTCCAAGGAGGGAAACGGCGAGGAAGCGGCACGAATAATACGGGCTTCCTTTTTATTACGGCTGATTATAAGCATTGTGATTAGCATGATTTTGATTTCCGTGGCTTTTCCGCTCGCCAATTGGCTGGGATATCCCAATAAATATCCAAGCCTGTATCGTTTATGTGTTTTGGCGGGAGTGTTGGTATTCCTGAATTCATTCAGCGAATTTTTTAAAGAATTGTTTATGGGATTAGGTAATTTTAAAAAGCTCTGCGGTACAACGATTTTGGAGTTCGCCGGGTATTTTTTATGGTCTTTGCTGTTTCTAATTGGACTTAGACGGATCGAAGCAGCAGCATTCGGATATGCTTGCAGTGGAATGATCGTTTTCTTATTTGGGACGGTGAGTTTGCACCATATTTCAGTGGAGGGACTTTTTCCGAAAAAGAAAGATGATTACCCTTCCGTTATGAAAAAAATTTTTAAATATGCCATTCCCATAGCGATCAGTAGTATCGGTGGAATGATACTAGTTGAAATGGATACGTTTATGTTAGGCATGCTGTCTACGAAAGTGCAGGTGGCGAATTATGGGATAGCAAAAAACCTTTGTTCGAAGGCAGCCCATGTAAATTATGCGTTAACGGTTGGTTGCATGACATCGTTCTCGGTGTTGACGGTAGAAAATATAAAGGAGAAACGGTTCAAATTAATGAAAACCAGTAATCTTAACATGCTTATATCAGCGCTTATATCAAGTGTGTTTTTGTTGCTGGGCACCATTGTGATCTCATTGCTGTATGGCGATGAATATCAGGAAGCAGGTAGAATCCTTAAATATTTGGTTCCTTATTATCTAATGTATAGTATAGCTACCTTTTTTGGAACCTTTTTGGATTTTCAGGGAGAAGCAAAAATCAGAAGTATATGTTATTGTACGGTAGTCGGGCTTAATCTTTTCCTCAATTTGCTGCTTATACCGCGATTAGGTGCTGTAGGTGCTGCGGTAGCAACATCATTATCCTTAGTACCGTACACTTTTTTGGTAATCATAGCCACTGTAAAGGTGTTTAGGCGCTACGAGCGTTGATGAGAGGAGAGAAAAGAATGAAAAAGATATTGATCACCGGCGGAGCAGGTTTCATCGGAACAGAAATTGTGAAACAGCTACATGCGATAGGCGGTTATGAAATAACCGTTCTGGATGTCATGACACAACAGATTCATGGAACAGATTGGGAAAAATCCTATCTCTATGAATCCATAAAGGGACTGTGTAAATTTATTAAGGCTGATATCAGGGATTATGAAGCGGTTGAGAATGCAATTGGAGACAATGAATGCATTATTCACTTGGCGGCTGAAACGGGGACAGGCCAGTCAATGTACATGATCAATCAGTATAACGAAACCAATATAATGGGTACATCAAATATTTTGCAGGCTATTTCGAATTTAGGAGAAAAGAGCAAGGTTCGGAAGCTGATTTTATCGTCATCCAGATCGGTATATGGGGAGGGGAAATATAACTGTCCTCATTGTGGTGTTGTATATCCGTCTTCACGAAAAAAAGAGCAGATGTTGTACGGTGATTTCGATATGTATTGCGATGTCTGTGGCAAAAAGCTTGGTAAGGAATACACTTCGGAAGATAGTCAGATCAAACCGGCATCGCTGTATGCTTTTACGAAATATGCGCAGGAAAGGATGCTGGAAGTAATGTGTCCAGCGCTGGGGATTGATTATACCATATTTCGATTCCAGAATGTGTATGGTGTTGGCCAGTCATTGAAAAACCCTTATACAGGGATTCTCTCAATCTTTTCCACATTGATGTTAGAGGACAAGCCTGTCAATATATTTGAAGATGGTTTGGAGAGCCGGGATTTTGTTAATGTTGTAGATACGGCGGCAGCGGTTATAAGATCTATTGATGAACCGAGAAGCAATGGGGAAGTTATTAATATCGGAAGCGGTGTTGGTACAAGCGTTATTGAAATAGCACGATTTCTTAAGAATGCTTATCATAGTGAGAGTGAGATTAATATCACAGGGGATTTTCGGATTGGTGATATTGCTCATAATATTGCAGACATATCGAAGGCGAAAGATTTACTGGGATTTGAACAGAGAATCTCATTGGAGCAGGGGTTAAGGGAATTTTGCGAATGGGTAAAGGGGCAGAGTATAGATAATAGCAAGTATGAAACATCTTTAAAGGAGATGGAGGACTCAGGGATGTTCGTACGTAAGGAATAATTCTATAGTGCTGGTCAGATGATAACTTAATATTTTTGGCTGTATGGAATATTAAAATGGGGGAAATAGTTTATGCAACGGTTAAAAATAGAGAGAAAAGATTATATCGTTTTGGTGACAGTCATTGTTTTTTTAGCATTTACAATAGGTATATATGCTCCTTTGGATATGTATTTAATGAATATTGATGAATTTTGGTTTGGATTTTCCGATATTATGCCAATCGTATTATCGGTATTTTTAATAGGGGGAATATTGCTATGCATTCCAGGCATCTTTATAAAAAAGAGAGTGTTAAATAACTATATTGCTTTCATATTTGGCTGTGCACTAACTGTGTATATACAAGGGAATTTTCTGAACTTGGATGTAGGCGTGTTAAATGGCGCCAGTATAGATTGGTCCCAATATAGAGATAATTTTGTACGTAATTTGGCCTTATGCATTTTGTTTATAATAATTCCTGTTGTCTGTGTCAATCTAAAAATAGAATTGACGAAAAAAGTGATGGCTTATGCAGCGGCATTAATGACAATGATGCAGATGGTTAGTCTGGTTGTTACGTTTCTGACGGTTGGCATGCCGCATATAAATAAGCAGGATGATGACAATAATGTGCAAATGTATGTTTCCAGCAAAAATTTGTTTAACCTTTCTGAAGATGAAAATGTGGTGGTTTTACTTTGTGATATGTTTGATGATCGATATTTTGACAAGATATTACCGGCACACCCGGAGCTGCGAGAGGAGCTGAGCGGATTTACACAATTTACTAATTCGACCGGTAACTATAGCACAACGCATTACTCCGTTGGCACGCTGATGGTTGGAAGTTATTTTCATAATGATGTGCCTTTTGCAGACCAGCTGAACAGAGCATATTCTGATGTAAAAATGTTTCAGGCGCTTAAAGAAAACGGCTATAGGCTGGATATCTATACAAAGCCGGATTATACACCATCTGATATGTGGCAAAAGGAAGATATCAGTAACTATATAGAAGGAAAAGAAGAAATAGGAAATTATCCTTTATTTGTAAAATATTTATATCAAATGGTTATGTGCAGATACATGCCCGATATCCTTAAACCATATATCTGGATGGATGGCACAGAGTTTAGCACATTAAAAGCAATAGATAATGAATGCCCTAGTTATGATTCTGAAAGTAATATGTTCTTTTATAATGCACTAAAGGAGAATGGTATTGAAACACAAGCAGGGGAAAAAGCATTTAAATTTATCCATTTTAATGGCGCACATTATCCTTGGAGGCTTAATGAAAATATAGAGGAAGTAGAAGAAAGCGAAACTTCAGAATTGGAGAATGCATGGGGAGCATTTCAGATAGCGCTGGAGTATATTGATGGCATGAAAGAGAAAGGGGTTTATGATAATTCCGCAATCATTATTATGGCTGACCATGGGCTGTACGGGAACGGTACACTAACGAATCCGGTTTTACTGGTAAAACCGAGAGGGGCGACGGGAGAGCTGGCGTTTTCTGAGGCGCCGGTATCGCATCATGATTTTCAACCGAGCATTTTATATCTGGCAGGACTAAATGATGATCAAAGATATGGTAAGTCTTTTTTTGACATTGGAGAAAATGAAGAGCGTCAAAGACTATTTTATCAATACTATTTACAGGAGGATGGTTATCAGGCTAATTTTAGATTGATTGAATATGAAATAGACCCAGAGTCAAATAAAAGGGAAAATTTTCACTTGACAGATGTGGAATATTTACCTACGGGAGAGAAAATAGCACATAGAGAAAATTGTGCATATTGTCAATCGGGGGCGGTTGATCCGATTGAGACGGAAGAGAATGCGCCTCTCTATATCGTGCATGATTCATTATATTATTAATTTTGGGTGTCAGGATAAAACTGTTTGATTTCATCGTATCTTAATAGAACGCTGTATAGTCTAACAAAAGGAGATGGAGAAAATGAAAAAGATGTTTTTTAGGGCATTTAAATTTACGTATTTTGCAGGCTGTTTCTGGTATTTCTTTACCATACCGGCGCAGGCCTACATCGACCCGTCCGCTGTCACTTATATTATTCAGGCGGTGGCGGGCGTTCTGATTGCTCTGGGCGCGGCTTTCACTATTTTCAGGCATAAAATCTTTGCTTTCTTCAAAAAGAACAAAAAGAACGGCGAGACGGGCAGCACAGCGATTGCGTTCAAGGATGTGGATGACTAAGAGGTAGCGATTTTTATCTTTTTCTTTCTGTCAAAGGAAATCTTACTGCTCTTGTCCGTGTGGGTGCAGAAAAATTCTATTAAGACGGGGTCGACAACAACTACTAACGTAGTACAAATGGTACAGGTGGGAATGTGAAATGAGTAAAAAGGTATATACATGCTTTTGCACGGATGTGATACATGAGGGACATATGAATATCTTGAAAAGGGCTTTACAATATGGGGACATCTATGTGGGGGTGCTCTCCGACAAGGCGATGGTGGGCTTTAATCGTTTCCCGACCATATCGCTGGAACAGCGGATGGAGATTGTCAGGGAGACGGGGCTTGTAAAGGAAGTTCTGATTCA